>NZ_DIDX01000007.1:403634-833872 GCF_002418355.1 Sphingobacterium sp. UBA5789 | reverse complement strand
AGCAGCGCTACGCTTATGCTTGCGCCAGAGTTAGTGATAAAAGGGTTTTACCGAACTATCCTTCTCTCCTTTCTAAGGAGAGATCCCGGTTTACCGGGAGAGAGGTTAAGAACTGCTATTCCAACAGCATACTTCTACACCTTATTAACTGCTAAAGAACTATACTGCTGGTTGAGACAATAACAAATGCATAAAAGGCAAAAGCTGTTGCGAGCGTGCCGCTCGTACCAAGATAATGCAGGCACAAGCACCGCTACGCTTATGCTTGCGCCAGAGTTAGCGATAACGGTTTGCCCGAACTATCCTTCTCTATTCCAACAGCATACTTCTACTACTTATTAACTGCTAAATACCTATACTGTTGGTGGGGACACCAACAGACGCATAAAAGGGATAACGGTTTTACCCGAACTATCTTTCTATATTCCAACAGCATACTTCTACTACTTATTAACTGCTAAAGAACTATACTGCTGGTTGAGACAATAACAGATGCATAAAAGGCAAAAGCTGTTGCGAGCGTTCTGCTCGTACCAATGTAATACAGGCACAAGCAGCGCTACGCTTATGCTTGCGCCAGCGTTAGTGACAACGGTTTGTCCGAACTATTCTCTCTCTTTTCTAAGGAGATAGGTTAAGAACTGATACTCATCAGATATACTTCTATTACCTTTTATAGTTAAATACAGATTGTTATGAATCCTCTTTTGTATCTTTGCACTTATGGGTACATTATTGGATACTGGACAGAAACCTTATAATCATTACGGCTCTTATCTCAAAGAAAAGTATGACGGGAAACGTGTGTTTAAAGTAATTGTGGATGGTAATTTTACCTGTCCTAACCGGGATGGAAGCAAGGGTTACGGTGGCTGTTCGTATTGTAATGTCGATTCTTTCACTCCGGAATCAGCACGTAAACTGCCAACCATTAAAGAGCAGGTCGAAGCGGGTATAGAAAGAGCGCGGAACGGATATAATGCAGAGAAGTTTATTATCTATTTTCAGCCTAATACAAATACTTATGCACCTACACATCTATTGAAGATGATGTATGATGAGGCTATCAATGTATGTCCGGAACATACGGTCGGTCTTTCAGTAGGTACACGTCCGGATTGTATTGATTTTGAAAAGGTAGCTTTATTGGAAAGTTATACAGACCGCCTAGATGTAGATCTGGAAATGGGAATGGAATCTATCTATGATGAAACACTTACCCGTATCAACAGAGGATGCTCACACGGTGAATTACAAAAAGCATTGGCTCTCGTACAAAACAGTCCTTTGGAAATTTGTGTACATACTATTTTTGGTTTCCCATGGGAGACAAGAGAGATGATGTTGCGCTACGCTGATGAGATCAATAAGCATCCCCAGATTAAATTTGTAAAACTACATCACCTGCATATTGTAGAAGGTTCTATTATGGGCGTGCAATATAAACGTGAACCTTTTCATGTTTTTTCTATAGAGGAGTACACCGATTTCTTGTGTGAATTTATTCCTTTATTACGTCCTGATATTATTGTTCAGCGATTATTCGGTCTGGCGGATAAAGAACTGCTAATTGCGCCTAACTGGGGTCTTGGCAAATCAGCCATTCAGACATATATTGATAAAGGTTTAGAGCAGCGAAATGCGATTCAGGGGAGCAGATATAAAATATTGGTATAAAATACAAAAGGGAGCAAANNTTTGCTCCCTTTTGTATTTTATATGGTATTGACCTTATTGCTCAATAATTGATTTTAAATCTGCAGGAGAATAGTAAATCGATTTCAGTGTTTTGTTATCACCTTCTCTGAATACCAGAAACAGGCCATCAACTTCCTTATAGTAGCTATCTACACCTTTCTCTTCTTTATAATACTTCATGGTCTCTTCCGCTTCTTTTACGGATTTACACGCTTTGCTCATATTAGAACGTTGCACTTCTTCAAACAGAGCATTGAATTTATCTTTTAAACCAAACTCCAGAACAGCTCCGGATAATACGTATTGGATATCACAAAGTGCATCCGCTATTTCAACCAGGTCTTTGTTTTGGATGGCTTCTTCCAGTTCTTTTAACTCCTCTGCGATGAGCGAAACCCGTAGTTCGCATCTTTTCTCAGCCGGAATAGTTGGCTGATCTAATATAGGATGTTGAAATGTTTTATGAAATTCTGCTACAGAAGTCAATGTTTTTGGATCTGTCATGGTATTTTATATTTTTGATAAAATTAAAAAATTAAGAAGAGATAACTGCACTAAAATATAAAAAGCAGCGATTAAGCTGCTTTAAATCTTATGATAGTGTTGATTTAGATCAGATGTTTTAATTGAATCAACTCTTTTTCTTCCAGGTATCTCCAGCGGCCTCTTGGCAGGTCTTTTTTTGTAAGATTGGCGTAGACTACACGATCCAGTTTCACGACATCATATCCTAAAGATTCAAAAATACGTCTTACAATACGATTTTTACCACTGTGAATCTGAATTCCTACTTCACGTTTACTACCGCCCTGTACATAACTCAGATCATCCGGTTTTACAAAACCATCTTCAAGTTCAAGACCAAAAACAATTTTGTTAAAATCGCCTTGATTTAAACTCTTATCCAACTCTACATTATAGATCTTGCTGATACTATTACGTGGATGGGACAATTTTTCTGCAAGATTGCCGTCATTGGTTAACAGAAGCAAGCCTGTTGTATTTCTATCTAAGCGTCCTACAGGATAAATACGTTCTTTAGTAGCATTTGCTACCAATTGCATTACTGTACGGCGTTCCTGAGGATCATCAGTAGTAGTGATATAATCTTTTGGCTTGTTCAAAAGTACGTATACCATCTTCTCTCTTTTCAGACGCTCACCATTGTACTTTATTTCATCTTTAGCCGGATCTACTTTACTGCCTAATTCCGTAACCACTTCCCCGTTTACAGAGATAACACCTGCAGTGATCAGCTCATCTGCTTTTCTACGGGAGCATATACCGGAATTAGAGATGTAACGGTTCAGACGAATCATTCCATTATCATCATAGTCAGAAGTAGCTTGTTTTACTGTTCTGCTGCTCGGTCTGCGTTTTGCAAATGTTCTTTGTTCACCATCTTCACTCTTCTCGAAAGATTTCTTGTATGGCTTGTCGAATTTGCGATTATCTCCGAAATCTCTGTTTTTATCTCTAGGTCCGCTTTTGCTGAACTTTTGGTCGCCAAATCTTTTATCAGATCCGGGTTTTCTATCTCCGTATGCTTTTTTCTCGCCGAAAGCGCTTTTTTCTCCAAAAGGTTTTCTATCTCCGTACGCTTTTTTATCACCAAATGGTTTTCTGTCACCAAAGGATTTTTTCTCGCCGAAAGCGCTTTTATCTCCAAATGGTTTCTTATCTCCGTATGCTTTTTTATCACCAAATGCCTTCTTCTCTCCAAAAGATCTTTTATCTCCGAATGATTTTTTTCCGTCAAATGACTTTTTATAGCCTCCGGTTTTATTACCTTCAGTTTTTTCGAAACGATCAGGACGATCATTAGCGTCTGATGATTTTGAGAATGATTTTCTAGGAGATTTGTTGTCGTTGTAACCAGAAGACTTTTCTGATCGGCTGTTGTTGCCTTTTGATTTGAAGTTTTCTGAGTTACTTCTCGATCGTTTGGAGTTGTCGTCACGACTGTTCCGATTTCTGCTGAATGGCATATTTTACTTTAAAAAAATGTGAACTACAAAGATAGCTATAATATTTATTCTACCACCAGAATAATGTAAATAATTTATTAAAATCGTATACAATAAAGCTGTATTTCAACGTTATAGATCTGGTCGGATTTGTAACTATTTGTTTTTTAGCATAATAGTGTGTATCTTTGCCACCTTGAATTTGTACCAAGCTATTTTTTGATCGATATTATCGTGGATAGGATAGCAGTAAGGGAGTGAATGATTAAAAAGAAAGTATTATGTTGTGGCTTGATTTTGGCAGGGATGTTACTGTCGAAATTGTATTCAAGCACGAAGGAAAATGCGGTCGCAGCCAATGTCAGATATGACGATGCCAAGACCCTGAACATCAAAAACAGAATAGTAAACAAAGCGGCTTTATCTGACCATAATGGAGATAAGGACAATGAAGGAGAACACGATTATCTGATATCGATCACCTTCGCAGAAGAAAGCCTTCCGCTGGATCTACCCCAGGTCGAAAGGAAGCTCACACAGTACTTAAGTCGTTTTTCTTTTAGAAAGCAACAGACGTACAGTTTACACAAGCAGGCAGAGAAACACCTACCACAGATTGCTGCAATCTTAAAATCACATGGTATTCCGGAAGATTTTAAATACATACCCCTAGTAGAAAGCGGGATGGATAGTCGTGTGGTGTCCAGTAAGGGTGCAGGTGGCTATTGGCAGTTTATGCCGGCAACAGCACGCCTTTATGGATTGAAGGTGAGCGGTAAAGTAGATGAAAGACTTAATCTGACTAAATCTACTCATGCAGCTGCCCGTTACCTCAAATATCTCTATCGCGAATTTGGAGATTGGACATTGGTCGCTGCTGCCTATAATGTAGGTGGTGGAAGCCTCAGAGGAGCCATCCGTCGTCAAAAACAAGACGATTATTATAAGCTGAAACTAAATAATGAAACAGCATCATATGTTTATAAATTAGTCTCTGTCAAAGAGATTATTGAAAATCCTTCCAAACACGGGTATACCAGGTATGCAAAAGCACCTGAAGCTGATGAGGACAAGGAAAAGAATATGCTGTAATCCATCATATCAAAAACATAGGAACGGACTTAAATATTTAAGTCCGTTTTTTTTGTTTTGCAGCCTGACTCCAAAGACTCTTGTTGTTTCTGAAAAGTAATATAAATCACTTTTTAAGCCGTGATATATCATTAGAATGTCATGAATTAAGAGATAATTTTACCCACAGAAATCAACACAACAAGTAATGCAGTTAGAGCAGTTTAATTACGACAATAAGATTGTCAGAAATTTCGGGTTAGCCACGATCATATGGGGCATCGTTGGAATGTCCGTAGGATTATTGGTGGCATTGCAACTGGTATGGCCGGATATGAATTTCGGGATACAGTATACGACTTTCGGTCGTGTCCGTCCTGTTCATACCAATGCCGTCATTTTTGCATTCGTAGGGAATGCTATTTTTATGGGCGTTTATTATTCGCTGCAGCGGGTACTCAAAGCGAGGATGTTCAGTGATGTATTAAGTAAACTCCATTTCTGGGGATGGCAACTTATCATTATAGCATCCGCTATTACACTTCCGATGGGTTTTACTTCCAGTCATGAATATGCGGAAATGGAATGGCCTATTGATGTGGCTATTACTTTGATCTGGGTGGTGTTCGGTATCAATATGTTCGGTACTATTATCAAACGTAGAGAAAGACATATGTATGTCGCTGTATGGTTTTATATAGCAACATTTGTGACTGTCGCTGTACTTCATATAGTTAACTCGATTCAACTGCCTGTCACGTTCTGGAAAAGTTACTATGTCTATTCCGGAGTACAGGATGCATTAGTCCAGTGGTGGTATGGCCATAATGCTGTTGCTTTCTTTCTTACCACTCCTTTCTTAGGTATGATGTACTACTTTTTGCCTAAGATGGCCAATCGTCCTGTATATTCTTACAAATTGAGTATTCTGCATTTCTGGTCGCTGATATTTATATATATCTGGGCAGGACCACACCATTTATTATATACGTCATTACCTTCATGGGTACAATCATTGGGCGTCGTATTTTCCATCATGTTGATTGCTCCTAGCTGGGGAGGGATGATCAACGGTCTGTTGACATTGCGCGGTGCATGGGATAAGGTTAGAACAGAGCCAACCTTGAAATTTATGGTCGTTGCATTGACGGCTTATGGTATGGCTACATTTGAAGGCCCTATGTTATCCTTAAAACAGGTAAATGCGATTGCCCATTTTACCGATTGGATTGTAGCTCACGTACACGTTGGTGCACTTGGATGGAACGGTTTTATGACATTTGCGATCCTATACTGGTTAGTACCGCGAATCTATAAAACGGAGCTGTATTCTAAAAAGCTGGCCAATGTGCACTTCTGGATCGGTACATTAGGTATTTTATTCTATGCTATTCCAATGTATTGGGCAGCTGTTGTACAAGGGCTAATGTGGAAAGAATTTACTCCGGAAGGTGTATTGAAGTATCCGAATTTCCTGGCGACTACATTAGAAATTCTTCCAATGCATATGATGCGTGCGGTAGGTGGTGCATTGTATCTGTCAGGAGCATTGCTGATGACATTCAACCTGGTCAAAACAATGGCTAAAGGAAAGCTGATGGCTAATGAGCCGGCGGAAGCTCCTGCTCTTGAACCTGTGACTAAGAATGAACGTGAGACTCACCGTCGTCTGGAACGCAAACCTATGTTATTCATGGTGCTCGCTCTTCTTGCGATACTGATAGGAGGAATTGTGGAGATGGTACCTACTTTCACCATTCAATCTAATATTCCTACAATAGCAAGTGTCAAACCATATACTGCACTGGAATTACAGGGAAGGGATCTTTATATTAAAGAAGGTTGTGTGAACTGTCATACGCAAACAGTACGTCCATTCCGTTCGGAGACTTCCAGATACGGAGAGTATAGTAAATCCGGAGAATATGTTTACGACAGACCATTCTTATGGGGATCCAAACGTACCGGCCCTGATTTACATCGCGTAGGAGGAAAGTATCCTAACAAATGGCATTTTGATCACTTACTTGATCCGACCATTACTTCACCAGGAAGTATCATGCCTACATATCCATGGCTGATCGAGCAGAAACTGGATAATAGTATTATAAAAGAGAAAATGAATGCAATGCGCGTGTTAGGTGTGCCATATTCAGATAAGGATATTGAAAATGCACATGCTGATATCGCTAAACAGGCAGAAGCAATAGCCAAAGATCTGGCTGCAAATCAGGTTAAGGTTGGAAGTGACAGGGAGATTATAGCCATCATAGCTTATTTGCAACGATTAGGAACGGATATTAAGGCAGCACCTGTAGCACCTGCAACAAGTAATGTGGATAATCAAAATTAAACTGTAAAACGATGTTCAAGCAAATCACAAATTTAAATGGCGATGAAATTTATCTGATCACATCGCTGTGGATATTCCTGGTATTCTTCGTTGCTGTAGCCTTGATGTTATTCTGGATGAAGAAAGATCATATTCAGTACATGAAAGAATTGCCTCTCGATGGTCAGGACGAACAAAATGGTCAAACAACAGAATAAAAATAGATTATGAAATTATTTTTAGTAGCAGATTCTACTGCCGTAAGTTCAGGTTGGAACATGAGTACGGGCAATATATATAATGATATCCTTATCATTCTGTTGGTGGTGGTATTAATCGTCCTGCTCTTTACTGCACTTTCCGTTAGTAAAGCAATAAAATCCATTTTAAAGATTACTATGCCTGAAGTGCTTTTACAGGAACAGGCTGCAAAAGTTGCTGCAAAACAGGAACGTAAAATCAAATGGTCAAAGAACTGGAAAAAGATATTGGGTCTGAGACCGATCTCAGAAGAAAAGGATATCGTGATTGATCACAGCTATGATGGTATCAAGGAACTGGATAATCCAATCCCGATCTGGTTTAATGCCTTATTCTACTCCACTATTACATTTGGTGTTATCTACCTGTTGGTGTATCATGTATTTGGATGGGGATTGAATCAGGATCAGGAATATGTGAGGGAGGTCGCGCAGGCTGAAAAGGCTAAGCAGGAATATCTCGCTCAGGTAGCTGATCTTATCGATGAAACATCTATTACGGTGGATGAGACTGGTGCTATGGCTACAGCTGGTAAGGCCATCTTTGCAGCGAACTGTTCTGCATGTCATGGTCAGGCAGGAGAAGGGGGCATAGGCCCTAATCTTACAGACCGCTTCTGGTTGCATGGAGGAGAAATAAAGGATGTCTTCAAAACAGTAAAGTATGGTGTGCCGGATAAGGGGATGGTGCCATGGGAGCAGACATTGTCTCCGGCACAAATCGCAGAAGTAAGTAATTACATCGTTTCGATACGTGATACAAAACCCGGTAATCCTAAAGAGCCTCAGGGAGCAGAAGTAGAGTACGCATCTGCTGAGAAAGATGCTGACGCCGAAACAGATACTACAGCCGTACAATAGGTATAAAATTATGCAGGTAACAACGAATATTCAGGATATTAATCCTCCAAAATCTAAAAAGAGAAATTGGATCTATGCCAAGAAACCTTCCGGCAAGCTCTATAACTATCGCCAGTGGTTTGGATATTCGTTGTTGCTGTTTTTATTTGCAGCTCCGTTTATTAAGATCAAAGGAGAACCTTTCCTGATGTTTAATATTATTGAGCGTAAATTCTCGATTTTCGGAAATTTATTTTACCCTCAGGATCTTCATATTTTCGTGTTCGGCATGCTGATCGCGATGGTATGTATTGTGTTGTTTACTGTGGTTTATGGACGGGTCTGGTGCGGTTGGGCATGTCCGCAAACTATTTTCATGGAATTGATATTCCGCAAGATAGAATACTGGATAGAGGGTGACTGGACACAGCAGAAAAAGTTAAATGCGGCTGAAAATTCTTTTGAGAAGAATAAGAAAAAGATACTCAAGCATACGATCTTTTTGATTATATCTTTTTTTATTTCAAATATCTTTCTGTCTTATATTATCGGTACTGATGCGCTGATTAAGATTATTACGGATCCGTTGGATGCACACATTGCCGGTCTGATTTCCATTTCTGTATTTACCCTGGTCTTCTATGCTGTATTTTCATACATCCGCGAAATCGTCTGTATTGCGATCTGTCCGTACGGAAGACTGCAAAGTGTATTACTGGATGATCAGAGTACAGTAGTAGCATATGATCATTTCAGAGGGGAGCCTCGTGGTAAGCATCGAAAAGATGATCTTAAAGAAAAGGGAGACTGCGTCGATTGTAATTTATGTGTGCAGGTATGTCCCACAGGTATAGATATCCGTAAAGGATTACAGATGGAATGTGTCAGCTGTACCGCATGTATAGATGCCTGTGACGGTGTCATGAAAAAAATAGGAAAACCAAGTCGTCTTATCGGGTTTTACGCTATGGGTGAAATTGAACGTAAGGATGATTTCAAAAAGAATAACGTAAGAGCAATTGCGTATTCCATTGTATTAGCCGTATTGATGGGAGTATTTGGTTACATGATATTCAGCCGAACACAGGTTGGTGCTACCCTTCTGAGAGCGAAAGGAAGTACTTATCAGCTAAGGGAAGATCATACCATTTCCAATCTTTATTCGCTGGAACTGATCAACAAGAGTGGTAAAGAAATGCCTTTTACACTGGAAAGTGAAGACCACAAATTAACATTACAATTGGTTAATAAAATCAATAAACTGAATAAAGATGGCAGTGCCAAACTGAGCTTTTTTCTGATTATCAATAATAAGGATGTGGAGCATTACAAATCAAATGTCAGAATACATATTATGTCCGAAGGGAAAAAGATAGAAACCCTGAAGACAACATTTATTGCTCCTCCGGGAATGTAGTACAAAAACAACGAAGTATGAATTGGGGTAAAAAAATAGTAGTCAGTCTCGCCGTATTTATGTCCGCTATTGTAGGTGCAGGAATATATATGGTGAGTCATAATGCGGATACATTAGAGGAAGAAGACTATTATGAAAAGGGATTAAACTACGATGACACCTATAATAGAAAATCAAATGTGATCAGAGATCATGCGGAACCTCTTATAAAAGCAGTGAATGATACACTTTATATTGATTTTCAGCATACGCAGAACAAAGGTAAATTAGTATTTAAGCGTCCTTCTGACAGTCATCTGGATATTTCCTTACCATTTGCGACAATGTCCACCGGATATCGGTTACCTATACAGTCTTTTCAGAAAGGAAACTGGAGTCTGGAAATACAATGGGAGGGTAACTCGGTTCCTTATATTTTCGAAAAACACATATTCCTGTAGCATATGACTTATCATTATCTGGCATTTTTTATGGGTTTATTAGGTAGTCTGCACTGTGCAGTGATGTGTGGTCCTTTGCTGATGGCATTTCAGGGAGGCCAACAGATATCCTGGACTTTAGTACTTAATAAAGTCCTGTATCAATCCGGCCGGATATTGACTTACGGACTTCTGGGTGTTGTCCTGGGGCTGTTTGGTAATCTGGCTTCTATACAGGGCTGGCAACAGGGTATGAGTTTACTGACAGGAGCTATCTTAATAGGGATCGGTCTTTTCCATCTTTATGGTAAACAAAACAGCAGATTTGCGAGATGGCAGACAACCTTTATTACACCCTTCGCCAAACTCATGGGCGGATGGTTATATCGTCCGGGAGGAAGTTTTGTAGCTGGTGTATTAAACGGATTACTACCTTGCGGTATGGTTTATATGGCATTGGCTGCTGCTCTGAATGCAGCTACTGTTTCAGGCAGTTTTATGTTTATGGTTCTTTTCGGTGCCGGAACCTTACCTTTACTTCTTGCCGTTTCATTTGCCGGTCACTTTCCGAAGAGAATATTTAGGTTCAATTTTAACAAATGGCTGCCTGCTCTTTATCTTCTGATGGGCATCTGGTTTATGCTCAGGGGTGCTAATCTGGATATCCCATATCTTAGTCCGTTGATTCATATGAATGGTGCTGCACATTGTGCTTAGCTATATTCTCTTCTTTTATTTTTCTTAATCCTGATAAAATAGCCTAAATTTATTCCACACCCCTTTTGGGATGGTTTAATATAAATGATTTTTCTTCTGATTGTTTTAATACAGTAGCTGTTAGTATAATCAGACCAATGAAAATATTATGGAAGTGCTTGCTATCGAATCACATCATGTCAATATGGTATGGGAGTTTTTAGTACAATGGTACTGGATACCGCTCTCCATCTTATACATTGGGGTTATTTCTACCATTCTAATCGAAAACCGAAATCCCAGCAAGACTGTTTCATGGGTAATGGTAATCGTTTTCCTGCCCGTTATCGGGCTTATTCTGTATTATCTGTTTGGACAGAAATTTCAGAAGATCCGTAAATTTCAACGAATGAGCCAGCAACAGGCAGAGCTTTTGGAGCGGGAATGGAACAAGCTGGAGCCTGAAATGGAACGTGATCTGGAAACGATAGAAGAATGGATAGGCTCTGCTCACCGTGTGTTTACTTTTCTAAAGAATGAGCGGCTATCTTCCCCCTCACTGCGTAACCGGGTCACTCTGCTGACGAACGGTGAAGAAAAATTTCCTGCGTTTCTGAAAGCAATCCGCGAAGCAAGGCATGCTATTCATGTGGAATATTACATTTTTGAACTGGATAATATTGGATTGGAAGTCTTAAATGCATTGGAAGAGAAAGCTTCAGAAGGAGTCAAAGTCCGCTTGATTGTAGATAGTTTCGGATCTCCTGACCTGGTCAAATATATGATCGCCAGTAAAAAGAGTAAGATAGAATTTCAACCCTTTCTACCTGTAACTTTTACTTCTCTGGCCAATTCAAACTATCGTAATCACCGTAAGATAGCGGTAATAGACGGGCATATTGGTTTTGTTGGTGGAATTAATATTTCGGATCGGTATATCAACTGCCCAGGACCATCTGATGCCGTTTTCTGGAGAGATACCTCTGTCATGATCGAAGGTGAAGCTGTAAATATGTTGCAGGTGAATTTTTGGATGTCCTGGAATCAGACGGACGGCGCGCCTTTTATGATTACCCGTGAATACCTATGCAGCAAACCTTTTCAGTTTCCGGAACAGGCTGCAGTAGCTTTCACATCCAGTGATCCGGGATCAATAGGCCCATTTAATATGGAAGCCATCTTACTTGCTATCAGTGAAGCCAAGAGCAGAGTGCAGCTTTGTACTCCCTATTATATTCCCAGTGATGAGCTGTCTACTGCTTTGCAGGTGGCAGCTGCTTCAGGTGTAGAAGTTGAATTAATGATGCCGGCCACATCAGATTCGTATTTTGTACAGCATGCCAGTTTTTCATTTCTCAAGTCTCTCTTAAACAGAGGAGTCAAAGTGTATCTGTACAATAAAGGATTTATTCATGCCAAGACCCTTTGTATCGATGGGAAAGTAGCCTTTATCGGAACTACTAATCTGGACATACGCAGTTTCTATATCAATTTTGAGATTTCTGCTATTATCAGCGACCTGCAGTTATGTGTTAATCTTGAAAATCAATTTGAAAGAGATAAAGCTGATTCGGATCTATTAACATTGAAGATCTGGAAAAACCGTTCCAAATGGAAAAAAGGAGTGGATTCTCTTTGCCGGCTACTGGCTCCATTGCTTTAAGGAATGTTAAATTTCGGGGCTTTCTATGCTTGTTTCGCTAAAAATGGATATATTTAGCATTCTGAAAAATACGACGCTATACATGAAGTCATTAAAGTTTCTTATTGCATTACTAATTGCCACATTTACCTTTCAGGCTAAATCTCTGGCACAAGATAAACCAACTATTCCGATTAATACTGTTGTAGAAAAAGCACAAAAGCTTTTTCAGGTCTATCCGATCGAAAAAGTTCACGTACACTTTGATAAACCTTATTATGCTGTAGGAGATACGCTCTGGTTTAAAACTTATCTAAACAGGAATCTGTTTGAATACGACCCTTCGAAGATCACTTATGTAGAGGTGTTGAATAGCCGGGATTCCCTTATTCAGACTTTTAAGATTCCGTTGAAAGAAGGTGTAGGTAACGGATATTTTGTATTGGACCCTCAATTTATGGTCAAAGACAATTACCGCTTCAGAGCTTATACCAAATGGATGGCCAATTTTGATCCTGTATATTTCTTTAATAAAATTATACCTATAGGAGATGCCATTAATAATAAGGTGATTACTAATATTGAATTTAAACCCAATGATAACGGTACTAAAACTCAGGCAATTGTTCAGTTTAAAGATAAGACAGGTAAGATCTTAAGTCGTTCCAAGGTTAATTGGGAAGCGATATCCGGATGGGAAACCATCAGCAAAGGAAAGGGTGAAACCGATGACATGGGACGCATCACAATGAATATATCTGCTAAGGATCGCGAAATGCTCCAAAGCGGAGAGCTGACGGTTAAAGTGGATGGCGAAAAGGGACAACCACCATTAGTGGGTAATTTTTTGCTTAAAAATGCTGTTTGGGATGTAGATGTTCAATTTTTTCCGGAAGGCGGAGATTTGATTGCAGGACTAGCAAAGAATGTAGGATTTAAAGCTGTTGGTTCGGATGGAAAAGGACAGAAAGTAACAGGCCGGATTGTAGATTCAAAGAATGCTACTATAGCAGAATTTAAAGATCTGGGGCTAGGAATGGGTATGTTCTCTATGCTTCCTATTGCAGGTGAGAAGTATAAAGCCAGCGTCAAGTTTGAAAACGGACAGGAGCGTACCTATACACTTCCGGATGTAAAAGCCGAATCCATCAATCTGGTATTCCATAAGGAAGCTGATACTACTATTCAAATGGGAATCGTGACCAGCGACACATACTTTCAAAAGGTTCAGAATCAACCCTACTATATTCTGGCCGTTTCCAATGGACAGTTGTGTTATGCTGCACAGGCTACATTGAAAAATCCGTCATTTTTGCTTACTATACCGAAAAACCGTTTTCCAAACGGGATTGCACAGATTACACTCATGAAGCCGGATGGTACACCTATCAGCGAACGATTGATTTATATTCAATCCGATAAATTGCTGGATATAAAAGCAACAGCTGATAAGCAAGCCTACAAGCCAAAAGATCTGGTTAAACTGAAACTAGCAATAGATAATAATGGCCAAAAATTTCCGGGTAGTTATTCTGTTGCTGTCGTAGATGAAACGAAAGTATCCTATGATGATCAGCAAGACCTTTCTATTGTAAGTAATTTTCTGCTTACCTCGGATCTCAAAGGTTATGTAGAGAAACCAAACTATTATTTTGATGAGAAGGTTGAAAACAGATTACAGGCTCTGGATGCATTGCTAATGACACAGGGGTTCAGGAGATTCTCTTATACGGACATTATGGCTGATAAATTGCCAGCTATTAACTTCCTTCCTGAACAAGGAATCACTATTTCCGGAGTACTGCGTATGAATACAGGCAGGACTGTTCAGAATGCAGGATTACTGTTGAAAATCCCTGCGGCAGGAGTGAGCAAAGATGCGTATACAGACGTAAACGGTAAATTCAAATTTGAGAATGTTGTATTCCCGGATTCTTCAAAAGTAACGGTCAATGCCAGAAGTAATGATAATTACAGAAGTCTGGTCATCAATATGGATCAATCTTATTTTCCGGGTATTGATAAGAACAACCCCTACGAAAGTAACAGAGTCGATAATATAGATCGTACAATTGCACCTTATCTGGATAATAGCCGTAAGGAATATCGTACTTCCATCCTTTTGGATGAAGTCGCTGTGACCGGAGTGGTGAAAAAAGTAGTGTCAAGTAAAGATTTTCCATCTTTGTCCGGATTATCAATGCCTGAACACAGAATAGAGCCATCCAGACTATCCGGATGTAATATTCTTACTCAATGTCTGACAACAGTTTTGACAGGTATCACCTTTGATACCCAAACATTAAAATATTATGTAAGCAGGGACTACAATGCAGGAGGACGTATTCCGGTACAATTCTTCTTAAATGGTATGCCTATAGATGAAGCCAGTCTTAATTCTATCAATGTGCCGGATATCGAAGGGATCGAGATCTTCCTTCGGGATGAGTTAGGTACAGTGAGCAGAATGTATCAGAATAATGGTGTCGTTTCTATTTATACGAAAAAGGAGAAGAAACAACCACGTATGTCCCTTGCACAGATTGAGAGCATGTTGCCAAAAACAAATGTTATTGATATGTATCCGCTGGGGTATATTAAAGAAAGACAGTTTTATCTGCCTAAGTATGATACGCCACAACGTAAAGCTACGAATGATCTGCGTACGACGATTTACTGGAATCCAAATGTTAATGTAACCGAAACTGGTGAAATCGAACTGGAATATTACAATGCAGATGGTAATGGTAATTATAAAGTCGTTGTAGAAGGAATGGATAAAACAGGTAATATAGGACGGAAAGTATTCATATATCAGGTTAAATAATCCGAACTTAAATCTATAAAAAAGAAGGGCTTCCGATAGAGGAAGCCCTTCTTTTTTATAGATCTTTAAGAGGGTGAATGGATAACTTTCAGAAAGGGCCTGATTTAGTCCTTTTGAATTTCAGATACATTCATTGGTACTTCAGGAGTGCTTTTGGAAATTTTGCGTTGCCCGGTTTCTACGTCAATTTCCAATTCTGTCTGTTTAACGAGAACTGCAAATGAGGTCGGACGAATTCCTTTACCGTAACGTATAGCAATTTCTTTAGTAAACTCTGCTCCGAAGTAAAGAATAGCTGAAGAGTAATATACCCAACCTAACAAGACAATAATAGATCCTGCAGCCCCATATGCACTTGCTGTAGCTGACTGGGTGATGTACAAAGAGATAGCATACCTTCCGAACATAAATAATAAGGCTGTAAATATAGCTCCTCCTAGTATATCCCTGAATCTTACTTTGGCATCCGGCAGAAAGGAAAATATAAAGCCGAATAAAGCCGTAATAACCGTAAATGTAATTCCGGTATTAATCCAGTCAAGCATGGGCAGACTTATATTTTCAAAATACTGGCCAAAGTAATTAGTGAGTGCCACGATAATTCCGTTGATCATTAAGGAGGCAATCAGTAGAAATCCCAGACCTAATACCATAGAAAATGATATCAGCCTGTTGATAATGAGTTTGAGCCATCCTTTCTTCGCTTTGGCCTTCACTTTCCAAATTGTATTAATCGAATCCTGTATATCAACAAATATGGTCGTTGATGTAATGATAAGCGTAACGATTCCGACAATGATACCGATGTTGGATCTGTTTTCAAAGCTGATCTTTTGGATCGTTGACTGAACTTGTACCGCTACATCTTTTCCGAACAGTTCTGAAAATTCCTTAAACACTTCATCACGGGCTCCCGTGGGACCATCCAGCTGTGTACCATAGAAAAAACCAATACACCAGATAATGATGATAATAAGCGGACCTATGGAAAACACTGTGTAATAGGCCAGAGAGGCACTCATCTTCATACATTTGTCATCCAGAAAACCATTGATGACATTCATCATCAGTCCTCCAAAGTCTTTTACTCTGGCTTTAAAAGGAGTTTTTGACATAAACTGTTAACTTTTACTTCCTGCTTCTTCATAAATACCATTAATGGTATCTTCGAATTTCTGAAGGATAATTTTGCGTTTTAAACTTAGTTTTGGTGTGAGTTCGCCGCTGTCAATACTCCATTCCTTATTCAGCAATTTGAATTTTTTGACTTGTTCCCAATGTCCGAATCCCGCATTTAACCGATCTATCTCACTCTGATATTTTTCGATTACTTTAGGATCTTTGATGATTTCATCTTTAGAGGTGTAGGCTATGCCTTTATGTTTACACCATTTTTCCAGCTCTTCAAATGCCGGAACAATCAGTGCTGACGGGAATTTACGGTTTTCTCCAAGCACCATTACCTGTCCAATTAACGTAGATTCCATGAATTTGTTTTCCAATACTTGCGGAGCAACATATTTACCTCCTGCAGTTTTGAACATTTCTTTTTTACGATCGGTGATCTTCAGGAAGCCATCATTTGATAATTCTCCAATGTCGCCGGTGTGAAAATATCCTTCTTCATCAATAGCTTCTTTGGTTGCCTCTTCATTCTTATAATATCCGGCCGTGATACTGGGGCCTTTGACTAATATTTCTCCGTCTTGTCCGATTTTCACATTCAGGTTACTTAATACTTTTCCGACTGTACCGAAACGAACTCCATTGGGTTGCCATGTGTTTACTGCAATAACAGGAGAAGTCTCTGTCAGTCCGTAACCCTCCAGCACCTGTATGCCAGCAGCCCAGAACACACGTGCCAGTCGCTCCTGCAAAGCAGCTCCTCCAGATACAATTAATTTGATCTCACCGCCCAGTGCTTCTTTCCATTTGGAGAAGATCAGCTTGCGGGCAATACCCAGTTTAAAATTGTAAAAGGCTCCGTTTTTTTCAGGTTCCTGATATTTATGCCCGAGCTCCAATGCCCAGAAGAATAATGCTTTTTTGATTCCTGTAAGCGCTTTACCTTTTTCTACGATCTTGTCATACACTTTTTCCAGCACACGTGGTACAGTGGTAAATGCCATTGGCTTAACTTCATTGATGTCTGCGACTATATTATCCAGGTTTTCTGCATAATATATCTGAACCCCGCGAGAGAAATACAGATAGACAACCATACGTTCAAAGATATGGCAGAGCGGAAGGAAACTCAATGCCTTATTGTACTCCGTCTTCAGCAGGTGATTCGAAGCATTGACATTACTCATTACATTTTTATGCGTCAGCAGTACACCCTTCGGCTTGCCCGTTGTTCCTGAGGTATAGATAAGGGTCAGCAGGTCATCTTCAGATACGGCATCTTTATAAGGTTTGAGATCAATATCCTGTTCTTTTCCGAATGCGATGACATCATCCAATGTCGGCAGGTCATCTATTTTTTCGAATGTAAACAGGTTAATTTCCAGATTATTCTCTTTCAGCGCAGTTTTCACTTTACCAGTCAGCTCCGCATTGCTCACAAAAATAGAACGCACTTCAGCATCTGCAATTATATAGGTTAAATCCTGACTGGAAAGCGTAGGGTATAAGGGTACAATAGCTGCTCCGATCTGGTTGGCTGCAAAATCTACGAAGTTCCATTCCGGGCGATTACCGGACATCAGCGCTATGCGATCTCCCTTTTTCACGCCTCTGGCCAACATAGCTTTGCTTATATTGTCAATAATCTCAATAAACTCGTCCGTTGAATATGTTTTCCATTTGCCGTCTCTTTTTCCGGCAACCATTATGGGCTTGCTAAATTCTTCTTTATAACGTGTGATAAAATCGAATACTCGTGTTAATGTGTTCATAGTTACAATTTAACGGGTTTATAATAGGACAGCATGTTATACTGATACCAATATAATCATTTTCAGGGTTTATTTGTATCAAAAGCTTGTCAAATATATACCAAATATCTTTTTAAACCGTTAAAATCATGTTACATTTGACATTAATATTTATAAATTTTTTTAAATGAAAAAAGCATACTTATCCGCTCTTATTATCGGCATACTAACGTTGTTTGCTATAGATGCCAAAGCTCAATTGACCAGTGATCATGCCATAGGCGGACGATTCGGTTCTGCTCAGGGTATTACCTACAGATACACTATGCATGAAGATCGGGCTATCGAAGGAATTGTCAGTATTCAGAGTAATTCTACTTCGAGAAGATTCAGAGTGGTAGGTTTATACGAGTTTCACAAACCTTTGACAGGAGATTTTACCTGGTATTACGGATTTGGGGGAAGTGTGGGAGGATACACACGTAAGCCGTATACTGATGGAAACGGAAATCGTTTCAGCAGATCTTCGGAAGCCATTATCAGTGTGGATGGTATTGTTGGTATTGAATACAGTATTCCAAACGCTCCGGTTTCTATATCTTTGGATGTAAAACCTTATCTTGATTTTATTCAGAGCAGCAGCCTCAAGTTGATTGATCCGATCGGTTTTTCAATCCGGTATAAATTTTAATCTGACAAAAAAAGACCTTGAATCATCAAGGTCTTTTTTTGTTATCTGCTATTCAGCCAGTATTGAGCCAGCTGTTTCTGTTGTGCGGTCGCTGCTGGAAGAGGGGATATTTTAAGTGATTTTTTATTACTTATCCCAATCATAATCTTTAATTCCCGCATCAAACCATCTCGTGCTACCAAAATATTTAATGTATCTCCTGCATCGCAGGAGTTGAGTGCGTATTCAAGTTCACGTCCTGCAGGATCAAGTCGTACATCATTGATTGCGATAAGTTCATCCTTTACGCTTAATCCTCCGGCCCAACCCGTGCTCCCGCGTTCCACATGAGTGATCATAACACGCTGATCGTTTTTACTGAGTACTATCCCCAGACTATGCGTTTGTGCATCTGCCAGCGTATCCACCATTTCGTAACCTGCAAGATTGAAATAACGGTTATAGTCCAGCTCTTCATGGGCATACACGGCTTCAAATATCTCCTGAAAATCCTGGCCGGTTACTTCTTTGGTCAGCTTTCTGAATTCCTCTTCTTCAAAACCTCTTCCTTTTTCTACATAAAATCGCTGATATGCTGCCCTGATAACATCATCCAGACTTTGTTTTCCATTGCTGTGTGCTATAATACTGAGGTCAAGAGCACAGGCCAGCATCGCACCTTTGTTATAATAAGAGATAGAGGTATTAATGCTGTTCTCATCAGGGCGGTATTGTTTGATCCATGTGTCAAAACTGGACATTCCTACAGATTGCAATTCATAGCCCGGACGGTTATAGACCGTATTGAATTCGGCTGCAAGAAGTTGCAGATACTCGTCTTCTGACGTAAATCCACACCTGCGAATAATATGATTATCATAGTAAGCCGTAAAACCTTCCATGATCCAGAGTCCGGTAGTGTAATTCTCTGCTTCATAATCAAATGGTCCAAGCGCTTTGGGACGTAACCTTTTGACATTCCACAGGTGAAAGTATTCGTGTGCAGCAAGACTTAAAAAATTCTTATAGATCGTTTCCTGATTATAACCATTGCGTGTCGCACCTAAAACGGTAGAATTAAGATGTTCCAGACCTCCGCCACCAGAGTAATAATTATGGGTAATGAAAACATAACGATCATTCGGATTGGTTCCCCAAATGCTGGTCTCTTCTTCAATGATCAGCTTAAGATCCTGTGACAAGCGGTCTTTATCATAATTGCCCCCGCCAACCATTGCAAATTCGTGAGGAATACCAGCTGCTTCGAAGTGCCAGATATCCTGATTACCTACTTCTATCGGACTGTCAAACAGTATATCAAAATCAGGCGCATAATAAGTGTTTGTCTTATCCTGTACGGCAGCCAATCCGGTAGAGATTTTGTCCCAATTCTGATAAGGAATCAGGGTGACTTCAGAGTCATGGTTCAGGTGACCATCAATATAGAAAAATGTGGCTGCAGGCACAATAAATGCATGTGTATCATCTACAAAGTTTGTTCTTACTGATACTTCAAAACAATACATCCTGTAGTCTATATGGATGTCCTGTTTGCCGGCAAATACCCGCCATGTATTTTTAGACAGTTTCTCAAATGCTAAAGGCTTGTCATCTGTATCTGTAGCGCGAAAAGACTCCAGATTTTTGGCATATTCACGTATCAGATAAGATCCGGGTGTCCATACAGGCATCTTTACATCAATGTAATCCTGATTAAAGTTGGAGACAGACATTTTGATATCGGCATAATGTGCCTGAGGTTCAGAAAAGGATACTTGAAATGCTATGGATGAGTTTGCCATGTGTTACGATTAAGTTGGAACTGATAGTTATCGTGAATTTGTTACAAATGTAAGGGTATGTATTTGTTAAGCCAAATAAATCGGGATGTTATTGACAGTCTGTTTGCTGATTTCGGTCTTAAGTTCTTTTTTTGATTCTGCTTTTTGCGTATATTTGAAGGTAGGGTTCTCCCACTTTTTGAATAAACACATATGATATTAGTTGCAGACAGTGGTTCGTCAAAATCAGATTGGATTTTGGATTTGCCGGATAGTAAACCGTTAACCTTCTCTACAAAAGGGCTAAATCCCTTTTTTGTGAGTGAAAAAGAGATTGAAAGGGTTTTGAAGGAAGTTCCGGAGATTATTCCGTATGCTGATGAGATCAAAGAAGTATACTTTTACGGTGCCGGTTGTGTGACTCCGGATCGTCGGGAATTGGTTTCCAATGCGTTGACCCAGTTGTTTCCTTCTGCTTTTATATCTGTTGAATCTGATCTGCTGGGCTCTGCTTTGGCGACGTGTGGAATGAATAAGGGTTTTATTGCGACTATGGGTACAGGCTCTGATGTTAGTTTTTTCGATGGAGAACTTTTGCTAGCCAGTCACAATGGAAACGGATATGTATTAGGAGATGAAGGTTCAGGAGCATGGTTTGGAAAACAGTTGATTACCAGTTTTCTATATGGTAAAATGCCTGTTGAATTAGCAGGCAAATTTGAAGAGAAGTATCGTATATCAAAAGATATTGTTATCAAGAATGTCTATCAAAAAGAAAGACCTAATACTTATCTGGCTAACTTTGCAGAATTTATGGATGCAAACAGATTACATCCTTTTATAGATAATCTGTTGCGCAATGGGATGGATGAGTTTGTCAAAACGAATATTCTTACTTATCCCAAATATTGGGAATACGAGTGTCATTTTGTGGGTTCTATTGCCTTTCATTTCGATTTGATATTAAGAGATGTCTGCAGAATCCATGGAGTACGGGTAGGATCCATCCTTAAATCTCCGATTCAGGAAATTTTCAGTTTTGTAATAGAACGGGAAAAAAATTCTATCTTAGATATTTAAATGTTATAACTATGATTTTAATGACTTTAATGGTGTGTATGTCGATGATTACGAATACCCCTACCGTGTATGATTACAGTTTTAAAGATATGGAAGGAAAGACGATCAATCTTTCGGATTATAAAGGAAAAAAGATTCTGATTGTCAATACAGCTTCCAAGTGCGGGTTTACCAAACAATATAAAGATCTTCAGGCACTCTCAGAGCAATATGGTGATAAAGTAGTGGTTATAGGTTTTCCTGCAAATAACTTTGGTGGTCAGGAGCCCGGTTCCAATGAAGAAATTCAGGACTTTTGCGAAAAGAATTTTGGCGTGACTTTTACACTTTCAGAAAAGGTAGATGTCAAAGGAGATAAGATCGATCCCTTGTTTAAATTTCTGACTAATCAGGAGAATCCGGATTTCAAAGGAGAGATCAAATGGAATTTTGAAAAATTCCTTATCGATGAAAACGGAAAATTGGTTCATCGTTACCGTTCAGCAGTAAATCCCTTAGATAAGTCCATTACAGCACAATTGTAAGGATATATAAGAAATAAGAGAACCGGAATTATTGTTCCGGTTTTTTTTGTCCTGTACAAAAAAAAGAAGCGACTCCTGTGGGGCAGAAGTCGCTAACTAACCAATTATAAACCTAAATTATGAAAAGTATTTTGTCGCTTATTACTAAGCTATCTTATTTGCTATATAAGGTATATTACAAATAGTTTGCCAAAATCATTTTTCAATATTAATTCAATGTTAATGTTTTGTTAATTTTAATGTTTACCCCAGGTTGTAATAGCAGGAACGACATCTGGGCTCATAACTTTCTTTTTCTCCTAATAAAACCTGTTTATCATTATCCGTCAAACGGTAAGAATAATTTGCAGGAGCACCACACCGGACACATACAGCATGAACTTTTGTCACGTGTTCTGCTACAGCCATGAGAGCAGGGATAGGGCCGAAGGGTTTTCCTTTAAAATCCATATCCAATCCTGCCACAATGACACGTAATCCTTTGTTTGCTAATTGTACACATACATTAGGCAGTTCATCATCAAAAAACTGAGCTTCATCTATTCCAACAACACGGGTGTCTGCACTGAGTAATAAGATCGCTGAAGAATTAGAAACAGGAGTAGAGGAGATGCTATTCTGGTCATGTGACACTACCCGCTGTTCATCATAACGGATGTCTACAGACGGTTTAAAAATCTCTACATTCAGTTTTGCAAACTGCGCTCTTTTAAGTCTTCTGATCAGTTCTTCTGTTTTACCGGAAAACATTGATCCGCATATCACCTCAATACTTCCGTAGGTCGCTCTCCGCGCTCCAAAATTATGTTCAGAAAATAACATCTCTTAAAAAAATATGTGTCGAAATTATAAAATATAAGGGCTTGAAAAACGTTAGAATATTGACGTTTAACCGATATTACAGGACGCTAATATCGAAATAAAATGTTAGATTTGACATAGACAATTAGAGAGTCTTTCCGAAATTGGTAATTATCAATTACTTGAATTTCTAATTGTTCATTCCTTCGTTTGTATAAAAACATAACAGAAAAAATATCAGGATGGCAGCAACAAAACAAGACATCTTCGCTAAAATCGGCGATCTACTTTTAGAACTAAATGATCAATATGCTACATGCAGTGAGCATGAAAACTGTGACTTGATTGAAATTTCACTGTTAGAAGCTAAAGCCAGATTTCTGGCGGATCATATTAATATTTTAAAAACATTAAACCTGCAGGAGACTGCGGTGAACAACCAGCAACCAGTGCAAGAGGATGCTGATACCTATAAAGTCAATCAGGAGGTAGAGAAAGTTCCTTTTGAAACCTATTTTACACCTTCCTCTCAGGTCGAAAATGAAGAGGTAGATGAACAGCCTGTACAGGAAGAGATTGTGGAGGATATACCGGAGGTAACCAATGTGGTGCAGGAGGAAACCCGTATACAGGAAGAAGCAATAGAAGAAGATACAATCGAAGGGGATACAATCGAAGAAGATACAAAAGCAGATGAGACAGAACAATATCATCACTATAATACTGAAAAAGAAGAGGTCCCTGTAAAGCA
Organism: Sphingobacterium sp. UBA5789; assembly: GCF_002418355.1. Lineage (NCBI taxonomy): Bacteria > Pseudomonadati > Bacteroidota > Sphingobacteriia > Sphingobacteriales > Sphingobacteriaceae > Sphingobacterium > Sphingobacterium sp. UBA5789. The sequence goes on along the minus strand of NZ_DIDX01000007.1, from coordinate 810,220 downwards.
GAGTGAGCCGGAAGAATTAGTAACCGATAAAACCGAAGAGCAGCCTGTACAGGAAAGCATTCGATTTGAAACACCGGTTTCGTTTTCCGCGCCGGCAGCAGCTCCCGTTCAGCCGGAACCGGTTTCAACAACACCTGTGCAACAGCCGGAGCCTGTTAACGAGCAACCTGTAGCTGAGCCTGTCGTGAATACGGTTGTAATTGAAGAAAAAGCAATCGTGGTAGAAGAGTCCATAGAAGAAAAACCTTCCAGACCATTGACCCTGAACGAATTGATTTCTCAACAGAAGAAAGCAGGATTAGGACAAGGTAATATTTTTCAAACTTCGCAAAATGGTACAGAAAGAATTAGTGACCTGAAATCTGCAGTCAGTCTTAATGATAAACTGTTATTTATCAAAGACTTGTTTAACGGATATAGCCTGGCTTACAGTGAAGCTATAGAACTATTAAACAGGTTTGATAATCTGGCAGAAGCGGATGCATTTTTGCAAACAAACTATGCCTTGAAAAATGGCTGGAGTGATAAACCGCAAACAGTAGAAAAATTGTACGCTATACTCCGTAAGAAATTTATCTAAATAACGTACAGGATTATATAAAAACACAACAGGCATTCCATCCGGAATGCCTGTTGTGTTTTTATCCTAAATCAAAGTTGACCCAGTCAATGCCCTGATGACCAAAAATAAAATATTTGGGTTGGATGATCTCTGCCAGTATTTCCAGTTCCAGTAAATAGTCTTTGCCCGGTACATTTGCGAAATCATCTTTTTTGATAATGTAGATTTTATTATTCTTAATAGCAGGAATACTGTTCCATTCTTCCTGTTGAATAAACTGGGGTAATTGTCCGTATAGTAAAAATTCGTCCTGTTTAATCAGGAGTATATCAGCGTCCTTATATTGCTGAATATCTAATGGTACTCCACCTGCGATACGAATGCTTTCTGATATCAGTGCAGACTGAAGAGGGGAGGCAGGGTCTATATTTTCAAGTAAGAGCACTTTTGGACGCGTCTCTGTCGGTATAAATTTTAGCTTGTGAACCAATATATCTACCTCTTCTTCCAGTTCTTCTGCAAGATTACTGCTGGGCGTATGCATATGTGTGAACCGTTCAATAAACAATTTGAGGTCTTCAAAGGAAGCTATATTCTGGGCGGATTGTACGAGTGCAGGTTCCATGCTGATCTGTTGGAGATTTAATTTTTCTACCAGTTCATCAATCAGTGCGTTTTTATATTCAAGCATGCTGCAAAGGTAATAAGGATCAGGATAACTACCTAATTCCATTGGTTTGACAGAAGTAAATTTGTTATTTCAGCGCTGTATTTTGTAAATTGCATCTTCAAAACAGCTAAATAAATATATAAAGATATGTTTGATAAACTTTTCGAAGCCCAACAAAAGGCACAGGAGATTAAAAAGAGACTGGATAATATTTCTGTTTTCGGCGAAGCAGAAGGGGGCGTGATCAAAGTGGTGGCCACAGCAAATAAGGAAATCAGAGAGATCACTATTGATCCTGTTTTTCTGGATAATGCAGACAAGGAAGAGTTGGAGGAACTTTTGATAGTCGCACTGAATAAAGCCCTTGTACAGGCCGAAAATGTCAGTCAATCCGAAATGCAGGCTTCTGCTCAGGATATGTTGGGTGGGTTTGGCGGATTGGGTAATTTGTTCAATAAATAAAACAACAGACTATATGAAAGTTACTTATTACGGACAATCCTGTGTGTTATTCGATTTTGACGGGCATCAGGTATTATTAGATCCTTTTATTACCTATAATCCGATTGCGGAACATGTGGATGTAAATGCGCTTCATCCTGAATATATATTTGTCAGTCACGCACATCAGGATCATGTGGCTGACCTGCTGACGGTGCAAAAGAATAGCAATGCTACAGTTGCTACAGTTGTGGAAACAGCTGCGTGGGTAAGAAAACAGGGTGTTTCGGACGATAAAGTTGTGGAGTTCAATCTCGGAGGTACCATTGAGACTACTTTTGGAAAAGCCAAGATGGTGATTGCTATTCATACCAACAGTACACCGGACGGGGCATATGGCGGCTGGCCTGTCGGTTATGTATTTTTTGCAGGAGGAAAAAAAATCTATTTTGCCGGAGATACAGCGTTAACATATGATATGAAATTATTGGAAGATCTGCAGCTGGACTGGGCATTTTTACCGATAGGAGGTCATTATACTATGGATGTAGAGGATGCTGTAAAGGCAGCTCAGTTTATCAATTGTAAACATATTGTCGGTATTCATTATAACACGTTTCCACCGATTACAATTGATGTAGAGGAAGCGAAGCGGAAGTTTAGTGAAGCCGGACTGCAATTGTCATTGCCGGGAATCGGAGAGTCATTAACACTTTAGTACAGCATGTACAAAAGCGTACAACATAAAAAAAACCGGAAAATTGATTTTCCGGTTTTTTTTATGTTTAATTCGAATGTTTATTTCTTAGCTGCACGGTTCATGTGGAACTGTACCAGATCATCGATTGGCGAACGAAGGATTTTTCCTACTTTCATTCCGTAGTGACCAGCTTTTTCTTCCAGTACATTGCGGAAGTTGTAGCCTACAGAACCAATACAATTGAATGTATAGCTTTGGTAGTCAGGATATTTACTTACCAGATTGCTGAAGAAAGCCTCGAAAGAATCTTCTACAATTTTGCGGGTATATTGAATATTGACATTATTGTCATATACGAATTTGCTGAAACTTGCACAGAAACGGTTCGCCAACGGCTTAGTATATACGCTGTCCATAATTTCATCAGGTAACAGCTTGTAGGTTTCATAAAATACTTTCTTTACATCTGCAGGCATAAGATCACGGATATAATCTATCAGTAGTTTTTTACCGATATAGCTTCCGCTTCCCTCATCTCCTAATATATAGGCACCGGAATCAATGTTTTTTGTAATCTCTTCACCATCATATATACAGCTGTTGGTACCTGTACCTAAAATAGCTGCAAAACCGGATTCTGTACCTAACAGTGCTCTTGCTGCTGCAAGCAGATCGTGTCCAACTTCAACTTTAGAATTAGGAAAAACCTGTTTTATCGCATTGACTACGATTTGTGCTTTCTCCTGATTGTGAACTCCTGCTCCGTAATAGTTTACTTCAGAGATTTTGTCAAATGGTAAGTCAAGAGGAAGTCCTTTTTTTAATGAATTAACGATGTATTCACTATCCACAAAGTATGGATTGTATCCTTCAGTATTAAAGTAAATTTTCTTGTTGGAATCATCTAACAAACACCAGTTTGTCTTGGTAGATCCTCCGTCAGCAATTATAATCATTATGTATGAAGTTAATTTGTGTTTATATTGTTTGTTTGTTGTTTCTCTTAATAAAATGATATGTTTATCTCTCCGAAAATACGTTTTTTATGCATAAAACAATAATATTTAGATTGTTTATTTTGAATAATAATGAGTTGATCATTACTTTTTAATAAAAAACGCCGTTTACAATGCTGTAAACGGCGTTTGTGAATTTCGTCACAATTTTATTCAATAGTGTACTAAATACAATTAGTCTGTCGGTTTTTGCCGAATTAGTGACCTCCTTCAGCTTCTATTTCATCAATATTGATTCCTTGTTTCTTTAAGAATCCTCTCACCATAATGGCAAATATGACAATATATACAAAACCAAATAGTGGTAAAATATAAGAATTATGGATACCGATAATGTCAGCTAGTTTTCCCTGAATAGGAGGGATAACACCACCACCCAGGATCATCATTACCAGGAATGCAGAACCCTGAGCCGTATACTTGCCTAATCCAACGATCGATAAACTGAAAATAGACGACCACATAATAGAACATGCAAGTCCGCCTGCAAGGAAAGCATAAATAGCTACAACTCCTGATGTCAACAGGCCTGTCAGCATCGCACCGATTCCGAATAATCCAAAGATAATCAATGTACGAACAGGCTTTTCTTTACTCAGGAAGAATGCTATGATCTGAATCGCAATACATACTGCGTAGAAGTAAAGATGTGACATCTCAAATCCCGCTAATGTGTTGACGCCTATAATAACAGAAAATGCTATAAACGGAACTATAATTAATAATAATTGTTTGGTCGATTTTGCCAGTTTAAATGCACTGATCGCTCCGGCCCATCGTCCGATCATCATACTCCCCCAGTACATAGATACATAAGGTGTGATCTGTGAGGATTGAAGACTTCCGAATTCTTTCAGTGTCAATAACTCTCCCAGATTACTTCCAATTGCAACTTCTACACCTACATATAAGAATAAAGCCAGCATTCCTAATACCAATTGAGGATATTTCATTGCTCCCCATCCCTCTGCATTTTTCTTAGCACTCAGATTAGAGTATAACAAACCAGCTACAACGACTATAAATGCACCTGCCAGCCACATCATTCTTGTTTTCTCCAGAGGATGTGATATCTCGGCGATTTGTGCTTTTAGCTGATCAATAGCAGAGGAATCTGTCAATGTTTTGAGTTGTTCACGCAATGCTTCAAGCTGGATTGCTTCATCGCTTTTGTAGCTTAAGAATACCGGTGCAAACATAGCAAACAACAAGATGGTCATAATGATCAGTGTTGTCAATGCCTTGCTTGCTTTTTCCATTGGCTCATCACTGATACCTGCAGGTACTTTTTTAGAGAAATGGAATAACGCTGCTGCCAAAACAAATAATAAGCCAACTCCTATATACAGAATGATGACTTTATCTAAAGGCAGATTTGCAATCTCACTGTCAGAGATTGTTTCGAATGTTCCGAAAAGTGCGAATCCAATAACCAAAGGACCGATTGTCGTTCCGAATGAATTGATTCCTCCCCCAAGGTTTACGCGTGAAGATCCTGTTTTAGGGTCGCCTAAAAGTACAGCAAACGGGTTGGCTGCGGTCTGTTGCAAGGAAAAACCCAAAGCAACCGTAAATAACCCCAGTAACATTCCTACATACAAGTTTACTTCTACAGCAACGATCATAGCCCCTGCACCAAGTGCAGAAAAAAGTAATCCATAGACAATACTTTTCTTGTATCCCCAATGTCCAACGAGATCTTTACCTTTTACTGTGCTGAAAATGAATAACAGCAAAGCGCCAATGTAATAGGCTGTGTAAAATGCAAAGTCAATTAGCTGAGATTGAAATTGATCTAAATGGAAATAGTTTTTACAAAAAGGAATGAAAACACTGTTTCCAGCAGCAATGAAACCCCAGAAAAAGAATACCACTACCAACGTATACAGGGCAGGGTAATTAGTTTTAATTTCGTTTTCTTTCATGAAAGGTGATTTTAAATAAGACAGCTAACATACAAAGAATTCAAAACAAATCTCCATAATTTAACCAAAAAAGTTACGTTAAAGTATTTAGTAAAACGATTTACTTAACAGAAGATTCTTGTAATTTGGTTTTTTTTTCAATTTTTCTTTGAAATTAGAATACTTATGTTTTTCTTTGTGGCTGTTCTCAAAAATTATTCGTTTCTGGCCTGAAAGAATTCACTTAGTTCTGGAAGCCAAGCATTTTAACAGATACGGCATAAGTTGAAATTGTTAAAACTAAATGAATAGTTTTCATGTTAAGTAAAAAATCCTATATCTTATAATACATATAAAAATTAATGGATGTTAATGAATTGAATGCAAAGCTCGTTTCCGAATTGCGCGAGATTGCCAAAGCTATTGGTATAGAAGATGCCGATAAATTAAGAAAGCAGGAACTCATTGATAGAATTATCCAGACCGGAGATGAAAACAATGCTGAAGCTGCCTCTTCAGAGCCTTCTTCTATCCAAGATGATGCATCTGAAAGACCAAGACGCCGTACCCGCACTGTAAAAACAGAGCCTGTAACGATCAGAAGAAGATCTGATGACGATGTTGAGACTCAAGAACATCCTGAGAAAACGACAGAAGCTACAGAAGAAACAAAGGTTACAGCTGTACCTAAAGCTGCTCCTGCAAAAACTGAAGCCGCTGTTGTACCTACGGATTTCGATAATGTGATTGTTAATGAAGGTGTCCTTGAAATTATGCCTGACGGATACGGTTTCCTGCGCTCCTCTGATTATAACTACCTAACTTCTCCAGACGATATATATGTTTCACAATCTCAGATCAAACTTTTTGGTTTGAAAACAGGTGATACTGTCCGGGGTAGTATACGTCCTCCGAAAGAAGGTGAAAAATATTTCCCGTTAGTACGGGTAGAGGCTATCAACGGACAGAACCCGGCTGAAGTGCGGGATCGTGTACCTTTTGATTACCTGACTCCATTGTTTCCAACAGAACGTTTGAACCTGAATATGGGGGCGAATAATTATTCAACCCGTATTATGGATCTGTTTACGCCGATTGGTAAAGGTCAGCGCGGTCTTATCGTCGCTCAACCTAAAACAGGTAAAACAAACCTCCTGAAAGAGGTCGCAAATGCAATCGCCAAAAATCACCCTGAAGTATACCTTATTATTCTATTGATTGATGAGCGTCCGGAAGAGGTGACAGATATGGCCAGAAGTGTTCGCGCAGAAGTCGTTGCTTCTACATTTGATGAACCTGCTGACCGTCACGTTAAGATTGCAAATATCGTATTGGAAAAAGCAAAACGTATGGTAGAGTGCGGACATGATGTGGTGATCCTGTTGGATTCAATCACTCGTCTGGCACGTGCTTATAATACTGTAGCACCTGCATCCGGTAAGATTCTATCCGGTGGTGTGGATGCAAATGCTTTACACAAACCAAAACGTTTCTTTGGTGCTGCCCGTAACATTGAAAACGGTGGTTCATTGACGATTCTGGCAACCGCGCTTACGGAAACAGGATCTAAAATGGATGAGGTTATCTTTGAAGAATTTAAAGGTACAGGTAATATGGAATTACAGTTGGATCGTAAATTGGCGAACAAACGTGTCTTCCCTGCTATTGACCTTACAGCTTCAAGTACTCGTCGTGACGATCTGTTGTCTGATAAAGATACTTTACAGCGTGTCTGGGTGTTACGTAATCACCTTGCGGATATGAACTCCAATGAAGCAATGGAATTCTTGCTTGCTCAGATGAGAGGTACGATGTCTAATGAAGAGTTTTTGATCAGTATGAATGGGTAAAACCATTTAAAATGTATAATTTTAAGCCATCTTTGAAGATTGTGATCTTTCAGAGATGGCTTTTTTAGTTATATACTACATGAAAAAATACATTCCGAATACGTTGACCTGCCTGAATCTTTTTAGTGGATGTGTGGGGGTACTTTTTGCTCTTAAGGGAGAATTTCAATATACCTTTTACTGTGTTTTATTTTCTGGAGTATGTGATTTCTTTGATGGTATGGCTGCAAGAGCTTTACATGTCAAGTCAACTATCGGTAAGGAGTTAGATTCTCTGGCAGACATGATTAGTTTTGGCTTTTTACCCGGAGCCGTGATCTACTTTTTATTAAAGGAAATCAATACAGAAATGTCTTTGCTACCTTATCTGGCATTTGTGATGACAGTATTCTCAGGTCTGAGATTGGCAAAATTTAATGTGGATGAACGTCAGTCTACAGATTTTATTGGCCTGAATACACCAATGAATACCTTTTATATTATTTCTTTGCCGTTTATTGCGCAGATCTATCCGGAGATCATTATGAATAATGTATTCCTTTTAATTACAGTGGCGGTATCCAGTACGCTGTTAGTTTCCGAACTTCGACTTTTTTCGATGAAATTATCTTCTCTAAGTTGGAAAGCTAACCAGTTTAAATATCTGTTTCTGATTCTGAGTGTCGTGTTGCTGGCCATATTGAAGTTTCTGGCTATTCCGTTTATTCTTCTATTCTATATTATATTCTCTATTATTCACTTCCGTACGCCGCAACAGGACAAAGGCTAACTTAAGGAGTTCAGATAGTGTTGCAATTCACCGTACAAATCCTGTAGTTGCTTTTCCAGCAATGTAAATTCATCTTTTATCAGATCGATATCGGCATTTTGTTTTGCTAAGGATTCTATCTTAACAATTCTGTCTTTTAAGGCAAATGCACCTATGTATTCCATTGTTGGCTTGATATGATGAGCCTTGCTTGCTATTTCATTCAGATTATTATTCTTTATCGCAGTCCTTAATGCTTCTTCATCCAGAGGAGTCTGAGCCACATACAGTGTTATAAACTCACGTATAATATCACTGTTGTCCATCATCGTAGACGAGATTAGGCTTGGATCAATTAGGTTATACATAATCTATTTATTTAAGGATGTTAACAGATAAAGAGTCTTTGCAGTTTTGAAATAATACTAAATTAGTTTTATGCAATACAGGATGTTCAAAATCTGCTGCAATCTCCGTTAAAGGTGCCAATACAAAATTTCTTTCCTGAATGTACGGGTGCGGGATTATCAGGTTTTCCTGATGTATGCAACTGTTGTTATAGTATAGAATATCAATATCTATAATACGTGCACCCCATTTTTCATGACGTATTCTGCCTAGCTTGGTTTCGATCTTTTGAGTTTGTTTTAAGAGATCATCCGGCGAAAGCATAGTCTCCACCTTTATTACCTGATTGATGAAATTTGGCTGATCCTCAAGACCCCATGCTTCACTTTCATACAAACCCGATAGACTGGTCAGCCTGCCGATATGATGTTCAATCTGTATGCGTGCTTCTGCCAGCATCACAAGAGGTTCTCCCAGGTTAGCTCCCAATAGCAGATATGTCTGATTCATTTATAAAACTATATTTTGATTTACTTGTATAATATATTGTATTAAATAATTTATTGATTTACATTTATGACTGCTTACGAAAGTTAATTCAAATTATATACGCACAAACATGAAATCATTTTTAAAATATGTACTGGCGACTATTACCGGTATTGTCATTGCAACGGTTATTCTTTTTATTGTCATTGCCGGGATAATAGGATCTTTGATCAGCAGTGCTTCTACAGATGCTGCTCCGGTTGTTGCCGATAACTCTGTTCTTTATATTACATTGAATCATGAAATAAAAGAGCGGAGTGAAACAAATCCGCTTGAAGGTGTCGACATTCCGGGACTTGGTACCACGAAAACCCTGGGACTGGACGATATTCTGGAACGTATTCAATCCGCAAAGACTGATAGCAAAATTAAGGGAATTTATTTGAATATATCCGGTGTAAATACAGGTTTTGCAACTTTACAGGAAATCCGGGATGCACTGATAGACTTTAAGGCGTCCAAAAAATTTATTGTGTCCTACAGTGAAGGGTACACACAAAAAGCGTATTACCTGGCTTCTGTGGCGGATAAAATTTATTTAAATCCGGAAGGAAGTCTTGATTTCAGGGGATTGAGTACTTCTATCATGTTTATGAAGGATGCTTTGGATAAGTTGGGAGTTGATATGCAGGTTGTCAAAGTTGGTACATACAAAAGTGCTGTAGAACCTTTTATGTTAAATGGAATGAGTCAGCCCAACCGTCTTCAGGTTGAATCTTATTTAGGTAGTTTGTATACCACATTTCTGGATAACGTGTCTGCGAGTCGTAAGATTCCGGTAGACTCTTTGCGTTCTATCGCGGATCGATATGCGGTACGTGATGCAGAGGATGCTGTCAGCTTGAAGTTGGTTGATGCAGTGCTGTATAAAGATGAATTGATAGAAGAAGTAAAGAAAAGATTGAATATTAAAGATAAAAAGAAAGATTTCTCAACTGTTTCCATTCTTGATTATCGTGCTAATTCCAGTACTTCTGAAGGAGAAGGACGTGTCGCTGTATTGTATGCGGAAGGGGATATCGTATCAGGTGAAGGAGAAAGCGGTCAGATTGCTTCAGATAAGGTTTCACGTGAATTACGTAAATTAAGAGAAGATGATCGTGTGAAGGCGGTGGTTTTCCGTGTGAATTCGCCCGGAGGAAGTGCTTTAGCGTCAGATGTGATCTGGAGAGAGGTTGTTTTGACTAAAAAGGTAAAACCTATCGTCGTTTCTATGGGTGACTATGCTGCTTCGGGAGGCTATTATATCTCGGCTGCAGCCGATTCAATCTTTGCAGAAAAGAATACAATTACCGGTTCTATAGGTGTATTCGGGCTTATTCCTAACTTCAAAGGTTTGCTGAATGATAAGCTGGGAATTCATTTTGATGGTGTCAAAACCGGTACATATGCTGATCTGATGTCTGCTCCTGATCGTCCATTGACAGCGGAAGAGCGAAATATTATCCAGTTGGAAGTGAATAAAACCTATGGTTCATTTACCAAAAAGGTAGCTGAAGGGCGTAAATTGTCAGTAGCTAATGTAGATAGTATCGGACAAGGAAGGGTGTGGACAGGTGAGCAGGCTGTCGGAATCGGACTGGTAGATCGTATTGGAAGCATTGGAGATGCTATCCGTTCTGCTGCCAAGATGGCCAAGTTAAAGGATTATAAAGTGGTAAAATACCCTTCACTTAAAGATCCATTCTCCTCTATTCTGTCGACATCCAAAGAAAAGATCAGTGTCTGGTATATGAAAGATCAGCTGGGTGATCAGTATCGATACATTCAGGAACTAAAATCAGTAACCCAACAATCGGGTATTATGGCCAAATTGCCGTATTCGATTGAGGTTCACTAATATTTTGATAAAAAGGGAGTGTATTTTTTTAAGAAACACTCCCTTTTTTATATATTTATTCCCTCAACTTGAATCAAACAGATTCGACGCTCAAAATTTAAGTTTTAAAAATATCATGAAAACGATTGACGATTTGAATTTCTCAGGCAAGAAAGCCTTAATCCGTGTAGATTTTAACGTTCCTTTGGACGATCAATTTAATATTACAGATGATAACCGCATCCAGGGGGCAGCTCCAACGATTAAAAAGATATTAAAAGATGGTGGATCTGTGATCTTAATGTCTCATTTGGGAAGACCAAAAGAAGGACCTACAGATAAATATTCATTAAAACATATTGTTTCCCATCTTTCTAAAGTATTAGGTGTGGATGTACAGTTTGCTGCGGATTGTATTGGTCAGGAAGCTGTAGATAAAGCTGCCTCTTTGAAGTCAGGTGAAGTTTTGTTACTGGAGAATCTTCGCTTTTATAAAGAAGAAGAAAAAGGTGATGTCGCTTTTGCAGAGAAGTTATCCAAATTGGGCGATGTATATGTTAATGATGCTTTCGGAACAGCACACCGTGCGCATGCCTCAACAGCTGTTATTGCTCAATTCTTCCCGGGTAATAAATATTTCGGATATCTGATGGCTGCTGAAGTGCAGAATGCAGAGAAAGTATTAAATCATCCTGAACGTCCTTTTACGGCGATCATGGGGGGAGCAAAAGTATCTGATAAGCTGGAATTGATTGAAGCTTTATTAGAAAAGGTTGATAACCTGATTATTGGCGGTGGTATGGCCTATACTTTTGTGAAAGCAAAAGGCGGAGAAATTGGTCAGTCACTGGTGGAGCTGGATAAACTGGATCTGGCTAATCATCTGGTCAAAAAAGCCGAAGAAAAAGGTGTCAATCTGGTACTTCCTACAGATAGTCAGATTGCTGACAGATTCGCTAATGATGCAGAAGTATACGATGGACCAAATGATCAAATCCCTGCTGATAAAATGGGATTGGATATCGGTAAAGAATCAGGAGAGCATTTTGCTGAGATTATCTCTGCTTCTAAAACTATTTTATGGAATGGCCCTATGGGTGTATTTGAAATGGATACTTTCGCTAAAGGTACAAAAGCGGTTGCAGATGCAGTAGTAGCGGCAACAGAAAGAGGTGCCTTCTCTCTTATCGGAGGTGGTGATTCGGCTGCAGCGGTATCTAAATTCAAAATGACAGAGCATGTAAGCTATGTAAGTACAGGTGGTGGAGCTTTGTTAGAATATATGGAAGGAAAAGAACTTCCGGGTGTAAAAGCTATTAACGAATAATAAGGTTCTTATTACAATATACACTAAAGGCCTGTCTGATAAAGACAGGCCTTTAGTATTTTATGGAGGTCTTGGATGAACCTAATAGGTATATCCAAGACTAAAAGCTGTTACTACCTTTTGCCTCGCTGAAGGATCATTGATATAAGTAAACTTGACTCCGCAATCAAAATCAGGCAAGACATACCGCAGGAAGTTGACATCTGCGGATAAGTTTAATCCGAATGTTTTAGGAGCAACGCTGCTGTTGTGAACATTCTGATAATCTGCGAAAAATCCGCCTTTAAATCGTTTGATATAAGCTAATCCGCCAATAGTCCAGTCCGGATAAGCTATCGGGAGCCTATAGTTAAATAGCAAGGTGTTTGTCACCTGTGGTGAATTGAAGAATCCGTAACCACTTACGACAGGGATATCCATACTGTATTGATATACATTTGAAGCCTTCTGAACTCCGAATCTGACTTGAAATCCATGATTGGAGACTAAGCCCGGGAAGTAGAAATTGCTTCTGAAAGAAAGCAGAGTGCCACGTACAGCATTTTCAAAAGGAGAATGGCGGTAGGTCACGCTGAAGTTTTGTCCCCATTTTGGTGCAAGATCCATTCTGCTCTGCATGGCATTTCTATTGAAATAAGCCTGGTAGCTCAGCGGAAACTTTAATTCTCTTCTGAAATTAGGGATATTCTGCAGGCTGGGGTTATACCTGTTTTGATAATATGTCGCTATGTTGAATCCAAAGCTGTAGACCTGATTGTGACGGTATATGGACCAGGGCAGGCTCATCTGGGTAGTGATCAGGTGCTCTTGCCAGTCAAAGGAAACAGAACTGTCTGGCTTATTTATAAAGGATGCCCGGCCTATCTGTCCTTTATTTTCGTATCGGACCGTGAATTTTGGGAAATACTTCTGGTACTGTATCTGGGCAGAATAAATTCCTTTATCCAGATCGGTATCATATTCGTATCCCAGACTAATCTTTGTTGTATTAAGCAGATTGTTGGAAATCCAGAAAATTCCCGGTTTGTAGTTGTCAAAACTTGAAAAATCAGTGCTGCTGATGGTTAAACTATGGAAGTTAACCGCCCTTTTTATTCCGTTATAGGGTTTGATTTCGAATGCAGCGGTGTCAAATACTGTGTCAACTGCAGGAATTCTGGCAAGTGACGGTTTGTAATAATGAATAAACAGATCAGGTGTTTCCTTGATATTTTTTTCCTGTACGCTATTCAGTGGAATACTGGCCAGTTTATATCCATCTACGGCATAATCATTGAAGAATAACTGATTAGTTTCGTGGTCTACATAGGGAGAGAACGCACCAAATCGTGCATTTGTAAGTGTAAAAATTTGTTCGCCTGATCTCGCATATCGGTAGATGTTATCTGTCCCATTATAGTGGGCTTTAAATATAACGTCATTTTGGACGTATATAGGGCGTTCAAGCTGTTGATTGTCCCAGATGGTCAGTTCGTTCCAGTTATTGTCTTTAAGGCTATATTCTACAAGGCAAGTTCCTTTTTCACTTACTCCGATCATAATAATTTTATCTCCGGAGGCGTTGAACTGCGGTTGTTGCAGGTGAATATGATCAGGAGAAGCTATAGTTTTTATCACTTTACCAGTTTCACTATTCAGTATGACGACAGTTGCTTCATTAGTCATATTGACTTCGATACACACAATCTGATCTCCTGAATAGCTTAACGCAGGGGTATAATAACGCGTTTTTGTAGTGAGTGTTTTTGTTTTTTTTGTGTTCAGATTATGAATGTTGATGACATTAAAGCTGCGTTTAACATACCGTGCATCTCTTCTGTATTCATCCCACACAAGCAAATTTCCCTTCAGATCGAAGTATGGCATTAACTGAATTCCGAGGTTTAAAATGGTCTTTTGTGAACCGTATAATGTGTCAATCTGCACGATTTGAGAAACATTTTTTGGAGACTGATAGAGGCTGTACAGCTTTCCGTTTTGATCAGTTTGAGGTAACATCCAATGCTGAGGATACTTTGATTTTTGAGTTTTTAAATGACTGTAACGGGTAGGTTGAATTTCATTTTCCTGATTTTTCCAGTAGTCTTCAAGCTCTTTTATTGTGCTTTTAAACAGGCGGGATCCCGTCATGTTCGTGTGTTTTTGTAGTGCCTTATTAAAGCTGTAAGGTCGTAGTAAATGATGTCTGATATCCGTCAGCATCTTTTGCTGAATGTCTTCCCCGAAATCATTTTTCATCTTGGTTGCCATGAAATATCCAATCGTATAATAGGAGGGTACGATGTCCTTAAATGATCCTAAAGTATACTTCTCATAGGTGTATTTTTTGCCTTCCAGTATGTTTGTCCGGATAGGCATTTCCCATGAGGGCAGCCTTCCGCGGCCTCCTTCTGAGAGTACAGTTTCGGTATATACGGCGTCTCCTTCAAAGTACCAGCTAGGCAGGTGAAGACCGTATAGAGCTAAACCGAGCTGTTCAAAAAGTGGTGCACGAAATGTACCTGTCAAATTGTCAAACTGAAGAACGTGCCGGGACTCGTGTAAGGCGAGATTGTCGAGCCAGGATTGATTTGATGCGATACCTGAGGGTGTACCGTATAGCTCCGATTTTCTCGGTGCGAGTTGCACATATCCGTTTTGATCCAGCGTGTGTGTCTGAATAATAAATGAAATTTTTCGAGGCTTGCGTTTGAAATCCTGTCCTACACGATGGATAATTCTGGTCAGTTGATGGGAGAGGGTAGAGGCCTGCTTGTGGAATTCATGAGGGAAAATCAATTGAAAATCTTTAGTGTTGATTTGCTCCCATTTTATACCTGGAGGAGCCTGAGTGTCGTCAAAAATCTGCGCAGAAGATATAAGTGGATATATAATTGATATAATTAATATTAATATTCTGTTTTTCATTGTATTATGGATAACAATAATGGTTAATTATTGATTTGCTAATATTTTTAGTTTAAATAATGCATTTTATATATTTTTTTAATTTATATAATTTGTATTAATTCGTTGATTTTTAATTTTTTAAAATTGTTTGCAACATACTCTATTTGTTACTTTTTTGTATGCATATCTTCTTTCAAAAGCTGCTCTTGTTTAATAGATTTCGGAAGATAAACAGTGAATATTACATATTGCTAATGTACATTTTCTTTTGTTAATTTCTAACAGGAATTAAGGATTTGATATTCGCAGTTATGGGAGAAGTAAAAAATAGCGGAAGCATTCTTTTTCTTCTATTGGCTAATGATAGTTATGAGCATGTACTTTTCTTTGGAGTAAGGTTGCTGGCAAGAAATACTTATGAAAGTCTTTGATACCGGTAGTATAAAAGAGTCTGTGTTTTGCTGTGCCCTCCAGTACATAAGGTAGGTTTGCGTTATTGAAAATGTTGTTTTTATTTTGGTGACATTTTGGCATTTTTGTATATTTTCAAAAACACTGTTGAGTTTGTGGGGTTAGCTATATAGAGGATAGAATCTTCAAAATTCTGATTGGTAATCTGCTGTTAAAACCGCTTATTTTTTCGAGAAAAATAAATGTCGTAACAGTGATTTTTGCATATATTATTTTAGGTTATAATATTCCGTCAAAAAAAACGATTTTTGCAAAACAAAAAGAATTACCCGAATGTAAAATTCAAAAATAAAGTAAGGCCCGATATGGAGAATTTGGAAATGCAGGTGGAACGCGTAGAGCAACTTTTCGAGTCGCAAAACTTGGAGGAGCTTGCCGAATATTTGAACGAACTGAACATCTCAGAT
Source organism: Sphingobacterium sp. UBA5789 (assembly GCF_002418355.1). Lineage (NCBI taxonomy): Bacteria > Pseudomonadati > Bacteroidota > Sphingobacteriia > Sphingobacteriales > Sphingobacteriaceae > Sphingobacterium > Sphingobacterium sp. UBA5789. The sequence continues at coordinate 794,519 of NZ_DIDX01000007.1, read as the reverse complement.
GTTGAAGAGTTAATAGATGAATTGCCCGAACACGCTGCCCTTTTTCTGGAGGTACTTAGTTTGAATCGCGCAGTAAATGTATTCCGGATTTTAGACTTCCCGACTCAGGAGAGAGTCTTCAAAAAACTTCCCCCTTCTAAGGTTCGTGAAATTATAAATGAGATGCCTCCGGATGACCGGACTTCCTTCTTCAGTGAACTGAAAGGTGATGTCGTAAAACAGCTGATCATCATGCTTACTCCGCAGGAGCGAAAAGAAGCGCTCTCTTTACTGGGGTATCCGGAAGATAGTGTGGGACGTCTGATGACTCCAGATTACATCACCGTAAAGGAGTACTGGAATATGGCCAGAGTATTGGATCACATTCGCAGGTATGGTAATGCGTCGGAAACTATTGATGTACTTTATGTGATCGATGGTAATGGTAAGCTGATTGATGACCTTCGGATCAGAGATGTGCTCATTGCAAAAGAGGATGCTGTAGTTGGTGATCTGATTGATAACAGACTCATCTCATTAAAAGCAAATGATCCGCAGGAAGAGGCGGTCACTGTGTTTCGTATGAACAATCGGGTGGCGCTTCCTGTAGTCGATGATCAGGATATCATGTTGGGTATTGTGACGATAGATGATATTCTTTGGGTTGCAAATGAAGAATACACCGAAGACATGCAGCGCTTCGGGGGAACAGAGGCACTCGATGAGCCTTATCTTGACGTGGCCATCTCTCATCTGGTTAAGAAACGTGCAGGCTGGCTGGTTATCCTTTTTCTTGGGCAATTACTGACGGCGACGGTAATCGAGCATTTTGAGGCGCAATTGGCGACCGTCATAGCATTATTTGCGCTGGTGCCGTTGATTATGTCCAGTGGAGGGAATAGTGGCTCACAGGCATCCACATTGATTATTCAGGCTATGGCTCTCGGAGAGGTGACATTGGGCGACTGGTGGCGAGTTATGAAAAGAGAGTTTTTGTCTGGATTATTTCTGGGGCTTATTCTCGGAACGCTTGGCTTTATCCGCATCGCTACCTGGCAGAGTTTTTCGCATGCCTATGGCGATCACTGGGCTATCATTGGAGTAGTGGTAAGTCTTTCGTTAGTCTGTGTAGTGCTTTGGGGCTCGCTTACCGGATCCATGCTTCCGTTTTTGCTGAAAAAACTTGGAGCAGACCCTGCAAGCTCTTCCGCACCTTTTGTATCGACATTGGTTGATGTAACCGGTCTTTTGATCTACTTTACTTTCGTCACCTTATTGTTGAGTGAAGTACATCTGTAAAAGATGAAAATTATTTCGCTTGAAAGCGAGGTAGTTGATGTATAAAATGAAAAAATATTTGCACGTTTCAGATAAACTTCCGATACTTGCATCACTTTAAAGGGAAGCCAATAAAGTAACGGTCATTCCTGAATAGCTCAGCTGGTTAGAGCATCTGACTGTTAATCAGAGGGTCGCTGGTTCGAGCCCAGCTTCAGGAGCAAATGGAACAAAGCCTTTCAGTGTAAAACTGGAAGGCTTTGTTATTTTCTGTTGTCCCACCCACGATTTGGAAATTGCAGATCGTGTGGGATTCAAAAGTTGTATTCCCTCAGAGTTTCTTTGCTCAGGCCGGGCAGACACATGCATTCCGAAATCTTTTATTGTCTGCTTTCTGTTTGCAGATATACTCACAGATATATTCCTGAATTGGAAGAAGGATTTTTCCAGCTATAGCTTCTCCCGAAGGAGGAAAGTATTCTGATGGCTTATCTCTTTTACTTATCTCCATTTTAAGAGATGATGCATTTGTTTTCATTGTGAAGCTACCACGCTACGAAAAACTATAACCGTTTTATTCCAAAATCCAAATGTTTATTGAAGACTGTCATTAATGGAAATTACAATCTCTTGTAGTATTTAATTTACATAACATTTAAGTGTTAAAAAATGTGAAAATTACGCAAACGTTTGAGTTTGTAAAATCAAACGTTTGCATAGACAAGTATTAGAAAACGCATAATCTGGTAAGCTTTTAAAATGTAGTATAATTACTACCTTGGCTGAAACATGTGGTTTTACATGTGACTAACTAAATCCATATTATGATTATTAAGATTTTCGAACTTCTTAGAAGGTCAGGACCTTTAGTGTTGACTTTGCTATTTTCTGCCTATTTTAATTACAGTGATGCGCAAACTGGCATTTCTGGTAAGGTAACTTCCGGAAATAAGCCCCTGGCAGGAGTGACTGTAAATGTAAAGTCAAACCCAAAAACAGCTTCAGGATCGGATGTGAACGGTCAGTATAACATCAATGCCGGACCATCCGATGTACTTGTTTTTAAGTTAATCGGACATACACCTGTTGAAGTTTCCGTAAACGGAAGAAGCCGCATTGATGTGGTCATGGAAGAAAATTCTGATGAACTCAGCGAGGTTGTGGTAACGGGCTATACAACTATTAACCGTAAGAAGGCAACTGGGTCTATAGCTTCTATTACATCAAAAGATATTGAGAATCTGCCCGCGGCAAGTATTGATATCTTATTGCAAGGAAAGCTTCCGGGTGTCAATGTACAGAATTTTACCGGGCAGCCAGGTGTTAAGACTTCTCTTGTTATCCGTGGAAATACCAAGATTTCAAACTCTACGGAAGGTTTTAATACCGATGATCTGTATAGTAACCCCCTCTATGTTATTGACGGAATACCGGTATCTGATGATGAAGTACGGGCATTTAATACAACCGGAACCAATTATCTGGCGAGTTTAAATCCCAATGATATTGAATCTGTGGACGTTCTGAAAGATGCATCAGCTGCAGCATTATACGGTTCAAGAGCAGCAAATGGTGTAATACTAATCAAGACTAAGAGAGGTTCATCCGGAAAACCACGACTGAGTGTCAATACCTACCACGGATATATTTCAAAGCCAAATAAAGTAGGGACATTAATTGGTGCAGCAGAAAGACGTAAAAAGTTAGACCTGATTTATCAATATGCAAGTGATACGCAACTGCAAAATGGTTTACCGCAGATGTTGACAGACAGCTTGAACCCATCCTTTAACAACAGTAATGACTATCAGAATTTATTTTACCAGTCCGGAAAGGTTCATAATGCAGATATTGCAATTTCCGGGGGAAATGAGAATTTGAATTACCGGGTCAGTGGAGGATATTACGATGAAAAAGGGGTGATACTTAATACTGGACTGAAACGCTATTCCTTTACTTCTAATATTCTATTCAAAATCACTAAGGATCTGGAATTGCTAACCAATTTAAGAGCTTCTACATCCCGCCGGTTTGATGGAAAGGGAAGCACAGACTTTAGTAAAGTAAATAATTACCGCGATATCTTTACCGTTAGTCCTGTAAATATGCCTTCTTCTTTACTTCAACTAACGCAGAAAGATCTTAACAGTATTATTAATCCTTATGAATATCAGCGTGATGATAATGTAGACGTGAGTCTCAATGGTGTTGGAGAATTGCGTTATACTTTCCTCAAAGATTTCCGGATCAGCACACGAAATATTATCAGCTACTCGACTGCTAAAAATGATTTTGCTTCACCGTCAGAAATAAACAGCGACGGTTTAGCTGTTGCGAAATCAAGTTATTCTCAATACAAAAAATACGTATTAACAAATAACCTGATGTGGAACAGAACATTTGAAGAGAAGCACGCATTTAGTGTAAACTTGATTCAAGAATTTGAAACCCGGAGAAATGAGTCTATGTTCCTTCTGGGGCGCGGAATACCAAGTGACAATATTCAGGTGATCAAAGGTGTACAGGGGACTAATCTGCAGGGAAATACTAATTTGTCTACTTATTCCAAACTTTCTTTCTTAGGGGCCTTACATTACGATTATAAGAGCAAGTATCTTTTTGATGCCGTATGGCGTGCAGATGCATCTTCGCGTTTTGGTAAAAATAATAAATGGGGATATTTTCCTTCATTAGCCGCTGGTTGGTTGCTTTCCGAGGAAGAGTTTGTTCAGGATCTGGGTTGGGTGAATGAACTGAAACTGAGAGCCAGCTGGGGACGTACCGGAGACGAAAGTTCTATTACTGATTATGACCGTTACAATGCATACTTAGCGGGTAATGGACGCTATCCCGGATCAGAAGCACCTTCTTATGGTGGAGTAGCATCGGTTATTCCAAACTATAATGGTATTACTAACGATGATATCACGTGGCAGGAATCAAATGAGTGGAATCTCGGATTGGATGCTTATCTGTTGAATAACCGAATCAATCTGAATGTAGATGTGTACAAACGTGAAACCACAGGACAAATGCTACGTATTTTGTTCCCGGAATATACCGGTTATGATAATACATTTACGAATGCAGCCGGTGTCAGAAATACAGGAATAGAGATTAATTTATTAGGAAAGGTCTTTAGCCAGTCCAGCGCTTTTCAATGGAATCCTTCCATCAATATTTCTATAAATAGAAATATGGTTACCCAGCTTCCTAATGGAAACAGAGATTTGTACTACGGGTCTGCTGTATATGTCGTAGGTATGCCATTAAACATGTATTATGGTTATTTGGTAAATGGAGCAATTTCTTCTCAGCAAGATATCATTACCAATCCATACACTGGTGCTGTAGGTTCTACCAAATGGGGGACTTTGAAACCAGGTTATCCGAATTGGGTAGATGTCAATGGTGATTATAAGATTTCTGACAATATTGGTGAAAATGATATGACCTTCTATGGTAATGCCAATCCAAAAGTAACAGGAGGTTTAACCAACTTTTTCAGCTATAAAGACTTTACTCTTCAGGTGTTGACGACTTTTACATTTGGTCGTGATATTATGAACAGGACTTTTGCCCAAAGAATGTCCAATGGCTTTTTCTATGGCAATCCGGAGGACTTCGCCAAAGCTTCTATCGTCGACCTGAATGCGTACGACTTCTGGCAAAGAGAAGGAGATCAGGCAAAATATCCTGCTGCTAATCCTTACATGGGCTTATATGTATGGAGAACCGGACAGTCTATGTTTATGGAACCCGGATGGTATATCCGTATCCGCAATATCAGCTTAGCGTATAATTTCAGACCTGCAAATCACGAGTGGATGCAAAAGCTTAAGTTGAACTCCTTCAGATTATACGGAAATATGGATAATGTCGCTTTATTCCAGAAGTTTTCTGGAATCGATGCAGAGCGTGTAGACGGGCAGGGAAATGATTATGGAGACGGTTATCCGATTCCTAAAAAATTCACTTTAGGCCTTCAGTTTGACTTTTAATAAATATTGCCATGAAAAGACTCTTTAAATTATATAGCACTAAATACACAATCCTTCCTATGCTTGCAGCAGTGGTATCACTTAGCTCCTGTGAAAAGGACTTGGAGAATAAACTTCGTAATGATACCTATGCAGATACCTATTGGAAGAATGAACGAGAGGCCAACAGCGCTTTAGCCGGAACTTATTCCTTGTTTCGTAAAGCACATGTGACCAATCAGGCATTTTTTATCTGGGGAGATGGTCCGATAGGTATTATGACTTCAAAAGAAAGTACCAACTATACGGCTATTTATACCGGGGGTAATTTTGTTACACCGTACCGCGAAGAAGGTGTGCATAACTGGAAGAACTGGTACCGGATCGTAGATGCTGCCAGTGCAGCTATTGAAAATATTCCAAACATACCCGATGATCAGTTTGAGCCCGGCCGTAAAAGCTATCTGTTAGGGGAAGCTTATTTTCTACGTGCACTGGCTTATTTCTATATGACGAGGGTATGGGGAGACCTGCCTTTACAAACCGAGGCTACGACAACAGCCGGACAAGGAGTGTTAAAAGGACGTACTTCTACAGAGGAAATTTTGAAGTTTATAATGACTGATGCCCAAAAAGCCTCTTCATTGTTAACCTGGGAAGGTATAAATACCGAAGGCAGAAGAAGAGCCAGTAAGGCCGCTGCTTTGGCATTGCTGGCGCATACTACTGCATGGGAAAATGATTATGCAAAGACAATTCTTTATACCGATTCAATTATCAACCGTGCGGATTATTTTACGTTGCAAGGCCGCGATGCTATTCGTGACGTATTTAAAGATGCTACAGCACGTGAAAATATTTTTGTTATTACCAATAAAGATGCTGAAAATGAATCCAGTGCTTTTAGTCAGGCATTAGGAACGGATAATAATAACAATTGTTCTGTAGGTTTCCTGACAGTCAGTGCTGATATCATCCGGAATATGCCATATGTAGTGCCTACCTATTTTGGAGAAACACCAAAACTGGATTTACTTTACGAAGTATCCACTAATCCTAACGATATCCGAAGAACTCAGTTTTTCAGATCTACCAATACACCGGATGTTAACTCCCTGATGAAGTATTCAGATGTTGTTTATAAAAATCCGGCATCAAGTTCAGACCCGAGAACAGAAAGTAATATGGTTATCTTTCGTCTGGCAGACATGATCCTGTTAAAAGCGGAGGCACTGGAAGCCACAAGCAGACCGGGGGAGGCTTTGATTGAGATGAATAAAGTCCGGGCACGTGCCGGTGCAAATCCTGTTTCCTCTGCGATAAACCTGAAACGTACCATCCTGCAGGAAAGACAGCGGGAGCTGGTGGGTGAAGGGCAAAGTTACTTTGATATTGTCCGGAATATTCGCATATCAGGAAATTTTGCATTGGTGAGTCTGCTCACTCCATGGTCAATGGACAGAACAAGGTTTGAACAGAAAGGCTACCTTTTCCCGATTCACAACAGCAATATTAATACAAACAGACTGATTACACAGAATCCATATTGGATGGGTCGCTACTAAACGTTAAATAAAGAACTCATGAAAACGAATATTATTCTCATATTATGTATCCTTGGTCTATTTGCGGTGTCTTGTAAGAAAGATCCGGTAATCGACGGAGGCATACATCAGGCTAAGGTCAATATGACGACCTATGACTTTTTGAAATCGCATTCCCGGAATATGTTTGATACCACTATTCTGATTATAGATAAAGCAGGACTTAAAGACCTTGTGAATAGCCGCGGTACTTTTTTTGTGCCTAACGATTATTCTATTGCGGGCTTTCTGGCTCTGAAACAGGCTGAAGTACGCAAGAAAGATGAACGTCTGAATTATACGTTAGATACCTTATTTAAATACTTTACACCACAAATGTTAAAAGATTCTATAGGTATGTATTTTATTCCCGAAAGACAGGTTAACTGGGCGGATCTGGCACAGACCTGGAGTGAATATCAGACTTCTGTATCTAATCTGACCTTATGGGCTAACCTGGAAAGTCTGGATGGATACAACGGAAGCGGTATATTCTCTGAAAAACCTAAGGTAGTCTATCTGAATAAAGTTGTAGGTGAAAAAGACCTTCTTGTCAACGGCCGATATGAAGATCCGACTAAAGATCCTAAAAAACTGGATTTACGTTCAGTCTGTCAGACATCCGGTATAGAAACAACAACAGGAATTGTCCACGTGCTTGCGAATACACATATCTGGACTTTTAAGACAATTAACTAATGACAATCATGAAATCAACAATAAAATTATGGTCTATAGTAGCTACTATTGCTGCTTTAGGCTTCGGAAGCTGTAAAAAGGTGGAAACTGGATATCTGAGTGACAACATTCGGTATGCTTCCAACCCGGTTACAGTAGAGCAGGGTGTGTTTGTTATTACACAAGGGATAATTCCGGATGCTTCCACACCGCCATTTAAAATTACACTGCTGGATATCCGGAATAAAGAAACTGGGAAACGTGAAGAAGCTTTTTACAAAGATTATAATGTCACTGTATGGAAGCAGGCTTATGATCCTAAAACGGATACAACATTAGCCTTAATTACTGCCAAGCAAGGAGTCGAGAAAAAAGCTGCTTTTTCTGTTCTTGAAAAAAGCGGACAATTTCTCTTTACTCAGGCTACGGATAGCGTCCCTGCAGGGGATTATCTGGTCGATATTAAGGTTGAAAATCCGAGAGGCGTGAAAACTTACGAAGGTGTTACGACTATACGTATTAAGCCCGTTCAAGAGTATACCTACGAAAATGTTCCTTACTTCCTGGCATTACCGGCAAACAGTGAGACAGCGATTCGTTTTCCATACGATGACCAGTGGTTCAATGCAGATAAAGGTCAATCGGCTTCTATGACGCTGAAGATTACACGTGTGGCTGATGGCCCGAATCAGATTGTATTGAAAGTATTGGATAAAAATGGAAAAGTATTCCCGGGTAAAGCATTGGAACGCAGACCGAGTGGTAACAGTTTCTTAAACACATTATCGACTTTTGCCTATAAGACTACTGTAACGGATACAGCGGTGCTTTATGATTATGCGCAGGCCAGATTCCCTGATGTGTATTGGGATACGCAATCCAATGGTATAAACTGTTACTACAGGATTTACGAAAAATGGCTGGCATCCGTTGATAAAGTGGATGCGGCTTCCTGGAATCCGCCAAATTCAGTTGATTATCTCACATATACCGATCAACCGGTCAAAATCAACATCCGATTTAATACCAAAATTTATAAGCCCGGTAAATACATTTATGAAATGAAACTTCGGGCCACCCTGAAAGAAGGTGCGAAGTAATTACTAAAGGAAGTAATATACAAAAGGCCATGGCTATTACGCCATGGCCTTTTTCGTCGTAAATGTTTTCTGTCTGATGAGATTTAATTATGCATAGATTTTTAGCTTATTTTATGTGCTAATTATTTTTTGTTGTAGTTGTATAACAACATTAATTGATGAATACTTTAAAAGGTTACTGATATTACTCCTTATAAATCGCAAAAGTATAATGGACAAAGCTTTTCAGTATAAACCTGGAAGACTTTTATGCCTTTATGTAATCCTTCGGTGCTAATTCCTCCTTTCCAGAATCCACAGCTGTAGTAATAAATCTACAAGTGGCTGGTTTTTTTTTCGTTACCTTTTAACTCTTCTATTTGATTTTTGAGGTTTTTAATATCTTCTTGCATTCTTTTATTTTCAAGTGTTAGATATTCCTTAATTTCCTGTAATAAAAGAATTTTGTCCCGTAATACGGTTTCAATAGGACTTTCATTTATATCTGTCAACAGATTTGTTGTAATATGTTGATTTGTATCTGTAATATCTTTTACCATTTTCCCGGTGCCAGTGAGTAGCCAACGAAGACTTATTTCAGGATATTTTGTTGAAATTTCAGCTATAACCTCCGAGGAAGGAGCGGAATTTTTTGAATTACCTCTGTAATTTGAATATTTTTGGTTTAGATTTTCAATGAATTTTTCTTTTCTAATTCCTTTATATTCAGCCACTTTTAGTATTCTTTCTTTTATATTTGTTAAAATTTCATCCATAATATTTCCATAAGTCGAAATTTTGTCTATATATTTGTTCTGTAACAAGAACAGTTTGGACAATGGGTAAAACTAAGAAAAAACAGGACAACTACAATGATGCAGTTATCAATGAGTTACGATTGAAGTATGGTTTTACCAGAAATTATGTGATTATGTCTATTCGGGGGGATCGTGTGGGGACATTTCCAACAAAAATTAAAGACGAGTACCATCAGTTAGATCGTGCTGTCAAAGCGGCTATCCGGAATAAGATAAATAGACTGTGAGTTAATAATGAATGCTCATAAATAATTATTCACGCTGTTGTTATAAAGTGGTAAGAATTTGAATAATACTGAATGTTTGTGTGAACCAATCTCAAGCATTTAATTTAAGAAATATATCTTTTGTCAGTGTTTAGAAAATTCATTTTTTCCACACATTCTTAAGATGTATCACAGCATTTGGCGCTTGTACTGCTAACTTAAATTGTGTCACTAACTAAAATCTATAATTATGATATTCAACATCTTCACACCATTGAGGAGGTATGGGCCAATTGTATTGGCACTTTTCTTTTGCATTCACTCTCATTATAGCGTAGCGCAAACCTTTATCTCAGGAAAAGTAACTTCCGGTCAGAAACCATTAGCAGGGGTGACTGTGAGTATAAAATCTCAGCCTAAAGTGGCTTCCAGTACTGATACAAATGGTGAATTTAAAATCAAAGCAGCTCCTTCTGATGTGCTTGTTTTTAAATTAATCGGTCATACCAGCACTACTGTTCCTGTAAATGGAAAAAGTCATATTGATGTGATCATGACAGAAACCCGGGATGAATTAAGCGAAGTAATTGTGACCGGCTACACTACCATAAACCGTAAGAAGATGACTGGCTCTATGGCTTCGATTACAGCAAAAGATATTGAGAATTTACCTGCGGCCAGTATTGATATCTTACTACAGGGAAAGCTGTCCGGGGTTAATGTACAGAATTTTACCGGACAGCCTGGTGTCAAGACTGCTCTGGTTATCCGCGGGAATACCAAAATTTCAAATTCTAGTGGCGGATTTGATCCGGATGATCTGTATAGCAATCCTCTCTATGTTATTGACGGAATACCGGTATCTGATGATGAAGTTCGTGCATTTAATGCAACCGGAACCAATTATCTGGCGAGTCTGAATCCCAATGATATTGAATCTGTAGACGTACTGAAAGATGCTTCAGCAGCAGCGTTATATGGTTCAAGAGCTGCAAATGGTGTAATACTTATCAAGACCAAGAGGGGTTCATCCGGCAAGCCGAAATTCAGTATCAATACCTATCAGGGTTATGTTTCGAAGCCTGAGAAAGTAGCTACATTAATCGGTGCTGCCGAAAGACGTAAGAAATTAGATCTGATCTATCAGTATTCAAATGATAACCAGCTGCGTAATGGTGCACCACAGATGTTGACGGACAGCCTGAATCCGTCTTTCAATAACAATAACGACTATCAGGATTTGTTTTACCAATCCGGAAAAATTTACAATGCTGATATTGCAATTTCCGGTGGAAATGAAAGTTTCAATTACCGGGTCAGCGGGGGATATTACGATGAGAAAGGAGTGGTGCTCAATACAGGTTTTAAACGTTATTCTTTCACGTCTAATCTCCTCTTCAGAATCAATAAAGATCTGGAATTATTAACTGACCTGAGAGCTTCCACATCCCGCCGGTTGGATGGGAAAGGAAGTACCAGCTACCGCGATATTTTTACCGTTAATCCTGTAAATATGCCCACCTCCTTGTTGCGACTAAATGAAAAAGATATTTCCAGTATTCTCAATCCATATGAATATCAACGGAATGACAATATCGATATGAGTCTCAACGGTGTTGGCGAGTTGCGCTATACTTTTCTCAGAGATTTCCGGATTAGTACACGTAACATTATCAGTTATTCGACAGGCAAAAATGACTTTGCTTCACCGTCTGTATTGAATAATGATGGTTTAGCAGTGGCCAGATCAAGTTACTCTCAGTATAAAAAATACGTACTGACAAACAACGTGATGTGGAACAGAACATTCGAAGACAGTCACGCTTTCAGTGTAAACCTGATTCAGGAATTTGAAACCCGGAGAAATGAAACCATATTTTTGTTTGGTAGAGGCATACCAAGCGACAATATTCAGGTAATCAAAGGAGTTCAGGGTATTAATTTAGAAGGAAGCACGAACTTGTCTACGTATTCCAAGCTGTCTTTCTTAGGTGCTTTTCATTATGATTATAAGAGCAGATATCTGTTTGATGCCGTGTGGCGGGCAGATGCATCTTCCCGTTTTGGTAAAAATAAAAAATGGGGATATTTTCCGTCATTTGCCGCAGGCTGGCTGCTGTCCGAAGAAGAATTTGTACGGGATCTGGGTTGGGTGAATGAGTTGAAAGTGAGAGCCAGCTGGGGACTTACCGGAGACGAAAGTTCCATTTCAGACTATGACCGTTACAATGCGTATCAGGCTGGAAACGGAGTCCCTTCGTATGGTGGAATTATATCTGTAATACCAAATTATAATGGCATTACCAACGATGATATCACCTGGCAGCAATCAGATGCATGGAATCTGGGCTTAGACGCATATTTGTTGAATAACCGTATCAACCTGAATGTAGATGTGTACAGACGAGAAACTACAGGTCAGATGCTGCGCATTCTGATTCCTGGATATACAGGTTACAACAGCACATTTACCAATGCTGCAGGAGTCAGAAATACCGGACTGGAGATCAATTTGCTTGGAAAAATTTTCAGACAGTCCAGTGCTTTTCAATGGAACCCTTCTATTAATATCTCCTTAAACAGAAATATGGTTACTCAGCTTCCCAACGGCAACCGCGATTTATACAACGGAGGTGCTGTATATGTAGTCGGTATGCCATTAAACATGTATTATGGTTATTTAGTAAACGGGGCTATTTCTTCCCAGCAAGATATCATCATTAATCCTTATACCGGGGCTAAAGGATCCACCAAATGGGGTACTTTGAAACCAGGTTATCCGAACTGGGTAGATGTCAACGGTGATTATAAGATTTCGGACAATATTGGTGAAAATGATATGACCTTCTATGGTGATGCCAATCCTAAGGTGACAGGAGGTTTTAATAATTTTTTCAGCTATAAAGACTTTACACTTCAGGTGCTGACGACTTTTACGTTGGGACGGGATATTTTTAACAGCACCTTTGCAAGAAGGATGTCTAACGGCTTTTTCTATGGCAGCCCGGAGGATCTTGCCAGAGCTTCTGTTGTAGATCTGGATGCATATGATTTCTGGCGGAAGGAAGGAGATATTGCCAAATATCCTGCTGCTAATCCTTATATGGGCTTATATGTCTGGAGAACCGGACAATCTATGTTTATGGAACCCGGGTGGTATATCCGTATCCGCAATATTGGCTTAGCATATAATTTCAGACCGGCACATCATGAGTGGATGCAGAGGCTTAAGATCAACTCTTTCAGGGTGTTCGGGAATATGGATAATGTCGCTTTATTTCAGAAATTCTCGGGGATAGATGCAGAGCGTGTAGACGGACAGGGAAACGATTACGGAGACGGCTATCCGATACCTAAAAAATATACTATAGGCCTTCAGTTTAATTTTTAATAAATAATGCCATGAAAAGACTTTTAAAATTGCTGCATATTAAATATGCCATTTTACCTTTGCTTGTGACTGTTGTATCACTGAGCTCTTGTGAGAAATATCTGGAAAACAAGTTGCGTAATGATACTTACGCCGACACCTACTGGAAGAATGAATCTGAGGCCAACAGTGCTTTGGCAGGAGTTTACTCGCTTTTCCGCAGAGCACATGCTACCAATCAGGCTTTTTTTATCTGGGGAGATGGTCCTGTAGGTGTTATGACATCTGATGAAGGTAATCTCCAAACCGGGATCTATAACGGAGACTTTGTGACACCTTACCGGGAAGAAGGCATACACAACTGGAAAAACTGGTACAGGGTAGTAGATGCTGCCAGTGCAGCTATTGAAAGAATACCGAAAATTCCGGATGATCAGTTTGATGCCGGACGCAAAAGCTACCTGCTGGGGGAAGCACACTTCATGCGTGCACTGACTTACTTTTATATGACAAGGGTGTGGGGTGATCTTCCTTTACAAACCGAGTCTACCACAACTGCCGCACAAGGGGTATTAAAGGAGCGTACTTCTACAGAAGAAATTTTGAAGTTTATAATGTCTGATGCGCAAAAAGCTTCCTCTTTGTTGACCTGGGAAGGCATAAATACCCAAGGCAGGAGAAGAGCCAGTAAAGCCGCTGCTTTGGCTTTACTGGCACACGTCAGTGCATGGGAGAATGATTATGCAAAGACAATCCTTTATACCGACTCTATTATCGACCGTCCGGATTACTTTGCTTTGCAAGACAGAGAGACTATCCGCAATGTATTTAAAGAGGCTACAGCACCTGAAAATATATTTGTTATTACCAATAAGGATGCTGAAAATGAATCCAGCGCATATAACGGTGTCTTCACCAGTTCGGTTGGTTTCCTGACTGTCAGTAGCGATATCTTCCAAAAGATGCCATTTGTGACGCCAATCTATTTTGGTGAAACATCAAAACTGGATGTATTGTATGAAGTAGAAGATAATCCCGATGATATCCGGAGAACCCAGTTTTTTACAACTGGCAGGAGCTCGTATGTAAACTCGCTGATGAAGTATTCGGATATCGTTTATAAAAATCCGGTGACCAGCTCAGACCCCAGGACGGAAAGTAATATAGTTATCTTCCGTCTGGCGGATTTGATCCTGTTAAAAGCAGAGGCACTGGAAGCAACTGGCAAACAGGATGATGCCTTGAGCCATATGGAATTAATCCGGGAACGTGCCGGAGCAAATCCTCTGACATCTGTGGTGAATCTGAAGCTTGCTATTCTGAAAGAAAGACAACGTGAACTGGTCGGAGAAGGACACAATTACTTTGATATCGTCCGTAACATCCGCAAAACAGGAAACATTGCATTGGTCAGTTCACTTACTCCATGGACGATGAACAGAACACGGTTTGAACAGAAAGGCTATCTTTTCCCGATTCACAATAGTAATATCAATACCAACAGACTGATCACGCAGAATCCATATTGGATGAATCGCTACTAAATTTAAAACATAAGAACTCATGAAAACAAATATTATCCTCATATTATGTACCCTTGGTCTGTTAGCGGTCTCTTGTAAGAAAGATCCTGTAATCAATGGAGGTATACATCAGGTCAAGGTCAACATGACGACCTATGACTTTTTGAAATCGCATTCCCGGAACATGTTTGATACTACTATTATGCTTATTGATAAAGCAGGACTCAAAGACCTGGTCAATAGCCGGGGTACTTTTTTTGTGCCAAACGACTATACTGTTGCTAATTTTCTGAATCTTAAACGGGATGAAGCCCGTAAAAAGGATGAACGGTTGAACTATACGCTGGACTCCCTGTTTAAGTATTTTACTCCTCAGATGTTAAAGGATTCTATAGGCATGTATTTTATTCCCGAAAGACAGATCAGCTGGCCTGACTTGAGGCAGGACTGGCTTGAATACCGGACTGCTGTATCCAGTATTACCCTATGGGCCAACCTCGAAAGTCTGGACGGGTATAACGGTAGCGGTATGTACTCCGAAAAACCAACAGTAATCTATCTGAATAAGGTAGTAGGGCAAAAAGATGTGCTAAACAATGGTCGTTATGAAGATCCGACAAAGGATCCTAAAAAGCTGGATGCGCGTGTACTCTGCCAGACATCCGGAATTGAAACAACAACAGGTGTCGTCCATGTGCTTACAAACGGACATGTCTGGACTTTTAAAACTTCTAATTAATAGAAATCATGAAATCGACAATAAAAAACACTATACTCATTATTATTGTGACTGTAGGCTTTGGAGGCTGTAAAAAAGTCCAGACGGGATACCTGAGTGACAATATCCGGTATGCTTCTAATCCAGTTGCCGTAAATCAGGGTGTATTTGCCATTACGCAGGGGATAATTCCGGATGACTCCACACCACCATTTAAGATAACCCTGATAAATGTACGGAATAAAGAAACAGGAAAACGTGAAGAAGCCTTTTTTAAGGAGTATAATGTCACCGTATGGAAGCAGGCTTATGACCCCAGAACGGATACAACATTAGAAATAATCACTTCCAAACGAACGAAAGAAAAGAAGACAGCTTTTTCTGTTCTGGAGAAAAGCGGACAACTTCTATTTTCTCAGGCTACGGACAGTGTTCCTCTGGGAGATTATCTGGTAGATATCAAGGTTGAAAATCCAAACGGGACGAAGATATACGAAGGAATTACTACGATACGTATTAATCCGGTTCAGGAGTATACCTACGAAAATGCGCCATACTTTATAGTAAGTCCGGTGAATAATGAGTCATTTATTCGGTTTCCTTATGACGATCAGTGGTTTGACCCGTCAAAAGGACAGTCCGCTACAGCAACACTTAAAATCACCCGTGTCGCTAATGAGCCGAATCAGATTGTTTTTAAAGTGTTGGATAAGAATGGAAAGATCTTCCCCGGAAAAGCGTTGGAGCGCAGACCAAGTGGGAATGGCTTCCTGAATAACCTGTCAACTTTTGCCTATAAAACAACGGTAACGGATAC
Source organism: Sphingobacterium sp. UBA5789 (assembly GCF_002418355.1). Lineage (NCBI taxonomy): Bacteria > Pseudomonadati > Bacteroidota > Sphingobacteriia > Sphingobacteriales > Sphingobacteriaceae > Sphingobacterium > Sphingobacterium sp. UBA5789. The sequence goes on along the minus strand of NZ_DIDX01000007.1, from coordinate 778,490 downwards.
AGCAGTACTTTATGATTATGCGCAGGCCAGATTCCCGGATGTATATTGGGATACGCAAGGCAACGGTATAAACTGCTACTACAGGATCTATGAAAAATGGATTGAGTCGATTGACTATGTGGACCGGACATCCTGGAATCCGCCAAATTCTGTTAATTATTTAACCTATACCCAGCAACCGGTTAGAGTTAGTATGCGTTTTAGTGTTAAAATTAATAAGCCCGGTAAATACATTTATGAAATGAAACTTCGGACCACCCTGAAAGAAGGTGCGAAGTAAATACTAAAGGGAGGAATATACAAAAGAATCTAAAAATTCGCCATCAAACTCTTTGAGAATTGCATATCTGAAAGGATGCAGTAGGGAAGGTACATATAAAATAGGGCTATCCAACCTTTTTGGATAGCCCCATTTCTAGTGTAGTGACCTTGTTATAACTTTTCTCTCCTTCTAAAGGAGAGATGCCCGAAGGGTAGAGAGGTTAATTATAAAACTGCAAAACCTCACCCTAACCCTCTCCTTAAAAATGAGAGAGAATTGGTTTATCAAATAATAAAAACCGAGTCTTTTATGCATTAAAGCCATTATAAACCTATTTGCTGATTTTTATTTTTAAATAATAACTTTGAAAATCAGGGAAATAACGCTTTGTTTCACTAATTCCATGTGAAATATTTGTAAATTTGTAGAAAAGCCGTATTTTTGTATCGCTTTGAAAAACAAAGATAATTTGTTTGATAAGATGAAATTCCTGAATAGCTCAGCAGGTTAGAGCATCTGACTGTTAATCAGAGGGTCGCTGGTTCGAGCCCAGCTTCAGGAGCAAGAGTTGAAACCGGCTATAAGGCCGGTTTTTTTGTTTTTGAATATTAAACAGCAACTATGAGTTTAGTAATTATTGGTACTGTTGCGTACGATGCAATAGAAACTCCATTTGGAAAAACAGACAAAATTGTAGGCGGTGCAGCTACCTTTGCAGGTATAGCCGCATCTTATTTGTATGACCATGTAAAATTGATCTCTGTTATCGGAGAGGACTTTGGTGATACAAATCTGAACCTTTTAAAAAATAAAGGTATCGATACAGAAGGAATTCAAATCATCAAAGGTGGAAAGTCCTTCTTCTGGTCAGGTAAATACCATAATGATATGAACAGCAGAGATACATTGGCTACTGAGCTTAATGTATTGGCTGATTTCGATCCTATTGTACCTGAAAAATATCAGGATTGTGAGTACCTGTTACTGGGAAATCTTACTCCGCAGGTTCAGTTAACAACTCTTAAACGTTTAAATCACACTCCAAAACTGGTTGTACTTGATACAATGAACTTCTGGATGGATGTAGCTCTCGACGATCTGAAGGCTGTCCTGAAGAAAGTAGACGTGTTGACAATCAATGATGAAGAGGCTCGTCAGTTGTCAGGAGAATATGCTCTGGTGAAAGCTGCGGAAGTAATTCTGAATATGGGACCCAAATATCTTATCATTAAGAAAGGGGAGCACGGTGCATTGTTATTCGGAGAAAATCAGGTATTCTATGCTCCGGCATTACCGTTGGCAGAAGTATTTGATCCGACAGGAGCAGGAGATACATTCGCAGGTGGATTTGTGGGTTATCTGGCGAAAGTGAATACAGTAAACTTTAATAATATGAAGAATGCGATCATTTACGGGTCTGCATTAGCTTCATTCTGTGTGGAAAGATTCGGTACGGAACGTTTACAAAATCTGACTCAGGAAGATATCAGCAAACGTATTCAACAGTTTATAGCATTGTCAAAATTTGAGATAAGCGAATAATCGCTTATCTCAACTCTTTTATAGTTCCAGTTTTCCAATAATCGGGAATCTTTTAAATACTTCTTCTGTATGCGGCGCATCAGCAAGCTCGGCTGTCAGATCCTGACCAGCCCAATGCTCATAGTGCTGTCCTTTACGCCATAGGCGGCTGGTTGATACATCATATATCAGTCCGTTATAAGCTACCCAAATTTCTGGTCGATCCTGCCCGTTTCTTAAGGCAAGCCGCGATTTTGTAAAAAAAGGAAGGTTACTGTCTTCAATCATTTTACAAAAGTAATAAACTTCATAGGCGTTTCTCGCAGATTGTGACTACTTGTACGCAGTCAGCGTTTTTTTCATTGCTTTACGTGCAACATGGATCCGGGTTTTGACAGTACCTATCGGTATGTTCAAGTGGTCGGAAATCTCATGATACTTATATCCTTCAAAATACATGCTGAATGGGATATAATATTCGTCAGAGAGATTGGTCAATGCTTTATTGATATCTTCCATAATGAATTTGTTTTCACCGTCATTGTGTGTTGCAGATACGAACAGATTCGCACTGGTAATTTCTTCTTCTTTGGTAATAAAAGAATTGGTCTTTACAATACGTCTGTAGTTGTTGATAAACGTATTCTTCATGATGGTGTATAACCAGCCTTTAAGATTAGTTCCTTCTTTGAAATTTCCAAAGTAAGTGACAGCTTTCAGTAAGGTGTCTTGTACTAAATCGTTGGCGTCATCTTGGTCTCTCGTAAAATTTTTAGCGTAGAGTTTGAGAGAACTCGCTTGTTGGATAACCATTGAGTTAAATTCGAATTTAGTCATACTAGATCTGTTTTTTAGTTTATACACAGCGGTGTATAAAAGTTAACACTATGATATTCAGATACTCTATTATATATGCACTCTTCTATTTATTTTTCCGGAAATTTTAAACCAGAGCTACGGTTTCAGGTCTAATGGTGCAAATACTATGCTAAAAAGTAAAAATATGGAGATTCAATAAGCAGAAAGGTAGAATTCTACTGGAGGTTAATATGAAAGAATAGAGCCTGAAAGTGGGATGAGGCTCTATTCTGTATTTTTTTATTTACTTTATGAGGATGTAATTTAACTTAAAAATAATATTAAATTTTATAAAATGTTTACTTCGCGCTCCAGTTTGATGCCGAATTTTTGATACACATCGTTCAAAATTGTGGACGATAGGTCATAGATTTCATCACCCGAAGCGTTGTCTGCATTTATCAGTACCAAAGCCTGATTATGCCATACACCCGCGCGACCCAATCTTTTGCCTTTCCATCCGCACTGTTCTATCAGCCAGCCTGCAGCCAGCTTTACGTGTTCCTCATCTACATTGAAATATACAATCTCTGGAAAGTCAACAATTAATCTGTCCAATATGTTTTTGTGAATGATAGGATTTTTAAAAAAACTACCCGCATTGCCCACTGTGCTGGGGTCCGGAAGTTTTTCGACACGTATATAGGACACTACTTCTGCAATATCTTTTATTGTAGGGTTAGCAATCTGTCTGTGGCTGAGCTCTTTTTCAATAGCACCATAAGAAGTATTGATGGGGGCATCTAAATTTAGTTTATAGGTAACCTCGACAATGATATAGCGGTTTTTATGTTTGGACTTGAATACACTGTCCCGGTAAGAGAATTCGCAGTCCTCTTTTGCAAAGGTTACAAACTGCCCCGTCCTGGTATCAAAAGCTACACAACTGTAGAAGATATTCATTAATTCGGAACCGTATGCTCCGATATTCTGTACGGGAGATGCACCTACTGTCCCGGGGATAAGAGCCATGTTTTCAAGTCCGGGAAAGTTGTTGGAGACGCAGTGCCATACCAGATCATTCCATACTTCGCCTCCCTGAGCTGTTACAAATACAAAATTCTGCTGAATGGTATTATGAATACCTTTCAGTGCTATTTTGATTAAAAGTCCTTCATAGTCTTTTGTGAAAAGTATATTGCTGCCTCCTCCCAGGATCAGGAAATTATCATTGAAACACCCCTCATTGTATATTTGCAGTAGTTGTTGTCTGTTTTCTATTTGTACAAAACGTTTGGCTAAAACGTCTACTCCAAAAGTATTATATGATTTCAGTGAGATATCAGACTGTATGAGGTTATTCATTTTTTTGACTCTTGTTTTCAAATGTTCAAAAAAAACATTAATTTTATCAATGATTTAAGGGGATAAAGATAGTACATAGCATTTACTTAGAAGAATTAAAAAGAAGAAATGGCAAACGCAGATTTGAAAAGAACGAAAATTTTAGAGGCGGCAACGAGGAGATTTGCGCATTTTGGAATGGCTAAAACAACAATGGCAGAAATTGCTAAAGATTTGTCATTCTCTAAAGCATTACTATACTATTATTTCCCGGATAAAAACAGCCTCTATTCAGCAGTCTTTGAATATGTGATGGATGAGATGATGACCGAAATAAGTGATTATATCAGTAAATCGGATAATTATGAAGATGCCATGATGTTTACGCTGGATAAGCGGATTGAACTGATCAATAAATACTATAGCTTGTTTGAGCAGTCCACAGCTTTGGTGAAAGAGATGCCTGCTGAAATTGAAAAAGTAATTAAAGAATGTTTTGAGAAAGAAGCCACTCTTTTGGGTAAAGTATTACAGATAGGTATAAACAAAGGTGAGCTTGAAGTGGATGATCTGGAAGATACAGCCAAATTATTGCTTTACTCGTTGTTTGGTATGCGGATAGGTATTATGAAGGATATGAAATGCCTGATCTTTCCTACCAAAGAAGAGTTTGATTTTATATTGACACTGCAAAAGAAAATGGTGAAGATATTCCTCAACGGATTGAGAAAATAAGCTTACCTGCCGGATACAATATGATTGATAATTTGAGTTGCATGTACTCTTGAATTTTCAATAAACCACAGGTGGGTATTTAATCCTCCACATACTACACCTGCCAGATATATTCCTTTTCTGTTCGTTTCCATGGTTTCTTCGTTATGCTCGGGAATCATGGGAGATACATCAGGCACATTGATTCCGATTTTCTTCAGAAAATCAAAATCAGGTCTGTATCCTGTCAGCGCAAGTACAAAATCATTTTTTATTGTAATCAGTCCTTGTGGAGTTGAGATTTCAGCCGCTGTTTCTGAGATACTATGGATATGACTATTGTATAAGACATCAATTTCCTTAAATGCTATACGGTTTTCTATGTCCGGTCGCACCCAATATTTCACTCTTGGACTGACTTCATTTCCACGAATCACCAATGTTACCTTAGCTCCTTTTCTGTATGTCTCTAATGCGGCATCTATGGAAGAATTGCTGGCACCAACAACAATGACATGCTGACCTGCATAATAATGGGGATCATTATAATAATGTCTGACTTTCGGCAGGTCTTCACCAGGAACATTCAATAACATGGGAATATCATAAAAACCTGTTGCAACAATAATGTGCTTTGCGCGGTAAGTAGCCTTATCAGTCGATACGATATATGTATTACTTTCTGCGGGATCAACCGCTATGACCTCTTCAAAAAGATGGGTGTTTAGTTCAAATTTCTGACAGATACGCCTGTAGTATTCCAAGGCTTCTGCCCGTTTAGGCTTTGGATTTGTCGTTACAAATGGTGTTTCTCCTATTTCAAGGCGTTCTGCTGAGGAAAAGAACGTCATATTCACAGGGTAATTGTACAGGGAATTGACCAGACATCCTTTTTCTACAATGATATACGATAGATTTGCTGCTTTTGCTTCGATTCCACAGGCCAATCCGATGGGGCCTGCTCCGATAATTAATATATCTAAATCAACCATTTTATACTGCTTCCTGCTGAAGATCGAGTTTTGCCTTCTCTTCAACGTCTATTATTTGAATTACTGATTTTTGTAAATCTGAGCAAATCTTATTCAAAAACTGTAATTGTTCTGTAATTAATTTAGATTCCTCAGATATCGCTCCCTCTTCTTCCTCTTTTGGAATATTGTATTTGACGGGATAGAATGGATCTGTATCCGTTTCATCTGTCAGCAGTACAATGACATTTTCCAGAGAATTAAGTGCTTTTTTAACAAGCTTGAGATGTTCATTATTCAGTTCTGATGCATCTGCTTCCCATACTCTACGGGTTAAGGTCGCAGAATAAGAGGAAAGAATATGATTAAAGATTACAAACCTGTTCACTTCTTTGGTGTTCTTCTGTTTCCTTTTGGGTTCAGTCAGCATACGTTGAAAAGTTGATCCCATATTGGCTGTTGCGATATACACTTGCTTTCGGGCTAGTTTGTATTCCGTAATAGTTGGTTTTTGTCCGGAAATAATGGAGATAATCTGCGAGATGTAATTGTAATTTGCAATAATCAGTTTCCGCATGTTTCCCCGTACCTGTGCGCTTTCCCAATTCGGAAAAATAACATAACTGGAAACGAAGGCCAGCATTCCACCCAGAAAAGTATCAATTATTCTGTTTTGCGCCATTTCCATTGTATTCATGCCGTTGAAACTAAGCATGATCAGTACATAAGGCGTCATAAACATGACGGCAATAATATAATTAACACGGAATAAGCTGTATGCGGTAAGGAAGAAAAAGACAAGCAATACAAAGCGTGTGGTATCATCCTTAATTGTAATCAGTATAATCGTTCCAATAATCCCCCCGACGACAGTCCCGATGAGACGTTGTACGTTTCTTTCTTTTGTAAGTCCGAATCCGGGTTTGAGAATAACCATAATTGTCAACATGACCCAATAACTATTGAACTGCCCGAAACCGAGCATCTGGGTCAGCACATACCCGAATGTCATGACAATAGACATACGTAGTGCATGTCTGAAAATCGTGGATTTAAGGGTGAGATTTTCTTCAAACTGACGGAAATCCAGATTAACTTTATTTACAAATTTGTCTGCGTCTTCAATATCTGAATTTGTAATTTCTTTGGGAATAGCATATCCAAAGCTGTATATCCGTTCCAGTTGTAATACAATATTCTTTATATTGATGACGACCTTTTTGAGCGCAATCGTGTTGTACTGATATTCTTTTTCTATCTTATCAATAGATTCCATAAGGTGATCCACATCCGTTCTGAAATTATACAGCGGTTTGGGAACCTTGTTTGCATTGAGTTGATAGGCAAGATGGTCCAGTTCGTTTGTTACTTTCAGAATAGTGAATTTGAATTCATTCAGTATTCCTGTATGACCGAATTTTTCACTGACAGCATTGTAGTCGTAGTGCGTCGCCATACTTTGCTCAAACAGATCGACGATGTCCGAAAACACTAAAGTAAGATATCTGCCCGTTTTGGTTGTGTCTTTTATAGATCGTTTGCTCTGAAATAAGTGATCCCGTACATTTTCCTGGTGTTCATGTACGAGGATCTGTTGTTCGATTAGCTTAAGATAATTGCTGTCATTGTCGATTTTTACATCGTAAAAATTAGCTTTAATACGGATGTAGTCCGCTACTTTGCGAATCGTTTCTGAAAGTTCCTGCTGAGCCAGTCTATATGGTCTTACCTGTGTCAGGGAGAGGCTGATGATTATATACCATACCGCACCTGTTATAAAATAAAGAAGGTGAAAGGCGAAGTCTGTAAACGATTCGGAAACGTCAATATGGATAAGCAACATCAAAATACCCATAGAACCAATGTTGGCTGCTCTTGAATTGAATACAGCAAGCATGGCATAGAGAAAGCACAATGAAGCAATCACGATAGTGGTGAGGATGACCGATCCGGCAGAAAGGTAAGTGACAATATACGTAAAGACAGTAATGCCCAGACATGCGAACATCCCGAATCGGCGGTGAGCCGGAGCGCCGGGAGTATCAGACAATCCGACAAGCAAAGCTCCTAAAGAAATAAGTGTCCCGGTGCGGAAATCACCTAATGCCGCGCACACAAAGATAGGCACTATACAGCCAATGGTAATCCGTACGCCATCCGCAAAGTATTGACCGTTAAAGAAGTTTGTAATTTCCTGAATTATTTTCTTCATAATCTATGCCAGGCAAAGATACAGATAGATTTAGGATAAGTGTTGAAAAAGATAGTAAAAAAGACTGCTGAACAGTCTTTTTTGTAAAGAGTTAGATAGCTTTTATGCTGACTTCTATATTACCTTTTGTGGCTTTTGAATAGGGGCAGACTTTATGGGCTTTATTTGCCAGTTTCTGAGCCTCGTCAATGGATAGCGAAGGCACATGTATTTCTAATTCAGCTGACAGAAAAAATGAATTATCTTCTTCATTAAAGGAAGCCTTTACTGTCACAGTCGCATCTTTCAGATCCACATGATCTTTTTCTCCCACAGCTCCCATTGCTCCTAAGAAACAGGAACTCCATGCTGCGGCAAATAGTTGCTCCGGATTTGTTGCCCCACCTTTTCCTCCCATAGCTTCGGGTTTGTGAACTTCAAAATCAATTATTCCGTCCGATGAACGGACAGCACCATCTCTTCCACCTGTGGCGGTTACTTCCGCTGTATATAGTTTTTTGCTCATGATAATACATTATTTGTTTTTCAATAATATAATAACAGTAAAGTCAGAATAATGTTGTTAGTAATTTTTTAAAATTTTGAAGTTTTGTGTTTAAAATTTACATTATAAAGGATATTTGAGTATTAATTTTATATATTTGATTTTCGGAGGTTGAAATCAACTAAATCAAACAAACAAAACACACAACCTCGTGTTATTTCAAAACCATGAAATTAAGTCAAAAAGAAGCTACCTTTCAAAACGAGGTGTTGACCCGTTTTGAACTTTTCAAGAGTTTATTCCTTACTTTACCGTTTCAGCGCGTAAAGCATACGGGTACATTGTTGCCTTTTTTTACTACACATTGTGAGAAAGGAGTGGAAGAGCATCTTGCTCCGGAGGAGATTATAGATAGTTTTTTTGGTCAATATGAACAATATGTACAGGAAGAGGACCGTGTAGATCTTCTGTTCAGAATCGTACAATATGTAGAGCGGCAGGTGGTTTTATTCGATGCGGTGGAGGATTCTTCTTTTCAATCTATAGGACGTGCAGATGAAGCCGGTCTTTTGGAACCTCTTTTCCGGCAGACAGAAACAAACAGTAAGCTCAGAAAGCAAATTGTTAACAAACTGAAGGACTTCTCTGTGCGCTTAGTTCTTACGGCGCATCCTACCCAATTCTATCCGGGGGCTGTACTTTCTATTATTAATGACCTTATCGAAGCTATTAAGGAAAATGATATCAATAACATTCATTTGCTGCTTCAGCAACTGGGTAAAACTCCTTTTATCAATAAGCTCAAACCTACTCCGGTAGATGAGGCCGCAAGTCTGGCCTGGTATCTGGAAAACGTATTCTATAAAGTAGCTTCCGAAATTCAGGCTACTATAGATGATGAGCTTGAGATGCCTACTGAAGATGTCAAACAACTAATCGAACTTGGATTCTGGCCGGGTGGAGACCGTGACGGAAATCCAAATGTAACTGTCGAAAGTACACGTAAAGTAGCGACTATGCTCCGGACCATTTTGTTCAGATGCTATTATCGGGATTTCAGAGTCATCAAGAGACGCATTACCTTCAGAGGTGTAGAGCAATATATGGATACACTGCAGGAACTATTCTATGAGAACAGTTTTAATCCTGTGGAGAATCCTAAGGATGAAACGGATCTTATCCTTGCAAATCTGAAAGCCATTAAAAAAGTCCTCATCGAGAAACATAATAGTTTATTTATAGAGGTAGTGGAAGACCTTATTCGTAAGGTCATGACTTTTGGATGTTATTTTACAACACTTGATATCCGTCAGGATAGTCGCATATTAAGAGATACGATTACCTACCTGATTACTAAGAATCAGAAAAAAACAGGATTGGGAGAAGATTTTGAAGGTCTGACTGAAACAGCCAAACAAAAAGGTTTTCCATTCTCAGAGCTTGATCTTGAAGTAGGAGAAGATGCTGCTTTGCTGGTAAAAGACACTTTGGAAGTTATACCTTTATTAAAAAGTATTCAGAATGCCGGAAGTGAAAGAGCGGCTCAGCGCTTTATTATCAGCAACTGTCAACAGGCTTCTGATATTCTCGGGCTTATGCAGCTGTTTTTGTGGTCCGGATGGAAGAAGAAAGAGCTGACTATAGATTTTGTGCCGCTTTTCGAGACAGTTGACGATCTGGTAAGAGCCGGAGATGTCATGAAAGCTTTATATACACATCCTGCATATGTAGCACACCTTAAATCCAGAGGAAACAAGCAGACGATTATGCTTGGGTTTTCAGACAGTACAAAGGACGGCGGATATCTGATGGCCAACTGGTCTATATATAAGGCCAAAATGGATCTGACGGCCATTGCCAGAGATTTTGATGTCGATCTGGTCTTCTTTGACGGTCGTGGTGGACCTCCTGCCCGTGGCGGTGGTAAGACACAACGTTTCTATGCTTCTATGGGACGTGAAATTGAGAACAAACATATTCAACTGACCATTCAGGGACAGACGATCAGCAGTCAATACGGTTCACTTGATACCGCTAAATATAATATCGAACAATTGCTTCATGCTGGTATTATCTCTGAAATAAGACAAAATGAAGGGGATACATTGACCATCAAACAAAAGAACGTAATCGATCAGATGGCTGAGGTGAGTTATGAGAAATTTATGTCTTTGCGTAAAGACCCTTTATTCCTGAATTATCTGGAAAATCTGAGTCCGCTTAAAGTGCTTTCAACCATCAATATCAGTAGCCGTCCTGTTAAACGGAATTCGGATAAGGAATTGAAGCTGGAAGATCTGCGTGCAATTAGTTTTGTAACTTCATGGAGTCAGCTGAAACAAAATATTCCGGGATTCTTCGGGGTAGGATCTGCTTTACAATTTGCGGAAGAAAACAATCTTTGGTCTTATGTTCGAAATCTTTATGAACATTCAGGTATGTTTAATACCATCATTGATAACTGTATGATGTCCATGACAAAGTCCAATTTTGATATCACATCGTACATGCAGTTTGATGAGCAATACGGAGATTTCTGGAAAATGCTTCATGCTGAATATGAGCTTACGAAGAAATATGTGCTTAAATTGAGTAATACAAAATTTCTGATGGAAAATTATCCGGTGGAAAGGGAATCCATTCTGGCCAGAGAAAAGATTATTCTGCCACTGTTAATTATTCAGCACTATGCGATCAGAAAGCAGAAACAGCTCGAAACGGAGGATCCAAAATATGATGTATATTCAAAACTGATTGCGAGGACAATATACGGGGTTGTAAACGCCGGAAGAAATTTAGCATAATCACAGAAGAATAGGGAATTTAGCATATTATTTATATTTTTGTGGTCGTAATCAAAAGAGAATATGAAACTTAATACTTTATTTGTAGTAGCAGTTATCGGAGGTAGTACATTATTTGCTTCCTGTAGTAATAAGACAGCTGAGCAGAATCAGTTGAAATATACACACACTTCGTTAGTCGATGGTGATGCATATCGCTTTTTCCAGACAGTAGGTGAGAAGATTCCTTATGAATTAGCTTATGCTGATTATGCAGCGAGTGTTTCATCTGATGCAAAAGTAAAATCGTTAGCCGCTAAAATTAAAGAAGTTTATGGATCATTAGTTCCTCATTTGGATAGCGTAGCTACAGAATTGCATGTTGACTTCCCGATCAGAGGAGCACAGGCATTTCAGGCTCCTGCTCAACAAACTGCCGGAACAGACAGTACTGCAGTGACTTCAAAAGTTGCCAGCTACTCGGACGCTGCATTCCTGGCACATGCGGAGCATGAGCAAACCCTTATTAAAGAGCAATTCGACCGTGTTTCCAGAAACACAAACGTGAAATTGCAAAAATTTGCTGCTGATCATGCAAAAGCTTTGGAAGAGGTGTATCACGCTGCCGGAGTAAAACATGATGAGCATGCTCACCATTAATAATTAAAGAATACTGTATGGCTGTAAAGCAAGTAGTTACAGGAATATTGTCGTATGGAATGTCCGGAAGGGTGTTCCATGCGCCGTTTATAGCGGGTAGTGACAGCTTCCAGCTGAAAGCTATTGTAGAGCGTAAAACCAAACAGGCACATCTGGATTATCCGGGAATCATAAGCTATTCCAGTGTGAAAGAATTGCTGGAAGACGCAGAGATTGAACTTGTCATTGTGAATACGCCCAACGATACACATTTTGAGTTTGCCAAAATGGCTTTATTGGCAGGTAAACATGTATTGGTAGAAAAACCTTTTTCTCCGACTGTCAGGGAAGCAAAGGAACTGTACGCTTTGGGACGTAAAATGAACCGCCATGTACTTCCTTATCATAACAGGCGATTTGATTCAGACTTTCAATCCCTGAAAGCGACACTTGAATCAGGGAAACTGGGTAAGCCTGTGGAGCTACATCTTCGGTTTGACCGCTATAAGACTGAGATAGGGGTTAAAAAATTTAAAGAAACCAAACGTCCGGGAAGTGGTATATTGTATGACCTGGGGTCACATTTATTAGATCAGACAATTTCGCTGTTTGGCAAGCCTAAATCAGTAACGAAAATTCTGTCTACCAACCGCCCCAAATCTAAAGTTGATGATTATGCCTGTCTGCTCCTGAATTATGGTAAAGGATTAAGCGTATTTATTACGGTCAGCCTTTTGGTCGCCAATCCGCAAAAAAGCTTTGTTCTCCATGCTCTCAAGGGATCTTTTGTAAAAGACAGAAGCGACGTACAGGAGCAGCAGCTTCTGGCAGGGATGTCTCCAAATAATGAAGCATATGGAATTGAACCGCAAGGAAAAGAGGCTTTACTTACGTTGGTAGATGAAAAAGGGGATATGCTGAACGAATCCGTAGCCGCTGATCGTGGAGATTATCGTAAATTATTCGAGGCTGTCTACCAGACATTACGACATGGAGATCCATATTTTGTAACCGAAGATCAGATTTTATTGCAATTGGAGATATTGGCACCAGCACATTAATATAGATTTAAATTAAGAAAGTGTTAATTATTTCTTAATGAATAATTAACATCAAGTCTTTAATATTGGTCTGAAAAATATTAAATTTAAGGATCTAAAAATCTTATTATTTTGAGCGACCAATTTCCTGTCCTTAATCGCGAGCTTAGCTGGCTGCAATTTAACGAACGTGTGCTTCAGGAGGCCGCAGACGATACCGTACCTTTGTTGGAAAGATTGCGTTTTCTGGCTATCTACTCCTCCAACTTATCTGAGTTTTACAGTGTTCGTGTAGCTATTCTTCACCGTATGGTAGAAAATGAGCTGAAGAACAAAAAAATAGGATTTAAACCTAAAAAAGTGCTGAAACAAATTCAGCATAGTGTTTTGAAACTGGACAAGAAGTTTGATTATCTTTTTGATCAGGTGTTGATGAAACGTCTGGAAGAAGAGAATATCAATATTCTGGAGGCAGACGATCTGCGGGATGATCAGCGCGAATACCTGCATACCTATTTTCAGGAAGAAATTCTGAAGTATCTGATCCCGATCTGGGTCAATGATCAGTTCTTTCCCAATATTAATGGCAGAAGTCTGCATTTTATAGTAAAACTATCCCATAAGGATCAGGAACGCATCTCTATTATAGAAATGCCTAAAAATGTGATCAGCCGTTTTCATCATGTCCCGAATAGTACAGGACAACATGAGATTATCCTGCTGGATGAGATCATCATGATGTTTTTGGACGATATCTATACCGCAGTAGAATTTGATGAAATATCTGGTTACCGTTTTCAGATCACCCGTGATTCAGAGCTTGATCTGGACGTAGATCGCAGTGATAAATTTCTGGAAGTATTAAAAAAGAGTCTGATTGACAGACAGACCGGCAAAGTTATCCGTCTGGAGTATGATGCCAATATGCCCCCTTCATTACTGAGTTATCTGGATGATCAACTGGAAGTAGACGATGATGGATTTATTCCGATGAATCGTTATATGATCTTCAGTGATTTTATAAATTTTCCAATTGGAAACCGTTCAGATCTTGCTTATGAACCTGTGGCCGCATTACCTATACCAGGACTGGATATTAACAAAAGTCTTTTTAAACCGATAAAGAAGAGAGATTATCTTATCCATCTGCCTTATCAATCCTATGATTATGTTTTGCATTTCATACGTGAGTCGGCTATTGATCCAACGGTAGAAGAGATTAATATCACGCTGTACCGGGTGGCTAACAATTCTAATATTATGAATGCGCTTATCATAGCTGCCAAAAACGGGAAGCGGGTCAATGCATTTTTAGAAGTGAAGGCGAGATTTGATGAGAAGGCAAATATCTACTGGCTGACGAAACTGGAAGAGGCCGGAGTGAATGTGTTTTTGGGCAATGTCAGTATTAAGCTTCATGCCAAATCATGCCTGGTCTTCAGACGCGAAGGTAAAAGAAGAGTAGCTTATACCTATCTGTCTACAGGTAATTTTAACGAAAAGACAGCGAGAATCTATTGTGATATCGGATTATTTACAGCCAACAAACTTATTACGCGCGATCTTAAACGCTTGTTCACCGGACTGAAGAAAAGTGTATATCACGACAATTATAATTCACTTATCACTGCTCCTCTGGCCATGCGGAATATTTTCTATACGAAAGTAGATCGTCTCATTAAATTAAGCCAGCAAGGTATAAAAGTCTCCCTGATTCTGAAGATGAACAGTCTTACGGATGAAGATATTATCCAGCGCCTTTATCAGGCAAACAATGCGGGTGTGAAGATCAATCTTATTATCCGCGGAATGTGTTGTCTGATTCCGGGTAAAGAAGGTTTCAGTGAGCATATTCATGTAACCAGTATCGTTGACCGCTATCTGGAACATGCACGGGTCTGGATTTTTGATTACGGAGACAGCAGGGAGATTTACTTGTCATCAGCCGATCTCATGACACGAAATCTGAATAGGAGAGTGGAGATCGCTTTTCCGATTGAAAATGAGCACCTGATAGCTGAAGTATATGATTTGATCAAAATCCAGCTGGCAGATAATACCAAAGCAAGGATTATTGATGCACAGCAGAAGAACAGATACAAACGGAGTCCGGTAAATGCCACTAACCGTGCTCAGGTCGATACTTATAATTATTTAAAAAATAAAATAGAAATTTTGTGAGATACGCAGCCATAGATATTGGTTCCAATGCCGTCAGGTTACTGATTGCCGACATTGACCAAACCAAAGAAGAAATATCGTTTATCAAAAATACCTTATTGCGTGTACCATTACGCTTAGGCGATGATGCTTTTATCCAACATCATATCTCTGATGTAAAGTTTAAGGATATGGTCAGTACAATGACAGCATTTAAAAATCTGATGGATGTATACAGAGTGACTGATTATATGGCCTGTGCTACTTCAGCAATGCGGGATGCCGGAAATGGAAAGGAAGTCGTGAAAGCATGTAAAAAGGCCGGTGTGGATATTCAGATCATAGATGGTAGTCTGGAAGCTGAGATTATTTATAACAGTCATCTGGAGCAGGATATGGATAAGGATAAAGTGTATCTGTACATTGATGTAGGTGGTGGCAGTACGGAACTATCTTTATTTGCTAATTCCAGACTCGTAGCGTCCCGATCATTCAATCTGGGAACTATCCGTATTCTGGATAACCAGGATCAGCCGGAAACATGGGATGAACTGAAGGATTGGGTGAAAACGCATACACAGATGTACAAGCAGGTGTATGGTATCGGAACAGGCGGAAACATTAATAAACTTTCCAGACTGGCAAATGCTAAAGAAGACAAACCGATGTCTTATTCTAAGTTAAAAGCTATCTATAATCATCTTACCTCTTATTCGCTCAAAGACAGGATCAATGTATTGGGATTGAAGCAAGACCGGGCGGATGTTATTATCCCGGCAGCAGATATTTTTCTCACGATTATGAAGATCGGACATTTGAAAACTATTGTAGCTCCTCGGGTAGGTTTGGTAGATGGAATCATACAGACACTGATCCGCAGAAATCTGAAAAAAAACAATTAGCATCCTACTAAAAGATGATTTTTAGGTTGCAGGTTCCGAAAAAAGGATTATTTTTGCAACTCAAGATGCCCAGGTGGCGAAATTGGTAGACGCACCATCTTGAGGGGGTGGCGCCTGAATGGGCGTGGCAGTTCGAATCTGCTCCTGGGCACTTAAGGAGACAACTCGCATTAGTTGTCTCCTTTTTATTTTAAATTGATTCAAGACCTAATGTCCCTGTAAATACTCCGTCTCAATTTTGGCGACCAGCAATCATATTATTTTCGCTTTCAAACAGAGTGATAAAAAATTATTGATCCAGCCAGTGAACTATATTGAGCAGAAACTGTGCATTCTGTTTCGCTGAAGGATGATTCATCCCTCTTTTTTCACTTTTAATTCCTTGCAGTTGTGCAGAAAAGGGGGCTGCATCCCCAAATATAACAACTCTTCCTTTTCCGAATCGTAGATATGCCCCATTTACAAATCCCGTAGCGGATAGTCTAGGGATGTTGTCTGGTACAGACCTTTTTATCTTATTAACATCATCGGGTAGATAAATATCATATTCCTCATTTAACATAGATATAACATGTGCTGAGGATGGTACAAGAAAACCTGTTCCACCCCAGCACATAATGCTGTCGATCTCTTCACCGGAAGTATTTGTGATTTCATTGGAGAGGAGGCTCTTCCTTTCTCTGGAAAAAATTTCTGGGTGACCGTCTTTCCTTAAGGCAAAACCATTCACTACGTGAATACCAAATGTTGCAGCAAGTGCCTGTATCGACCCGCCACAAGGCATATGATCGGTCACGAGAAACAGACTTCCCCCCGCATAAACCCATTGCCTGAGTATCTCTATCTCCTGTTCTGAAAATGCCGAATGTGGTTTTAAATTCCAGTTCTCAGGATCAAACATAGCATTGACACTTATATAAATTTTTGCATCACTTAACCTGTCAGAAGAAATTTTGTCTTTAGTGCTTAAGAGTCTGTATCCGTCAGCAATTAACAGATTTGAAAAAGCTGCATACGTTCCCTTCAGAGTAACGGAATTATGGTGTGCCTCGTCAAATAATGCGAGTGGACCGTTTCCTACCCTGTAACGAGGGGCAGTAATGGGATAACTGAATTTTTCGTCTGCAACTTGTTGTCCGTATATCTGGGAAATTGAAAACAGCATAAGGAGACCACAGGTCAAAATTCCGCTTATATTATCTTTCATCTGATTAATAATTAATCCGCCTTTAACCAAAGATCATTTTCGAAACATTGCAGTTGCTTTACTTTCCCATTTGCAAAAGAAAATGTCAAGGGAAAAGTACCATCTTCATTGAGAAAGAAAAATTCCGAACGAGGAGAAAAGGATACTATACGATTATCCCATAATTGAGTAAGAAGCAGCCCTTGTGCAGAAGGTTCAATTTTAATTTTTAAATTATTGTCATTCGCCATCAGATATATTCCGGCAAATTGTTTCAATTGGGATAAGGAGAGGGTGGCAATTTTTGTGGGATTAAATAATACACGCTGACATAAAATCCTGTTCAAAATCTTTGCTCGGTTAAAATCACCCAAACTGTCCTTTAAAAACTCTATAGCATACCCTTCTATCTTTGACGAAAAGTTAGTTTCACCTGAGCGAATAAGCTGATATTTTTTTTGATCCCATAGTTGAGTTGCATAAAGTGTATCATCTTGCTGTTCGAAAGAAATAAAGGCTACTTTATTGGGCAACTGATAGTAACCTTGAAATTCCTGTAAAGGGATTTGTTGCTGCGGGGATTCCCGAGCTGCTTTAGTCTGTGCGTAAGTGAAATTTGGATTTAAAAGCCATAGACCTGTAATAAGGCTCAAAGTCACCTTAGTAATCTGGTGGATCGAAATCGGTTGAATGCGTAATTTGATTCGCTGTATCATAATTTTTTATGTTGATGTAATACAAGAATAGATCTTTTTGACAGATCAGATGTTCGAACGGATGCAGTTGAACAAACTCAACCTAAAAATATTTATGAGGAATTGTTACTGTTATGGATTTTAATATACTCTGTAGGTGTAACTCCGGTTATTTTCTTGAAATTACTGTAAAAAGTAGTTCTTGAATTGAAGCCGGCTTGTATTGCAATTCCAAACATATCGAGTTGTTTGGCTTTTTCTGATACGAGCAACTTCTTTGCTTCTTCCGTACGGAGTTCATTGATAAACTGATAGAAATTTTTTTCTAATCCATTATTTATGATGTAAGAAAGATCGTGAGGGTTGATGCCGATTTGATTGGCGAGAGTTGATAGTGTCAGGCTGGGATCAAGATACAGTCTTTCATTTGTTGTTTTTTGTACCAATTTATTTTTTAATACTTCGACCTGTTGCGGGGTAAGTCTTTCTTCGGTTTTATCTTTTTTGTTTCTGGTTTCGAACATTAGATTCTCTTCTGATTCTACAGTATAAATTGACCGCTGTGTTAAGGTTGCATATGCCAAGGCCAGTGTGCCAATGAAATATAGGATTGGAGAAGTAAAGGTAAAGGCTAAATGAATAAATGCTAATAATCGCACTATTATAAGAAATAATACGGCTATTAAAAGATATTTTAGCCAGATCATATTAATCTTTTCGGAATAGGAAGAGAGTTGCTGAATATTTTTATGATGTCTATTTAGAAGTCGGAAACAGGCGATCCAATAAAAGATACATTGCGCAAAGAAGAAATATTTAATAATAAAAACCAGCCCCTGTGGTAATTGTGGCGGATGTATGTCTGCATTGAAAAATGCAGGCATAAGATAGATAACTGATAGGAGAAGGAAAGCTAAAAAGGGAATAAAATGCAAGATCCAATGTTTGACTGCTGCGGAGGGTCTGACCATATAATGAATAGCCATATATAAGCAAGGAAGAATCGTCCAGCGGGGAAGCTCAAGTAGATGTAGCAATATTTTATAGTCAACACGAAAACCTTCAAGAAAAAGCTGGGTAAACATGGCTGCTGTCAGATAATAGAATGTACTCAACCAGCGATCTGCATGAACATTTGTTCGGTTAACGCCCAAAATGATCAAGGTGCCAAGGAGCAAAAGTGCACCGGCGGAGAAAGCATGAAATGTAGAGGTTATATGGATCATGATTAACAGTGACATTCCTTTTGAATGGTGAATTTAAGCATAATCTGTCAGATGAAGTTACATCATCCAGATAGGCACTCCAATCCAGCCATTTATAGTTAGTAGTGCAACGAGATAACATAAGAAGAAATTATTGAAAGCTAAAAATAGTCGCAACCACCAACGCTCAATTCCTGACCAACGCTTATAGAGAAGAAAACTGCTTAGGACAATTAAAATAGCGAAAATGAGCATGCCCGTGAAAATTGATAAGGTGGTTGCATTGAATGAGGCAAATAATTCTTTGTGACCGGCATCTGTCAAACCCATTATACAGTAAGCCAATAGAAAACAGACTGTACCGACAATGGGTAACAGAGGTATACAAAGATCTATTAATTTCATCTTTTTAAATAGAGTAAGAAATATGGCCACCATGCTATAAACCACATAGATCAAAATTGCTGCTAATCCGAGGTAGATTGGGAGTTTTTGTGCCAATATGGAAGTGTGTGATACTTTACGATAGAAACTGTTGCCATAGCCCTGAAAAAAGGGATGACCTTCGGAATCAAGGGCTAGTATAAAGGATGGCAGAATATCTCCTTTAAAACGAAACATAGCATTACCAACATGAATAAGAGAGTCTGTTTGGCCGTTATCCCTTTTGACAATAAGCTTGTCGTTACTTACACTCTGTAATTCAATCCCGCTAAATATACGTCTGTAGAATTCCCAACGTTCGTTTTTCGGATTCATAAACTGATAATAACCCAATAAAGGCTCTGTTTTTTGTTTATCAATAGGCATGTTAACTAATTTGGGCGCAGAGAGGTCTCCTGTCAGATAGTCTTCAATTGCCACAGAAACCGGCCACATATTGACTACACTGTTGGCCGCAATGGCATACGCCAAACCAGCTTCCCGGTTAAAGAATATCCAGGAAACGAACCCTTCGCCTTTTCCATTATGCCCCCGGAAGCTTATTTTTTTGTTATTTGGAAAAAGGTCATTTCCTAAGGCATAACCTGTCTGCAGTCCAGCATGGCTGGCTAGAGTGCTGTGGATGGTTTCCATTTCATTTAGATTGACATTATCCAGTAATCTGTTGTCCGGATGACCATTAAGCAGATAATACATAAATCTGGCCATATCTTCCGCATTTGAAACGAGAGCACTGCTGGCTCCATTTCCGCTGAGCTTATAAAGGGGCATAGATCTGTAATTTCCCTTTTGATAGTTATACCCTTTGGCGAATTCAGGCAGGGGAATACCTTGACGGTCAAATAGGCTGTTTTGCATGTGCAGCGGTATAAAAAGACTTTGTGTTAAATATCTTTCCCAAGGCATGCCTGAGACTTTTTCAATAATATAACCCAGTACATTATAGCCAGGATTAGAATAAGACATCATAGTTCCCGGCTTCCAGCGAACTGTAAGTGAATTACTGACGGCCTTGATAGCGTCTATACCATGAAGGTCTTTTTTACTTACATTTATCATACTGTTAAGCTGTACATCTTCAAAACCAGCAGTATGTTCCAGTAAGTGCACCAATCTGACAGGGTCTGTGGCTTCCCAACGATTGGAAAAAGGAATTTCCGGAGCTATATCTCGAATCCGGTCGTTGAGTTTGAGCTTTCCGCTAGCGACCATTTGCTGTATGCCCATAGCTACAAAAAATTTTGTAATTGATGCTAAATGAAATTGAGTGTGTTGATCTACAGGAAGTTGTTGTTCAAGGTCTGCGTATCCAAATCCGCCTGAAAATAAAATACTGTCTTTTTTTACAATAGCGACCATAAGACCGGGTATATGTTCTTTTTGTATTATGGTATCCAATCGTCTGCAGAGTTGGTCTATGCCGAGATTATAGTTTGAAGTACTCCCGAGCTGCGCATTTACATTGGAACAGATCAGCATCGTGAGTATAGCGATAATGAAGATATTCAGTTTGATCATATGCTTTTTCTTTTTTGTAAATTTGCAATGATATTGGTCAAGAGTGTCCGTTTCCATCCAAACGGATATATACGTAAACTTCTAAGTGCTTTACGATTTTATATTTGTCTGTTATTAGTTGAAATACATGTTAATAACAATTTTATGAAAGGCTTAAAAATACTTCTGCTTTTTAGTCTAATAACATCGTCATGAAGTGATGAAGAAGATGACGCAATTGGCGATTGTTTTGGTTAATCTATTTTGGTTGATGTTCGCCATGAAACTACTGCGAATCTTTTTCAGATCAACTTTAATGTTACCAATGCTGTGATCATACTATTGACAAGTCCAATCAGATGAGATTTTGGAGATGTGATTTATTTAAACGACAGATGGCAATATGACGAGTCAACCTATGCAGAATCGGAAACTTATACCATAATAGCAAAAGTGGGATTAAATAAGGGTGGATGTTATTTTGATATTAAATAAACCGTTACAATTAAATGGGAAAATAGTACGTAATAGTTTGTTTCGGCAATATGTAACAAAATCTTATTTAAGAATATTGCCAGAAGCCGGCTATTACTTCTTCGGATATATTGTTTTTATACAGGTATAGTCCTCCATACATAAAAACATAGTCAGATTCTTCAGCATATCCTTCTTCTTCTATCTGTAAAAGGAAGGAATAATTATCCTTTTCCAACTGTTCATAATAATAACTTTTGGGTTGAATAAGACGAGGCTCTCCTCCAGCTTTTAGAAATAAAAAATCACTTTCGTTTACTGCGGAGTACTTACTTATGGAATGAATTCCAAGTGAGGAAATAGCCTTATCTGTTCTGTCTCCCATTTCCGAGTATTCATGTTCTATTACCTGTATAGCTATATTGGGATAAATATTGTTTTCTAAAAGCACATCAAAATTACTATGTATAAGTATAGAAAGCATTTTATCTGGTTTTTCCGGGTGATGGATAACAGCATAGAATTTATAATCATCAGGAATATTGTTTTCGATTATTTCAGGAGGTTTGCCTCCTATTCTTGCATTTAGATTGTTGGTATATGTTAAGCAAGATGCATAAAGTTCCTTCATAATAGTTATAATATCTTTTAATCTGATTTAGAGCTTTGTTGAGTATTGTAGCGGAAATAAAAATATTATCTCTTTATTTTTCATTTTCTGCACCTGATTTACTCCAAATTCATATTCTAATTTAATGAATTTAA
Organism: Sphingobacterium sp. UBA5789; assembly: GCF_002418355.1. Classification (NCBI taxonomy): domain Bacteria; kingdom Pseudomonadati; phylum Bacteroidota; class Sphingobacteriia; order Sphingobacteriales; family Sphingobacteriaceae; genus Sphingobacterium; species Sphingobacterium sp. UBA5789. The sequence continues at coordinate 756,394 of NZ_DIDX01000007.1, read as the reverse complement.
GCAGTTTTTTAGAAAGATTAATATGCAATATTTTGTTATTTAGACATGTCAAAAAACAAAAGGATATTATGAAACAAAATATTTATGATGATAACAGATTCTTTGATGAGTATGGAAAAATGCCTCGTTCTAAAGAGGGGTTGCAAGCTGCCGGAGAATGGGATGTTTTAAAAACAATGTTTCCTGATTTTGCGAATAAAGATGTGCTTGATCTGGGCTGTGGATATGGCTGGCATTGTATATATGCCAGTCAAAAGGGAGCAAGAAATGTAATTGGAGTCGATCTCTCTGCAAAGATGATCCTTAAGGCAAAGGAGAATTCTGCGGGACTCGATATTTATTACCGGCAGATGGCCATTGAAGATATTGATTTTGCACCGGAAGAATTTGATATAGTAATAAGTTCATTAGCTCTTCATTATATAAAAGACCTGGAGACTGTTATGCAGAAAGTGAATCATTTTTTGAAAAAAGGCGGGAGTTTTATCTTTTCTATGGAACATCCGATATTTACAGCCCGAGCGGAGCAGGATTGGTATACGAATGAGCAAGGTACACGCTTGCACTGGCCTGTTGATCATTACCAGCAGGAAGGTAGAAGAAATACAATGTTTCTTGGGCATGAGGTTGTCAAGTATCACCGAACAATGGAGACTTTGTTAAATGGAGTCATAGCCGCTGGATTTACGATTAACCGAATAGCAGAACCCAAGCCTTCAGAAGTCCTACTAGAAGAATTTCCTGAGATGAAGGATGAATCCAGAAGACCTATTTTTATTCTTATTTCCGCCACAAAGAATTAAAGGATTGAGTATCCGTGTAAGTAAGTAATTGTTTGAGAAAATAGCCTGTATAAAAGAGGCAGCTCTTTCGAACTGCCTTTGTTTTATAGTTTATTTGCTTTTACCGTGATTTCTGCGATATCCAGAACCTGGATTTCCGTTTCTTTGTCTTTTATTTTGACACCATCGCGAAGCATGGTCATACAGAATGGGCAGGCAGCCGCTACTATCTGTGCTTCTGAAGCTATGACATCCTCTATTCTTTCAATATTAATGTCTTTATTTCCCGGTTCGGGTTCTTTAAACATCTGAGCTCCACCGGCACCACAGCAAAGACCATTGCTGCGGCATCTTTTGAGTTCTACAAGCTGGCTGTCAAGTACTTCAAGAACCTTACGTGGAGCTTCGTATACTTCATTCGCTCTACCCAGGTAACACGGATCGTGATAAGTGATTTTCTTTCCCTTAAACTCATGTCCGTCACTTGGCTTTAATTTTCCTTCGTCTATCAGAGACTGAATCAGCTGGGTATGATGTATAACTTCGTAGTTACCTCCCAATTGCGGATATTCATTTTTAAGGGTATTGAAGCAGTGTGGACAGGCTGTTACGATTTTTTTTATTTCATAAGCATCGAGTACCTGAATATTAGTCATTGCCTGCATCTGAAACAGGAATTCATTTCCGGCACGTTTGGCAGGATCTCCTGTGCAACTTTCTTCAGTCCCCAGAATGGCATATTTGAGTCCCACATGATGCAGAATCTTACATATATCTCTGGTGATACGTTGCGCACGTTCATCAAAACTTCCTGCACAGCCTACCCAAAATAATATTTCCGGAGCTTCGCCTTTACCGGCCAATTCGGCTACAGTAGGTATGTGTAATTGCTCTTCCATAGTTGTTGAATGATTTATTGATTCGCCCAGTTTGCTCTGTCAGCCTGTGCATATTTCCAGGGAGCACCATTGTTTTCCAGATTACCAAACATGGCATTGATACTGGAAGGAGCCTGGGATTCTTCCATGACAGCATACTGTCTGAGGCCCATAATGATTTCTAATGGATTAATGTTTACCGGGCATTGTTCTACACAAGCATTACAGCTTGTGCAAGCCCATATTTCTTCTCTGCTTATATAGGTGTCCAAAAGAGACTTGTTGTCCTCTGCAACGCTACCGTTCTTGTCTATATTCTTACCCACTTCTTCCAAACGGTCTCTTGTATCCATCATAATTTTGCGTGGAGAAAGGAGTTTACCCGTCATGTTTGCCGGACATGCTGAGGTACAGCGTCCGCACTCCGTACAGGTATATGCGTCCAGGAGATTCTTCCATGTGAGGTCTTGTACATCTTTAACTCCGAATCTGGAAATTCCATCAGTAACCGGAGGAGTAAACGAGGGATCAAGCATAGCTTTGACTTCATTGGTTACTGAAACCATATTTTCGAACTTGCCTTTAGGCTCCAGCTTGCTGAAATACGTATTGGGGAAAGCCAGTATGATATGCAGATGCTTTGATACAGGCAAATAATTCAGAAATAGTAATACACCTATGATATGAAACCACCAGCAGCTTCTTTCAATGGCTATCAAAGCAGAGGGACTATCCGGTAGAATACCCATTAACCAGGAACTAACCGGAAACGAACCCGCCTGATGATAGTGACTCACACCTGCCAGCTGAAGCTTGTGGTCTGCTGCATTCATAAAAAGAAAGGCTGCCATCAGCAGTATCTCTGTAATAAGAATCAGATTAGCATCTGTCTTTGGCCAGTTATTCAGTTCCTTTTGTTGCAGGCGCTTTATCTTTAATACATTTCTGCGGATAAAAAAGATAACACAGGCTGCTAATACACTAAATGCTAATAATTCGAAAGCATAGATCAGGAAATTATAAAAACCGCCCATAAAAGAAAGTACACGATGTGTACCGAAGATACCATCGATTATAATTTCTATCATCTCAATATTGATAATACAGAAACCTGCATATACAAAGAGATGGAGCAGGGCAGGAAGAGGTTTTTTGAACATTTTCTGTTGTCCAAAAGCAACCAATAACATGGTTTTCAACCGTTCACCCGGACGGTCGAAGCGATCTACATTTTTTCCCAAACGTATATTGCGCCATATCTTACGGGCATTGCCCGTGAAAAAAACTATGGCCGCAATAAAAAGAATACTAAAAATGATTTGACTGATCATAACTGTTCAAAATCAGGTGTAACACAAATATAGAATAAATTAAATACTATGCTTGCATAATATTTAATTTATAATGGTTAAAAATAAAAGCCAACTGCATGTATGATTTGTAAACATTGAAAAATAAAAACAAGAATATATGAGAAATAGTTTTGAGATATGGATTTGAATCTTTAGTTTTGAATATTATTTTTAATGAGTCTAAATAAATATAACAAAGTATCATAAAGACTCCTATCGTTAGGAGATACTGTTTAGGAAGACTTAATATAGTAGAGACAAAAGATATTTAAGCATATGTGTCAATCCATTTTATTGAGTGAAAAAGGAACTACGCATGTAAGTCTGTGCAATAAGTGTCAAACCTTTTACATTTGGCAATCTTCATTTGTATTGACTTTTACAAGACGTCAGTTTGAGACTTTTGTAGAAACGACATTAAGTCAGGGTAACGATCATTGTTTTGTGAGTTTTCCTGATGGTGAATTCAGACTATTATTGAATACACCATGTCCGGAGATTGTTTTCAATTTCAGAAAAGAGGAATGGGATGACTTTGTAGAGGCTCTGACAGAATCATTTTATATGCAGGAAGTATATAGTATGATAGAAAAGTCTTAAAAAATTAAGTCCTGGGCTGCTTTTTTTATCATCGTGAGTGAGTTTTACAGTATCCAGGCACAAATGTTCAGCACAGCTTCCTTACTTATACTGATCTGATTAAATTGTTGTTTTCTCTCTCTCTTTGCAACAATTAAATAAGCACTAGGATGAGTATTTAAGTAGGGGGGATGGCGCTGAGAAGGGTAGGTTGGTAATTGACAATAGTTCTAAACAAAAAAGACAGCTCATATTTATGAGCTGTCTTTTTATTATAAGGTTTTCCGTCTTATTTTTTTGCCGGTGTTGTTGCTGCTGCAGGAGCTGCAGTAGTAGAGATTCCTAACTTAGATTTTACCTCAGTAGTCAAATCATCACCACCTGCAAAGTAAGGAATATTAGTGCTTGAGATATCAAATACGTAAGCATAACCTTTTGCTTTAGCGATATCGTTAACTGCAGTCATTACTTTTCTTTCGATCGGCTGGTACAATTCTTCTTGTTTTTTACCAACTTCTTCCTGTGCTAAACGTTGTACTTCATTGATACGGGTTTCGATATCACGAAGTTGTGTACCTAAGGTATTCAATTCCGCATCAACAGTTTCTTTGTTAGCTTCGCTGCGGTTGCGCATTTTTTCGTTTGCATCAGTTTGTTTCTTTTGGTATTCCGCATACATACCTTGCAATTCTTTAGTTTTGCTGTCATTCAACGTTTTAAGTTGATCCTGAGCAGCTTTGAATTCTGTAGTACCGGAGATAATATCTCCAAAGTTAATATGTCCGATTTTTTGTTGAGCATTTACCAATTGAGTTGAGAAAAGCAATCCCGCTGCCAATGCTGCACTTTTTACTAAATTTTTCATTCTTTTGATTTTAATCTTTGGTCTTATCCAATTGTGGGAATAAGATAATTGTTTATTTTTTTAAAACTATGATACCTTTTAATTGCACGTCGCAATGATAATAAAAAAAACTTATTTTACAAGCGCTGCGTCTGGTTTAAATCCTAATTTAGTAATGACTTCATTACTTTTATCCAGTTTTGGATTTGCATACAGGAATGTCACTTCATTTCCTTTATCCAATACGATGTCTAAGCCTTGATTACTGGCAAGATCCTGAATAGCTTTTGCTACCCGATCCTGAATAGGTTTGATCAGACGGATACGTTGCTGATAAAGCTCACCTTCATATCCGAATTTCTGACGCTGAAATTCTTTAGCTTCTTTTTCTTTCTTAACGATTTCATCTTCTCTACGGCGACGCATGTCCTCGTTAAGTAATACCTGATCGTTTTGATAAGCTTTATACAATTTTTCGATTTCACCGTATTTGGCGTCTACCTGCTCCTGCCATTGTACAGAAAGGTCATCCAATTGTTTTTGTGCGGAAACATATTCCGGAATATGTTTTAGAATATATTCCGAATCCACATATGCGAAACGTTGAGCAAATGTAGCAGTCGTAGCCAACGTTAAAAAGGCGATAATAGCTATTATTTTTTTCATTTTTATCTAGATAAATCGTTAAACATTTCTCTTTGTTGTTATGGACAATATTTATTCCAAAAAGTTTAATGGAATTAAAATCCTCCCATATTTTGCATGATACTAAACGTGAAGTTTTGTTTCCATGAACTTTCAGGTAATCCAGGGATCGGGTCAAATGCATGACCGTAGTCAATACCTAGCATACCAAAGATAGGTAAGAAGATACGTGCACCCACACCGGCAGTACGTCTTACTTTGAATGGATTGAATTCACTGAATTTGTTCCATGTGTTACCTGCCTCTGCAAATGCCATTACGAATACTGTAGCCTGATCATTTAACATTACAGGGTGTCTCAGCTCGATCTGGTATTTTGTATAGATTGGGCTACCGGAGTTGATGGCAATCTGCTGGAAATTGTTAGGTGTACTCTCCGGAATAATTACACCATTGGCATATCCTCTGAGTGCAATAATCTCAGAACCCTGAAGAAAGTCAAATCCTTGCATACCGTCACCCCCAAGTTTGAAACGTTCGAAAGTAGAAGTCTCTGTCTTGTTGGTGTAATTTCCTAAGAATCCGAATTGAGCCTGAGTTTTCAGGACCAGTTTACCTGCAATTTTGATATACCACTGTGAATCAAATTTCCATTTGTGGTATTCTGTCCATTTGTATTTCTCTTCCTGAGGAGCTGTTTTGTAATTGATGTTGTTCCATGCAGAGTATGGAGGCGTCAACTGAACAGAGAATTTGATGTTTGAACCTGAAGTCGGATAAATAGGGGCATCCACTGAATTACGACTGATTTCCTGTGTGATGTTCATATTGTACGCTGTACCGTTTGAGAATAGGAAGTAGTTACCGTAATTCTGTAATTTGTAACGTTGGAAAGACAGTGAAGTGTTGATCTGGAAGTAGTTATCAGGCCATTCCAGGCGCTTACCTAATGTTGCCGTTACCCCTGTCATCCAGATACGTTGTAATTCGGAATCCCTTACCATTTGCTCTCCTGTATAGTAGTTGAATCCACCATATGAAGAGTTAGATGTATAGGCACTTAATCCAAAATAAATAGGCTTTTTACCACCTAACCATGGATCTGAGAATGAGAAACTATAGGACTGGTAACGTTTACCTGACGTTTGTCCACGAAGGCTTAATTTTTGTCCGTCCCCACGAGGCAATGGTTTCCATGAACTTTTGTCAAAGAAATTGCTGGTAGAGAAGTTATTAAAGGTCAAACCTAAGGTACCAATGATCTGTCCAGCTCCATAACCTCCTGATAGCTCTACCTGATCGGAAGGTTTTTCTGCTACATTGTAAAGCACATCTACTGTACCTTCAGCATGGTTAAGATTAGTTGGTACAGGGTTTGTTTTCTGTTCATCAAAGTTACCAAGCTGTGCAATTTCACGTACACTTCGCATAATCAGATCTTTTGAGAATTTCTGACCCGGCTTAGTATATATTGAGCGTAAGACAACTTTGTCATTTGTTACATCATTTCCTTTAACGATTACATTATTGATCGTGTACTGAGCTCCTTCGTACATACGGATCTCCAGATCAATTGAATCATTATATACTCTGGTCTGAACAGGATCTACTGAGAATGTCAGGTATCCGTCATTCATATATAAGGAAGAAATGTCATCACTGTTACGTGTAGGACCTGAAAGTTTGGTTATTAACTTTTCTTCACTGAATACATCTCCCTTTTCAATACCAAGGATCATATTCAATACAGAATCTGAATATTTAGAATTACCAGACCAGCTGATATTACCTACATAGTATTTCGGACCTTCGTAGATTTCCATGTCAATTGTTACTTCATTGGCATCGAATTTTTTCACCGAATCACTGATGATTTCAGCGTCACGGTATCCCTTGTCATGTAATTTGGCTACTAATTTTTCTTTAGCTTCCTTGTATTTTTCATCTTTGAATTTACCTGGTCCGAAGATCCGGTACCATTCTCTTTGTTTTACCCCTTTCAGCGCCTTTCTCAATGCACGTTGTGAAAACTCTTTATTTCCAGTAAAAGTGATCTTACGGACTTTCACTTTTTTGTTGCGCTGCACGTCTACCACAAGAATCTCATTGTTTACCTGTGCAGTATCTTTCAGCGTTTTTGTCGTGATATCAGGATATAAATAAGCTTTTTCTCTCAGGAAGCGTTGTATGGTAAAACGAGTTGTATTGATTAGGTTCTCATTTACGATTTTACCTGTGTTGCTGTTGAGACGTTTCCGAACTTCTTCTGTCTGGCTTTTGCTTAGACCATTGATATCAATGCGGGTCAGACGCGGACGTTCCTGCACTCTGATGTTGAAGAAGATGTTGTCTCCGTCTACACGATCTGCATATAGCTGTACATCATCAAACAGACCCTGAGCCATTAAATTTTTAATTACATTGGCTGTAGCATCACTTGGTACTTCGATATGCTGACCAACAACCAGTTTGGAAATGGTGATTAATACATCATTGTCCAGGTATTGTGTACCTGTGATTGTAACACCGCCAATTACATAATCTCTGGGAGTCAAATAACTAATTTCATCAGGGTTACTTAAATTAATTGGTTTATTGCCGGTGATTTGCGCTTGGGCAGAATAGGAATAAACCGAAGAAATAAAAGTTATTAAAAATACTATACGCTTCATCTATGAATTTTTATCGATGCTAAAGTACACCAATCTGTTGTTAAATTTTGTTAAAAGAAAATATTGCTAAATTATTATCTAACAATGGTATTTTGCGTGCAAAGTTAAGAATTAAGATTATAATTGTTCACTTGTTTTTCCGAATCGTCTTTCCCGTTGCTGATAGTTATAAACACATTCATAAAGATCTTCCCTGGTAAATTCTGGCCACATTTTTGGGAGAAAACTCAATTCAGAATAAGCAATTTGCCAAAGCAGGTAATTGCTGATACGTTGCTCGCCGCTTGTTCTGATCAACAGATCCGGGTCAGGCATATTTTTGGTATATAAATGATTCGCAAAAACCTTTTCATCAATAGCATCAATATCAAGGTTACCTTGCATCACCTGTTTGCAGATTTCCTTTGTAGCATCGACGATCTCTTTTTGTGAACTGTAGCTCAAAGCGAGTGTAAGCACACAAGTGCTATTCTGTGCTGTTAATTCCATGGATTCTATGAGCTTCGCACGACAGTTTTTAGGTAGTTTGTCAATATCGCCAATCGTATTGAGACGTATTCCGTTATCCTGAAATGTTTTGATTTCTTTACTTAGGGTAGTGACCAGTAATTCCATCAGAGCAAGTACTTCTAATTTTGGCCGGTTCCAGTTTTCAGTAGAAAAAGCATACAATGTGAGGTAGGGGATACCTAATTCTACAGCTCCCTCCATAGCTTCCCGAACTGCGGACACTCCGTTCTGGTGTCCGAATATTCTTAATTTACCTAATCCTTTAGCCCATCTTCCATTGCCATCCATAATGATAGCAACGTGCTTAGGCAAATTATTACGGTCAATTTTATCTTTGATATTCATGTTTTTATTGAATTGTGCTGGCTTACCACCAGTAACATTTTTGGCTGATAAAGGTATAGGTTACCGTCAAACCAAAAGTCATATATGCGTCATGCGGACGACCATCTCCGCGAAGTTTCCCTTTATTTGCTTCCCAGTTACCGGATCTGTCTGCGAGACTTTCCCAGACAAGTGGATCTATCTGTTGTTCGATCCCTTCTTTCATACTGGTCGCATAGTTTCTGTTTACGTTATCAATATTATCTGACAATACTACCCGATAATTTAATTCTGCTCCTACACTCCACGGGCCTTTGATATTGTATTTAAATCCTGCTCCAAATGGTATTGCAATTGCAAATTTACTGTATTTTCCGGGATTATTAGCCGCATCATATTCCAATTGCAGATCGCGGAGATCATATTTTTCTCCTGTGCTGAATTTGACATACGGGTTGTGATAGATGGCTGCTACTCCTGCAAATATATAGGAGGTGTATGCCAGTTTATTTTTGCCGGGAACAAATCTGAAGAAATTGAACTCGCCAATTGCCGAAATTTCTACTACTTTATTTTGAAAAGCGAGATTCCGCTGAATTTGACGTTCGTTACTGCTATTAGCATCTGATCCGAACAGATGCAGATAATTGATGCCTCCTTTTACTCCCCAGGTGGGATTAAAGTTGTATTTGCCGGTCAGACCGCCTCCGAGACTTCTGAAATACAGCGGATTGCCGGGGTTGATATCCCCCATATATCCTGTTGTTCCCAGATTGGCACCTAATTCCCATTGCTGGGCAGAAAGGTTACAAATTGGGAAAAAACAAATTAGGACTAATAAGCTATAGAAAAGTCTTTGCAAAATAGTTTTTTTGCGGTAAAGATAATGTATTTCAATCAATAGCATTGTATAAAAAGTTGTTAAAATACATTAAAACAAAAGGCAATACCTGATAAACTCCTAATAATTCCGCACATCTATTCCCCACAGCAACTTTTCTCTTAAGGTGCTGAAATAGCCTTCTTTATCTAACCGGATAAGGTTAATAAAGAATGGAGCCTTTTTTATTTTCAGTTTTGTAGTAGTAGAAAGGGTGACACTCTGTGAGTCACAGCTTAAGATGTATTTTCCGGTACGGCTTTCAATTTCCAGATCCAGCTCAAAATCTGAAGAAATAACGATCGGTCTTACATTCAGATTATGGGGTGATATAGGAGTAACGACAAAATTGCCACTTCCGGGCATAATAATCGGACCACCACAGCTTAGCGAATATGCTGTAGAGCCCGTAGGGGTAGCAATAATTAGTCCGTCTGCCCAATAGGAATTCAGCAGTTCACCGTTGATATGGGCATTGACCGTAATCATGGCTGAACTATCATATCGAAAAACGGTAATATCATTTAATGCGAAGTTTTTTCCTTCAAAAAGTTTTTCTTCATCAGACTCTACGGTCAGCAATGCGCGTTTTTGCAACGTGTAGGCATTATTGAGAATCTGAACAAGTGCTTTTTCGATGTCTGTTTTGTTGATGGTGGCTAAAAAACCAAGGCGTCCAAAATTAATACCTGCAACAGGAAGACCTGAATCCTTTATAATAGAAACCGCTGAGAGCATAGTCCCGTCTCCGCCAAGACTCAGCATGAACGCTACATCTTTGGGGATATCTTCATGACTGGTAAATGTGATTAGATTATCCGGGCAGGCAAATTTACTTTTTAAAAAATCGTAGAAATCTGCATAAATGCATATCTCCAGTTCCTTTTTCTTTAAAAAGTCAAACAATTGTTGTACATACGACAGAACCGAAAGGTTAAATTCTCTTCCGTAAATCGCTATTTTCATACTTACTATATCTGTAGCAATTCAGTATTGCTATTTGTAATTTTTTTCAAAGATGAGAAAAAAGTACGCTAATACTAAATATTGAGGTAATTCATAAGCAGATCGTACCGCTGTTGCATGTCATTTTCATCATTACCATCATTAAATGTCGCTTTTACAACATAATCAAATCTCCAGAGTGTGGCCACTAATGATGAAATATTCGTTTTGTTGACTTTTATTGTCAATTCAAGTTTGGATGAATCTGGTAATGTTTTTACTGCGGTACTCAGGATGCTGGCATTATCCGATTCTATAATATGAGCGATATGCGACAACGCATTATCTTTAGCTCCTATTTCCAGTACGATTATCGCGCCGGTTTCATTATTGGATTGTAAACTGTTAAGGGCCTGCAGTACATCTTGTGCTGTAATTACGCCCACATAACGATTGTCTTTATTCAGAATAGGTAGCAGCTCTGTTTTATAATTTGTCAGATACAGCATTGCATCATAAACGTGCTGATATTCATAAAGATACAGAGGGGCAAGATTCAGTTTGAGGTTTTTGATAATATCTGTTTCATCTTCATGATTCAGAAGTTCATCTTCACTAATCATTCCGATGTATTCTTTATTTGAAACAACGGGAAGATGAGACAGGTGAAATTCACCTATCTTGTCTAAACCCTTCTGAACAGTGTCTGAAGGACTGACTTCGCAGAATTTTTGAGATAGTATTTCACCGATGTACATATGCCGTGTTGCTTTTCAATATTAAACACTCAAAAAAGGAAAACGTTTAATCTTATCGTGGTATTTGTACGAAGTTAAGCAATATGTGAATATATGCAAATAGTAAGAAGAGTATTTATATGGTATTTAAAATTTATGTGACGATACAAAAGAGCGTTGGATTTTCACTATTTTTACATTTCATTAGCGTATCGACTATAGCAACTATATGCAGCAGGAAGAACAAAAGAAGTTTATTGAAGTAAGAGAAGTAATTCGTAAAAAGAGTCCTAAACTGGCAAAATGGATTCCATCTCCGTTTATCAGTTATCTGGAAAGGGTGATTCATGAAGATGAGATCAATTATATCATGAATAAATTTGAGGATCGGTACGGATTGGATTTTGTAGATGATTTGCTGAAAGAACTTGGTGTAGAAGTCGTATTGGAAGGGGAGGAGCATATTCCGTTGGAGGATAGTGTGATCTTTGCTTCCAATCATCCTTTGGGCGGACTGGACGGTGTAGCTTTCATGCATGCCGTAGGAAGATATCGTAGAGATGTCAAATTTTTGGTTAATGACATCCTTTTAAATATTAAAAATTTACAGCCACTTTTTATTCCGGTTAATAAATTGGGTACGCAGGGTAAAAACGGGATAGAGATGATCGAAAGGGCCTATGGAGGCGAAGATGCTTTGCTTGTGTTTCCTGCCGGGCTGGTTTCCAGAAAGCAAAATGGAAAAATCATGGACCTGGAATGGAAAAAGAGTTTTATAAACAAAGCAAAAAAATATAAAAAGGATATTATTCCTGTGTATATTGAGGGGAAGAATTCCAACTTTTTTTATAATTTTGCTCAACTCAGACAGAAATTGGGTTTGAAAGTAAATCTGGAGATGTTGTATCTTCCGGATGAGATGTTTGCCCAACGTAATCACCGTGTAACTATCAAGATCGGAAAAAGAATTCCCTACACGCATTTTGATACATCAAAAAGTGAGAAAGTGTGGGCAGAAGAAGTGAAACAGTTGGTCTATAACATGGCTGAGGTAAAAAAATAATCTATGCAAGAAATTATTGCTCCTGTTGACAAAGAATTGATAAAGGCTGAACTTACAAAGGAGGCTTTTGTACGCTTTACCAACAATGGAAATAATGAAGTCTATGTAATCAATCATCATAATGCGCCGAATGTAATGCGTGAAATTGGACGATTACGTGAAGTAACGTTCAGAGCAGCGGGCGGAGGTACGGGCTTATCTATTGATATTGACGAAAATGATACAAGCGAAGATTGTTATGATCAATTGATCGCCTGGAATCCGGAGGAGGAAGAAATCATCGCCGGATATCGTCTTATTAAATGTTCAGAGGCAAGTTGGAAGGATGGCGTGATCAATCTTTCAACGGCTCATTATTTTAATTTTTCGGAAAAATTTATTTCGGAGTATCTTCCGTATACAATAGAACTAGGGCGGTCTTTTGTGCAGCCGCGTTTTCAACCTGCAATTGATAATCGGAAAGGTATCTTTTCATTGGATAATCTTTGGGACGGACTCGGCGCTTTGGTAATGCTGAACCCGGAAATCAAATATTTATTTGGGAAGGTCACTATGTATCCGCATTATAATGTGGAAGCAAGAGATTTGTTGCTCTATTTTATGGAGCATTATTTTCCGGATCCGGATAAGTTGGTGACACCTATTCGTGCTGTCGGTTATAAAACAGATATGAGTCAGTATGAGGGTATGTTCGACGGACTGGATTACAAGGAAGGATATAAATTGCTAAACTCTAAAGTGAGAGGCATGGGCGAAAATATTCCTCCTCTCATCAACACATACATGAATTTATCGCCAACGATGAAATCATTTGGCACAGCCCGTAATGATGAATTCGGTGAGGTGGAAGAGACTGGGATTCTGGTCACACTTGATGATATCTATCCGGTTAAGAAAGAAAGGCACATGTCTACTTTTGAAAGGGATAGTGAATATGGAAATCCCAAGAAAAAGAAATAAAAAAGAAAAGCGCTTGTTTAAAGCGCTTTTCTTTTTTATTGGGGTTTCCGTAACATATCGATGTGGGGAATACCATCTTCCAGATATTCTTCTGAGGCTTGCTTAAAACCGAAGCTCTCATAGAATGCTTTAAGATAAAGTTGCGCACCTATACGTATATCTACCGCTCCGTATTGATCCATGATTGTATCTACTGCTCTTCGCATCAGCTCTCTGCCAATTTTCTGTTTCCTGTATGCCGGATTAGATAATACTCTGCCGATAGATACTTCTTTAAAAGACACGCCTGCAGGTACTATTCTGGCGTAGGCTGCGATATCATTGTTGATCATAGCCCACAGGTGATCACATTTTTGATCTTTGTTATCACAATCCAGATACGGGCAGTTTTGCTCAACGACAAAAACTTCATTGCGAAGCTTTAGTATCTGATAGAGCTGATTAACGGACAGCGCATCAAATGTTTTATAAAACCAGACTGGTGTCATATCTGAACTATTTTAGCATATTAAGAAAGTAAACTTTTTACAACTTCGGAAATGGTTCTTCCATCTGCCTGACCTGCAAGCTTCTGATTGGCTGCACCCATTACTTTGCCCATATCTTTGACAGATGAAGCTCCGGTTTCCTGAATGATCTGTTTGATGATGGATTCTACTTCAGTGCGGTCCAGTTGTTTCGGCAAATACTCTTCGATGACGTTTTGTTCTTCTACTTCTATCTGATAAAGATCCTCCCGATTTTGTGTTTTATATATTTCTGCTGACTCTTTGCGTTGTTTTACGAGTTTCTGAAGTACTTTGATTTCTGTGTCTTCAGATAATTCCTCACTACCGCCTTTTTCAGTTTTGGCGAGTAGAATAGCAGCTTTTATTGCTCTAAGTCCACGAAGTTTTGCATTGTCTTTCGCAATCATAGCAGCTTTGATATCCTGATTTATTTTTTCTTCTAATGCCATATTATTTATATTTAATGTTTGTATTTATTCTTCTCCTCTGTGTACGATAGTACCTGTTGCCTGTGCGGCAGGCATGATCAGCAGATCATTGATATTGACATGTGCCGGGCGTGAAAGTACAAAAGCAATGGTTTCTGCTATATCTTTTCCGGAAAGCGGGGTGATATCTTTGTAGACAGCAGCAGCCCGATCTGTATCTCCGTGAAATCTTACTTCGGAGAATTCGGTTTCTACCATTCCAGGATTTATTCCGGTCACTTTAATGCCTTTAGCTAATAAATCTATTCGCATAGCTTTATTTAGGGCATCTACTGCATGCTTGGTTGCACAATATACATTTCCATTTGGATAGACCTCTTTGCCTGCAATAGAACCTAGATTGACAATATGACCTTTTTTACGGGATTCCATGAAAGGTACGACTGTACGTGTCACATAGAGCAATCCTTTTATATTTGTATCGATCATCCGGTCCCAATCACCTATATCTCCATTCTGGATCGGATCCAGCCCCTGGCTGAGTCCTGCATTGTTGATCAGGACATCCATATTTTTCCATTCTTCCGGCAGATTATGAATAGATAACTGCACTTCTTCAGCATTTCGGACATCCAATTTAAAAATATAGATGTTACAGTCTGGATATTGAGCGGAAATATTTTGTTTTAATTCCTCCAATCTGTCTATTCTTCTTGCGCATAGCAGCAGGTTATAGCCTTCTTTTGCTAATACTTCAGCACAGGCAGCACCGATTCCGGAACTGGCCCCTGTAATAAAAGCGATTTTTTCCATTTTTAATATTATTGAAAGATCAAACTAAAGTATACGTTGCGGATCAATGTTTTGTCCAGCGGCCGCATAAATTTGTTGTTAACTGACAGAGGATGGTTCAGGTCAAGTACATTACCAAAACTTTGAGAAAATTTAATTTCAGGAGACACTTTAAAGTGGGTAAAGAAAATATCTGCTCCTATGCCTGCTTCCCACGAAAGATAATCCGGTTTGATGATAATGGGATCAGGAGATTGTTGGTTACTGGCCATCAGCGCATCATAATCATCATTTAGCTGACTCCATTTTGTCCATTTTACTCCCGCAATCATATATCCTCTGTATCGGTTGAACTTGTTTTTCAGAATTTTCTCATCTGAACGGAATTTGAGACTTAACGGGAATTCAAATGAATTGAAATTTGTTCCTCCTTCTGATCGCGTAGTGTGTCTGGTTCTTCGGGTCAGTGTTTTTTGTGTACTCCCATCGTCATTTGTTCCGGTATAAATGATACTGGAATTGTTTATGAATACAAATGTCGGGCTGAGGGTAGTATAAAGATTATCTGTGATTCGCAGATGCATCGGAATGCCTACACCCATTCCATGACCTACACCTGATTTGATAGATCTCAGATCTTTTATTTCGTTGATATTTCCCTCAGGATAATCTAACGGATAGCCGGACCAATCTTTCTTTAATCCCATGACATACCGGGAATTGACATAGGAATACTGTATACCAAAGAGGAGTGTAGCATTCTCGTCATATCGGGATGAAAAAGGCAATGAGATAGATTGCGCACTTACTAAAAAGGGCAAAGTAACCAGACCAATTAGAAAACTGAGTTTTTTTATCATTTTGTAGAAACATAAATGGTACATACACCAAATGTCTGAGGACGTATGATTGTTTCGGAAAATCCGACTTCTTTCATAATAGCGGCAAAGCGGTTTCCATCGGGAAACTTAGCGACTGATTCCGGAAGATAAGAATATGCACTGCTATCTTTCGAAAACAATTTGCCTATAAATGGTGTGACATTATGGAAATAAAAATTGTACAGCTGTTTGATCGGGAAGGATTTAGGATTTGAAAATTCAAGAATAACCGCTTTTCCTCCCGGTTTGAGTACCCGACAAATATCTGCAAGCCCTTGTTCCAGATTTTCAAAGTTACGTACACCGAAAGCTACAGTTACTGCATCAAAAGTATGGTCTTCAAACATCAGTTTTTCTGAATCTCCAAGTTGAACTTCAAATTGCTGCTGCAGACCTTTGTTTGTAATCTTTTCCTGTGCTACCTGTAGCATTCCTTCCGAAATATCTACACCTATGATTTTTTTAGGATTTAGAATCTTAATTGATTCCAATGCAAAATCTCCTGTTCCGGTTGCTACATCCAGCATAAGTTGGGGTTGAATCGATTTGAGAGAGCGGATTGCTTTTTTACGCCAGATAATATCAATACCTAAGGACATAAAATGGTTCAGAAAATCGTAAGTCTTGGATATATTGTTGAACATATCTGCAACTTGTGTTTTTTTGTCGCCTTCTGCGTTTTTATATGGCTTTAAAGTGGATGATTCATTTGTCATAGTTTACAAAGATACAATATTATCTTGCAGCTAGTGACGTCCTGTTTTAGAAATATTTTTTCATTATTATTCTATAAGTCATTGACTGTTAATCGCTACAGAGATTAGCTGTATATAGTGCTTTAATAAGGTGAAATCAGTTTGTGTAATTTTATGTTGTTAACAAACGCTAAAGTTATCCACATTTACATAACAATTTGATAATTTAGTAGTTATAATAGTAATTCACATTTTGTCAACACTTGCTGTTGATAACTAGGTCGCGGTAAACGGTCTGTATCAACAGTTTTTAGTATGATTGTTGAGGCAACTTTTAAGGCTGTGTACAACTCTTTGTTTGGACCAAAAGTATTTTTTATACTTTTGTTATCCCCAATGCGAGAGTAGCTAAAATTCTCAACAAAGGATTTCAAAATATTTAATCATCGACAAACAAACGCAGGTCCTCAACATGAGCAACGAAAACGAATTTTCAGGCAATAAATTTGACAGCAATAAGCGGGCAAATTACGGAGAGCGCCGGACACGTCTCAATAATCTGGTCAGTGGGTTGGGCAAATTGCCTCCACAGGCAATTGATCTGGAAGAGGCTGTTTTGGGTGCTTTGATGCTGGAGAAGAATGCGTTGAGTGAGATTATTGATATCCTGAAAGCCGAATCGTTCTACAAGGAGGCTCATCAGAAGATTTTTGAAGCTATTTTCAATCTGTTTCAGAAAACTTCGCCCATTGATATTTTGACAGTGATCACCGAATTACGTAAGATGGGAGCATTGGAAATGGTTGGAGGAGCATATTACATTACTTCTCTTACTGACCGTGTAGTATCTGCCGCCAATATTGAGTATCACGCCCGAATTATATCTCAAAAGTATATTCAAAGAGAGCTTATTAAAGTTTCGACAGAAATTATCAATAGTTCTTATGATGAGACGGCTGATATTTTTGATCTTCTGGATCATGCGGAGAAAAGTTTGTTTGATATTGCCCAAAACAATTTAAGAAGAGATTCCCGTAAAATGGATGACATTATGCGTGAGGCTATTTCTTCTTTAGAATTGTTGAGGGATAAAACTGATGGTCTGACAGGGGTTCCTTCCGGTCTGACCGCTTTAGATCGCATGACTTCGGGCTGGCAGCCTTCGGATCTGGTTATTATTGCGGCACGTCCTGCGATGGGTAAAACGGCTTTCGTACTGTCTGTAGCGCGTAATGCTGCCGTGGATCATAATAAGCCGGTAGCCGTATTCTCGCTGGAGATGTCTTCGGTTCAGTTAGTGAATCGTCTTATTGCCGGTGAAACTGAAATTGAACAGGAAAAACTTAAAAAGGGTAACCTTGCGGATCATGAGTGGCAACAGTTACATTCCCGAATCGGGCGTCTGACTGAGGCTCCACTTATTATCGATGATACACCTGCTCTTAACGTATTTGAGTTCCGTGCCAAATGCCGTCGTCTGAAAGCGCAACACGATATTCAGATGGTTATTGTCGATTACCTGCAGCTGATGCATGGTAAATCTGAGGGCAAGGGTGGAGGTAACCGTGAGCAGGAAATTGGTAGTATCTCACGGGCATTGAAGTCTGTTGCTAAGGAATTGAATATACCGGTATTGGCTCTTTCGCAGTTGAGCCGTGCTGTAGAATCCCGTCCGGGAAACAGTAAACGTCCAATGCTTTCCGATTTGCGTGAATCGGGATCTATTGAGCAGGATGCGGATATGGTACTCTTCCTGTATCGTCCGGAATACTATGGTCTTACCGAAGATGAGGAAGGACGTCCTACGGCTGGTGTCGGGGAGGTTATCATTGCAAAACACCGTAATGGTGAAACGGGTATTGTTCCTTTACGTTTCGTTGGTAAATTCGTGAAGTTTGTCGATCTGGAAGACGAATTTTCAGGTATGGGAGATGCCGGTGGTTTCGGTGCGGAGCCGACAACATTTTCTTCATCAGCGATGAATCCTTCTACTTCATTTGAAGGATTTGGAGGAGGAGGTATCACAATGCCTTCGCGTATGAATGATATGCCGGACGATGCTCCTTTTTAATCCTTCAGGCAGATTTTAATTAATTTTAGTTGTAAGGGTATTCCTTCCTCTTCATGATTAAGGCTGTTCGGCTATTTCTTTAGCTTTCTGCAACGCCAGAGGGAATGTCTTGTTCATACTTTCTTTATATTCTGTCAGTGTATCTACTTTCACTAGGAGTATAGTCTTTTTTCCTTCCGGATGAAGTTCGTATATTTCATATAACTCTCCCCATTCCGGATCGTGATTGGGTACTTCCTCAAAATTGACTATCTCACCAAGATGCTGAAAGGATATATAATCCGGATAGTCAAGTTTGTTGATCAGGCTGTACATGCCATCTCCCCGCGGAGTCAGAAAGTGAATCGTATTTCCTTCTTTAAAATCTGAAATCTTATAATAACTTCCCTGGCTGAATACATGTGTCCAGACTTTGTAGCTTTCTTCATCCCAAAGCGTTTGCCAGATTTTTTCGGGTGTTGCATTGATTTCAATGCTGTACGTTAGTGTCGTCATAGCGAAATACGTTTTTCTGTTTGCTCTATTCTACCGGAAAGTTGAAGTATTCATTTGGATAAGGCTCGTCTTTAAGAGTATAATGCCACCATTCTTTCTGGTAAGATTTAAAACCGTATTTTTCCATTATTGTTTTTAGAATTTTTCGATTTTCTTTCTGTCTGCCTGTAAGATCAGAATAGTCATGATGGGAAGCTGTTCCAAAATAGTCAAAAGGACTTCCCATATCCAGTTCGAGTTTACTCTTACTGTAGATGATTGTCAGGTCTACTGTACTGCCTCTGCTGTGTCCCGATTTTTCGGCGATATATCCTGATTGGAAGAGGTCTTTTTTATCAATATCCGGATAGAATTCTTTCTTAGCCAGCGTGTCTTCTATAATCAGTGCCCATTCTTTAAAATTATCTACTGCTGTCTGAGGACGGTAAGCATCGAATATCTTGAGGCCTAAACCTTGTCTGTTCAGTTCCCGTTGAACATTCTTCAGCGCCCGCGCTGCGGGCTTTGAAAGAATCGCTACTTCTTTATTATAACTTTTGATCTTTTTTCCTGTAAAGTTGTGGTCACCTGCATAACGAATGTCGTACTGAATATTGGGAATCAGTTTGTGGATATAAACAAAACCATCCGGCAGTTTTTGTACAACATGTATGGAGGCGCAGGAAAGGGTTCCCAGAATAAGCAGACTAAGTATACTGATCTTTTTCATTTTTATAAGAGGTGAACCTAAATTTAAGAACTTAATGCTTAAATACCATGTTTATAAACGAAAAGAGGCTTCGTCCACATGTGACGAAGCCTCTGTATTATGCTGTATGAAGATTATTAGCCTAGATTAGCGAGACTTTCTTCCAGGATTTTGATTTTCGTTTGTGCATCATCCTTTTTATTTTGTTCATTCTGAACAACTTCAGGTTTTGCATTTTGGACAAAACGTTCATTCGAGAGTTTTTTGTCTACTGAGATCAGGAAACCTTTAAGGTATTCAATTTCTTTGCCGATACGTTCACGCTCTGCATCCACATCGATATTGTTTTCCATTGCAATATAACACTCATCACGTCCTGCCAGAAAACTGACAGCACCAGCGATCTTTTCTTTTACAAATGTCAGTTCGGATATATTTGCCAGCTTGATAATGCTGTCCTCGTATTTCCTGAAATCGATATCATTTGCATTTATTGCCAGTGGCAAAGCTACTTTCGGAGAGATCTGCTTGGTATTACGTACATTTCTTACCTCAGATATAACTTGTTTTACGGTGTTGAATTCTTTGATAAGTGTTTCATCAAAAGCTTCCGTTTTTGGGTATTCTGCGACGATACAGCAGTCGTTAGCTTCACGTGTGCCGAATAGTTCGTCATGCCATAGCTCTTCTGTGAGGAATGGCATAAACGGATGCGCCAGTGTTAATACACGCTGGAAGAAAGCTTTTACAGTTTCAAATGTTTCAGCAGGAATCGGAGATCCGTAAGCGGGTTTGATTAATTCCAAGTACCATGCACAGAAATCATCCCAGATGAGTTTGTATGTCGCCATTAAGGCGTCTGATAATCTGTAACTCGCAAAGTGTTCTTCGATTTCTACCAGTGCCTGATTGAATCTGGCATCAAACCATGCCGCAGAAGTTCTGTCAGCTTCCGGTGCGGGTTCATTCGAGATTTCCCATCCTTTTACCAGACGGAATGCATTCCAGATCTTATTTGCAAAATTACGTCCTTGCTCACAGTAGGACACGTCAAACATCAGATCATTTCCGGCAGGAGAGGACAGGAGCATCCCTACACGTACTCCGTCAGTGCCATATTGTTCCATCAGTTCGATAGGATCCGGGGAATTGCCCAGTGATTTCGACATTTTACGGCCCAGTTTGTCGCGTACAATTCCGGTCAGATATACGTTTTTGAAAGGTGCTTTTCCCGTATAATGATGCCCCATGATCATCATACGTGCTACCCAGAAAAATAAAATCTCGGGTGCAGTTACCAGATCATTGGTCGGATAGTAATAGTTGAAATCTTCGTTTTCAGGATTACGTACACCGTCAAATACGGACATAGGCCACAGACCGGAAGAGAACCAGGTATCCAGTACATCATCTTCCTGGCGTATACCAGCTGCTGATTTACCTTGATTTGTAAATTCCTGAATGGCTTCTTCCTCTGTTTTTGCAACTACCCATTCATTTTTGTCGTTATACCAGGCAGGAATACGTTGTCCCCACCACAACTGACGGGAGATACACCAGTCTTTGACATTCTCCATCCAGTGTTTGTAGCTGGCTGTAAACTTGTCCGGTATAAGATTCACTTCTCCACTGATAACATAGTCTAATGCCGGTTTAGCTAATTCATCCATTTTGCAGAACCATTGCATAGATAGCTTAGGTTCTATGGCAGCATCAGTACGTTCTGAAAATCCGACCTGTGATTTATAATCATCTATTTTTTCGATCTGATCCACCTCTTCCAGTAGTTTTGCTACTTTTTTACGGGCAATGAAGCGATCTTCACCAATTAGGATAATTGCTTTTTCGTTGAGCGTACCATCATCATTCAGGATATCTATTACTTCAAGATTGTGCTTTTGTCCAAGTTCATAGTCATTAAGATCGTGTGCAGGTGTTACTTTTAAACAGCCTGTACCGAATTCCATATCTACATATTCATCTTCGATGATGGGTATCTCACGGTTTACCAGTGGTACGAGTATTGTTTTTCCTTTTAAATGCTGGTAACGTTCGTCATGGGGATTGATACATATTGCTGAATCGGCCATGATCGTTTCAGGGCGTGTGGTCGCAATGACTACGTACTCGTCTGAATCTTTTACCTTATAGCGTATATAGTATAGTTTTTGGTTAACCTCTTTACGGATTACCTCTTCGTCAGACAACGCCGTTTTTCCCTGAGGATCCCAGTTGACCATACGTACCCCACGATAGATATATCCTTCTTTATAGAATTTGATGAAGGTGTCCAATACAGCTTCAGAAAGCTCAGGGTCCATTGTGAATTTAGTACGTTCCCAATCGCATGATGCTCCCAGCTTTTCGAGTTGCTTCAGGATGATGCCACCATATTTTTCTTTCCATTCCCAGGCATATTTCAAAAAATCTTCTCTGCTGATTGATTTTTTATCAATACCCTGTTCTTTAAGCATAGCGACGACTTTAGTTTCCGTAGCAATAGATGCATGATCTGTTCCCGGTACCCAGCATGCATTTTTACCTTGCATACGTGCGCGACGGATCAACACATCCTGAATCGTATTATTCAACATATGACCCATGTGTAAAACTCCGGTAACATTGGGAGGAGGCATTACGATTGTATACGGTTCACGTTCATCTGGAGTCGAACGGAAAAATCCGTTATTCATCCAATAGCTGTACCATTTTTCTTCAGCTTCTTTAGGATTGTAAGTTTTCGCTATACTCATTTTTGTAAGTAAAAAATAAAAGAATACAAAAATAAGCATTTGTCCTTACTTATTTTAAGAATCAGTTTGTAAAAGAGTCATCATACTTTGATAATATTTTGTTAATACAGAATTAACTCACTGAATTTAGTGTACTTTTGCACCATTATTTTTATTTGACGTTAACAATGAATGATATAACTAATGAGGTAAGGGCTCTGGTTCAATATTTTTTGTTTTGGCTCCTTATCACTTTTGTAGATCGCCTGTTATTTATCTGCTCTTTTTTTGAGAAGATAGGCTTTAATCATTTCGCTGATATTTTCAGAATTTACTATAACGGACTTTCATTAGATCTTTCTGCAGTATCTTATATTGTAGCGCTTCCGTTTTTGTTCTATAGCATACTTTCGTTTTTTCCTAAAGTGCGTTTTTCGAGAAGATGGATAGATATTTACACTGTAAGTATATTGACGGTCTACGCGGTAGTGACCTTTATCAATATTAATATTTACAGAGAGTGGGGAGATAAGATTTCACGGAGAGCTATTGATGCTTTCTGGGCATCTCCGTCAGGGGCAGTTGCTTCTGCTGAATCTACTCCTATTTTTGTCCCTATTCTGGGGATGATTGTTTTCATTTTTGTAGGATGGAAATTGTATCGCTGGATGCTGGGTAAGGTGCATTACTTTAACCTCAAGAAAGTACTCCCTAATTTTTTGAAATTTGCCGTTTGTATTTTTATCCTGTTTACGTTTATCCGTGGTGGATACGGACGTGCTACTTTAAATTCGAGTAAGGCTTATTTTTCGGAAACAACATTTTACAATCATGCTGCAGTCAATACGCAATGGGCGCTTTTGCGGGATTATTTCAAAAGGAGTACTAAACTGCAGAATCCGTATAACTTCTATCCGGACAAGACTTCTTTGGCTGAAACCTTGAAACCTGCTTTTACGGCAAATCCGGATTCTACTGTGGAAATACTGACCAATAAGAGACCCAATGTCGTGCTTATTCTTTTGGAAGGCTACGTTGGTGATCTGGTTGCTTCTATGGGTGGCGAAAAGGGTATTTCTCCGAATTTCGAAAAACTTATCCGCGAAGGTGTATTCTTTGATCACATCTATTCAGCTTCAGATCGGTCCGATAAGGGTATGGTGGGTACGCTGAGTGCTTTTCCGGCTCAGGGACCTGAAAGCATTATTAAATATATAGATAAGCATGAGAATATGCCGGCTATAGGTCAGGAACTGGATTCTGCAGGTTATCATACTTCTTTCTATCACGGAGGTCAGAGTGAGTTTTATAATTTTAAATCTTATATGTATATGCATGGCATTGCTAAGATTGTAGATAATGCCAATTTTGATAATCATGTTGACCGTGCGTCCTGGGGAGCGTATGATCATGAGGTGTTCAAACGGATGCTGTCAGATTTTGATAAGGAAAAGAGACCTTTCTTTTCAACGATCTTTACACTGATCAATCATGAACCGTTTGAGCTGAAGAATGGTTATAAATTTGGCAATAAGACAAATGCAGATAAATTCAGAAGCACGGCATACTATACAGATTCGGTGATGTACGATTTTATTTCCAAGGCTAAACAGAAAGAGTGGTACAAGAACACACTTTTTGTGGTGATCGCAGATCACGGACACCGTTTGCCGTCGGAGAAATGGGATTTGTCGCATCCTAACCGTTTTCATATCCCATTATTATTTTTTGGAGATGTTATAAAACCAGAATACAGGGGTAAAGTTTACTCCCGTATTGGTAATCAGACTGATCTTGTGGCGACTTTATTGCAGCAGATGGGGATCTCTTCTCACCGCTATCACTGGAGCAGGGATTTATTTAATAAGACTACACCGCAAATTGCGTTTTATAATTCTAAGGATGCCTTTGGGGTAATCACTCCGGAGCAGGCCTTAAGTTTTGACAACATCGGTAAAATCATCAATTACAATCAAAACAGAGCTTATCCTGTTGCCAAAAATGATAGTTTATTAAATATAGCTAAAGCGTACTACCAAAAGGTATACGATGAATTTTTGAAGTATTAGTTATGAAAGTATTGACATTAAAGCATCCTGTGGCTCCTTTTATAGCTATAGCGTTTCGTTTTTTACTGCTTTTATTTATTTATGCATTATTGCGGATTGGTTTTTACTGGCTTAATATTGGTTTGTTTCCTAATGTAAGTGCAGGGGAACTTTTTATCATGATGAAAGGCGGTGTCAAGTTTGATGTTGCTGCTTTGCTTTATCTCAATATCCTTTATATTTTACTCTATATAATTCCTGTTCCTTTTAAGTACAACAACACTTATCAGCGGATAGCGAAGTGGATATTTGTCATTACAAACAGTATAGGTATAGCGCTTAACCTGATCGATTATGCCTATTATCCTTTTACATTAAAGAGGACTACAGGGACTGTAATTGATCAGTTTGCCAATGAAAATAATCTGCTGAAACTTACTTTTGATTTTTTGCTGGGCTACTGGTATCTGGTTTTATTATTTGCCGGATTGGTTTATCTTTTGGCAAAGACATATGATCTTATCAAGGTTGTAAAGCCTAATGTGTTCAGTTGGAAAACAGCAGGTATTCATCTTATATTGATGTTATTTTATGTCTTTCTGTTTATTGGAGGAGTACGTGGGGGCTGGGCGCATAGTACACGGCCTATTACCCTGAGTAATGCCGGCGATTATGTCAAAGTGCCGGAGGAGATGAATATTGTGCTGAATACGCCTTTTTCTATATTGAAAACACTTAAGGCCGTCAATCTGAAGCCTGTTCATTACTTTGAAGAGTTGGAACTGGAGAAGGTTTACCCAACTATTCATCAGCCCGTGGATACGGCTTCATTCCGTAAACTTAATGTGGTATTTCTGATTTTGGAGAGCTATGCAAAGGAACATATTGGTGCCTTGAATAAAGATATTCAGAATGGTCAGTACAAAGGTTATACACCCTTCCTGGACTCCCTGATCGGACAGGCTTACACATTTGATCATTCTTATGCAAACGGGCGCAAATCTATAGATGCTTTGCCTTCTGTGATTACAGGTATTCCTTCGGTAGGAGAGCCTTTCGTACTCTCTATCTACTCTGGTAATGAAACCACAAGTATTGCAAAATTGCTGGGTGACAAGGGGTATGAAACTGCATTTTTTCATGGTGCTCCAAATGGAAGCATGGGTTTTTCAGCCTATACCAGACTGGCAGGAATCAAAAATTATTTCGGTAAGAACGAATATAATAATGATTCTGATTTTGACGGTATATGGGGGATTTGGGATGAGCCGTTCATGCAGTTTATGGCTAATAAGATCAATACATTCAAACAGCCTTTTTTTGCCAGTTTCTTTTCTTTGTCCTCCCATCATCCTTTTAAGGTGCCCGAGAAATATAAGGGTGTTTTTCCGAAAGGACCGTTAGAAGTACAAGAGCCTGTAGGATATACAGATCATGCCTTGAAAGAGTTTTTTGCTACAGCTTCAAAGATGCCGTGGTATAAAAATACGCTATTTGTAATCTGTGCGGATCATGCTACCGTAAGTTACCTTCCGGAATATAAAACACTGCCCAATGCATATGCGATTCCAATTATATTCTATTATCCCGGAGGAGATCTCAAAGGCAGGTCTTCAAAGTTGATTCAGCAAACGGATATTATGCCAACGGTACTCAGCTACCTTCATTATGATAAACCTTATTTTTCATTTGGTTTTAACGGGTTTGCTGAACAACAGCATGACAACTTTGTTGTGAATAATAACTCAGGATCTTTTAATTTCTATTACAAGGATTATTTTATGACCTATGATGGCAAAGGCCCGCTTACGTTATTTAATTTGAAAGAGGACCGGTTTATGAAAACTGATCTGCTGAAGCAACATCCTGCAGTTCTGGATACGATGGAAACCAAAATGAAAGCCTTTATTCAGCAGTACAACAATCGTATGATCGGGAATAAGCTGACGTATAAAAAGTAGTAGGACCAATATTATTAATCCTTATTACAGTATTGCTCTGTTCAAAAGATAACGTAGAGTAAACATTTGCTGATTTTCTATATGCCCTGGCGTAAAATGTAAAGCCAGTTTGAGTGTTCCCTGAATATTGGTGGAATGAAAAGGAGTCCAGCCAACATCAAGCCGGTCATATGTACTGTATCTGTAATGACTGTCCGCATAAGGTGTATTTTGACTGTCTCCTTTATAGAAGGTGTTCTCTAATGAAAATCTCTTGTAAGCCATATAAATAGTGGATGTAAAGCCTTTCTGAAATCTGAATTCATATTTGGATCTTACCCGGTCTATTCCGACGAGTATTCCGGCATCTATAGTAAGGGAGTCCAGCGGGGTGTGATTACTCAGATCGCTTCCTAGTTTAAATATCCCTACCCCATTATCCTGAATATGCTCTTCTATATTGCCGTTTGCAGAAAGAGCATTATGCCATAGAATGAGATCATCCGAAAAATAAAAATCACTAACTCTTACCTTTCCGTTCATTCCGACCAGAAAACGTTCCCTGTATTTATCAGATTGTTTGCTGGTCCAGTCTATAAATAGTCTTTGCTGAAAATGATCGTTTCTGTATGCGAGCATCATCCCTTCAATATTGGGTCTGAAGTAGATAAGAGTGTCATTGAGAATAGCACGTGGCGTATTTTTCATCAGATCATAACGTGGAATATGTCCTATGGAGAAATCAAAATTTTCATTTCTGTAATTGTAATAAATGATGGGTCTTACCATAGGGTTGTTATGCTCTTTCTCTCCGAATTCCTGAGCGACATGTACTCCTCCATGTACGGTATGGTTGTCTCCCAGCCTGAAGTAAAGTTCAGGAGATATACGGGTTCCGAATATGGTTTTAGGTTCGGTGTACGGGATTTTAAATTCTCTGTTGTCAGCGTAGCCGAGAAAGTCTATCTGAAAACCGAGATCCTGGCTATAAGAATTTAAATAAAACAGTAATATAGGGAGTAACGTGATGAATCTTCTAACCATTAGTACAGAGATTTGGGCAAATAAGATACGAGGAAACAGAAACAGGCTATAGTGTTAGTATAGCCTGTTTGTTGTATTGTTTTTGAAATATAACTAAAAGAACTATACTTCTAATAGTAGTCTTGCAGGATCTTCCAGTAATTGTTTTACACGTACCAGGAAGCTAACAGACTCACGTCCGTCAATAATACGGTGATCATATGATAATGCAATATACATCATCGGACGGATCACAACCTGACCGTTTTCTGCAACAGGGCGTTGGATGATATTGTGCATTCCCAGAATTGCAGACTGAGGAGCATTGATGATAGGAGTAGACATCATAGATCCGAATACACCACCATTTGTAATGGTAAATGTACCACCTGTCATTTCTTCAATAGTCAACTTGTTGTCGCGGGCTTTACCTGCTAGTTCTCCGATTTTTTTCTCGATTTCATGTAGTGAAAGAGATTCCGCATTACGGATGATAGGTACTACTAATCCTTTTGGTGCGGATACAGCTATAGAGATATCTGCAAAGTCAGAGTATACCAATTCGTTTTCTTCAATACGGGCATTGACTGCTGGCCACTCTTTTAGCGCTGTTGTAACTGCTTTTGTGAAGAATGACATGAACCCAAGTCCAACACCGTGTTTTTCTTTGAATGTATCTTTGTATTTAGCACGAAGATCCATGATCGGCTGCATGTTAACTTCATTGAATGTCGTTAACATAGCTGTCTCGTTTTTCACTGCTACCAGACGTTTAGCAATGGTTTTACGTAGAGAAGTCATTTTCTCACGACGCTCGTTGCGTGCACCGGCAACTGCAGGAGCTGGTGTAACAGCAGGAGCTGAAGTTGCTGGTTGAGCTGCTGCAGGTTTAGCACCAGCCTGCGCTTTTTCAGCGTCTTCTTTTGTGATACGTCCATCTTTTCCTGTACCTTTTACAGCGGCAGGATCAATTCCTTTTTCTCTTAATATTTTAGCAGCAGCAGGAGACGCTGTACCTGCAGCATATGAATTTTGATCTTCATCGTCTGCAGCCGCTGGCGCAGGTGTAGATGCAGCAGGTTGTGCAGCAGCCTTGGTTTCTTCTGCTTTAGGGGCAGCACCACCACCGGCAGGAGCAGATCCTTCCTCGATTGTACATACTACAGCACCAATTTCTAAAGTATCTCCTTCTTGTGCAATAATTTTCAAGATACCGGCTTTTTCTGCAGGTAATTCGAATGTTGCTTTATCAGATTCCAATTCGGCGATGTTTTCATCCATTTCTACATAATCGCCATCTTGTTTCAACCATTGTGCTAAGGTTACTTCCGTAATCGATTCACCTACGGCTGGTACTTTGATTTCTAAGCTCATATAATCTCTTTTTGTGAACAACAGCTGATGATAACATCAGCTGCAGTTTTATGTTTTATTTTTTTAATTCGAATGCTTTATTAATAATGGAAGCTTGTTGGGCAGCGTGTTGTTTCATATAGCCTGTTGCTGTACTTCCGCTCTCTTCTCTTGCGATAACAGTCAAGTTCAGATCTGAACCATTGAATTTACGCAAATAGAATGGCCATGCTCCCATATTTTCGTTTTCTTCCTGTACCCAGATAAATTCTGCTTTTGCATATTTCTTACGCAATGCAGCGATCTGATCGAAGGCTACAGGGAAGAGTTGTTCTACTCTAACAATCGCTACGTCATTTCGTTTGTCTGCCTCTTGTTTTTCCAATAATTCGTAGTAGATTTTACCAGAACAAAGGATAACACGTTTTACAGATTTCGCTGTTACATTCGGATCGTCAATTATTTCCTGAAAAGCTTTCTCCGTAAAATCTTCTAATGTTGACACCGCTTTCGGATGACGAAGCAGACTTTTAGGGGTAGCTTCTACCAATGGTTTGCGGAAGTCTCTGTGTAACTGACGACGCAACAGGTGGAAGTAATTAGCAGGGGTTGTACAGTTAGCCACAATGATATTGTTATTGGCACACAGCTCCAGGTAACGCTCTATACGTGCTGAAGAGTGTTCAGGGCCTTGTCCTTCATAACCGTGAGGCAATAACATAATAAGACCGTTAGAGCGTCTCCATTTTGTCTCTGCACTGGAAATATACTGGTCAAAGATAATCTGAGCACCATTTGCAAAGTCACCAAATTGTGCTTCCCAGATAGTCAGTGAATGTGGATTGACGGAAGCATATCCGTATTCAAAACCTAATACCCCGTATTCTGAAAGGTGCGAATTGTAAATATTGAATTTGTCTCCGCCTTCAATATTGGCTAAAGGCACATATTTTTCTTCTGAATCTTCCAGTGTCACTACCGCATGACGGTGTGAGAATGTACCACGTTGTACGTCCTGACCCGAAATACGAACACGGTTTCCTTCATTAAGAAGAGTTGCATAAGCCATTAGTTCGCCCATTGCCCAATCATAATTGTTGTTTTCAATCATTTTCAAACGATCTTCAAACACTTTAGTGATCTTGCGGAAGAATTTTTTATCCGATGGAAGTGTACTGATTTGTTTGGCTAGCTCCAGGAATTTCTTCTTGTCTACTTTTGTATTTGCAACTTTGAAGATGTCATTGGCTTTTGCCTGACGAAGTCCTTTCCATGCTCCTGAGAACATAGGTGTTTCGTCATTTAATTTTTGAGATCCCTTAGCTTCATCCAGACGACTCTGTAACAGGCTGCGGAATTCTTTTTCCATTTCTTTTGCCAGATTGGCATCAACACTGCCCTGATCTAATAATTTTTGCGCATAGATCTCACGCGGATTAGCGTGTTTTTCTATCGCTTTATAAAGCAGGGGTTGTGTAAATTTAGGCTCATCAGCTTCGTTGTGACCGAATCTTCTGTAGCACAACAGATCTATAAATACATCTGTTTTATATTTTTGGCGATACTCTACTGCCAGGTTGATAGCGTATACTAATGCTTCTACATCATCTCCGTTCACATGGAAAACAGGAGATAAGGTTACTTTAGCAATATCTGTACAGTATGTCGATGAACGTGCATCTTTAAAGTTGGTGGTAAAACCTACCTGGTTGTTAATGACAATATGAATCGTTCCTCCGGTTTTGTAACCATCCAGTTTGGACATCTGGATGACTTCGTATACGATACCTTGTCCCGCTACAGCTGCATCTCCATGAATCATAATCGGAGCGATCTTAGATGAATCACCTTCATATTTCATGTCGATCTTAGAGCGTACCATACCTTCGATGATCGCATCTACTGTTTCTAAGTGAGAAGGATTAGGAGCAAGACTTAAGTGTACAGATTTACCATCATCAGTTTTTACATCTGAGGAGAATCCCAGGTGATATTTTACGTCACCTCCGAAGTGGATTTCAGGATCTTCTTCCAGCATCTTACCTTCGAATTCAGAGAAGATCGTTTTGTACGATTTACCCATGATATTGGCAAGTACATTCAGACGGCCACGGTGAGCCATACCCAATACAAATTCCTGTATTCCGATTTCAGAACCTTTTTCAATAATAGAATCCAGTGCCGGGATCAGACTTTCTGCTCCTTCAAGAGAAAAGCGTTTCTGACCCAAGAATTTGGTGCCCAGGAAGTTCTCAAAAATTACAGCTTCATTTAACTTTTTCAGGATACGTTTCTTCTTATCCAATGAGAAGTTTGGTGTGCTGCGTTCCACTTCCATTTTGTCCTGAAGAAATTTGATTTTCTCCGGGTTACGGATATAACGAAATTCCGCACCGATAGAGCGACAGTAGGTGTCTTCGATCAGTTGGCGGATATCTCTAAGTTTGGCAGGTCCTAAACCTACTTCAACACCGGCATTGAATACTGTATCCATATCAGCCTCTGAGAGACCGAATGTTTCTAATTCTTTACCTGGAAAATATTTACGACGTTCACGGACAGGGTTAGTTTCGGTAAACAGGTGACCACGATCTCTGTATCCGTTGATCATGTTCAATACATTGATTTCTTTTAAGAAATGTTCCGGTGCAGCACCTGCTTCTCCTGAGATAGCACCTTTTTCTTCTGTCAATCCAAAATCAAATCCTTCAAAAAACTTTTGCCACCCGAAATCAACAGATTGCGGATCTTGTTTATAAGCTTGGTACAGACCGTCAATATAGCTTGAATCGGCGTTGCTCAAATATGTTAAATTGTCCATTTAGAAACGTAAAAGTATTATTTCGCCAAAGTTAGGAATTATAAAAGAGTTTTGGCTAATCATTTGTCAGAAAATAGTATGTTTTTAAAGTTCATAATGAGAGTATTGACCTTTTCAACGCATGTTTTGGAAAAACCGTATTGCTCAGGTCAAATACTTTTCAAATATGTCGGTTTTAGCTTTTAGAGCTGTTTGGTTATTTATTTAAGCCACAATATTTTGATCGAAGAATGGTATTTCCAACCCGTTCGGATAACTATTCTTCATTTGTACTTCCCAGGATGCCGGAGTATTGTTTTTAATACTTGTTCCCACGCCTGCATAATGCGCCCAATATCCGTATGTGGTAGCAGGAGCATAGTCTATCAGCATATCTTCAAAATAGGAAGCGCCTTTTCTCCAGTCTCCCTGATATTCCTGGACAAAAAACAGGCTTACTATTTTTTTAAGGTCTGAGGGCAGATTGCCCGTCTGAGACAGGAATTGCATAGCCTTATCGATAAATTCATAGCCCGTCTGTCCGGATTGCCACTTTTTCAGATCTTCCGGATTGGTATCGGCATTTGAATATTCGTTCTTGCCTGTCCCGTTTTTCTTAAAGAACACATTTGGGTATTTTTTAAGCATAAAACGGAAATAATCTCTCCATAGCAGCTGTGCAGTTAATTTTTCTGTCCTTTTTTTATTCAGAACAAGTTTGGCCTCTTTTATTTTATGATAAAGATAGATTGGTGATAATGCGCCGGCTGCAATGTAAGGCGAAAGCATCATATAGTCCAGCTGCTCATTGAATTGTCCCGATAATACTTCTTCAACTTTCTTAAGGGCTTCATCTTCACCACCGCGCAGATGAATAGGGTTATTATTTGCAGCTTGTATTTCCTCGTCCGTATAGCCAAGCTCTTCCAGCGTCGGTATAGTTGTTTTCTCCAGATGAGGATGTGTGACCATCAATTCCGGAGTAGGGAAGGGTTGTCTTACGGTGCTTTCTCTTTCTATTTTCTTTTTGAATACCATGAAATCATTCGGGATATCACGGATAGGAAAAGGAAGGTCTTCTTTGTGGTATAAGGTATGTCCGATAAAATGTTTTAGATTGATTTTAAGTTTCCAGAGTGCAGTTTCTACGTTTTCAGAAATTATAGTTTCGCGTGATGCGACCTCCCTATGGTGAAAAACTTCATTGACTTCATATTTGGCAGCGAGTCTGGGGATGATTTCTTCAGGATAGCCGACAAAGCTCATTAAATCACAACCCATCGCAGCAAATTTTTCTTTCAACTCTCTTACAGAATCCAGAATAAAACGTGCTCTGTGAACCCCTGTCTTTCGATGACCACTTGATTTTTTGGAAAAATAACGGGGATCAAAGCAATAAACAGGAATAATAATAGGACTTTTACTGACTGTTTCAAAAAGAATCTCATTGTCATGAAAACGAAGGTCGTTTCTAAACCAAATAAGAGTCACTTTACTTTCCATAAAACTTTTCTTAAACGCATCAACTGTTATGTTGAATCTTTCTAAATAACTGCAAATATACGTTATTTATTAGGTTATATAGGTTAGTTTTAGTTCAATTATGCTATAATTGACAATATTCGGACATTTTTTGAACGGGTAGTTTTTAAAGAAGTTTTGTAACATTTAAAGTTTTCCTAAACATAAATAGCCTACGGATGTTCCTTCTTTAACAAAAACTGATTGAGGAACATTCTACTAAACAAATTCAAATCGGAATGAAAGAAGTGCTGATATGCGGATTGAACAATTATCTGGGAAAGAGAGCTGCTGCACATCTTGCTAACCAAGAGCTGCATGTGACAGCCATAACCCGTAATACGGAACTCTTTTATTCCCGAACTTCTGAGCCGGTGACGGCGCAGTTGTACCCTGTAGATCTGATACGCAGAACGGGGGATTACGATCATTTTCAGATCAGGCATCTGGATGCTGCAATTTATTTTGCTCAGGTACCAACCCTTAATGATCCTGTTCATATCAAGCTGGAAATGGTAGCTTTGCGTAATTTTATCGAACTGGTAAGAAGACAGAGCTGCTGGCGTATTACCTATGTCGCACGTCTGATGGACAAAAAACATCTTCGTCCTATAATAGATCTTTTCAATGCACAACAGATACAATATACTATTGTCTTGAATAACTGTGCGGTAGGATTGGGGTCTATGTTGGATAATATATTCAAAGTTCTGGAGCAGCAAAAAATAGTTGCTTATGTTGGCCGGATTGCTAAAATCCGTTTTCAGCCCATTGCAGCTTTAGATGTGATCCGTTGGTTACAAAAAATGCTGAAAATGGATGTATTTACAGATAAGGTAATCGAACTGGGAGGGCCTTCTGTTGTGAGCTTCCGTGACTTTTTTAATCTTTATGCCCGTTTTAGTCCGGATCAGGCTCCTCCCCGAACTCTTATCCTTCCCAAGCCCCTGGTCAAAGCGATATTTACAAAATTATATGACATTAACGGTGAAGATTTTGAGGAATTCAGACAGGTTATCCGTTATGAAGATATTGTTGATAATCAGCAATGGCAGCAATTGATGCCCATGGAACTCACTCCACTGGAACAGGCGATTGAACAGGATTGTTAATCTGTTACTGTTATTTTGATAATTCTGTCAAAATAAGCCTTTACTTGGTATATTCTGTTATTTTTGTAATCTTCAAGATACGACAGTTATGGGATATAAAAGTTTAGCGGAATGCGTGCTGGATCTGGAAAGAAATGGCCACCTGATACGAATAAAAGAAGAAGTTGATCCTCATCTGGAGATGGCAGCTATACACATGCGTGTGTTTGACAAGGAAGGGCCGGCTTTATTTTTTGAACGTATTAAGGGTTCTGAATTTCCTGCCGTTTCCAATCTTTTCGGTACGCTGGAGCGTTCAAAATTTATGTTTCGGGATTCTTTGGATCATCTGAAAAAACTTGTGGATGTCAAAATGAATCCTGCTGCTGTACTTAAAAATCCTTTTCAATATGTAGGATCTTCCATGACCGCTCTGGGCGCTCTGCCGTGGAAACGAAAGAGCGGAGCTCCGATTCTGTATGGTAAAACGCAGATCAGCAAATTGCCACAAATTGTAAACTGGCCAATGGATGGAGGTGCATTCGTCACGATGCCTCAGGTATATACCGAAGATGTAAGCAAACCTGGTATTATGAATGCTAATCTGGGCATGTATCGCATACAATTATCCGGTAATGAGTATGTACCGAACCGGGAGATTGGATTGCATTATCAGTTGCACAGAGGAATAGGAGTACATCAGACTAAGGCAAATGAACTTGGGATACCTTTGAAAGTGAGTATTTTTGTTGGCGGACCTCCGTCTCACCCGTTATCTGCTGTCATGCCACTACCCGAAGGCTTGTCTGAAATGATCTTTGCAGGTGCCCTGGGTAACAGAAGATTTAGATACTTCTATGATGAGGAAGGTTTTTGTATTTCTGCAGATGCAGACTTTGTGATCACCGGAACTGTATATCCTAATGAAAATAAACCGGAAGGTCCGTTTGGGGATCACATCGGTTATTATAGTCTTACACACCCTTTTCCGTTGATGCGGGTACACAATGTGTACCACAAAAAAGATCCGATATGGTCGTTTACTGTGGTAGGGCGACCTCCTCAGGAAGATACAAGTTTCGGAGCTTTAATACATGAAATCACAGGTTCTGCAATTCCGCAGGAAATCAATGGATTACATGCGGTGAATGCGGTTGATCCGGCAGGGGTGCATCCTTTGTTGTTCGCCATTGGTTCAGAACGGTATACTCCTTACCAACAAGTGGATCGTCCCCAGGAAATCCTTACTATTGCTAATCAGATCCTGGGAAAGAATCAATTGAGTCTTGCTAAATATCTTTTTATTTCTGCTTATGAAGATAATCCTAAACTGGATATCCATAATATCCCGCAGTTTTTCAGACATATATTAGAGCGTATAGATCTGACACGTGATATTCATTTTCAGACAAATACGACAATTGATACCCTGGATTATTCCGGAGACGGACTGAATGCCGGATCTAAAGTGGTATTTGCTGCTGCAGGAACACAGAAAAGAACGCTGGCAACGGAGCTCCCGGCCGGATTTGAGCTGGCAAGACCTTTTCAACATGCACGTATGGCGATACCGGGAGTACTGATGGTCGAAGGCAGTGCATTTACGAATTATGAACAGGAACAGTCCGTCATTGAAGAATGGTGTAATCAGGTGGCTCATCTGGATTGGACTGGAATACCAATGATCGTATTGACAGATGATGCCGGCTTTGCAGCAGAGACCGTCAATAACTTTGTATGGGTGACTTTCACAAGAAGTAATCCTGCCTATGATATTTACGGTATCCGGAGTTTTACCAGATTTAAACATTGGGGATGTGAAGGTCCGTTTATTATTGATGCACGCAGTAAACCTCATCATGCTCCTGCACTGATCAAAGATGAAGCAGTCGAGCGCAGAGTCGATGTATTGGGTGAAAAGGGAGGGTCGCTGTACGGAATTATTTAAATTAGGGATATCAGGAAATTTATATTTATAGAACTGTGAAACGAGTACTGTTAATCGATGATGAGCATAAACTACGGACCCTTCTTGCCCGCATAATAGGTCTTGAAGGTGAAGGCTACGAGGTGACGGAAGCGGATAGTCTCAAGGCAGCACTCAGGCAATTGAATAAATCGGATTATGATGTGGTGCTTTGTGATGTCAAATTGCCGGATGGGGATGGCGTAAGTTTTATTCCGCAAATCAAAACACTGCAGCCTTTTGCAGAGGTAATTCTGCTAACGGCCTATGGTAATATTCCGGATGGTGTGAAAGCTATCAAAAACGGTGCATTTGATTATATTACCAAAGGGGATGATAATCACCGGATCATTCCGTTGCTGAATAAGGCATATGATAAGGCTTCTCTGGCAAAACGTGTCCATCAACTGGAGCTTAAGATTGAGAAAAAGTATTCTTTTGAAAGTATTATCGGCAAGTCAAAAGCTGTTTTACAGGCTGTGGCTTTAGGAAAGAAAGTCGCTCCTATGGACACGACGGTTTTACTGCTGGGGGAGACCGGTACGGGAAAGGAAGTCTTTGCGCAGGCCATCCATTATGAAAGCAACCGGAAGAGCAAGCCTTTTGTGGCTATTAACTGTTCTGCATTCGGAAGAGAAATTCTGGAAAGTGAGCTGTTTGGTCACAGAGAAGGAGCCTTTACCGGAGCCAGTAAAGATAAAAAGGGTTTATTTGAAGAAGCAAATACCGGTACTATATTTCTGGACGAAATAGGAGAGATGTCAATAGATTTACAGGCTAAGTTATTGCGTGTGCTGGAGTCTGGTGAATTTCTTAAAGTCGGGGATACGAAAGCTACACGTGTGGATGTACGCATATTGGCTGCTACTAACCGCAATCTGGAAGAAGAGATAGCAAAAGAGCATTTCCGAAGTGATCTTTACTATCGGTTATCCGTATTTACGATCACATTGCCTCCTTTGAGGGAGCGACAAGAGGATGTTGAATTACTGGCGCAGTATTACATGCAGATATATGCCCTTAAAGCAAATCTTAGTTCAGTGACATGTACACCGGATTACTTAAATGCGCTTAAAAACTATTCCTGGAAAGGGAATATCAGAGAATTGAAAAATATTATCGAACGGAGTGTGATCGTATCCGATGGAAATGTACTGGATATGACATGTCTGCCAGATGAATTTAATAGAATAGACAGAGAATCGCAGTATCAATCGCCTTTCTCTATGGCATTGGCGGAGAAGGCACATATCCAAAAGGTATTACTCCATACACAGGGAAATAAAGCTGAAGCTGCCCGTTTAATGGGAATCGGCATTGCCACGCTCTACCGTAAAATAGAGGAATATAAGATGAGTATATAAATGAAAGCAGCGGATCTGTTCCGGAATATAGTATACTATTTATGAAATATCTTTTGGGGTATCAGATACTGACAGATTTACTAAGACAATAACAGAAGATCAGCATACTTCCTGTACAGGAATAAATAAATTAACCCTTCCATTTTAATAATGAGCCTATCAAAATGATAGGCTTTTTTTATGTTTAAAATTTCTAAAAACTATTGTTTTAATTGATTTTCAGATAGTTGTATTTTTTATAATTCAAATGGTCTTTCTTTTGGCATAAGGGATTCCAAATCAGATAATATAAATTTTATACCGATGAAAATTATTCACAAATCAGATCTGCTTCCCCTTATTTCGGCCGAGATCCCGGAAGTCAGTGAGGAAGTTAACAGGCTTAGTTCAAGGGAGAATATCGCAGGTGCTATTCAGATCGTAGTCACTTTTATGAAAGATATGCTTCAGCACCATAATCTGCCTCGGGTACGCTGGAGTATGATGTTTATGGGATGGCTTTACGGAAGAAGCGATGCCGCAGTGAAAGAGATCATCGAAAATCTCTTTGTACGATCATTCAACGGAATGAAACGTATCTGTCATCCGCAAGAATGGCAATCCGTTGAGACTAAGATTCCTTATTCATTACGTTCCGTTTATATCCGTCAACTTTCATCATTATAATTATGAAATCCACATGTACTTATCAGGATAAGAGAAAGATTGTCGGCAGATGGAGCAAGGTCAAACCGTTCCGTTTGTTGATCTACCTTTTTGTCTACGTGATCCTGATCGGTTCATCTTTCAGATTTATGTATCAATATCTACACTTATCCATGCTTACAGTCTTATTAATTATAGCAGGCATTATATGTTTTGCGCTGTTCTATAAATCCATCCATTTTTTTGATAAAATCTAATTATTCATTCGCGATATGGAAACTAAAGTTATTAAAACAATCCGTGAATGGCTTCCTCAGGTCATTCATGAGCAGATCAGCGATGATTATACCGCTTTGCAATCACTGGCAGGTTATTTTTTACAGCACATTCAGGGTGATGAAGAACAGCAAGCTATGGCCATTGAAGCCGCTCAGATTGTCAATATTCTATATCTGAACGGAAAATTGCACGATAAAAATGCTATTGAAAATGAGTTTCTATGCATTATAGCAAATGAGGAAACTCCAAAAAGTCTAAAGAAACATCTGACATTTTTTCCAAAAGAATTGAGACAGGTGTATTTGAAAACAATAATTGAAAATTAACATGACCGCATTATTTATTATCTCTATTCTGGTGTTTGTATATATCTGTTATGTGTTACTCAAACCGGAAAAATTTTAAGTCATCTATTTACGGTGTGTATATCTTATACGCCGCAACAAATAATCTAAAACAATAATATGAACACAGAAATTTTAGGTATAGTCTTTATGTTTGTCCTGACGGTCATTCTGGCTATACCTCTTGGAAAATATATCGCTAAAGTTTTCGGAAATGAAAAAACATGGCTTGATCCTGTTTTCAATCCGCTGGAGAGATTAATATTCCGTACCAGCGGTATTGATCAGCATCAGGAAATGAACTGGAAACAGCATATGGCTGCATTGCTGACCATTAATATGCTTTGGTTTTTGATGGGTATGGTTATCCTTATGACACAGCAGTGGCTACCTTTAAATCCGGATAACAATCCCAATATGTCAGCACATCTGGCTTTTAATACGACTATTTCTTTTGTCGTTAACTGTAATCTCCAACATTATTCGGGAGAGACCGGTGTAAGTTATCTGAGTCAATTTTGGCTGATGTTTCTGCAATTTGTAAGCTCTGGTACAGGCATGGCTGCGGGGGTTATTCTTTTCAAGGCATTCCGCGAAAAGAGAAGTGATACACTTGGCAATTTCTACAACTTTTTTGTTAAATCCTGTACGCGTATTTTACTTCCGTTATCTATTGTTGTAGCCTTGATTCTTGTCTTTAACGGTACACCGATGACATTCAACGGAAAGGATAGTATGACCACGCTGGAGGGAAAGACAGTAGAAGTGTCTACGGGTCCGGCTGCGGGTTTTATTGCTATCAAACACGTAGGAACTAACGGAGGTGGTTTTTTTGGAGTCAATTCTAATCATCCGTTTGAAAATCCGAATTATCTGACCAATATCACGGAGATGTTTGCGCAGATGATCATTCCATTGGCTATGATCTTTGCCTTTGGTTATTTTATAAGACGGAAAAAACTCTCCTGGATGATTTTCGGAGTTATGACTGTAGGATTCTTACTGCTGGTCATTCCGAATATTATCCTGGAAGCAAAAGGTAACCCTGCAGTAAGCGGGATGGGTATTGATATTTCATCGGGCAATACAGAAGGAAAGGAAATGCGGTTTGGCGCGATTGCCTCAGGTTACTGGAGTATTGCGACCACTGTGATCTCTACCGGATCTATCAATGCTATGCATGACAGTACTATGCCCCTCAGCGGTATGAATGAGTTGTTGGCTATGATGATTAATGCGTTCTATGGCGGAAATGGAGTGGGCCTGCTGAACTTTTTTATTTTTATTATTCTGGGTGTGTTTATCAGTGGTCTGATGGTCGGAAGGACTCCGGAATTCCTGGGAAAGAAAATCGAAGCCCGTGAAATGAAGATCGCTATGATCATCGCACTTTTGCATCCCTTCCTGATCCTGGTGGGAACAGCTCTGGCAAGTGCATTCCCGGAGTATGGAATGGCCACATTGAACAATCCTGGTTTTCATGGATTCAGTGAAATGCTCTATGAATATACGTCTTCTGCTGCAAATAACGGTAGTGGATTTGAAGGATTGGGGGACAATACGTTGTGGTGGAATGTCAGTACCGGATTTGTCTTGATTCTGAGTCGTTTCCTGCCCATTATAGGCCCTGTGGCCATTGCAGGTTTGCTGGCTGCTAAAAATTACATTCCTGAGGGATCGGGAACATTAAAAACAGATACCCCAACATTCGGACTCATGGTTTTTGCTGTAATCATTATTGTCGCAGCACTTGCTTTCTTTCCGGCATTGACACTTGGTCCTATCGCCGAACATTTTTCACTTAACTAAGCCGCAATACAGAACAGTCGTATAAGAGATTACTCTTTTGCTTTAAGGCTCATTTATAATATAAATAACAATATGAACTCAACTAATAAATCTTTGTTCCAAAAAGATCTGATAAAAGAAGCCTTTGCTCAATCTTTTGTCAAGTTAAATCCTAAGCTTATGTTTCGGAATCCGGTGATGTTCACTGTAGAAGTAGGTACACTGGTGATGCTTGTCGTCACCCTCTGGACGCTGAGTGGAGACCGTTCACAGGGTAGTTTTGGATATAATGCAACAGTGTTTGTGGTTTTATTTTTCACGCTTTTGTTTGCCAATTTTGCGGAAGCTATTGCTGAAGCAAGAGGAAAAGCGCAGGCTGACAGTCTTCGCAAAACCCGTGAAGAGACTCCTGCGAAACTAGAGAATGGAACTACAGTTTCTTCTTCTTCACTGAAAAAAGGTGATATTTTCATTTGCGAGGCTGGAGATGTAATTCCGACCGACGGGGAAATTATCGAAGGACTGGCGACTATTGATGAGAGTGCCATCACCGGAGAATCTGCTCCTGTGATCCGGGAAGCTGGAGGTGATAAAAGCTCTGTTACCGGTGGAACCAAAGTCCTGTCGGATCGTATTAAAGTGAAGGTGACAACACAACCCGGGGAAAGTTTTCTGGATAAAATGATCGCTCTGGTAGAAGGTGCAAGTCGCCAAAAGACACCCAATGAAATTGCGCTGACGATATTGCTTGCCGGATTTACGCTGGTATTTATTATTGTAACCGTGACATTGAAACCTTTTGCAGATTATGCAAATGTATCTATCACTATAGCTTCTTTCATTGCACTGTTTGTATGCCTTATTCCCACTACTATCGGAGGACTATTATCTGCTATCGGTATTGCGGGAATGGATAGAGCACTTCGTGCAAATGTCATCACCAAATCGGGAAAGGCGGTAGAGACAGCCGGAGACATTGATGTTCTGTTATTGGACAAAACAGGGACTATTACGATCGGTAACCGCAAAGCAACCCGATTTTATGCAGCAGATGGAATAGAAGAGAAACAACTTATCCGGGCTGCAGTTCTCAGCTCTATGGCGGATGATACACCTGAAGGAAAATCTATTCTTGAACTGGCTAATCCGGATCCGTTGACACTGCAGATAAAAGAACCACATTATATCAATTTTACAGCTGAAACCCGTACTTCGGGTGTAGATTTTACAGATACACGTATTCGCAAGGGATCTACCGATGCGATCCGCAATATTGTGCTGAAAGCTGGCCATACCTTTCCTCAGGAGATTGAAGAGCGGGTTACGCAGATCTCTGGTAACGGCGGAACACCACTTGTCGTTTCGCAAAATGAAAAAGTGATGGGTGTGATAGAATTGCAGGATATCATAAAGCCGGGTATACAGGAACGTTTTGAGCGGTTGAGGAAGATGGGCATAAAGACGGTAATGGTTACCGGTGATAATCCGCTTACGGCAAAGTTCATTGCAGAGAAGGCCGGGGTGGATGATTTTATAGCAGAAGCTAAACCTGAGGATAAAATGAATTACATCAAACAGGAACAAGCAGAAGGTCGGTTGGTCGCGATGATGGGAGACGGTACAAACGATGCTCCTGCTTTGGCACAAGCAGATGTCGGTGTAGCGATGAATAGCGGGACGCAGGCCGCAAAGGAAGCCGGAAATATGGTTGATCTGGATAATGATCCCACCAAACTGATTGAGGTTGTGGAGATCGGTAAGCAGCTCCTGATGACGCGTGGTACATTGACAACGTTCTCCATCGCAAACGATGTGGCTAAATATTTTGCGATTATTCCGGCATTGTTTATCACAGCTATTCCGGCCTTGCAAGGACTGAATATAATGCACTTGGGAAGCCCTCAGAGTGCTATTCTGTCTGCCGTGATCTTTAATGC
The DNA here is from genome assembly GCF_002418355.1 of Sphingobacterium sp. UBA5789. Lineage (NCBI taxonomy): Bacteria > Pseudomonadati > Bacteroidota > Sphingobacteriia > Sphingobacteriales > Sphingobacteriaceae > Sphingobacterium > Sphingobacterium sp. UBA5789. Next base: position 713,833 of record NZ_DIDX01000007.1, on the reverse strand, counting down.
AATCATTATTCCGGTATTGATTCCATTGGCACTCAAAGGAGTGACTTACAAACCTATCGGAGCTTCAGCCTTATTGCGGCGCAATTTGTTTTTGTATGGTTTCGGAGGGGTACTTATTCCTTTTGTGGCGATCAAACTCATAGATGTAGTCGTATCTCTTTTTATATAATATCAGGTTCTATCATCACCATTGTTTCATAATACATTGATAAAGTTAATCATAATGAAAACACATATTCTACCAGCGATTAAGCTGACTTTAGGAACACTTATTCTATTTACAGTCCTTTATCCTGCACTTGTCTGGGCTTTTGCTCAGGTCAGTCCAAACAGGGGTAAGGGTGAGATTGTCCAATACAATGGTCATACTTATTACAGTAATATCGGCCAGTCATTCACAGAAGACCGGTATTTCTGGTCCCGTCCTTCTGCTGTTGATTATAATGCTTCCGGATCAGGAGCCAGCAATAAAGGTCCATCTAATAAAGAATATCTGGAAGCTGTCCAGACACGTATAGAGACATTTATGCAACATAATCCTGGCATCAAAAAATCGGATATCCCGGTAGACCTGGTTACCGCCAGCGGAAGTGGTCTTGATCCGAATATTTCCGTACAGGCCGCTAAAGTACAGATTCAGCGTATAGCTAGAGTCCGAAAGCTGGCGCTATCTGAAGTTGAACAGCTGGTAAATCAACAGATCGAAAAACCTTTATGGGGCTTATTCGGTCCGGAGAAAATCAATGTTCTAAAGCTGAATATAGCCTTAGATCAACGGAGTAAAAAATAACTGTAATAACTGTTCTGACATCGACAAACTTATGAATACAACTTTAAAATTAATTGCTGCGCTGATGGGGATTAGTGCTTTGGGAATACAGCAGATGGCTTGTGCGCAGACCAATGAACAACCAAATCCATTACGTTTCGGAGGATACGCAGAGGTTTATTATACACAGGATTTTAACAGACCGGAGAATCATACCCGACCTGGTTTTTTGTATAGTCACAACCGGTCTGATGAAGTCAATCTGAATCTGGCCTATCTGAAAGCGTCTTACTCTGCGGATCGTGTGCGGTCCAATCTGGCAGTGGCTGCCGGGACTTATATGAGTGCAAACTATGCTGCAGAAAATGATGTTATGAAAAATGTATATGAAGCTAATATCGGCGTGAGGCTTTCTGAAAAACATGACCTTTGGATAGATGCCGGTATAATGCCCTCGCATCTGGGCTTTGAAAGCGCAGCAGGTAAAGATAACTGGGCATTGACAAGAAGTCTGTTTGCCGAGAATTCACCTTATTTTGAAACAGGAGCAAAGATCACTTATACTACCCCGGATGCGCGATGGATGATGAGTGCTCTTGTACTGAACGGATGGCAGCGGATCAGACGGGTAGACGGAAATAACACCGTATCCTTTGGACATCAGCTGACATTCAAACCTACGGAGAGATTGACTTTAAACAGCGGTTCATTTATCGGAAGTGATCAGGCTGACAGTGTACGGCAGATGCGTTATTTTCATAATCTGTATGCGATCTATCAGGTTAGTGATCGATTCGGACTGACTGCAGGATTCGATATTGGTGCGCAGCAGGAGAAGAAAGGATCCGAGGATTATGATGTGTGGTATACGCCTGTTGTGCTGGCGCGGTATGCAGCATCAGAACGGGTCAGCTTGACAGCAAGAGGTGAATATTATCAGGATAAGAAAGGTGTAATCATTGCTTCGGATACCCCACATGGATTTCAGACCTTTGGATATTCTGTCAATATAGATTATCATATCCTGTCTAATGTGATCTGGCGCACGGAGCTCAGAAATCTGAACAGTAAAGATGCTCTTTTTACCGATCGGAATCAGCGTCTGACAGACAATAGCTTTACAGCAACTACTGCTTTAGCTATTAGTTTTTAACATATTTTGCAATAAAGTATATCCACTACCGGACATGGAAAATGAAAGAAAGAATGCAGAACATTTTCTCTCCCTGATCAGGAAATCAAAACAAGGGAAGTTTAAAATCTACATCGGTATGAGTGCCGGTGTAGGTAAGACTTACCGGATGCTGCAGGAAGCACATTCGCTGATGCGAAATGCTATTGATGTAAAGATCGGCTATGTAGAAACACACAACAGGGTGGAAACGGTAGAACAATTAAAAGGGTTGCCAGTCATTGCACGACGTACTTCTTTCTATAAGGGCAAGGAGCTGGAAGAAATGGATGTCCAGGCTGTCATTAATCTCCATCCTGAGGTCGTGATTGTAGACGAACTGGCTCATTCTAATATTGAAGGCAGCAAGAATGAAAAGCGCTGGCAGGATGTATTGGAAATACTGGAGGCCGGCATTAGTGTAATCAGTGCGGTCAATATACAACATATTGAGAGTCTGAATGAGGAAATAAAGACCATAACCGGAATAGAGGTGAGAGAGCGCGTACCCGACCGGATTATTGCCCTGGCAGACGAAGTTGTCAATATTGATCTCACAGCGGAAGATCTGATCGCACGCCTGAAGGAAGGAAAAATCTATCCATCTGATAAGATACAGGCTGCATTGAATAATTTTTTTCAAAGTGACCATATTCTTCAGCTGCGGCAGCTTGCATTAAAAGAAGTTGCGGGACATGTGGTGAGACAGGTAGACCATGTGGTGCATAAAGGGATGATGGTAAGACATGATCGTTTTCTGGCCTGTATTGGGAGTGATGCCAGGAAAGCAAAGAATGTGATCCGAAAGACAGCACGTCTGGCAAGCTATTATGGCGGAGAATGGTATGTCTTGTATGTGCAGACTCCCCGGGAAAGCGTGGATAAAATCGCACTGGATAAACAGCGTTTGTTGATCAATAATTTTAAATTAGCAACTGAATTGGGGGGGCAGGTATTGCAGGTGAAAAGTAAACAAATCCCAAATGCAATTCTGGAGCAGGTGAGTAAAATGAACATTACAACTGTCTGTATAGGTAAGCCGAAGCTGACCTTATTTGGGATTATACTGGCAACAGGAGTGTTCAATGAGTTATTAAAAAAACTGTCATCAGCAGATATTGATTTAATTATTTTATCTTGACATCCGTTTGTCAGGGACTGAAAATATTAACGGATATGAGAACTAAACAAAAACTGACTTTTGGAGTAGGTGTTTTATTTCTTCTGATCGTCTTATTGGCAGGAGTAAGCACCTATTATGTGAATAGTCTGAAGAAAGACACTAAAAATATTCTACTCGCCAATTACAATACACTGGAGTATGGCCGCAACATGTTGCTTGCGCTGGATAAATTGGATTCGGATCCGTTGGCTTTAACTGATTTTGAGAAAAACCTCCGGTTACAGCGGGCTAACGAAACTGAAAAAGGAGAGAAAGAGGCTACGGAACAAATTGTAGTCCATCTGGGTGAATTGAAACAAAATCCACAAACAGCTAACCTGAAGGTCCTGATCCGTGAAGACATAGCAGAAGTCATGCGTTTAAATATGGAAGCTATAGGACGTAAAAGTGATATTGCAAATGAAACAGCAGCTTCAGCTATTGTCTGGATATCCGTGACAGGAGCGCTTTGTTTTTTGATTGCTTTTGTGTTATTTGTGAATTTGCCCGGCAATATTGCCGATCCTATACGCGAACTCACCGGCAGTATAAAGCAGATAGCAGCTCAGAATTACAGTGAACGGGTGCACTTCGAAGGACATAGCGAATTCGGTGAGCTGGCCAGATCTTTTAATACTATGGCACAGAAACTGGAAGAATATTCCAACAGTAATCTGGCCATTATCCTCAAAGAAAAAACAAGAATTGAAACACTTATCAATAATATGCATGATCCTGTCATAGGAATTGATGAACAGAAAAAGATATTATTTGCGAATCATGAGGCCTTAAAGGTCACAGGACTGGAATGGACGGCTATACAAGGCAGACAAATTCAGGATATTGCTGTTAATAATGATCTTGTCAGGCTGTTGATCAGAGATATGATGAGTCCGGAAAAGAGTTCGGCTGAGCCAGTGAAAATAGCTGCTGACGGAAAACAACAATACTTTGAAAAGGAAATCATTGATATAAATGTAGTTCCTACAGGAGAACAGGAGTCCGAGTTGATCGGCTATGTCATTATGCTGAAGAATATTACTCCTTTCAAAGAGCTTGATTTTGCGAAGACTAATTTTATTGCTACTGTTTCACATGAACTGAAAACACCTATATCTTCTATAAAAATGAGCCTTAATATTCTGGCACATGAACGTACCGGCTCCTTGACAGATGAACAGCAGCAATTGCTGGAAAGTATCGGAGATGATAGCGAACGGTTGTTGAAAATTACCTCTGAACTGTTAAATATGTCTCAGGTCGAAACAGGCAATATTCAATTGAATATGCAGGCTAACGACCCTTTAGAGATCTTGAAATATGCGGTGGATACTACACGTATTCCGGCAGAACAGAAAAACCTGTCAATCGTACAGCAGGTGCAGCCAGACCTTCCTTTTATCCTTGTTGATGCAGAAAAAACAGCATGGGTATTAACCAATTTTATCACTAATGCTATTCGCTATTCTTCGGACCATAATGAAGTGATTGTTTCCTTATACAAAGAGCAGGATAGATTAGTGTTTGCTGTACAGGATTTTGGTCGGGGAATTGATCCCCGATATCAGGAACGTATTTTTGAACGTTACTTTCAGATTCCGGGAAGTGCCAAATCGGGAACGGGACTCGGATTGGCTATCAGCAAGGATTTTATAGAAAATCAGGCAGGGAAAATAGGAGTGGAGAGCAAGCCCGGCTTAGGTAGCACATTCTTTTTCTCGTTTCCTGTTGAAAGTTAGTTTACCCGAAAGTATCAGATATCATTAATCCGTTTTCCTGTGAGGGCAGAGAATCTTTTGTTTTTAGGGTCACCTATCATCTGTTTTCCGTAAATACTGGTGTTTCCGGAAAACAGATACGCCAGTATGCAGGCAATGGCTATGTATACTGCTGCCTGAGCACCGAAAAGTTCTATTCCCATGATACTACAGGCCAGTGGCGTATTGGTGGCACCGGAAAATACGGCTACGAATCCCATTCCCGCCAGTAAACCCAGAGGTAGGGGAATAAATAAGGATAATGCACTACCTAGGGTGGCTCCGATAAAGAAGAGTGGAGTAACTTCACCTCCTTTAAATCCAGCCGCTAAGGTAAGGATCGTGAAAGCCATTTTCAATGCAAAATCATAGGGCAATGCTGTTTGTTGAAAAGATGCTTCTATGCCGGGGATACCAAGTCCTATATAAGCAGTAGTGCCGATACACCACACTGCAGTGGCTACGATTATTCCTCCGATAAAAGGCCGTAATGGAGGGTAGCTGATATAAGATTTGAAAAGTTGGGATGTTTTCTTTAATGTACGACTGAATACGGTCGCACATAATCCGAAAAGAACACCAGCCAGTACCGCCAGTATAATATTTACAAATGAAAGATCCGGAACAATATCTATATGGTAATGGGTGTGATGAGCATTCCACGATTTCGTAATAAGATCTGCACAGATCGCAGAAGCAAAGGCAGGAAAAATGGCATTATACCGAAGCCGTCCGATAAGGAAAAATTCCATTCCGAATATTGCTCCGGCAAGAGGAGTACCGAATACGGAACCAAACCCAGCTGCGACGGCCGCAATAATTAATGTTTTACGTTCTTCAGGATTGAGTTTTAATCGTTTGCTGAACTGATCTGCAATAGCACCTGCCATTTGCAGTGCTGTGCCTTCCCTTCCTGCTGATCCTCCGAATAAATGTGTAATAATGGTCCCTAAATAGACAAAAGGTGCCATTTTAAACGGAATAGTTTGCCCAGGTGTATGAATCGTATCAATCAGCAGATTATTACCTGCTTCTACATCTTTTCCCCAACAATAGTACAGCAACCCTACAGACAAGCCACCTACAGGAAGTAGGGCAATAATCCATTTATGCTCCTCCCGAAAATTGGTCACCCACTCCAGTGAAATAAGAAAACCTGCAGAAGCAGATCCTATACATACCCCTAGAATAAGACTGATAAAGACCCATTTAAGAATATAGGGCATTGTAGGGTAATTCCGAAAGAATAACCGGGTGCGGATCTGAGTTTTTTGACGAATGGATTTTGGTTGTTTCGTAAGCATAATTATTCCTGATTAAATAGTTTAACATTTATCAATCAGGCGTCATCAGCTTTCTAAAGCGGTTTGGTTAAGGAAGAACACCATTTCCTTTTTTAATTGTCTGTGCGCAAATCTAAGAACTATCTTTCAGGAAAACAAGATATGTAATTGTTTTTATGGGTGATAAACCGGTTTTGAGTTTACCCGCGAACCTGTCTCCCGATAAATCGGGATCACTCCTTAACAGGGAGAGAAAAAAGGCTTTTCAGGATAGTTTTCTCTCCCTTTTAGAAGATGTCATTACTTCGGCATAATGGGGAATAAAAGACTCTCTCCATTAAAGTTGCTGGTGTAAATTATCTTATTTGTTTTGCGTCAGTTGGCGTCCCCGCCAACTGTTTATCTATAACCGTTGTTATTAAAACAATACGTCTTTGATCTCCGGTGTCTTGTCAAATACCGATTTGGCAAACGGACATAAGGGTAATATCTTGATATGATTGGTGCGTGCAAAATCTACTATTTCCAATACAATCTTCTTCCCTATAGATTGTCCTCTGTACTCGTCATTTACATCTGTATGATCAATAATGATTTTAGTTTCGCCTGCATAGGTATACGTGATCCGTCCTGCTTCGATATTCTGATCCATCATTGAAAAGTATCCCTTTTGTCCTTCCTGTACGTGTTTGATTTCCATTTTTTTATGTTTTATAAGTTACTGATCTGTATTTCAAACCAACTATTGATAACAACCATCAGTTTTTGATTTTGTTTTGTAAGACAAAGCTATGGCTTTAGGAAGAAGCGACCATTGATGCATGATAAGAAAATCATAAAGGTCTGAAATTTCGTGTCGCCAGATCCTTGCGTACACGGCTCAGACTTTCAGGTGTTATCCCAAGATAGGAAGCAATAAGTGTCTGAGGAACGCGAAGGGTCAGGCTAGGATATATCTTTATAAAATCAAGATATCTTTCCTCTGCAGTAGCACTAAGTAATAATGTGATTCTCTTTTGCAGATGACGAATATGGTTGTGCAGGTTCTTATTATTGAATTCCAGAAATGAAGGATTTTCTTTTGATAGTTTTATAATAAACTCTTCCTCTATCAGCATGACTTTACTATCTTCCAGTGCCTGAATGTAATAATGGGATGGAAGACCGAAGTAAACACTTCCTCTGTCTGATACAAACCAATTTTCCGGAGCAAACTGAAGGATGTGCTCTTTGCCTTTTTCATCTATGGAATATTGTTTAAGCAGCCCCTGTTCTACAAAATAGGTATATTTTCCTACCTCACCTTCACGCAGAAGATAATTTCCTTTTTTAACAGCTACAGTCCGGCAATGGGATACCAGTTGTTCGACACTTTCTGTATCTATATCAATGTTAGAAGTCAGGTAGCTTACAAAAGAAAAATTGTTCATGTGTCTATAGATGTTTACACTTTAAACTTAGCTAATTTTTTGAATGTTCACTAATCTTCTGTGAGTTTAGTTAGAAAAATCATTCTTAAATACATGTATATATTTATGTATCAATATAGTGTGGTTAAAAACTAAATTTTAGTTGTTTAAATTAGTTAAACTAAAAATTTATTTTATTTTTTTATATGAATGTTTGATTTTTATTTATTGTTTTACTGGGTGCAGGTCTGGTTTTTGTTTTAAAATGTTTGTTTTCAATTGCTTGAGGCTTTCAGAAGAGGTATCATAATAAATTGTATGATGTGGAAATAATTAATTTATAAAAGTATGTTTACAATCTATTATTGTTTAATTTTGAATACTATATTTAGCAAATAATGTCTATGATACCTAAGAACTTGTTAATTCAGGTCATCGACCAACTGGACGAATATTGTACGCAGTACCCTGAAAATCTGACATATGAAGGATTTGCATCTTTTGTACATGTAAACCGTCTTTCTCAACACACAGTTACCAGACAGGTAGGAGGTGACTATGTACCTATTATGGAACGGGATATGCCAGCTGAAGATATCGGGAAACTCTTGGTCATGTTATACAGATATGCGAAAAATTATATAAAAATAGCATTTGCGGGTACTCCGTTGCAGACTCCTGAAGAATTTACTTACCTGATGGTTCTGTTTACCTATGACAAATTACCGCAATCAGAATTGATCCGTAAGAATATTATGGAAAAAGCTTCCGGTAATGAAGTGATCAAGCGATTGATGCGTATGGGAATGATCATGGAAGCCGAACGATCCGGAGACAAAAGATCCAAGCCTATTTCAATTTCCCCTATGGGAAGAAAAGTACTTATAGATATGCTTCCTAAGATGAGAATGGTGGGAAATGTAGTATCAGGAAATCTTAACCAGACAGAGCGGCAGCTGCTGATCTATCTGCTGGCAAAACTGGATCATTATCACCACGATCAGTACGGGCATAAAGACAAACAGGAACTTACGGATTATCTTCACACAGAAAACTAGCTATACTTTTGTTCCAAAAAGTTCTTTAAGAGCATATATTGAAAAAAGGTAAACAGGCAGCTTGACAAAAAGTCTTAATTCTTCCATTAGGGAGGTTTCATTATGGAGGAAACGAAAAACCTGAGTAGCGTTATTCCGTTGAAACATACTGAATAAAATACGATGACCTTTTTCGGGCTGATCTTTTAGTATGCGTAATAAAATCCGGTCATAAAAATGAAACCTGTCAAACGTTGAAGGGGAAGCGTATTGATCCAAGGTTTCATTTTGGAGGTGGTTGAGTATCTGACCGATCTGCTTCTGTATAAAATAAAAAGTATATCCTGTAGATGCCTTACTGCATCCGGCTGCAGTACCCAGATATATAATATTCCCTTTACGTCTGGGAAAACGATAGGATGTCATTGGGATCTTACCTTCCTCCGTTTTCGTTATTTCATAGCGATGATTCCCTAAATGCTGATCCAGATATTTTTTTAGATTTCTTTCAAAGTACTCAGGCGTTTGCAGAACTGAAGTGAATAGCGTGTATTCTATAAGGGCATTATTAGCATCTGAAGGCAGTGTATAAAAGAAAGCAACATGATTCTGTTGTTCGGTTCTGAAATCCATAATATCCGCTACATCCTTACGGAATGCTGCGAAATCTGTTTTGACAAAATATCCCTGAAACTGTTGCCAGAGCGTATTGACGTTTGAATGCGATAGAAGAGCCGGATCAAATCGGCTGTCAAAAACGTAGTTTGCAGCAAATCTGCCGGATTTGGTTTTTACTATAAGCTCATTTGGGGTAGATTGGGTAATATCTGTTACATCATCCTTTACCAATGTAATCTGAGGATGAGATTGAATAATAGTAAAGCAATATGATCTGAAATCTTCTGAAGATATAGATTTGTATGTAAAGGGAGATGTAGAACTTATAATCTCTTTGTCATCTGCATACAATCTTAGTTTTTGCCAACGCGCATGACATAGAAAGTCAAAAATACCATTATTTTCCTCCCAGAATGACCAGGTTCTGTTTGTATACTCTTCAAAGCTGCGGTCTATCAGTAATAATTTTTTGCCCGTAGTAAGGAGATAATCCTTTAGTGCTATGGCAAGACTCAGACCGGAAAGACCAGCTCCGGTCACAATGTAGTCAAAACTAGTGCTGCTGCTTCCGGTTTCTTTCATCATCCGCTTTGATCTTATTCCTGTATTTTTTTTCTACCCATAAGAATCCAAATGATTCGCCGGGATCAGCATTTAAATGCTTATGATGCATTTTGTGTCCCCATCTCATGGCTCTTATATAGCTGTTTTTTGAATTTCTAAACCACTTAATGCGTTGATGAATAATAATATCATGTACAAGAAAGTAAGCAATTCCATATAATAAAATTCCAGCTGCAACATAACTCAGCCATGGTGTGTTGGTTGAATTGCCTCTTTCAAAAAGAATAATACAGGGTATAGCAAAAATTACGGCAAACCAGTCATTCTTTTCTAATGCTCCGGGAGTAGTCTGGTGATGATCTTTGTGAAGGAACCACAAGAAGCCGTGCATCACATAGCGATGGGTCAGCCAGGTCAGGATCTCCATAGAGCAAAATGTGAAGAGTGTAAGAAAAATACCCAGAATCCAATGCATAATGTTAAGATTTAGTATTTAAATGATCCAGATAATGCTGGAAAATAATTTTGAACCAGATGGTGAACGTCTGCGGTTCCTGTTGTATGCGGGAAGAAATATCATCCAAAGTCATATATGCATAGGAAGATACTTCATCGGGATCTGGAATAATAGTTCCATTGTACGTACCCACAAAAATATGATCCATTTCATGTTCGATCATGTCGTTATCCAGATTTGCGAAATATTGGAATTTGTACATATAAGATAAGGGACAGTCAAATCCCATTTCTTCCTGAAGTCGGCGGTGAGCAGCATCCAGAGTTGTTTCTTCCGGACTCGGATGACTACAACATGCATTTGTCCACAGTCCTCCGCTATGATATTTTTCATCTGCCCTTTTCTGTAAGAGCATCTTTCCTTCTGTGTCAAAGATGAGTACTGAAAATGCACGATGTAATATTCCCAGACGATGGGCCTGAGATTTAGATATTACTCCTGTTTCTTCATCGTTGATATTGACGGTTATGAGTTCTTGTTCCATAGGTGTTATCATAATTCTATCATTTAGCTAAGCCAGATTAGTTGCTAGCCGGCTTCCCAGGCTGATTCTAAGTAAAAGAAATAATTTTTGATAATCAGGTACCCTGATCCTTTTATTTAAAATGTTTTCCGGAGGTAATCGTTTTATTTTTTCGAACAGACAAAGGTAATACCTGTATGCTAACAATACACCATATCGGGATTTGGATGGCAGTTGCATTAACCCGTTAAATGCTTCTTCAAAATCTTTTGTGATCTGTTCTTCAATTTTGATTTTTGTATCCTTATCAAATTGGTCCATCTGAATATCATGAAAATATCTTCGCCCCAGATCGTAAGTGTCTTCACGAAGATCCCGCATGAAATTTACTTTTTGAAAAGCTGCTCCCAATGCCTGAGCGGAAGGAGTGAGCTTTTTAATAAGTGCCTGATCTCCCTCACAGAAAATATGCAGACACATTAGACCTACAACCTCTGCTGATCCGTAAATATAAGCATTTAGTTCATTTTGATCTTTCCATACTTTCTTGTCGAGGTCAGCATACATACTTTCAAAAAAAGCATGTATATAATGATGATCAATATCATAAGTATTGACTACCCACTGGAAGCTGTGCAGCACCGGATTTATACTTACTCCGGACGCTATAGCTCCAAAAGTATCTCTTTTGAAATCGTCCAGTAAACTCTTTTTATCATATCCGTGAAAACTATCAACAATCTCATCCGCCAATCTCACAAATCCATAGATGCTATAGACAGGTTTGTGCAGATCAGAATGCAATACAGATATGGCACTACTGAAGGATGTGCTGTAAAGCTGGGTAACCTTTTTGCTGCACAAGCGGGATAGTTCATTGAAGATTTTGAGATTGTCCATGGGTAGATGTTTATAAGATTTTGAAGAATTACGTTTTACTTAAATATCGGGCAACCTGATCCGCAACTATTTTACCAGAAAGCAGGGCAGGAGGTACACCTGGTCCGGGCACAGATAGCTGACCACAGTACAACATATTGTCAACTTTGCGGTTTTTAAGACTGGGTTTCCCAAATGCGGTCTGACGCAGTGTATTTGCGAGGCCATAGGCATTTCCCTTAAAGGCATGATAATCTTCCTTAAAATCTTTAATGGTATATTTCTTTTGATAGCAGATATGGGGCATTATATCGGTATGCAGTCTTGATTCCATCCTCTTTATTACATTTTCAAAATAAAAGGCTGAAACTTCATCTATACCTTTTTCCAGTCCGGACGCTAACGGAATTAACACAAAAAGATTTTCATGTCCTTCCGGTGCCACAGAAGGGTCTGTAACTGAGGGAGCGCACACATAAAACATAGGCTCTTTCGGCCACTCTTCTTTATCATATAAGGAGCGTGCATGAGCATTGAAATCACTGTCAAAAAATAAGGTGTGGTGAGTAAGAGCCAATCTTTTGTTGATTCCCAGATAAAAGATAAGACAGGTGGGAGCCATCTGGCGTTTACTCCAGTAGGTGTCATTGTAATTGCGCAGATGAGCTGGGAGTAACTGTTCCATATAATGATAATCTCCACTCGCAATAACAAAATCTGAATGAAAGGTTTTATCATTAGCTCTTAATCCTTTTACCTGTCTTCCTTCGACCAGCAACTCATTAATGTCATGATCAAAATAAAAGGATACACCCAATTCTTTAGCCAGTTTATATTGTGCTTCAATAATGTTATACATTCCCCCTTTAGGATACCAGGTGCCGAGAGAAGCATCTGCATAATTCATCAAACTGTACATCGCCGGGATTTTGTCAGGCATTGCCCCAAGGAAAAGCACCGGAAATTTCATTAACTTCTGTAAATATGGATTTTTGAAATACTTATTAACATGACTATCCATATTGGAAAGCAGGTCAAGACGCATCAATGCTTTAAAAATATCCGGTTGTACATATTCCATTACACTGAAAGAAGGAAATGTAGCATATTTCTTCAGGCCTATTTCATATTTGACAGCTGCATTATGCATAAACTGTCTTAATTTTTGTTTACTGCCTGATTCTATCGATTCAAATAGATTTTCCAGTTCCGCCATATTTGCAGGTACAGGCAATTCTATTTCATCAAAAATGACCGTATAGGAAGGATCTAAGCGTTGCAAATCATAAAAGTCTGAAACTTCATGATCAAAATCCTGAAAGAAGGATGCGATAATATCCGGCATCCAATACCAGCTGGGACCCATGTCGAACACAAATCCTTCTTCTCTGAATTGACGCGCACGACCACCGGGAGTGCTGTTTTTTTCAAAAACAGAAACATTGTGACCTTGTTTTGCCAGATAGCAGGCTGCGGCCAGACCCGATATTCCTGATCCTATTACTGAAACATCCATATAGTTTGATAAAATTCAAATCTTATCAAATATAGTATTTTTTAATTCTATTTTTTAGGATATTTGAATTAAAAAAGTTTTAAAACAAACATATTTTATCAAAATTTAGTTTGTTAACATATTTTTAATTTATCGATATGTATTTGTTAAATTCAATATTTTTAAAACGTTGGTTGTTTATATACAATAGTATGGAAACTATGCTAAAGCAAGACAAACAGGAATAGATGTTATGGAGATGGAATCCGAACTGATAAGGAAAAAATCCATACGGCCGAATCCGGATGATTTCAATTATCGTAAATAAGAGAAAGCTGAAGAAATTAAAATAGGCCTTACATTCCTTTAATGTCTTAAATGTATTTGGAAACCTTTATTTAATATAGTTTATAGTTAGTGTAGTGGAGTGGTAAACGTCAGTTTACCACCCATTCTTATTTAACAGAATGGTTCCATTCCTCTTTTAATATGGAAAATACCACGAGATCCAGATAGATACCATTCACAAACTCGGATTGTCTTGAAATACCTTCCCTTTGAAAACCCAGTCTTTCAGGTATAGCCTGGCTTTTGGTGTTTTCTACAGCAGCTTTTATCTCTATGCGGTTTAGACCTAACTCTGTAAATGCAAAATCAATAATCTGCTTGCATGATCGGCTGATGATTCCCTTCCCTTCCATATCTCTGTTTAGCCAATATCCGATAGCCGCACTTTTGTTCGGTTGATTTATATGATGTAGACCGATTCTTCCTATGATGGTTTGATGCAGGAAAATGACAAAACTGATCTCCTGTTGCTGATCATAAAGATCCATGCAATATTGTATGTATTCATCAAAATCTGTTACTTTCTGCATATTGCTCACCCATGGTAAAAATTTAGAAAGATGAACTCTGTTCTGATCGACGGCCTTAAAGAGTCCGTCTGCATGTTCAGGAGATGTCTGTTGCAGTTTGATATGTTCATCTATTCTGATTTCCATTTTTACTATAATTTAGTGTGTATCCTTATATTTTAGGGAATTTATATAATTTAATTCGGTTTATTAGAAAAATATCTTACTTTTCGATTAGGAATTATTATCTAAAGCGGGATCTTATTTTGATGTTATAAACATAAGGAATGAAGAAAAGAAATTTTTGGATCTGTCATGTTGTTTTGCTTCTTTTAATGTCTTGTGCTTCGAGTCGTTCAAAGACTATAAACAGCAATATTCTGACATTAAGAGACAGCTACTGCAAATCTCCTTTTATCTATGATTATAAGAACGTAGTTCCGTCTTATAATGCGGATTCTATTCTTAACGCTAATGTTTCACTGCGCAAATCCTTCTCTGATCAAAGCATTTTAATATTGAATGCCTTGGGTAATGTGGATGAGGTGGAGGCTATTATGAAACTGAAAAGTGATTCTACAATGGCATCTCAGTTGAAAATTCTTCAACTCAAAAACGTAATTAACAATAAAATCAGTATTTCACTGACAGAACTCGATGCTGTTGCTGCTGAGTATGACTGTGAAGGAGAGCGCGTAGCTCAAATGGGGAATTTCGTAGATAATTTAAATGCCGGCAAATCCAATAAGCTGATATTGTATTCTATCGTAGCTGGAGCTGCAACTTCCATCGCCGGCGGAATAGTCAAAAATGATATGTGGAGCGATATTATAGGTATTGGCGGTGGGGTATTGGGAGCCGGTTTTGGATTGGCTACTTTCAATCCTAAAGGCAGAAAAGTAGAATTTATACATGGAAGAAATCTGTTGCGTGATGTATGGCATGAAAAGTTGGAATCGCCTAATTTTCCTCCATTCATCTGGTATATGTTTACGGAAAAGAAATTCTCCAACAGAGGTGAAAAATCCTTAATCCAGAATATGAAAGAGAGATGGTTAAAATATCAGTTTGCCGGGATACTGCGTCTGCTGATCAGTCAGTTATATTCAGTGACGGAGGCCAATATCTTGCCGAAGACTTACATAACAGAGCAACGATGCTTAATCAGATGCAATCAGCAACGCGTACAATTAATCAGAATATTAGTTATCTATTGCTGGAGCTGGATAAATTGATTATCTAGAATTGTTGCATATTAACGAAAATTTTGTTTTCTTGTCATATGAAAAGCATATTAGTCCGGAATGACATTATATTTGGTTCCTGTGATACAACAGAAATTAATCTAACATAAAAAATTAATATAGATGTCCTTTCAAGCATATTTAGATAATATTGAAACCAAGACAGGAAAGAGTCCTGAAGATCTGCAAGCTTTAGCTACGGAAAAGGGTTTTGTAGAAAATGGAAAACTCAAGTCTGATATCAAAGCTACACAGGTATTAGAATGGCTGAAGGCAGACTTTGATCTGGGGCATGGACATGCAATGTCTATATATGCTTATTTGAAAGGAAAGAGATCTTAATCTAACTTAGGTTAGGGAGATACAGGTTGTCCCAAAAGACCTGTTAATTAAGGAGATATTTCACTCCTATGAAAAACAGAAAACCGGCAGTGGCATCATAAAAGGATGAAGCTGTCGGTTTTCATTTTAATATTGTGCTCATTGTTTATATAAACTGTAATTTTGCTTCCATATATAAATATTATTGCAGCATGTACAGTTTTAAAAATGATTATTCAGAAGGTGCCCATCCTCAGATTATAGATCAGCTTGTCCGAACCAATCTTATTCAACAGAACGGTTATGGTGAAGACAGTTATTGCATTGAAGCAAAAGAAATTTTAAGAAGGGAACTGAAGAATACAAATGCTGCTATATATTTTGTTTCCGGCGGGACGCAAGCAAATCTTATTTGTATAGCGGCCTTATTACGTCCACACGAGGCTGTGATCAGTGCAACTACCGGACATATCTTTGCGAATGAAACAGGGGCAATAGAATCTACAGGGCATAAGGTAATCGCTGTAGAAAAGGGAGATGGGAAATTAGAGCCTGCGGATATAGAACGTGTGCTGTCCGCACATTCGCTAGCTCCGCATATGGTAAAACCCAGATTGGTTTACATTTCTAATTCCACAGAAATAGGAACACACTACAGGAGAACAGAATTACAGGAGCTATCCGCATGCTGCCGTAAAAATAACTTACTTCTGTATCTGGACGGAGCCAGACTGGGACACGCACTTACTGCCGAAGAAAATGATCTGACACTGGCGGATATATCCCGATTTGCAGATGCATTCTATATTGGTGCTACCAAAAACGGCGGACTATTGGGAGAGGCGATTGTCCTGCCGGATCCGACTCTTTATCCTGATTTTGACTTTGTGATCAAGCAAAAAGGAGGACTTCTTTCCAAAGGGAGGTTATTGGGAATTCAATTTCTGGAGTTATTCAGGGATGGCCTGTACTTTAGTCTTGCGCGACATGCTAATACTATGGCAATGAAAATAGCTGAAGCGGTGAAAGAATGTCAATATACTATGCTTACGGTATCGGTGACCAATCAGATTTTTCCTGTTCTTCCTTTATCTGTTATCGAAGAACTGAGTGCCAAGTATGATTTTTATATATGGAAGCAAATTGATGAATCACACTCCGCTATTCGACTGATTACATCATGGGCTACAGAAGAATATTATGTAGATGAATTTATTAAAGATCTGAAGCGTATATCATCGTAATACCAGACAGATTTTTATACTAACCGGAGTATTTTTGATATGTGCGAAACTTGTTTTTTCGGATAGCAAATGCAAGTAATCCTATCTTTTTAGATTAGCGCAAATGATACCAGAAGTGGAGTTGATTTTCGTAATCAAAAATCTCTTTTGCTTCAAACCCCAGTTTTTCCAGGACTTTTTTCGAATCCAGATTATTAATGTCCGATATCGCGTGGATTGGATAATGAGTCAGGTTTGTTTTGGCATATTGCAGACAGGCTTTTCCGCTTTCAGTGGCATAACCCTGACCCCATGCTTCCTGAACAAAACGGTATCCGATATCCAGGTAGTCAATATGATTATTCGTCATGACTTTGATCAGTTTAAAACCTGACCATCCGATAAATTCATTGGATTCTTTTTGGATGACGGCCCATCTGCCGATTCCATGTTCCTGATATTGTTTTCGTATGAAAGCAATAACTTCAGATGCCTGTTTTTCCGTTGTCAGCGGCTTTCCGCCGAGGTATCTGTGAACTTCCGGATTAGAATCTAATCTGAAAATGCCTTTGCAATCAGAATCCTCCAGTTCCCTGATTATTAATCTTTCTGTTTCAATTATTACTTTTTCCATGTCAGATATGTCCTAAATTAAAAAAAGTCTCGCTTTGCTGCAATACACAGGTTTCAAAAAATGAAAGATTAATGTCAGTTTTCTTAAATTTGAGTGTAATAATCTGTAAATTAAGGTAAAAGGTTGTTAAGATATGTGGCTCTGAAGAAATATGTTGCGCTTAGCTGACAATTCACTGCGTTTTACAGTGTAAGATGGTAATAAATGCGGATAGAAATGAAGATGAGCTGAGATTTGATAAAAGGAGGTGGGATTAAACAGGGTTATGCTTTGTAGTCTCCATTATTCCATAGTATATCTGTTATTTCAGTAATCCCGTATTCAAAGTAGTTTCCGTTTTTATCCTTATTACGTTGAAAAAGTTTGGGATCATAAGTTTTGAAATTTAATTTTAAGAATTTGTCAAAATATCCGTTACCAAAGGTAAGATGTATATGAAACATAGAACGAAACGAATTTGAGCCCTCTTCGGACTCTTCATAAGTTTTTAATCGGCGTACTATTTCCGAAAGCTCTTCCGAAGAAATATGATCTACTTTTTCAGGATCGGGTAGGCTGATGTCAAAAGCCAATGTTTCAGCTCCGCTTTCTTCCCACCATTCCCAGAGGTTAAATGCTGACATTTCTTTGCCTGTAAGAAGATGTAAGTGTTGTTCAAGCCTTTTGTATTCGACCAGTTCTTCATCTCCCTGTTCATCACAATAATCCGTATAGTCGAGAATAAGCTTTAAAATCTGCGGATAAAGTTTTTCTGCGATATCAAGACGAGGCTCTATTTCTTTTCTCAATTCCATAACATTACGGTTTCATTTAGATGAGTTCACTTAATAAGAATTCTTTCACTATTGGAATATCTGCTTCTGCCCAGTCATAGTCCATCAGCTGCTGTTTAGATACCCATAAGGCTTGTGCATGTTCTTGCGGAGTGAGTTGTCCACCTCTAACGCTGCATACAAAAGGAAATAACTGCAGGGAAAAATCAGTATAATGATGCTCTACCATTTTTAAAGCTTCATTTACTTCTATATGCAGATGTAACTCTTCTTTTATTTCCCTTATCAGGCAATCCTTTTTACTTTCTCCGGGCTCTATTTTTCCTCCCGGAAACTCCCATTTTAAAGGTAATTTCATCTTCTCAGATCTCTGACAGATCAGAATTTTTTCCTGATGGATAATGATTGCACAAGTAACATATAACATATGAAGTGAAGATACACAAATCTGAATGGAGGGTCAATAAGAAAAGTAAATCGTGTAATGTAGGAGAGAGGAGGTAGGGAAGGGGATAAAAATTTAACAGACCATGTCTAACGCACTTAACATGGTCTGTTAATAAGATTATTTTTTAGCGTGCTCGCTTTCAAATTTACCTGAAGCTTCATTCACACCGTTAGCCATTACTTCCAGCGCATTGTTGATATTATTCAGTAATTGCTGCTCTGTAGCAGGATCCTCTTTTTTGTTTTTGCGTAGATCAATTAGTTTAGGATAGTCTTCCGCAACAATTTTTTTGTACCCCTTTAATCCTGTAAGAATTGCAGTCTGCAGGTTGGCGTCACCGTTAAAATCACCGATTTCTTCTACTTTCTTGATATCTTTATCCAGAGCCGCGCTCCATTCCTGTTGTACTTTTCCTGCTTTGTCGAAGTCTCCAGCCTGCATTGCACTGTTCATTTCTGTGATATTTTTTTCTCCACCATTAATGACAGTCATGAGTTCATTGTTGTACTCTACAGGATCTTTTTTTGCACCACAGCTCATAATCAACAGAACCGGTAGCATCAGCAAACTTTTTGAAATAATGTTTTTCATGTTTTTTGAAATTAGTTTATACATATGATTGCCTCTTTCATTCAGGCACATTACAAAAGTAGAGCTAAATGAAAAGCGATAGTATCCCCAAAATCAGTGATTTTGATTGTATGGATATTATTTCCGAATCAATCCGTATTCTAAAGCTAATCCGATAACAGAGGCGATGTTTTTTACCTTAAATTTTTCAATGAGATTTTTGCGGTGACTCTCTACTGTATGGGTACTGATAAAGAGTACATCTGCAATTTCCGTTGAGGTAAGACCTTTGGCTGCCTCCTGTAGTATTTCTTTTTCCCGACGCGTTATTTTGGGAACATTGCGGAGACCTTCGGCAGTCTTCTTATCCATGATGAGTTTTGACTGCGCACATAGAAAACGCCCTCCATTGTATACCGTCTGAATACCGGTAATGATTTCGGATCCTGAAGCATTTTTCTGAATATAGCCTGATGCACCTTCAGTCAGCATGCTGTTGATAACGGCAAATTCGTTATGTACACTGAGCGCTATAATCTTCATTTCAGGGTATGCTGATTTGAGTTTAGCGACGAGTTCTATGCTGTTGATATCCGGAAGGTTAATGTCTAATAACAGAATATCGGGTTGTTTTTCCTTTAGTCCGCTTATCAGAGATGCTCCGTCTGTAAAGCAGGCTGCAAGATTGAGGTCGTCTTCTGTAGCGAGTACATTTTTTAAACCTTCCAATACCATTGGATGGTCATCTGTGATCATAATTTCTATCATACTTCTTAAGCGTTGGGATCAAGTGGAAAGTCCAGTTCTATTGTTGTACCTATATTATGTTGAGAATGAATATTTATTTTTCCTTTTAAAAATGAAAGCCGGGTTTCTACATTATGCATACCAGCAGATTTTTTACCGTTTAGTTGTTTCGGATCAAATCCTTTGCCATCATCTTCAACAGTTATGTGCAATCTGTTATCATTTTCGGATAACTGTACAATAATCTGGCTTGCTTCTGCATGTTTTATGGCATTATTTACCAACTCCTGGATGATTCTGTATACTAATATCTGCCGTTCCTGATTGAGTGGAGTTGTACAATTTACAAATTCGGCTGAAACCTCTAGTTTTTCGCCTGACATTCGTGCTGTATATTCTGTGATAGTTTCCTGCAGGCCATATTTTATCAGCAATTCCGGCATGAGATTATGAGCGACTCTTCTTAGTTCCTGTACAGCAATATCTATCTGATCCAGAGAGGAGCTGATCGCATTTTTGAGATCAGGTTTTTCAGCTTTTTCGCTGGCACGGGACAGTCCGATTTTTGTTCCGGATAGCAGTCCTCCCAATCCGTCATGCAGGTCCCTGGCCAGCCTGGATCTTTCTGCTTCCTGACCTTCCAACATCGCTGTAAGATTGGATATTTTGCTGTTCTGTTTTTCTCTTGCCAATTCCAGCAAATGCATGTTTTCGTTTTGTTTCAATGTTTTTGAGCGCTGCCTGTACGCATATAAAAGGAGGAGGGCACTAATGAAAAATGCGCAGACTAACAGGAAATAAAAAGTATTGATACGGGTTTTATAGTCCAGTTGCTGTTTGGATGAAAAAAGCTCATTAGCCCGCTGTTGCGTCTCCAGACGGGAAAGCCGGAGTTCCTGTCCTCTTTTTTCAGCTTCCAGCTGTACGACTTCCAGCTGTTGCTTTTGGTTTTCCTCATTCAGTTTCATGTTTTCCAGCTGCTGCATTTGTTGTCCGGATAAGGCATGCATAAGGGATAGCTGCTGTTCTTTTTTGTCGGCCTGCAATTGCATCTGAATAAGCAGTTGCTTTTGTCTTTCTTTTTCAAACTGAGCTTCCAGACGACGCCCCAGTTCCATTTTTTCTGAATTGTATACGGCTTCAAATGCAGCAATGTATTGCTTGTAGTAGTGTATTGCCTGTTTGTAATCTCCTTCTTCTTCGTAAAGTTCAGTTAGCTTTTGAAATAAACTCATAGCAACTCCCTGATCGATAAAATTTTCCTTCATTAATGCCGCTAATGATGCCAGAAGGTAATCTTTAGCCTCGTCACGTTTATTTTCTTGAAGGCTGAATTCAGACAGGATTCCGTAGGCCGCTGCGACATGGGTGTATTGCTGTGTTTCCTTTCCCTTTTCCAGTGCCAGCTTTGCATAGTTCAGCGATTTTTCTCTATAGGATTCCGGATAAAACTCCATATACAGATTGGCCAGATTAATAGCTGCGAAAGACAGATCTGAAGGAATCGCCATCTTGTTTTTTTGCTGCTGATAGGTGTTAATGGCGGAAAGGTAATACTGTTCAGCAGCTTTTAGTGCTTTTTGATCAGTACGATTCTCCTTGTGCTGTTGCTCATACATATATCCCATCAGCATATATGCGTCAAAGATACTCATGGGATCTTGTCTTATTTTGGCAACCTCCAGTGTTTTTTCAGCATACTGTTTTTGAAGATCATATGCTTTCCAATTGGAATATATCGTACAAAGTTCTTTATATATAGCTGTTTTGCGGTTAAGAACCAGTTCTGTATTCGGCACTTTGTCAAGTAACGTTAAAGCATTCTGAAAACTTTTTACAGCTAAAGCTTCCTGTTCATCACGGACTTGTAACCAACCTTCACAATATATCACATAGCCTTTTGTAATGATATCGCTGGTTTCATTGGCATAGTATTTTGCCTTTTTAATGTATTGATCGGAAGCTGTTTTATTGTTGAGTATGCGGCTGTTCATAGCTGCGATGCTGTTCAGATATGCCGCATACTGACCGTCTTTCTTCTTTTCAGCCACCCGGATGTTTTTTTCCAATAAACGGAAAGCCTCTTCCTGACGATTATTGAAGAAAAGCGTCTGCGCATATTTTCCTGCCAGCATAAGTTGATCGGTACTTTCAGGGATAGCCTTTTTGTAACGGATTTCGGCCTCTTCTATAGCAGATTGAGCTCTACATATGTGGGATACAAATAGTAAGAATATACATAATATACTACTGACAAGATAAATAGAAATCGATTTGTTCATTACTTAACTGCCTTGGCTGTCTGTTGAAACGGTTAAAATATAAAAATGACGGGATTTTCGGGTAAAGAAATCTTAAAAATAATAAGATAGCCAATATTTACTTTGGAAGACAGCATATTATTTCACCAGACAGAAATTATCTGCTATGAGGATCGTAACATGGGTGCAAAATGTGCTTTACAACTTGTAAAATGGTGTAATTCTATTTCGTATCCTTCTTAGATAATTTGATTCTCTTTGTAGATCTGATTTTCTTCGGAGTTGTATCCTGATTTTGTAACGAATCTGAATAGTTAACAATTTTAAACGGATTGAAACTGTATTTTTTCTGATTAGACGGAGATAATTCCGGGATCAGCAAATTATTCTGCAACAAATTCAGTGAGCCATCTTCATGCAGCGGGTAAACTCCCTGTACTACTGAAATAGTTCCACTGCTCATATTAATAATATGATTGCCATGTATAGCAGAGATTGTTCCGTTTGAATTTATAATATGGTTGCCATGTATTGCAGAAATTGTTCCGTTTGAATTTATAATATGATTTCCATGTTTTGCAGAAATACTGCCATCTGAACCAATGATATGATCGCCATGGATGGCAGAAACGGTTCCATTTGAATTTATAATATGACTTCCGCTTACAACAGAATGTGTACCGTCAGGATTGACAACTACCTGTGCAGACACTGCTGCTAAACATAAAAGGAATAATCCGGTGAAGATGAGCTTTTTCATAAGAATAGTCTTTGATATAAATATAACATATTTTTCTGAGTTTCTGTTTTTCAGGTTCTTGTATGATTTACTTTTTTACAGAATATGTGCTGTATTTTATTTCTCTTTTGCTAAAATTGTATTTTTCATTTACCATATCAGATATAGAGTATGAGCGATACCCCAATATTACGTCAGGCCGGAATAGGAGATATAGATAGAATCTGGACCATTTTGCAGCAGGCTATTGAATTGAGAAAGCAGGATGGAAGCCGGCAATGGCAGGATGGATATCCAAATTTGGATACGATCCGTCACGATATTGAATCCGGATACGGTCACATTTTATTTCAGGAGGATGCTATTATTGGATACGTTGCTGTAATCTTTGATGGTGAACCTGCTTATGATTCATTGGAAGGGAAATGGCTAAGTGATCAGTCTTATGCCGTTGTTCACCGTCTGGCAGTTGCACAGGATATTAAGACCAAAGGCACAGCTACATTTATCATGCAACAGGTAGAAGCTGTAGCTGTTGCAAATAAAGTATATAGCATCAAGGTGGATACTAACTACGATAATCTGGCGATGCTACGCATTTTTGAAAAACTAGGCTATAGTTATTGCGGTGAAGTATATTTTAGAGGAAGTGCCCGTAAAGCATTTGAGAAATTGTTGCTGGTAAGTTAGAGCGTAAAATTTGGATAGTCATTAATTTTTAATATGAAAAATATCAGGATATTGTTGTTCGCCATGATGATTTGTAGCGTACAATTGGGATTTGGACAGACTAAGTCTGCAATTGAGAAGGAAACATTTGAGAAACCTTATCATCCGGAAGCGGATGCTCAGAAAGACATAGATGCTTTGGTTGTAAAAGCACAAAAGGAGAATAAGACTATTATCATTCAGGCAGGTGGTAACTGGTGTATCTGGTGTCTGCGCTTTAATACCTACATCCATGAAACTCCGGAAATCAAAGATCTGCTGAACAAGAACGTATTGTATTATCATCTTAACTATTCACAGGAGAATAAAAATGAAGCAGTCTTTCAGAAATATGCTCCTGAAGGCGGAAAATTAGGCTATCCTTTTTTCATTGTGCTGGACAAGAATGGTCAGGTGTTGAATGTACATGATAGTGGAAGTCTGGAAGCCGGAAAAGGTTATGATAAGGAAAAAGTCCTGGCTTTTTTCCGGAAATCAATTACCCGGTAATCCTTCCATTGATTCTTACTTTTTAGTACCCGGCCTTTTCTTCATTATCGCAAGATAACTTGAACTAAAGGCTGCGGCGCTTTTGTAACCTACCATATAAGCGATTTGCTTGAGTGTATATTTTCCGGAATCGCTCAATTCTATACTTTTGATGATACGAATCAGCTGTATATACTTCTGTACGGTAATTCCTGTTTCCTGTTTAAAAATCCTTTCCAATGTACGTACAGATAAATTTGCGATCTCACTTAATTGCTGAATCTGTAGTTGTTCGTGAAAGTGCATATTGATATAAGCACAGACAGGGAGTAATCGTGTGTCAGCAGGTATGGGAATCTGAAGACTATCCGCTTCTCTGCAAAAGTGAGGCAGACTAATGAGTAGCGCATGTAGAAAAGCATCTTCCTCCGGATCTCGATCCGTCTGCTGACTCCACTTTTGTGCATACAGAAGCATTTCCTTAAGAATAGCTGGTGCAGCAAATACATGGATGTTTTTATAAAAAGCTTCCGGCTGATTTTCATGGAACAATACTGTCATTAAATTTACAGTCTGTGCTTCGGACGTGGTACGATGACTGACAGATGAAGGAATCCACATCACATGATTCTGTGGTAATAAGTAGATCTTCTGTTCCATATGTACATATTGATATCCCTCTTCTACATAAAGGAGTTGCGCACGACTGTGTGTATGTTCATAGTCATCATGTTTCCAGTCTTTTTCATACCATACATACGCTTGCTTGCTGATTGTGTCAGAAAATTCACCTTGTTTTTGTTCCAATAGGCCGCACTTCGTGTCGTTTTTCATAATTTTTTTGGCAAAATTAATAAAAACGCCTGTCTTATCTTTGCATTGTACATTTATTTTACAAACAGATTAAACAACAAATTGTATTAATATGAGAATAGGAAGAATGGTTTTCTTAATGATAATGGCTATGATTATGACAAATAATATAGAAGCGCAGGAAGATAAGACCAAGGTTTTGGTATTATTTTATTCTGATAACGGAGGTACATATGAATTGGCTAAAGAAGTCGCTAAGGGTATCGAAAAGAATAGTAAAGCGATTGCTGTAATCAAGCAGACTGCTGTTTCTGCTCATCCGTTGTTAAAGAATATTCCGGTAGCATCAGTGGAGGAGCTTTCCGCTTATGATGGTATCGCTTTTGGCTCACCGGTTTATTTTGGTAATATCAGCACAGGTATGAGTGCGTTTCTGTCAAAGACTGTAGAAATATGGCAGCGCCACAGTCTTGAAGGTATTCCAGCCACTGTTTTTATGTCTGCAGGAAGTGGTGCAGGGCGTGAGCTTGCTATTCAGGGATTTTGGAATAGTCTGGCAGTTCATGGGATGATTATTGTACCCAGTGGTATCAGAGGTTATGAACATATAGATAAATCAACTCCTCAGGGAAATACCGTGTTAGGTACAACCAGTCTCGCCTCTCTGAAGAATGTTGCAAGACCTAGCGAAAGTGAGCGTTATCTTGCTCAGTTGCAGGGAGAGACTATTGCAAAAGTGGCATCTGCTATGAAAGGAACATTTATTAAGAATGAGAAAGCGCCCCCGGCTGCAACAGCAGCAAATAATAATATGTTAAAAGACCTGGGTATTACTTTGCCTGAAGTACCGGCTCCGGCGGGTAATTATAAGCCCTTCGTAAAATCGGGTAATCTGGTATTTATCAATCAGGTCGCTTTGAAGGAAGGAAAGATTGTACATCCCGGCAAAATAGGAGTAGAGATCGATGAGGCTCAGGCTAAGCAAGCTACAGAAGTGACAATGTTAAATGTATTAGCTGTATTGAATGATGCTGTGGACGGTGATCTCAACAAAGTAGTCCGTTGTGTGCAATTGACCGGTATTTTTAATACGAAAGACGGGTACAGCAAGCACGCTGACCTGATGAATATTGCTTCTGATCTTACCGTCAAAGTTTTCGGCGAAAGAGGTAAACATGCCCGTGCTACGTTTGGTGCATCCTCTTTGCCGGTCAATTCTGCTGTAGAAATACAGGCGGTATTTGAGGTCGAATAAATTCCTGTTCTCCAGTTATAAAAAAGATTAGAATTCAGCGATTCTGCTCAGATCTTGTAAGGTCTGAGCAATACGTTTTATTTTATCCGCTTCTTTTGTAGCAGAACAGATTCTTTTTATAATGGATTTTCTCTCTTTTTCGGGAAGATTTATAAAACATCTGTATAAAGCAGGTTCATCTGTAAGGCATGCTTTGAGTTCTTTCGGAATTTCTATATCCGAATTATCACGGAACAGTCGGACATGTACCTGATCTCCCTCTTTTTTATTTATCTTTTTTCTGATATCGGCTTTAAGTGGTAAAAATAATATACCATTTCCCATGGCCTGCAGATTATAATGCCGGATCTCATAATGATCAATAGTTCCGCTAACTCTGACCCAGCCAAATTTAGCATTCCTGTCTTGCGCTATTTCCGGTAGACGAATAAAATGCCAGCCGCCTTTTCCCTCAAATTTTTCTATGTTATATATGTTGTCTACAAGAAGATCGGAGCCTTCTGTTCCTTTTTGAATTATAGTCATCCTGCAAAAGTAAAGATACCGGTGACAACCCTATGTCAACAGGGAAATTGAAGCAAAATAAAATAGCAGGTGCCCATATTGTAATAAATTGACTGTTAAAATATTTTGAAAAAACTAATATAATTGGTAATATTGCTAATATAATTAGTTTATGTCGGATCGAATAAAACAAAAACTGGAAATACTAGCTGATGCCGCTAAGTATGACGTAAGTTGCAGTTCCAGCGGAAGTAATCGTAAAAATACAAAAAACGGATTAGGCGATACAGGAGCAGGTATCTGTCATACCTACACGGAGGACGGCAGATGTGTCTCCTTACTGAAGATTCTCCTGACCAATCATTGTATTTTTGATTGTGCGTATTGTGTTTCCCGTAGCAGCAATAATATTGAGCGCGCAGCTTTTACGGTGCAGGAAGTGGTGGATCTGACGATCAATTTCTACAGACGTAATTATATAGAAGGGCTGTTCCTGAGTTCCGGTATTTTTAAGAACGCAGATTATACGATGGAGCGGCTTACAAAAATAGCTAAGAAACTTAGACAGGAGCACAATTTCAATGGTTACATTCACCTTAAAACAATTCCAGGTGCTTCCGATGAACTTATGTTCGAAGCAGGCTTGTATGCAGATCGTCTGAGTGTAAATTTGGAAATTCCTACGGAACAGGGGCTTAAACTTCTGGCTCCTGAAAAGAACAGGGCAGATATGGATAAGCCGATGGGCTATCTCAAAAACGAAATTATCCGTACCAAAGAAGAAAAGAAAATTATCCGGTCCACCCCCAAATTTGTTCCTGCCGGGCAGAGCACGCAGATGATTATTGGGGCATCGGGAGAATCTGATCTGCATATTATGAAGACCGCAGATCATTATTACCAGCATTATAATCTTAAGCGTGTTTATTATTCGGGTTATGTACCTGTTTCCAATGATAAAAGGCTTCCCGGATTAGGCTCTGAAGTTCCGATATTACGTGAAAACAGACTGTATCAGACAGATTGGCTGTTGAGATTTTACGGATTTAAGCGAGAGGATATTCTCAATGAAACTCATCCCCATCTGGATTTGGATATAGATCCCAAACTTGGATGGGCATTACGCCATATGGATCAGTTTCCTGTCGATATTAACAGGGCATCTTATGAAATGATTATGCGTGTGCCGGGTATAGGTGTGACGTCTGCAAAAAAAATTGTAGCTGCAAGGAGGTTTGGCGCATTGCGTCTGGAAAACCTTCAGAAAATAGGCGTGTCTGTTAATAAGGTTAAATATTTTATCAGCTGTCAGGGATTTGTGCCTTTACGGTCGGATAAGCCAGCTGAAACAATCAAGCACTATATTCTGACCTCCGGCAAATCCAAATATGAAAAAATGTTCAATCAACAATTGACCTTGTTTTAGTTTGAAAAAGTATGATGATCATCGCATATGACGGGAGTTGGTATGGATTAATGACATTAATCTTTGAGGTGTATGAATACCGGATGGATGTTCATGCCATCAGTAGAAACAATGAAACAACTCAGCAACATTTATTTGGGGAGAAACATCTGGTCTATACGGACAGTAATAAAGCAGAGAGGGTGCTCAAAGGAATTGTTCTTAAAGCAGGGAAGGATGTTGTGCAGGAACTTTACTGCGCTTACCTTTCCGAACAAAATGATATAGAATTACTGATCCTGCGTCTGGTTCAGTATTATCTGGGATCAAAGGTAAAGGTATCCGCTAATTATGGACATGAAGATGTGTTGAAACTCAAGCAAATTACGAAGTCCGTATCCCGCGAACGTCACCGGTTTAAAGCTTTTGTGCGGTTCAGACAAATGGAGGATGGACTATATATGGCCAGAATAGAACCTGATTTCAATATTTTACCACTAATCAGTTCGCATTTTAAAAACAGATATGCGGATCAATTGTGGCTTATTTATGATGTGAAACGAGATTATAGAATCTACTATGACAAGTCAGAAGTGACAGAAGTTCATTTCGATTTCATTCCTTCAGATCAAAATGTAATGGATAAGGCACATGAAAATGAACTATTGTATGACGATTTGTGGAAGAGATATTTTCAGAGTGTAAATATTAAGGAGCGGAAGAATATGAAACTCCATATACAACATGTACCCAAACGATATTGGAAATATCTTAATGAAAAATCGCTAGTTTTGGGGTGACAAATTCAGGAACACCCACGCATCCTTTTCAAATTTCAATATTCATCTTAAAGGCGATTAGGATCTATTAAACAGTTACTATATTATATTTTAAAATTTGTATTTCCATGATAACATTTGACATTATACCTGCATATATAAATGCATTTATTTTTGTTTTTCTAGCCGTTTTGCATGTATACTGGGTTTTAGGCGGAGAATGGGGAATCGCGGGCACGATACCAACAGATAGTAACGGAAGACGCATCTTTGTGCCCCGGAAAGGCGGTACTTTATTTGTTGCTTTAGGACTTTTTCTGTTTGCGGGAATTAATCTGATGTATATCGGTTTTCTTCAGTTGGACATTGAGGAATCTTTATTACGCTATGCAATTATTGTTGTTGGTGCTATCTTTTTGCTACGTGCTATTGGTGATTTCAGATATGTAGGGATTACCAAACGATTTACACAAACTACTTTTGCTGTCAGAGATAAATGGATCTATACTCCTTTGTGCTTGTTACTGGTTCTGGGACATATATTGCTGTTGCTGTGATATGTGCTCTTTGACAAAGTCCAAAGGCCCCGGCAGTATTTTGCTGCCGGGGCCTTTGGATTTATAATATGTAATAAGTTATTTTACTTCATTTCCAGTAATTGAGAGAAGACTTTTCCATTCCAGATATAGGTCTCCTGTTTTTTTGTAATGGTGAGTTTAGAATCTTCTTTGTCCGGATCATCTGCCTGTCCCTCTTCAATTAGTTTGTACACCATATTCGGTTCTTTTTTATGTTCGGAGGGAAAGAGTATTTTCTCTTCATAATAGAAAATGCCGGCATCACTTACAGTGTAACGCTTCGGCATGTCGATAAATTCACTGCCATTCCAGCCTACATAATAATACTCACTTGGAATACCACAGGCTTCACCAGCAAATTCAAGCCTTAGGATATTTTTCAAACCGTCCAATCCCATGTTAGGTAGAAGCTTACTCTGAAAAAAGCTTTGATCAAGGTAATCATAGTGAAAATTATATTTACTGATCAATTTTCCGGTCTTATCCAGTAACTTGACATCACAACTATAATATGCGGGTGTTTCATTGCGTTCCGGAACAAATCTGTCAAATCCAAATATATACTGATTACCTTCATTATCTACCTGTTGTCCCAAAGCCAATAATCCTAACCAGATAAACCCTTTTTTTGTTTCATTATTCTTTTGGTAGGAAACTTCATGCCAGGGTGCAGAAAATCCTTTTACTTTATTACCATTGTATCCCGGACTTAAGATTTTTACGGCTGTTCCTACAGTTACTGAATCTATGAGTTTGGCTGTAGTATTAGGATAATCCCGTATATATGCCTGATCCGCTATAACATATGCTGTGGTACCCTGATCAATATTCCAGAAGTTATACTCTTCATTTAAAGCGTACGCTGCAGGCTGTTGCTGTGCATGAATTTTAAATGAAAAGATTAAAGTAAATGCAAGTAGAATGTAATTTTTCATGTTGTAAAGTTAGGGTTTAGTTTTAGAATTAATAAAATAAATAACAGGTTGCTTTTTGGCTCGAAGTTTTACTTCTTTTAATTTTAGTGAAAGAGTTTGTCGATAGAAAAGGTTGTAAAGTAGTTCTCAAATCTTTATATTTTTGCAGGCAAAGAATCTTTAACACCATGCTTATGGAAAGTCAAGCTATACGTATTGAGCAGGTAGTCGCTCCGCGTACCTGGAATATTCGGCAACGTATTCTTTATCCTGATGGATCATTGAAAGATGTACAGATTGATGATGATTTTGAAGGAACTCATTTTGCGGCCTATTTAGGTGACGAAATTGTTGGAGTAATTTCTGTTTTTCGTCATGAAGACTTGTTTCAGTTCAGGAAATTTGCAGTTTTAAAAAATCATCAGCACAAAGGCATAGGGAGTCAGTTGTTGCTTGCCGTTTTTGAATTTTGTCGTCGTTATGATGCAAAAGCAATCTGGTGCAACTCCCGTTTCGATGCAATGGCCTTTTATGAAAAATTTGGTATGCAAAAAACTGGAGATACTTTTACCAAAAACAATATTCGGTACGTCCGAATGGAATTGATACTTTGATGTAATTTATCCTGAACGGGGTTACTTGCTTTATAAAACCTGATGTTGAGCTGTACTGACGGAAGCTTTCTATCTCTTTATAAATGATATCCCTCAGACATCGCTATTCTTTTATATTTTTAGACATTTTAATAGTAAAAAACATTTAACTTAGTATTTATCCTATTATTTAAATAAACTATATTAAAAAGTATGGAAAATAAAAAAATGTCAACATTACGTCGATTTCAGTTCGCTTGTATGGGTTTGGCTTGTGGTTTGTCTCTTTTGCCCTCATCGCTTGACGCATGTACACGTTTAGTCTATAAAGGACCCGCTAATACTATAATAACTGCCCGTTCAATGGACTGGAAGGATGATATTCCGGCTAACCTTTGGGTTTTTCCGAGAGGTATGAAGCGAAACGGTGAAATAGGAGCATATTCGCTGGAGTGGACATCACAATACGGTAGTTTGATAACCAGTGCTTTTGATATTGCGACTACTGACGGAATGAATGAAAAAGGATTGGTTGCTAATGTATTGTGGTTAGTAGAATCAAAGTATGAAACATTTAATCCGAAAGATGGAAAGAAAGGACTGGCTATATCTGCATGGGCGCAGTATATGCTGGATAACTTTGCCACTGTAGAAGAAGTGGTCAATGCGATGCGCAAGCATGATTTTGTGGTTGTGTCGGATGTAATTCCAGGAACCGATAAGTTTACAACTTTACATCTTTCTGTATCCGATGCTAAAGGTGATAATGCAATTTTTGAGTATATAGAGGGTAAACTGGTTATTCATCATGACCCTTCCTATACTGTGATGACTAACTCTCCGGTGTTTGATCAGCAATTAGCGTTAAGCAATTACTGGTCTTCTATTCCGGGAAATATTATGCTGCCGGGTACTAACCGTGCCGCGGACCGTTTTGCGAGGGCTAAATTTTATCTCGGAGCTATACCGCAGACAGATGATACCCGAGTAGCTGTAGGAAGCGTAATGAGTGTTATTCGTAATTGTTCTGTTCCGTTTGGTATATCTTCTGAGCAAGAACCTAATATATCATCTACACGATGGAGATCGTTGTCGGATCATAAAAATCTTGTTTATTATTTCGAAACAGTCCTGACTCCAAATACATTCTGGGTAGATTTGAAGAAATTAGATTTTAGTGAGAAAGGGAAAGTATTAAAGCTTTCAGTTGCTCATAATGAAACGTATTCGGGAGAATCTTCCGGCTCATTTAAAGTAACTTCTCCCTTTAAATTTGCAGGAGCAAATTTTTAAAATAAGCAATACTTTTTTAACAGGATTTGTTCTTTTAAAATAAATTCTGAGTAAAAATGTACCAAAGACCAGTAAGTAAAAAGCGGCTATAAATAAAGACTTTATAACCGCTTTTTTAGTTTATAAATATGGAGGTATATAACTAAAAAAGGAAGACTTGAAAAAATAAAGAACCGGAATAGGGAGGGGTAAGTGTTCTATTATGGGGGCTGTCTTTATGACAAAGTTTCGTATATTTATAAGTGACCTGTAAGTTCACTAACACAAAAACCTAGCAAGAAAATGACCGATAAATTAGAAATTGAAATATCAAACGGCGTAAAAGATTTAGATATCCTTAAAGACAGAGATTTATCAGAAATTAAGGATCTAATGCTGATTTTCTTCAAGCCGATTTCGCTGAAGTTCCTGAAAAATTTTACAAACCTGGAAAGACTTACTCTCTCAGGTAGCATAAAGGACTTTTCCCCAGTATCCGAATGTTTGACATTGAGAGAATTGCAAATTTCAGGTGGAAGTCTCGAAAATTTTGATTTCATAAAAAGTCTATCCATAAAATCTCTTACTATAGATACTTTTAAATCAAAAACAAAAGACTTTACTGTCCCAAATATAAAATCACTCGAAAAACTTGTCATTTCAGAAGTTCCATGTATTGTGGACCTGACATTTTTGAGTGAGTTTGAAAGCTTAAAAAGCTTAATGCTATTTCATCTTAAATCAAAAAATCTTTTTAATTTTTCAAAACTGACAAACTTGAAAGATGTATCCTTGGTAAGTATGAATTATTTATCCGGTCTGAGCGCATTGAAGGATGCAAAAGGTCTGGAACAATTACGTATTACCAACCAAAGATTTGGTGCCTCCAAGCCTAAAATAAATGTAAAATCAGAGCTTCTAAAAATTCTTCCTGACCTTGTAAATCTAAAAAGTGTGACATTGGATGATCAGAAGAGTAGTAATTTCATAATGACTTATAGTGGTGAGGAAATTGGCAAAGTACTAAACAATTGACAAAAGCCCTGATGGCTAAAAGGGATTTCCTCCATGTAGGCAGATTGAAACTGTATATATATTTGTGGAGATAATATGGAAGGAATAATCTGAATAATGAAAAGAAGAAAATACCTTAATAACATGGTATTTATAAACTTTGATTTGAACGACTTCGATTGAAGGTATGCGTAAGCTTTTACTTAAACAAAAAATGCTCTCCATACATTGGATATGGAGAGCATGCAGAACTTTTTTAATTTCTTATTTTGGGAGTACGGGGTGTTTTTTAAATGAAGCCAATTCTTCCTCAGCCTTCTTCATTAACCATTCATAAAGCTTTGCACCATGGCTAAGTCTTTTTACTCCAAGTTCTCCCAATTCGTCATATTGTGGGAGGTTAGGCGTGAGAAAGACGTTCAATGGTAGGGCTACTTCGGTTGTAAATTGCTGAATATCTGCTTTTGTTTCAATAACAGGGACAAATATTCCATCTGCTCCCGCTTCCTGATAAATCAATGCACGCTCGATAGATTGCTTCAACGCATTTTCCTGCTTGGTAACATACGTATCTGTCCGGGCATTAATGTAAATATCGGTTACAGATTTGATTGCCTTTATCTTGTCGGCCAGTAATTGTGAACTTCCAAGACTGCGTTTGCCGTTTTCAACCTGACCATCTTCCAGATTGATACCTGCAACACCTATATCGCTTAGCTTTTTCACATATTTGGCTACAGTAGCCGGATCATCAGCATATCCTGCTTCAAAATCTACAGACACAGGAATTTTAACTGCTTTAACAATGCGTTCTACGATAAAAAATAATTCTTCGAAGGCTATATTCTCTCCATCTTCATAACCAAGAAGGTTCGCTATCGCATGGCTGGAAGATCCTAATGCTGCAAATCCTGCTTTTTCAGCAAGTTGAGCAGAATGTGCATCCCATACATTTCCTAATAAAAGAGGTGTAGACTGTTGATGTAATTGTTTGAATAAGGATTGTGACATAGACTTTTTTTGTTGATTATAGTTATAAAACGCCTGTATAGTACGAATTGTTTTGGGAAAAAGTGATCCATGTTATTGAATGATAAAAATTCAGCGCAAAAAATAAGTCAGAATGACAACAGATTCTAAAGTTTAGAAACGTTCATACATACCCAAAAAACCCGTTAATCCACCTGTGTGAATAAGTAAAATACGGGATTCTGCTTTAAAATAATCCTGTCGGATAAGATCATCTATCGCAAAAAACAGCTTTCCTGTATAGGTAGGTTCAATCATAATTCCGGTATGGGACACGAAATCACGTATAAAGTCCAGTAATTCCGGTTTAGTTTTGGCATAGCCTCCAAAATGATAATCTGTATGTAGTAGTATTCCGGAAGGATCGACTCCCAGGTTTTCCACTTCATCACGAATAAATGCTCCACCTTTCAATACAGGTACAGTATGCAGAACAGTAGTCAGGTTCGTCTTTTGGAGTCCCAGTTGTAATCCGGCTACTGTGGTACCTGTGCCGGAAGCGCAGCAAATGTGATCATAATCATGCTTCAGCTCTCCGATAATATGGGCACAACCTTCTGCAGCATCTCTGCCATATCCTCCTTCGTCAATAAAGAATGTATGGTCGGTCTCTTCTCCAAAATATTGCAGGTAAAGAGCTGCTTTATCCTGATATTGATCGCGGCTGACGAAATGCAGCGTCATGCCATATAGACGACAAAGTGTAAGTACAGGATTATTTACTTCATCCCCACGTACAATGCCATGTGTTGTGAATCCGAATTTAGCTCCCGCACAAGCTGTTGCCAGAAGATGGTTAGACCATGCTCCTCCAAAAGTAACCACCTTTTTTTTGTTTTGCTGAAGTGCTTTCTGGAGAGGGTACTTTAATTTTCTCCACTTATTTCCTGAAATATAAGGATGGATGAGATCATCCCTTTTGACAAAGACCCTTATATTTTTTTCAATATAAAGAGGTGATATTATTTCTTCCTCAGGACTGTGAAAATTGAATGTCAATTCCATTGTAAAACATTAAACCTTGCCTGTAGTGTCAAATGACCAACATATTCGGTTACTTTTACAAAAGTAAGAGGATTTTGTCTGAATTCAGCTATTTTTGTACGATGGCAGAAGATTTAGCAATACAGGAACAGGACGAGCAGGAGTTGTTCGAGCATTTAAGAATCGAAGTAGATAAGGGGCAGGCTTTGCTGCGTATCGATAAGTTTTTAATGAACAGGGTTGAGAATGCCTCCCGGAATAAAATTCAGAATGCAATAGATGCAGGTTCTGTATTGGTCAATGACAACATTATCAAATCCAGTTATAAGGTTAAGCCATTTGATATTATCTCTGTTGTATTGCCTGATCCGCCAAGAGATACGGAGGTATATCCGGAAGATATTCCACTGGATATCATGTTTGAAGATGATGAAGTAATGGTTGTTAATAAAGTTGCAGGCATGGTCGTTCATCCCGGATTTAATAATTACACCGGTACGCTTGTCAATGCATTGACGCATCACTTCAACCAGTTGCCAACTATGCCCGGGAATGCGGGTCGTCCGGGATTAGTGCATCGCATAGATAAGGATACCAGTGGCCTGCTGGTGATCGCTAAATCAGAATGGGCTATGACTTACCTGGCCAAACAGTTTTTCGATCATAGTATTGTTCGTAAATATGTGGCTATGGTGTGGGGAGATATCGCTGAAGATGGAACAGTAACCGGTTATATCGGTCGCAACCTCAAGGATAGGAGAGTGATGACGATGTATGACGATCCGGAGAAAGGAAAATGGTCGGTTACTCATTATCGTGTGCTGGAAAGATTAGGGTATGTAACACTGATTGAGTGTCAGCTGGAAACCGGGCGTACACATCAGATCCGTGCGCATATGCAATCTATAGGACATCCGCTATTTAATGATGCTGCATATGGCGGCGATCGTATCCTTAAAGGTACTGTGTTCAATAAGTACAGACAGTTTGTGGATAATTGTTTTGCTTTATTACCACGACAGGCACTTCATGCGCAGGTTCTGGGATTTGAACATCCCAAATCAAAAGAATTTTTAACATTCGAAACACCATTACCGGAAGATTTCCGTTTAGCATTAGAGAAGTGGCGTGGGTACTCCACGACATCTGGTCAGGAGACCAACTAATTTATATATAGAATTTTTATGTCTACAACATATATTAATTGCAACGGGAAGATTGTGCCGGAATCCGACGCTATCGTTTCGGCAGATAACAGAGCTTTCCGGTATGGTGACGGTCTGTTTGAGACTATGCTATGGAAAGACGGAGATATCCGGTTTTTGCCCTTTCATATTGAACGTTTGCAGGAAGGACTCCGTATGTTGCATATGGAAGATGCACATAGATTTGATGCCTTTTTTATCAAATCCAAGACGGAAGAACTGATTCGTAAGAATAATATGCTGGGACAGCAGGTGCGGGTCCGTTTGATCGTCTATCGTGACGGAGGAGGACTGTATGGTCCGGAAACTAATAAAACGGCTTATGTCCTTCAGATCGTGCGTATACCCGAATCTCTACGGGATAAGAAGGTCGGTCTGATTGTGGATTTATATACCGAATACCGTAAACCATACAGTGATCTCTCTAAACTCAAATCAAATAATGCTTTGATATATGTCATGGCAGGCTTACATAAGCGAAAGCATCGTTTTGATGAAGTATTGTTACTTAACCAGGAAGGGTATCTCTGTGAAGCCCTTTCATCCAATATATTTGTCTTTTATGAGAAGGTGTTATATACTCCTGCAATTTCAGAAGGTTGTATTGCTGGAATAATGAGAAGAGTAGTGATGGATATGGCAGCGGATGAAGGTATAGCAGTGGTAGAAGCGCAAATCAGCCCGGAGATTATGAGCCAGGCGGATGAGATCTTTTGTACAAATGCTGTGCACGGAGTGCAATGGGTAATGGGATATAAACAAAAAAGATATTTTAATAAGATATCCAGAATACTTCAGGAGAAATTGCTGACATGGAATTATCAAGTTGAAGATTAGAGGTTTGTAAAGTTTCTGACTCTTTCTTCTTTGTGTTATAAAAAAGGTGTCTGTCATTTGTCAGACACCTTTTTCAATTTTATCTGGCTAACCAGGTTTCAATCAGGGATTTAAGCTTAGGGTCACTCGGTCTCGGACTGTCTGTCGTAATAATATTTCCTTTTTTATCAATTAATATGTAATGGGGAATACCCGTTACCTTATAGGCTGCTGAAAGATCATTTCCCGGACCGGCATGCAATTGTATACCTTTTAGATTTTTCTCAGGAACATATTTATCCCATGCTTTTTTGTCCTGATCTACAGATATCCCTACAAAGGCAATATCTTTTCCTTTAAACTGTTCATTCAATTTCTCCCAATGTGGTTCTTCTGCTTTACAGGGACCACACCAGGTTGCCCATAGATCTATCAATACCAGTTTTCCTTTCAGATCAGCCAGTGAAACTTTTTTACCGGATATGTCCGGATAGCTAAAGGCAATGGCCTGTGTACCTTCTTTCGTATCAGCCAGTTTAACAGCGATGGCTTGTGTACGTTCCTGTTGATCCTTTAATATAAAATACTGCTTGTATTGGTTATACATTTCCTGATAATCACTATAAGAGCGGGCACCTGAAAGTCGGGCTAATACATATTGTCCTTTGATGACATCAACAGGTATAGCTTCTACCTGTTGTTCGAAAGTCGGTTTACTCGCCAGATCAATTTTTTTATACACTAAATTGGTCATGAAACGGTCTCCGTAAGGGAACTTTAACAAGTCTTCCGAAAGAAACGGATCTGATTTGAACTGGATATAATAATCTGAAAGTTCTTCTTTGCTTGGATGGGCAGAACGAGGTGTATACAGATAACCAATAGCCAGATTAGCAAAGTCAAAATCAACTATTTTGGAAAAAAATGCATCAAATTTAGCATTTCCTGTTTTATTACGTGATTTGATTGCGTCAAGTTGAGTATACATTTCTTCCACTTCCGGGAAGAAATCCATGTAGGTACTTATTGTGGACCAATAGACGGATTTATCCAATAGCGAATAAGATGCCTTGAACCAGTCTGTCAGTGCAATATTTTCAGGACTATTGTTACCGGAAAGTGAATAATTTGCTTTTTCTAAACGGATGTTGAGTTCATCATTTCCTTTAAAATAGAATTTAAATACATGACGTAAACTTAGGACATCTGATCCGCCGACTGCGTACAATCCTTCATATTCAGGTGTGAATTTGAAAGCAAAGCGTTCGGATGAATCTGGCGTAGCCGTAGCTATTTCCACCAGACGACCATTCAATACTTTGTAAAGAAATACTTTTGCGTAGGCTTTTTTGTCTGCAGTTCCATTGATAATAGTGGCATTTTGAGCCATCAGGCTACTGGTCAGAAGACTCAGTAGCAGAATGAATAAGGAAGTTCTCATATGATTTATACTGTTGTTTTAGTTTAAGGAGTAAGGAATTGTTGTCAATGCATTGACTGGTTTTAATGCCATTACAGTATTGTTCTTAATCGCATTTTCCAGCTCCGTAATTGCATGTGCAGAAATCAGCGGATTTTTATCTGCATTCACCGGACTCTTTTTTAATTTGAGAATCTGATCCATAGCAGCCTCTTTATTTCCGAGATATGCCTGTATCAAACTGTATTTATATTGATCAGCTACATTTGTAGTCGTTTCTTTCAACGCTGTACGGTATTTTAATTCCAATGCTTTCAGAACTTCGGTTTGCTGTTTCTGATCTATAATGAGTCTGGCGTATGCATTACTTTCTGCGTCCCATGATGCGAAGGGTTTAACATGTTCTATAAGCTGTATGTAATCTGTAGCCTGGCCGCCGTTTTTGTAGTAATCTGTAATAAATATGGGTAAATATACGGACCACAGACGCTCATTGTAAGTGGGTCTGATATAATCCAGCGTGGCTAACAAGCTGTCTTTTTGATTGTTTTTGCCAAATTTTACAATATTAGTCTTTGTTATAGCTGTGATCTTGTTTTGCAGAATGGATGTGCCATAGCGCTCCAGTAATTCGGGAAGATGATTGTATACAAGCTGATTGTAATGTGAGATATTGGAGTTCAGGATACATACAAACGGAACTTCAGAAAGGGGGTCGGATTGTTTATCCAGATATTCCTTTACGACTGAAGATTCAAACTTCTGTCCGGTCATCATATAGCGTGCAGAATAAAAATCCGGATAAGATTTGTTCAGATCCGTATCAAAAGCTTTGAAGATAT
Source organism: Sphingobacterium sp. UBA5789 (assembly GCF_002418355.1). Taxonomy (NCBI): domain Bacteria; kingdom Pseudomonadati; phylum Bacteroidota; class Sphingobacteriia; order Sphingobacteriales; family Sphingobacteriaceae; genus Sphingobacterium; species Sphingobacterium sp. UBA5789. The sequence continues at coordinate 674,272 of NZ_DIDX01000007.1, read as the reverse complement.
TGTTAGATGCCTGCTTTTTTGTTGTCTCTAATAAGGTTGCAAAACGATCAACGGCATAAAAGCCGGATTCCATAGTGATTAATTTTCCTGTTGCATCTAACAATAGAAAAGTCGGGAAACCACTCACAGCGTATTTGCGGGACAAAAGCTTTCCTTCCATCTCTTTAAATACATCTGTTTTGAAAAGCAGGTAATCCTTGTTTAACAGCGACACGATTTTAGGATCAGGAAATACTTCATTGTCCATTTGTTTGCAGGGCATACAACCTTCAAAATATAGATCAACCAGAATAAGCTTGTTTTCTTTTTGTGCCTGCGCCTTTAACTGATCAAATGAACCTTTGAAAACATTAAGCTGCTGTGCTAATATCCCTGTGCTGAAGAGCATCAGTATAATAAGTGTATGAAGTTTTTTGAAATTTGTTTTCATATTATCGGTTGATAGTGTAAGATTCTGTAACGGTATCAGATTGCGGCTTTATAGCTATAGCTGTACCCTTTTCCAGATTTAAGATGCTTTCCAGAGCAGTCTTATCCTTTAAGAAGCTGTGTGCCGCAATACCATTTATACTTGAGATAGCTTCTCCGGTTGTTAATTTTACTTTCTCATCCTCTGCTCCCACGAGACTGAGTAAACGCAATGTACCGTCCGAATCATATCCAAACAGATAACTGCCGATTGAAAAATCCTGAGGATACGGATACAGGTGATTAGGTTCCAGATATATCTCCCTGTTCTGGAGATTGATGGTGAAATTATATCTGCTGATCAGGCGTACACCAATCGATCCGTCAAATTCTGGTTTCCAGTTTTCGTTATTAGCTCCTCCTGCCATGAGGGTAACGGGCAAATTGGGTACTGCTGGTAAATGAGAAAAAGAAAAGCTGTGACTTCGTCCGGTAAAAGTAGGGGAGACCATACCCATGCTTGCTGTGGTGCCCTGGTACTCCGGTCTAAATCCGCTAACCAGTAGTTTGTTCGTCCGGACAAAAGGCCTGAAACATATCAATGAATAGGATGCTCCTGTATCAAAGACAAAATTTCCGGTATAGGATTTTCCAGGGCGGATCTCCAGATTACCAGGGATAATAAGTAAACCTGCAGGCATTTCAACAGGAATACTATGTCCTTGTTGTTCGTACTGATAATTTCCAAAATCATAGAGCAGCAATTCGGATTTATCATAATCAACTTTTGTGATAAATCGCTTTACAAGACTATTGCCGATGATGCCATCTGTCTCCCTGTGCATCTCCGGAAATATCGCAATACCCTGACCGGATAATTTCAGCGTATCTAAGAAAATAGTATTATTATCAGATACCTGAATCTGCATATTGCCTCCTACCACAGAAGCGTTATTCTGACGGGTTACTTTAAGCCCGATTTCATCGGCAAGTTGTTGGCTGACGGCCATGCCGTCGGCTCCTGTATCAAACAGCAGGCGTAAAGGACGTTTAAAATCATTAATCTTTACCGATAATATTATTGTTCCCTCGTGATTTTCGAAAGGTATTTTAGCCCGTAAGCGAGATGTCTGATAGCGATTCATACCATAGAGCTGATCAAAAAGATCCAGATAGAGCATACGATCTGCAGAGTCGGTATACAAGGCTGTTTGTATCGTGCTCTTATCTGTTTTGCTGATTTCTATTGCTATTCTATGTCCTGAATTTTGCTTTTTGATGGATACAAATCTGACATCCTGAGCCGGATAGCTCGAGAGAATATGATCCAGATAACGCAACGCTCCTTCTTGCGTATTTCCGGCAACAGAAAATGAAGGTGCTAAAGCGACCTTTAAGTTAGCAGAATTCTTATCCTTAAAGGCCTGCCTGATTTGCTGTACTAGTTTGTGATCCTGTTGTGCAAATGCAAAGTTTAAACATAACAAGTGCATGAAGATCAATACTGATCTGAAAAAAATACGATTCATATGCTTTCTTGGTATTAATAAAACAATACAGTCTGAAAAGAAAATTTTACTTTTCAGACTGTACCATTACCAGGTTTATTGTTGCAAAATTTTGTTTAATAATGTTTTCAATTCCGGGTTAGAAGGCCTTGGAGAATCAGTTGTTACAATTTTACCTTGTTTATCGAAAATCATAAAACGGGGAATACCTTTAATCTTGTAGTATTGTGCTAAATCACCCCATCCAGAAGCAAATAACTGAAGACCACCCAGATTTTCATCTTTTATCATTTTAGCCCATTTATCTTTGTCCTTGGCTTCATCTACAGAGATGCTGACAATCTGCAGGTTTGTTCCTTTCATCTCTTCTTCAAGTTTTTTCAAAAAAGGAATTTCGGCTTTACAGGGACCACACCATGTTGCCCATACGTCTATCAGAACAACTTTTCCTTTTAGATCTTCAAATTTTACAGTCTTTCCGTTTGGATCGGGATATGCAAAATTCAAACCTGCATCTCCGGCTTTTAGCTGAGCAAGCTCTGACATAATATCCATATTGCGTTTCTTCTGACTAGGAGTAACTACGAAAGAACCATATTGATCCATAATTTCTTTATAGGCTTCAAATGTTTTCAGTCTGCTCACCGCATCTAATACAGCATCCCCCTTTAATGTGTCATTTGCCAAAAACGCAAATTGATCCTTTATACCCTGTATTCCCTGAGCATATTTGATCTTTTCCTGTTTCATATTGAGCATTATAATACCGGAGAGGAGACGACGTCCCCAGGGATTTTCATAAACCAATTGGGTGGTTGCTGCAAAATCTTTTGCTTTTATAGTTTCATAAAACGGACTTAGTTCATCTGTAGCCGGATGTGCAGATCTGGGTGTACTTAAAAAGTTAGTTGCATACATAGCCAGATCACTGCTCATGTAGTTCTTAAGATGCTTATCGAATGTAGGGTTGCCGGATGATTTGCCTTGTGCGAATCCTTTTGCTTTCTCCGTAATATTTTCCAGATCAGGGAAGAAATCCACGAAAGTACTCTGCACTTTCATAAAGTTGATTGCTTTTTGTTCTAATGGAAAGACAAGATCATGCCATTGGGTCAGGATCTGATTTTCTTTACTGTTTTCTGTTCCGGTCAATACGTAGCTGGAATCCAATAATCTTACGGATAACTTGTCACCGGGTTTGAAATAGAATTTATAATTATCATTCGGACTGCCTGGGTTTCCTGTTCCTAAAGCATATAATCCTTCGTATTGGGGATAGAAAATAAAACCAAATTTTCCTTCACCCTGAGGTGTGGAAGCTGCAATTTCTACTGCATTTCCTTCTACGACTTTAAAAAGTTTGACGGGTTTAAGAAATTCTCTTTCCAGACTACCTTTTATTTCTACAGGAGATTGGGCAAATGTCACTAAACCGGAAAGGGCTGATATAAATAATAGAAGTGTTTTTTTCATGATAGATTAGATTACGAATTTGGAAAAGTGTTTTCAGCTACTCTTGGTGAAATATAGATAATGTTTTTTGGAGAACCTTTTCCTTCTAGTGTCTGAAAAGGTGTAGACTCCAGGTTGCCGGAGTTTTTTCTGAACATTCTGATTTTATAATTTGAGCCTGTTTTGGATCCGATGATTACAAAATTGAAGTTAAAAGCGACATCAGCAGTAGATGTATATTTCAGGTGTCGGATGAATGTCACTTCTTCACCAGCGGGAAGTGCGTATTGTAATTGTTCAAATTTATTACTCAGGTTATAGCTGTATATCTGCTGATTGCGGTTTGCAAAGTATAGCAAGTTTTCATCTTCCGTAAGTAAACTGTACTGGGTTGCATTAAAGATTTGTCTGGAGCTGGCAATAGTATCGTTTGTGATTTTTAAAACCAACTTATCCTGTTCCAGATAGGATATAGTTTTAAGTGAAGGATTTGTTTTGTCCTGAAAAACTCCATAACCTTTCACCTGTGAATAATAGTTTGGAGCAGGTAAATACACGGAATTCTTGAATCCCATATACAATGCTGTTTTATTATTATTCTTAACCGGAACAGGAGCATTTGCAACTGTTGAGAAGTTTGTCAGTAGAGATCCTGAGCCATTTGCCAGCGTAACGAATGAGCTTGAAATATTGTCGAATAATATGGGATCAGCATTAGTACTGGTACAGAAGAACTTTGATAGTTCGTATGTCGAATTGTTTGCATCTATCATTATCCTGTTTCCGAATTGTCCTGAGTTTGGAGAGTTGGAATTAATATTATAAAGCTGTCCTTTACTTATCACATGATTGGCTGTAGAGGCTATAAATACAGCAGATGCAGGACCTACACTCTGAGCACCACCTAAAAAAATATCTTCTTTATTACGAATGGTTCTGAGTGTATTGAGATTAATCGCCTGTATGTCCTGTTCCGTTGAAACCATGATAGCGCGAGTATTACCTAATGTACCTGTTACCGTGCTTTTGTACCCAGAGAAGAAGCTTAAAGAAGTGGCTTTACCATCCATCTTTTTGCCATTAACAAGGCTAAATACATCTTCAACTTTTCCTTCCGCCAGGGCAGTAGCCGGTGTTAAGAAGAGATCAAGGTCAGATTGAGTTCCGTCATCCTTGAGCACATACCACCCGCGTGTAAACTGTGTGTTAACTGTTAATGTTGAATTCTTATATTGTGTGTAGCCGGTCTTTTTGTTGCGTACCATAAATACCAGTATCCAGTCTTTGGCATCCTCTTGTATATAATAATTCAGTTCTTTGGTACGGGCAATGGTATCCAGCGGTTCGGTACGTCCCTGAACATTAGTCTCGTAGATTCCCCATCGGTATTCAAATTCTCCTTCTTTATTTGATTGTATAGTAGGATTCAATTTTAATGTGTCTTTCTGGGAAATGAGAGAATAGCTATCCCGGACTCCTTCAATAGTGATCAGCTCTCCGTCTGTATAGCTGTAATTACTTTTGTCTTTTGCACAAGAGAACAAGAATACAGCCCCTATTACATATAATAAAAAATTTGTTGTTTTCATATTTAGCTGATTAAGGAAAGAAAATAATGACACCGTTTTCATCCTTTAACGGATTAGTGGGATGCTCTTTATTATAATTGATTAAGGCAGTTGCTAAGAACGATTTGTAATAATTAGTGACGTCTAGTGGAAGGTTAGACATAAATGTCTGATCCCATCGTTCATTAGTGACTTCAATCATAAAGGCATGTTTGACCACACTGTATGGACCAAAATAATACTGACTAATGGAAGCTGTCCAGGCATCGGGTTTACTTAACCGGTCTGTAAAACTAAGTTTACGCCATAACTTCGTTTGTTCACCAAACTTGAAATTCTCATTTTCCTGTACGACGATTCCCAGATTCAATGTTTTAGATTTTAATTCCGGATCTCTTTTCAGAATTACAGGCACCTGAGCATGTACAGAATCTGCTTTTATAACATAGAGTTGCTGAATGGAAGGATCATCAAATGGAATATAATGTTTACCCGGTACAGCATTGTCAAGTCCGGCTAATTGTAATTGTTGGATTTTGTAAACACGGTCTGTATTCTTGATACCCCCTATAGTGTATATATCAAAATATACGGTATCCAGCTTTACATTACTATCATCATAGTAGAACGTAGCTGACTTAGTGGTGTCTGCGTATTCTGAATATATCGTTTTACCGGTATACTGAGGTGGTCCGAACTGAATTCTTGCCACATCATTAAAATAATAATACTGATCCTTTTGGCAGGAGACAATAGTTGCCATAACAAAACAAGCAACTATAATAAAATATGTATAGTTCTTCATTTTTTTTATTGATTTGTGATTTCTACGGTTGGCATTGGCAGAAGGTAATTGACTGTAGCCGCTGTTGGAACAAATAAAATCTGTGATTTGGGCGCATTTGTACGTTTGAATGCAAAGAAAGCCTGTCCTTCGGCGTAGAATTCTTTTCTATATTCCCGAAGGATTTGGATATTCAGTTCCAGCTCATTCTGCGGGACAGCCAACTGTGAAATATTACGGGCAGCACGAAATTGTTTAAAGTATTCTACTCCTTGTGCAAATGGAGCTGCCTCTGCTGCTATCAGGTACATTTCACTGACCCGTAGCATTGGTATTTGTTTGTAGTCATTATCGGTTGACGTTGCGTTGAGCTCCAGAGGCAGATATTTGGAAATAACATAATATTTCGCACCGTTGGTTAATGTTATTAAATTCCATAGTGAGGCCTCACGCATATCAGTTCCTGTATTCCCATAGAGGTCCCGGCTAATGGTTGTAGTTGTTGTTCCTTTCCGATACATGCCGCTGCCAAAATAATCTGTATAGCTTTTATTCATGTTATTTTCATAGAGTCCAAAGATCTGTTCGCCGGTAAGCACAAAATTCTTGGCTGTAAAATCTGCACCGGTACCAAGCTTGAATTTCGGTGTACCGTTTGAATCCTTTGCTTCGATGACTTCACTTGCTGAGGCAAACGCAAGATCCTTTTCTCCATACCATAGATGCGCTCTTGCCTCAAGTGCTTTTACAGCATAGTAATTCATACGCAGAGGTCTGTAAGCGAAATACGTATCGTCAGGAAAGAAATCTCCGCTATTCGGTCTGCGAAGCTCTGTGAGGCTATACTTTATAATTGGATCGAAGGGCTTGAGCAAGGCTTCCGCATCCTGCAGATCCTGAAAGATTCTTAGCTTAAACTGATCGTAAGAAATATGTTCGTTAAGCCCTTTTCCAAAAGTAGTGACATATGCCAGTTGATTACCTTTTGAAGGCTCAAGAGGCATAGGGCCATAAAGACGTATCAGATCAAAATGCACACAAGCGCGCATAGCCAGACATTCTGCTTTGACAAGCTCGTACATGTTCTTTGTTTTCAATACAGCTCTTCTGGACTCTAGATTTTCCAGAATTTGATTGATATGAGCAATAGTTCTGTACTGCTGACTGAAAATGCCGTTAAATAATGCTAAAACTCTATCATCCTGATAATTGAATAGTCCAATTTGTTGTTCAGTTGTACCTGATGAGATATCCCAGCTGGAAATAATGCTCTCAATCGCTCCGTAGCTTAAATGTCTTCCATATGCGTTTTCATTTTTAGCATTGATATATACACCGGCTAATGCATCTTTAAATCCTTGTTCTGAATCAAACAGAGCCTCCTCGGGTATTTGTGTTTTAGGTAGAACATCCAGATACTTGTTGCAGGAGCTGACCAAAAAGACTGCTGCCATACAGGTGATTATTAATTTCTTTTTCATTTTTTAGAATGTTGCATTAATACTTAAGGAAAATTGTCTGGAGAATGGGTAAATAGTGCCTCGTTCTCTACGTATGGTTGACAGATACATCGGTTCGGCTACATCGGCTGAAATATTGATATTCTCAAAGCGCATTTTTTTCAACCAGGCTGCTCCAGCGAAATTGTATTGAATATTAAAATTTTGCATGATGAGCGTGTTTTCATCCTGAACAAAACGTGAAGATTTGTAGGTTGGAGTCGTGTTTGTAATTCCTTTAAATGGAACATTATCTCCTGGCTTCTGCCATCTTTCAAAGAATACCCGTTCATCCATATTGTATTTGTAATTGGACGCTTCTACCCGCTCTACTAGAGTACTGTTGTATTGTTGTGCGCCTATTCTGTAACGAAAAGAAGTATTGAAAACAAAACCTTTGTAACGGATCATTGTACTGAAATTTCCAAATAAATCCGGGTCTGTGTTACCTACAGCAATTACGTCCTTTCCTCTCCATGTATATGTCGGATTACCATCTGCACCAAGGTAAAGCTCTTTGCCTGTACTTGGATCTATCCCTAAGGATGGTACTACCCAGATGGCATTACTGGAATAGCCTTCCACATACATTTGTCGGGCATCTGACTGCATATTTTGTATAGCTTTTTGTGCTTCCTTCAACGCTGCCGAAGTTTCTATAACTTTGTTGCGGTTTTGGAGAACTGCTCCTGTGACAGACCACATAAATCCATTAGCCTGTTTTTTAAGAAAGACAGTTGCCCGAACTTCAAAGCCCTTATTGCGTAAGCGACCTATATTAGCTGTGTAAGATGGGAAACCGTTTGAAGCAGGCGTATTCACGGAGGATACCAAATCCCGGGTCGTTTCTACATAATAATCTGTGTTCAGCAATAAATAGCGGTTGAACAGCTCTATATCTGTTCCGATATTCATTTTTAAGGCTTGCTGCCATTTAAGATCTTCATTACCGTATCCTAATAAATATGCTCCGTTCCAGTTGAAATAACGGTCATCCGTAAAGTATGCATAAGTAGTCATTGCCTGATATGAATTAAAATTCGTAGAACCTGTAGTTCCGATAGATCCTCTTAATTTTAATCTGTTGACTTTAGTATTCTCCTTGAAAAAGGCCTCTTCATGAATATTCCAGCCTATACCCGCTGACCAGAAAGGCGCAAATCGCTGATTGGCACCAAATTGGGATGAACCATCCCTGCGGTATACAAAATCAGCAAAATAACGATTGTCATAGATGTAGTTCAGATTCGCCACGAAGCCGATAGCTCTGTTAAATTGCTCATTACCTGTAGGTTTTCCGCCTTTGGCATATTGTAAGCCCATCGTGATGAAATCCAGATTAGCATTAGGGAAACCTTCAGCAATAAAACTATAGGTCGAGAATTCGTCTTGTCGCATGTTCAGACTGGCACCTGCATAGATAGCATGTACATCTTTAATTTTTTTGTTGAAATCCATATTCAATGATCCGTCATAAGAAAATCCGTTTGCGATGGAATATTTATAATCACCCTTTCGTATCAGATCGACTCCTGAGTAATTGGCAAATGCTGTGTGTTCGGCTGGTCTGAAGCGATCTCCCTGAATGTTTTCTTTGGTAATTCCTATTTGTGCCCGCAGATTTAATTCAGGAATAATACGCCATTCTACAGAAGTATTATTTGTAATCTTAGTTGAATTGTTTTTATCGTACGTGTTCAGCGTCGCATTATACAATGGGTTGGTGGGTAGTGTACTCCAGTATTGATCATAGTCACGGTTTCCAGGATTTCCAAGTAATTTATTTACGTTACCGTTTTCATCATAAGGACGCCAGTATGGATTTTGTTTGACATAGTCTGAAAACTCACCATAAGGAGATTCACTGCTTTTAGCATTGTTTATATTCAGGTAATTTCTGAAGAGTAAATTTTGATAGGTATAGGAGAGGGTAATCGTTCCGTTGAATGTATTTCTATCCGATCCTTTCATTACTCCGGCAATATTGTTGCTTTGTACCGCAGCAGAATACCTGAACTGACCATCACCACCTTCAAGACGAAGATTGTTCCGTAATCCGTAAGAAGTGCGCAGAGGAAGAGCTAACCAATCGGTTTCAACACCGCTGTTTACTTCATTCAGAATAAAATTATAATAACGTTTTAATGGAACATCGGTAGAAGCATTTGGGGAATTATAATATCCCGCCAGACGCTCTAGCTCCAGTTTGTCTCTTGATTTCAGTAAATGATAACCGCCAAGATCCGCATTTTCCACATTCAGGTTAGAACCAAAACTCACTCTTAATCTGCCGGGTTTTGGCAATTTGGTAGTGATGACAACTACCCCGTTTGCTCCACGTGATCCGTACATGGCAGTCGCTGAAGCATCTTTTAAAATGGTGATGGATGAAACATCATTTTCGTTTATATCTAATAGTGTTCTTAAGTTAGACTGGAAACCATCCAGAATAATTAAAGGGGTATTCAGTTGTGTATTAGATTCATTCTGAATTTCTCCGACATTCGGAATACTGGAATTACCGCGTATCTGTATTTCCGGCATAAGGTTAGGGTTGGATCCGAAGGAGTTACTTTCAATAATATTAAAGGAAGGATCAATATTCCGTAGTGAGGTAACCAGATTGCGATTGCCAAATTGCTTGAGCTCTTCGGCTGTAACCGTTCTGGAGGATCCGGTAAAACTTTTATCTTCTTTTTTGAAAATACCTGTAGATACCACCACTTCTTTCATAGTCTGTTCCAATTTTTCTAAGCGAACAGTAATAGGAGAATCTTCCAGCTTAACTTTTACTTCTGTGGTCTTGAATCCGATAGATGAAATAACTACCGTTTCATTATTTGCTGTGATCGGTAGCGTAAATACACCATCTGGAGTAGTCATGACGCCTTTTCTTGAGTCTGACTTCAACCGTACTGAAGCACCTGCTACCGGCTTTCCGCTTTCATCTATTACTTTTCCTCTGATATAGACCTGCTGAGGTATCGATATGAGCGTACTCTCTTTAATGATTACCTGAGGCCGTTGTACAGGTCTTTTCTTTAAAACCACAGTTTTATCAAAAAATTCATAACTGAATCCAGCGTCTTTGAGGATTGTATTTAAAGCCTGTCTTAAAGGTGTTTTTTCCAGATGAACGGAAAGGTTTTTTACAGGATTTACATCTGCCTTTTTATAGAAAAAGACATAACCACTTTGTTTCTCAAACTCTTTGAGTGTGCCTTCCAGCGTGATACTATTGTGCTTTAACGTGATGTTTTGTCCATACGAATTAGCATGTACCTGTAATAGCCCTATCCCCATCAGGAAAGCTATAATTTGCACTTTCATAACTATACTTGTTAGTGTCTTATTTGCATGCATTTTGCTGAGCTGATGAAAGAGACAGGTAGGTAATATATCGTCCTTGCTTCGCTGTATAGCAGGATGCATTTCGTCTTTTTTTGAAAGACGGTTTAGATTAATTTTCATTAACTTTGTTAAGTTTAGATGTAAAATTTAATTATTCGATAATTAGAAAAAACAATTGCCACTGTTTTTTTAGCAGCTAAACGTATCGGTCCGGATCGTGTTGGCGCACTTTCCGGATTTTTTGTTTTACTGCTACTGTCTGGTTTAGCTGGTTTCGTAGTTGTATTTCATTCTTTTCATTTTTAGTTAAGGGTTAGTTTATGATTAATTTTCGTTTGTTTTGCAAATTGGTCACTGCCTGAACGTTTATATCTGCGAACTCCAGTAGTTTTATAAGTTTATCCAGCGATAGATTTTTTGGGATCTTCCCACTATATGTGATTGCATTTTTGTTTGCATATTCGATCTCTACATCATACCAGCGCGCAATTTGCCTAAGTACCTCCGAAGAGTTGGTTCCGTCAAAGCAGAATTGTCCCTGTGTCCAGCCTATAGCATAGCTGGCATCTACCTGTTGACTCAGCATCTTATTTGTCTGTAGTACAGTTTGCTCGTCAGGTTTTAAGGTTATCGGACTGATGTTTTTATTTGTTGGATTTACACGGACAGATCCTTCAGCAAGTGTGGTTCTGACGACGGGTTCATCTTCATAGGCATTAATATTAAACTTGGTACCCAGTACTTCTGTTGTTTGTTTTGCAGTTTTTACAATAAACTTGCGATGGTTCGGATCTTTAGTTACCTCAAAATAGCCTTCTCCCTGGAGGGTGACAATGCGATCGCTGCTACCAAATGTTTCGGGATAAGTCAGGCTGGATTCTGCATTAAGAAATACTTTGGTACCGTCAGAAAGAATAATATTATATTGTCCGGCTTTAGGTGTTTTTAGTATGTTTAATTTACCCGGATTTGAAGATGCTGTTTTATTGACATATGTAACCTGACCGGAAGCATCCTTAATAAACAGTCCGCTGCCAGTTGGGAGCGTTTGGCTTTGATCCAACTCATTCAGATCTATTATTTTACCATCTGCCAGCGTTATAGTGGCTTTATTTTCTCCAGGACTTATAGCTGCGATTTCCTGAGCATCCATAGGAGTGAAACTGTTCCGGGCATTATAATACATATAACCAAAATACCCGATCAGCAACAAAGCAGCTACTGCACCCATTTTATACCATAGCGGTCTGATGGTATATGATGGATTAATTTCTTTCAAAAGTTTTGCTTTTGTCCGTTTATGAGAAGACCTTGGATCGACATCTGTATGCACATGATTGAGCTCATCGTACCATTTGTACAATGTTTTGCGTTCCTCAACGCTCTCTTGCCTGCGCAAATATTTAGTTAGAATATGACTGATCTTCTTGTCTGCTTTCATAATATACGGCTGCTAGCTGATAACTTTTACAGTTCGGTTGTATATATGTAGTGAGACTTGAAGGAGATAGCACCTACTTCTTTTTTTATTTTTTTGAAATATTATAGGAAAAAATGAAAAAAATGACGTGTAACAGATTTTAATCGTTTGATAGCCTTGTTGATATGGTTTTCTACAGTAGATTCGGAAATATCAAAATCTTTTGCAATTTCCTTATTTGTTTTGAATTGTTCTCTGCTCAGTCTGAAAATCTGTTTACATTTTTCAGGTAAATTCTCTATCTCCTGTTCTACAATATCCAGTATATAGCGGTAATGCAAGCGTTCTTCCAAAGGTTGCTCATCTAGAAGAAGATCATAATCAGACAAATCATCGTAATATTCTACTGCTGTTTTTTTCTTATAGTAGGCAATGACAAGATATCGACAGGAAGAGTAGAGGTAAGCCGGCAGAGATTCTATTTTTACCAAATTCTCCCTGTTTTTCCATAAACTAAGGAAGAGATCATGCAATAAATCTTCGGCTACGGCACTATCATCAATTTTTTGAAGGATATGCCGGGACAAGGATGGGTAAAATATATCGTACAGTTCAGAAAAAGCATGCTGATCATCATTAGCGATTTTAGCTAACAAAGGCAGGTAGGTATGTTCTGTACTTGTATTCATGTGCTTGGGTGCGGACAAATGTAATAAATTAGTGGCATTTAGTGCAATAGATGGTTTTAAACTGATTGAGAATCTATTACTGCACGTCATTCTCTAAGTATTTTAGATATTTCGTAACAAAATATAAGAGTAAGCGTTTTTAAGGGTTAATTTAAAATGTATATGCATTTGATTGCAAGAATTTCGTGTCTGCGTTATACATCATTATCATTTTGCAGCAATAGTTAGTGATATATCTTGCTGCTGTTTCCTTAAAAATAGAAGAATCTATCTGGTTTTAAAAATCTTTTTCTGATTTCTGTTGTGATAAAACAGAATTGTCCGGCCAAGCATCTGAAGTAATTGTTTTGATAATAAAAGGTGTCCACCCAAAACAGCGTTTACATTGTCTGTCTCAGGCTTTTTGCCAGTTGATCCAGTTCATTCAGAAGATTCTGTATAGCCAGTATACGTTCCTCTAGTTGCTGTGATTTTACAGCTGACTGATGTTGCACTGTAACATTGATGGATAATCCTACGATCAGCGAATTGATGCGATAAGCAAGAGCATGAAAGGTGTTCGCATCAGACCAGTCTTTCTTTTTATTACCGGGTTCATTCTGTAACTGCGTGATGGTATCTGAAAATGAAGCCAGAGCTGTTTGTGCTTTTTTTCTTGCCAGGCGAATCTCATATATATCAGATTGATGATCGTGCAGCTGTCCTTCAACGGCTTTAAAATATTGATCATTATGGTTTACGACCAGATCAGCAAGATTTAACATACCGCGCTTCTGCCTTATCGGAACAAAGAAATAACCTGCTACAGCCAACAGGCATCCGATCAGCGTAAATATGATACGGCTTCCCAGTATACGGTCGATATTTCCCTCATAGCTATTTAAAGTAATGACAATCCCTGCCGTAATAAACAGCACGCTGACCAGGTAATTCGGTTTGTTGAAAAGGAAAAAACCATAAAGACATATTGCTGCTATAATAAGGAGTATGGATATATTGGAAATCAGATTCAGAATCAATATTCCTAAGAGAATACCTGTAAGTGTACCTGTAATGCGTTGGAAATTCCGGCGTTGAGTAGTTACAAAACCCGGTCGCGCTACAATAGCAATAGTTAGCAGAATCCAGTAAGTATATCTGTATTCCGGAAGGAGCATACCGAATAGTCCGCCTAACCCAAATAAAACGGCCAGTCGTAAGGCAAATGGAAATATCGTGGAGTGAAAACTGAGTTGATTTTTGACCGCAATCCATCCGCGTGGCGGTAAGGAAAGAAAATGCTGGTATTCATTTTCCTTTACCGAATCAAATACCTTCGCATCCGATGTAGATCGTATACGTGTAATGAAGTCGAGAATCAACTGAATATTACGTATAGTCGCATTTAAAATGGAATAAGCTTCGCCCTCTTGCTGATCCCGTATAGCGATAAGCTCATTCAGTAATGAGGAAATCTCCATATGATTATTATGCTGATCCGATACCTTTTTGGAGTAATTTGCTGCTAATAAATCTATTTCTCCGGCTATCCTGATAATCAGCTTACGGATGTGTTGAAGTGCGCCTGTAGGTTCCAGAGTCTTTCGGATAGACTCGTAATCGTGGTCAAGAGCCATTAATAGTTCATACAGATCAATCAGTTGATAGACTTGATTCAACCAGACTTTTCCCTCTTCAGAGTAAATCAGTTTCTTTTCTCTTAGCAGAAGGAATCGTATAGTCTCTTGTTGATCGCTTACCTGAATATGCAATCTTCCGAGTTCTCTGTATGCTTTATCTAACGGAATAAGCTCATCATAACATTTTGCTTTGGCCTGAAGCAATACAGCCATACTGCGAAAGCCATCAGCCATGGCATGGCGTAATGAACGGTAAGGTACAATATAAGCCTGCGCAATGCTGACCATATAAAACCATATTGCACCTAAAGTAATTTCTATACTGAAGGATAACGGATGCGAAGGCCATAAACCAACCACAAAACTGACCAAAATAAGGGTTAGAGTACCTGTAATTCCTACCCGCAGTCCAAATACCGATAACATTGCGCATATAAAACCTGATGCAATGAGTAAGGGAAGCAGAAGCCAGGCGGAAGAGATGGCGTAAGCAGTAGCAAATGAAGCTGTAAAAAATAAGGGTATGCACCATTTTGCAGACTTCCATTTGTCCTGCCGGTTGCCAGGTAGATCAGTAAGAGAAGATAATAATGCACCCATACCTACCGTAATGGCAGTATCCAGATGTCCGCAGTAAAAGACTATAATGCTGGGTACAAGTGTTGTAAAAATATTGCGAAAAGCATCCCCACTGTTTTCCCCTGAAATAAACTGGAAAACAAGTTTTGAAACCGAAGAAATTCTGTGCTTAAGCGCGTAGAATGCCATATAATCAGACATTTAAATTTTGTGCAAAAATATAAATATTTATGGATCTATTATGCCTGCATATAAAATCAATCTTAAAAATGACAATGTAATTCTAATGTCGTCTGATAATTCCGTTTTAAAAAATATTTGGCCAAACACCGAAATAAATAATTGAAATTCCTACATTTAAAATATAATTGTCGGAAAATTTACTTTTTTATGAATTTCAGTATGTTTTAGATAGAAATCCGATTTCTTTTTCTAAGTACTGCAATGTAAATAAGTATGTAATACTATATTATAGATATTCCCCAACAATCGTTGATCGCTGTCTAAACCACCTTGAAAAAGTTTTGGATTCAAACACCTTACTTTTTTGTAATAGGGTAATTAAATATTGAATAATAAACCACAAGAGAGAATGCTTTCAGAGGAATTTGAAAATCTGTCAGTCGATGAGGTACTATTACCTATACTTAATGGAACCACTCAAGGTATGGTTGTATCAAGTCTTGATGGCAAATTGGTTTTCTGGAATGAAGAGGCAAGCCGGGTTCTGAACATACCGAAAGAATCATGTTTAATAAAGAATGTTTTTGAGCTGTTTGCTACTTTCTGTGATGAGCATTTTATTCCTTTTTCCTATGAGAAATTTCCGGTTAATATCACTGCTGAGACAGGTGTAGCGCAGAAAGACGTGATTATGGTATCTGTGCAGGAAAATAAACAGATGGTTTGGCACAATCTCAATGTTACACAGATATGTATTGGAAATACCCCTTTTATCCTGACTTCATTTTCAGATGTGAGCCGGATTATGGAAGTAAACCGCAAGGCTTTAGAAAATGAAAAACAGCTTCATCTGTTGGTTGCATCATTAGATGACATTGTATTCGAAGCTACTGCAGAAGGTATTATCCTCAATTACTGGGTGAATGATCCCCAAAGCCTGTTTTATGTCCCTGATTATTTTCTGAATAAAAACATAGAGGAATTATTTCCTTCTGATCTGGCAACGTCATTTCTTGCACTTATACAGAATTCTTTAGCAGAAAGAATTTCTAATGAAATGGAATATCAGTCCCCGTTTGATTCACATAAAGACAACTGGTATAGAATACAAACCCGACCCATCCGTTTCATGGAGGATCGGGTAGCAGTCATTGTTTCGGATGTTACTGAACGTATAAGACGGGAGGAAATGACACGAATCAATGAACAAAAATTCAATCAGGCTTTCCAGTATTCGGGTATAGGTATGGCTATGGTCAATCAGGAAGGTGTGTGTCTGGAAGTAAATAAGACATTATGTAAAATACTGGGTTATACACTTGCTGAATTAACTACCCTTCGTTTTCATGAATATACTCATCCTGAGGATCTGGAAATGGATGTGCAGAATTTGGAAAAACTTGGAAAGGGTCAGTTGGATAGTTATACGATAGAGAAACGTTACCGGCACAAAAAAGGACATTATGTCTGGTGTCTGCTGACCTCTTCCAGAGTTTCAGATGCAAAGGGAATTACTATCTTTTATATTGCTCAGGTACAGGATATCAGTCTGTCCAAAAAGAATGTGGAAATATTGGAACGTCAGAAAAATCAGTTAAAAACGGCTATGTTTGATCTCGAAACAAAAATTCAGCAGCTAGAAGAGTTTAATAAGATCGTAGCACATAATCTGAGAGGGCCGGTAGTCAATATAAAAATGCTTATTCAGGAAATCCTGACGGCAGAGAATGAAAATGATAAGGAAGAATATCTGCAGTTGTTGCAGTCCAGCAGTGACGGACTAACAGAGATTTTACAGGAATTGATTGAGATTCTTGAAATTCGTAACCAGCAGACTATTCCTTTTCATTACTGTGACTTTGATCAAATCTATAATAAGGTTGTTCAGCAATTTATTGTTGAAATACAAAGTAAAGAAGCAGTCGTAACAACAGACTTTGAAGTAAAGGGAATTTACTACTACAGAATATATTTGGAAAGTATTATGCTAAACCTCATCAGTAATGCGTTAAAATATTCTGTTGAAGGGAAGCGTCCACATATTCATATCCGTGCATATCAGGACCGAAATAATGTATGCCTGAGTTTTGAAGATAATGGTGTGGGGATCGATCTTCAAAAGTATGGTAATCAGGTTTTTAAGTTCAGGAAAACATTTCATCGGGGATTTGATAGTAAAGGAGTCGGCTTATTTATGACACGGTGCCAGATAGAATCACTGGGAGGAAAAATCACAGTCAAAAGTGAACCCGGTAGTGGAAGTATATTTACCGTACATTTTTATTTACATCAGGATGTACCTATTCTAACCATATGATAGAGACCTTACGTATAGCTATTGTTGATGACGATATTATATTCAGACTTATCTTCAGTAAGATGCTGGAAAATTTTTCGGAATTACCTGTTCAGGTTCAGGTCTTCGAAAATGGTCTGGAGGCTTTGAACTACTTTCGATTGTATCAGCATGAGGAAGATAAGCTTCCGCATATTCTTTTTGTGGATATTGATATGCCTTTTTTGTCAGGTTGGGAGATGATGGACGAAATCATGCAGGAAGGGATAAACTTTGTACTGCATATACCTGTCTATATCTTAAGTTCATCAACAAGCACTACGGATAAACAGAAAATCCATAATTATGTATTTATTAATGAATATATAGAAAAGCCTATCACAAAGGACAGGCTTTTCGGATATATTAACGAGTATCTGGCTGATAATCAATAATTATCAGCCTTAGATCAATACTAATATCGTTTTCAGGATTCAATCTGATTAGCCTTACGTTTCTTTACCATCAGATATCCCAGATAAAGCAGAATCAACCAGATAGGAATAAGTTCAACCGAAATCTTAAGGCCTGTTATCCACATCATCGCTAATATTCCGACCAGAAAGATAAGACAGATATAGTTACTTACAGGATATAGAAAGGAGGGGAATAAAGTTTTCTTTCCTTCTTTAATCTTTTCCTTTTTGAAATATAAATGCGTGATAGAAATCATCAGCCAATTGATGATTAATGCGGATACAACGAGAGACATCAGAATCCCCAATGCCTTTTCCGGTATCAGCTTGTTTATAACAATACAAATTGCGGCAAATGCTGCTGAAACCAATATCGCCATAATAGGCACATGATTGTTATTCAGTTTGAGCAGGAAACGGGGAGCATTACCCTGTTTGGCTAATCCATACAACATACGGCTATTACTATACACGCTGCTGTTGTATACAGATAAAGCGGCTGTCAGTACAATAATATTAAGTGCATTGGCAATGATGGAGGTAAAGTAAAATGTATTTCCGAACAGTGAAAACTGAAATCCTTTGAGATTTTCAAAGATCATGACAAACGGACTGCTACCCGCTGTAATATTTCGCCATGGTGACAGCGAAAACAGAATAATCAATGCTCCAACATAGAAAATCAATATTCGATAGATCACCTGATTGGTAGCTCTCGGGATATTTTTCTCCGGATTTTCAGCCTCTGCAGCAGTAATTCCAATCAGCTCTAGTCCTCCGAAAGAGAACATAATGAGTGCCATGGCTGCCAGCAATCCCTGAAATCCACCTTTGCCGTCTTCTGATAACCAACCTTTGGGAAAGAATCCTCCGTCATTCCACAGATTTGTAACAGAAGCCTGCTCCCCTCCGGAACCGCTGAATAACAGGTACGTTCCAAAAATAATCATAGCGACTATAGCCAGTACCTTGATAATGGAAAACCAAAATTCGGCTTCTCCATAGACTTTGACCGAAGCTAAATTGAGCGCATTGACAACAATAAAAAAGAATAAACTGGATTGCCATAAAGGGATTTCAGGCCACCAGAATTGTACATACACACCAATAGCGGTAAGTTCGGACATGCTGACCAGAATATACAGAAACCAGTAATTCCAGCCGGAAGAAAATCCTGCAAAAGGCCCCATATATTTATTAGCGAAATGGCTGAAACTTCCCGAAACAGGTTCATTTACTACCATTTCACCCAGCTGACGCATGATGAAAAATGCAATAACTCCTGCTACTGCATACCCCAGGATAACAGCAGGGCCGGCTAATACTGCAGCCGGACCTATCCCTAAAAATAAACCGGTACCGATAGCGCCACCTAAGGCGATCAGTTGAATATGACGGTTTTTTAACCCTCTGTTTAACTCTTTTTTTTCTGAAGTGTTTTCTTCCACTGCTGTATGATTATTTACGATTATTAATACTGACTTCTCCAAATCCCAGGAGCTCATCCCAGAAGGTTCCTATTTTACGGTTGTACAGAAGGATCTGATAATTATTGCCTGTCTGATAAAAGCTTCCTGAAAATGCATCTGTGCTAACTTTTCCTGAAGGGTCTTGCAGGACGTATTCGTAGTCATATAACCCTTGTTTGAGCGGCAATACAACCTGCCACAATTTAAGACTTTCATTGTAGTGCAGTTTTCCGGCTGATGTACGTTGGTAATTGTTGAATCCGCCCACAATATAAATATCACCTTTTATCGCCTGATCTGTTTTTAAAGAAAAGGTTACCTGAGCATAATCTCCTTCGAGTGTAGCTTCCCGCTGGTCCATATTGCGGATGTAGAATTTTCCGTTTTCATCAAATGTGGAAGCATATGTGGAAGCACTGTTGTCTTCATCAGGGTGAAGGTCTACTCTCACCAGCGAATCCATACGGATACTGCTGACTCGTTCGGATCCTAATTTCAGACTGCGTAAATCTACATACCTGAATTCATTGTTACCCTTGAAATCAAGTGTCTGACTGTTGTTGTAGTTGATCTCTGTTGCTCCGGCAAACATAGGGTCAGAAAGACTCATCATATTGTCTGTACGTTGATTCTGTAAAACGACTACACGTAAATCTCTTTGTGGATTGGTAACTGTGACGGCTCCTGTCTTTACAAATACATCCAGTTTTTGATTTTTATTACGCAAACTTACTATTGTTGAAGGAGTTACTTTGGCCGATAAGCTCATCAGTTTGCGGATCACATAGAACTTACGCGTCAGAATAAGCCTGCTCTTGTCTGCGTCTTCATAGACTTTCAATAGATAATTACCGGGAAGTTTAGGCCCCACGTATTCATCCGGAAAATTAACCTGATAGTTTGTGTATGGCTGAAAAGTGGCTTTTGAACTGGAGTAATTATCTATTCGTCCTTCATTGAACCCTTCCGCATATTCCAGTGGAGAAAGTCGGCTGGGCATCCAGTTTGCATCGCAATGTTCAATACTAAAATAAAAATTGCGGATATCTGCCCGCAGATCATCAAAGCTCAATACCAATTGATTTCTTTGTTCCAGATCAATAACAGGTAGAGTAGATTCAGCAGTGCCCGGATAGAGTTGTACAGATTGTATGCTGGGCAGGTAATTGATATTGTCGTATATAAGCTCCTGTTTAGGCGAGCGATCCGAATCGTTATCTTTTTTCTTCTTTTTCTTTTGCCCGTAGCTGATGCCGGCAATAAAGAAAAAGACCACACCTAACACTATACATTTATTCATGCCTGCAAAAATAAGGACTTAAAGGTTTAAAACTAAAAAAACCGCTGTAAACATACAGCGGTTTTCTAAGATAATCATTTTTTAATAAATATTTAGTTGCTTGTCTTTCGGATATTTGATCGTGTATCCAAATCTGATTTTCTTGGTTGTACCCGAAGGAACGGTTACTTTCCATCTGAGAATTCCTGTCTCTCTGTTTACTTCTGCAGCACCGTCATCATCTAATGTGATTTCCATAGATTTATCTGTTGAGATCGGGAATTGATCTTCCAGCAGGATCGTTTCACCGTTTTTCTTATTGTTTTTGATACTTATCTCGTATACGAAGCTTTGTTTTTTACTGCCTCCAAATACTTTTGTCTGTGACAGATCATTTACTTTATCCCGTTTGATGCTGATCATTTTGTCTCTGCCCATACTTAATTTCAGGGTATCCGATGTATTGTTAGGGTTGATCGTTGTTTTACCCACCATCATATTTTCAAACATGATGTTTGCGGCTCCCGGCATCAGATTCAATTTTTCATAATCTGTAAGCTCTGCCATCAGATATACTGTCGGATCCAGACGGGGAACAGCCGTATATGTATAATTAGCCATATGGCTGTATTCTTTCAGGGAAACGCTATGCGGTTTACCATTAGAAGCAATGTCATATGGAATAGCAATATTGAAAGTGGTATTAAGTTGATTTTCGACTTGTTGCGTATAAGCACTGATACTGCTTTTCGCTTTTGATTTTTTATCATTCACGACTACCACTTCCTCAAGCTTATTCTCATCCAGTGCGATGCCCGCTACTCTTCCTCTGAGTTGAGCGGAATAACCAGGTAACTGCATATTGGATTGATAATAAAGAGACCAGGGTTGTAATGTAGGCACCATTCCATATTGAGTCGGACTTCCTGTTGCTAATGTAAGATGGACCTGTTTCCAATCCACACCTGTGAGTTGGGTGACATTTGCTTTGTATATGATCTGTAAAGGTGAACTTGTATTTGCAGCACGCAAATCATAGGACGCATACCATGACGCATTCGGACTTTGGTACGTCACATCAAAGGGTTGGTTGCCTGCTTTATTATTTAATACCTGTACAATAAGCTGTCCGCCTGAACCTGTATTCTGGCCTTTTACCTCATCGAGCTGAATTTCGGCTTTTTCCAGTATTTGTTTCTGCTTCGTAATCTTATCTTCCAAGGCTGAAATGTTGTTCTTTACTTCCAGGTATTTAGTTTTGTAGTAGTCTGCCATTTTGGAAAGTTCCAGCACAGTCGTATTGCCGTTGGTTCCGGCGATTTTCTGATTACTTTCCAATAACTTCAGAACACTTTCTTCCGTAGACTTCTGATTCTGCAATGCTTTGAAGATATCTTCCTCTTTTTGATAAGCCTGTTCGGCTTTTAAGTAAGCCTCTGTTTTTACATCTGTCTGTATATAATTTTGGGCCGCACGTACAGACATGACAGTGACGTCCGGCGACGTGCCGATCTGTATACTGTTTTCATCTATTCCATTGGCTACATGTGTAAATACAATTTCACTTGTACCTATGGGTAATATCAGATTTGCATGATGGTTGAGTTCAGCTGAATTTATATACAGCGTGACATCTTTTAAATCCGCTTTAACAATTTTTGATTGTTGTGCGTTTGCTCCTGTGATTGTTAACAGACAGAAAAGAGCTGTTGTTATGGTTGTTTCGATCTTCATAATAGTGAAATTTGGACAAGGATGCAGGGTATATCCATATTCCACAAAAAATAATTCATTTTTTTTCAGAAATATTTTTCGATTAAGGAAGATCTTTAAAAATAAGGGAGGAATACAAAAAAAGGGAGCTTGTTGTAGCTCCCTTTGTAGATTGTTTATTGTTGCTTTGCAGATTCGTTAACATTACAACACGCTCCTTTGGAGCATCCGCAGCTTCCTTTGGACGAACCTTTCATTTTGCGGTAAAGAAAGATCACGGCTGCAATAAAAACAACTGCTATGATACTGTATTGTATGATTTCATTCGTCATAATCGTCTATTTTAAAAGTTGATAAGCGATGAATGCTGCAATATATGCAAGTCCTGTCATGAGACCTGTTTGTAAAAGTGTCAGTTTCCAGGAACCTGTTTCTTTTTTAACAATAGCAATGGTACTCATACACTGCATAGCAAAGGCATAAAAAAGTAATAACGAAATTCCGGACGCAAAATTGTATGCCGGCAATCCGGTATTTCTGTTGATCTCTTTACGCATCTGTCCTTGTATGGTAGATTCGTCATCTGTATCACCAAGAGCATAGACAGTGGCCATCGTGCTGACAAATACTTCACGGGCCGCAAAGGAAGAAATCAGACCTATACCCATCTTCCAGTCATAGCCTAATGGTGCAATAGCCGGTTCTATAGTCGTACCTAATATACCTAAAAAGGAGTTTTCCAACTCAAAGGATTTGATATGATTCTCCAGTTCTTCTTCGCTAGCATTAGGGTATTGCTGATTTACTATTTCTTCAGCACGATTGAATTTTCCGGGGCCGAAGCTTCCTAATACCCATAGGATAATGGACATGGCAAGAATGATCTTACCTGCATTGATAATAAAACCGGAAGATTTTTCCCATACATTCATGGCTACATTTCTCCAGTCAGGAAGTTTATAGGTCGGTAATTCAAAAATCAGGAAGGTCTTATGTTTGCTTTTCAGCATTTTGCTTAATAACCAGGCTGAACCTAACGCACTGACTACACCAAGGATGTATAGCGCAAATAAAGTAATACCCTGGATGTTGAATCCTAAAAATTTGGTTTCCGGAATAACAAGTCCTATGATAACTATGTAGATCGGCAGTCTGGCAGAACAGGTCATAAAAGGAGTTACCAGCATAGTGATTAACCGTTCTTTACTGTTTTCAATATTCCTTGCAGACATGATAGCGGGAACAGCACAGGCAGCTCCGGACATAAGCGGAATAACGGATTTACCGTTAAGTCCGAATGGACGCAACCATCTGTCCATAAGAAAAACAACACGGCTCATATATCCTGTCTCTTCCATCAATGAGATAAACAGAAATAAGATAGCAATCTGTGGAACGAAAATAACGATACCACCTATACCGGCAATGATACCATCTGTAAGAAGACCTGTAACAGGTCCTGCAGGAAGCAATTCCTGAACATATGCAGAAAGAGAAGCAAATGTCTCATCAATAAAATCCATCAGCGGAGATGCCCATGCAAATATGGCCTGAAACATTAAGAAAAGAAGGCCGAAGAAAATAACGTAACCCCATAGCGGGTGTAATAATATACGGTCAATGCCATGTGTGATACTTTTTTTCTCCTGATGATTGTAGGATATAATATCTTGTAACTTTTCATCAATCAGTTTATGCCGGATCAGAGATTCACTTTTTTGCAGCATAGCCGTATCAAGATTATATCTCAGGCGAATATCATTTAATGCCGCTCTTTTGTCGTTGGATAAAAAGTCTACATTATTTTGGGCAAGAAACTGCCAGGTGGAATATTCTGTTTCCAGCGGGAATAGTTTTTTGGCTTCATCCAGTGCAGCATGAAACTGTTCATCAATGGCTAAACTTCCAAAATAATTTCCCGGTATAGATTTAAACTGTTTGATGACTTCATTTATACCTTCCCCGGTCCGGGCATTTGTTTGATAAACTTTAGTCTGTAAATATTGCTCTAACTTTGGCAGATCGATGTGTATGCCTTTTGTTTTGGCTTCATCGATCATATTCATTACAAAAATAGCAGGTAAACCAAGTTCTCTGGCTTGTTGATAGAGTACGATGGATCGTTTCAGATGCGTAGGCTCACTTACGACTACAACCAGATCCGGAAAATTGTTTCCTTGCTTGTTATGTAAGGTGTTGAATACAATTTCCTCGTCCAGAGAATTGGGAAACAGCGTGTAGGTTCCGGGTAGATCGATAACACGATAGGTTTGGTTTGCATAACTAACCGTTCCTTCACGTTTTTCTACTGTAATGCCGGGATAATTTCCGACTTTTTGATGTAACTTTGTGATTTTGTTGAATAGGGATGTTTTACCAACATTGGGATTCCCTAGCAGGGCTATTATAGGGGACTTCATGCTATTTTTCGACAATTATATGTTTAGCTTCGGATTTGCGTAATGCAATAAGGGCGTTATTCTGAAGAATGTTGACACAAATTGGACCATTAAACGGAGCAATATGTTTTATTTCAATATCGATACCCGGAAGAAACCCAATTTCAAAGAATTTGGCAGGGATATCTGTAGAAGTGTAACTAAGTATTTTTGCTCTTTCGCCTTTTTTTAATTTATCCAAGCTATTATTGTGCTGCATTTTGTATATTTAAAGTTAATGAACAATTAAACCCCAAATATAGTAATTGTTTTGAGGAAATAGGGGGAAACCTTGTCATTTGAGTGTATTAAATTTATTTAGACTAATTATGAAGATTGAGGAAGAATTAAAAGTCAGACAGTTCAAAAGCGAGTGGCATAAAGTGACGGTTAATCTTGTTTTTACTGCGAATAAATTGACCGAAATTCTGGAAAAGCGGGCTGAAAAACAGCAGATTACTTTGCAACAATTTAATGCACTGCGTATTCTTCGTGGTCAATATCCGAATCCGGCAACCAATAATCTGCTGAAAAGCCGGTTGTTAACAAATACTCCGGACATTTCCAGACTGATGGATCGTCTGGTGGCAAAGGATCTGATCTCCAGATGTAAAAGTTCAGGAGATAAGAGATCCGTGGATCTGCTGATCACTGACAAGGGATTACAGGTATTGGAAGAACTGGAAGAGGTTATGCTGCTTAACGACATCCTGCCAAAGAATTTTAAAGAAAAGGATTGTGAAAAACTAAGTGATCTGCTGGACAAACTGAGAGGATCTCTCTGTTCGGGTGAAGAATAGAAGAAATAACAGCTTATAAAAAAAGTGTCATTTGTCTGAAAACGAATGACACTTTTTTAGATACCTGCTATTCAGGATATCTATTTACTAATGCTGATGATCATGCTGTTCAGTATGATCGTGACCTTGATGATCGCCGTGATCATGACTGTCAAATAAGAAATTGAACAGTGATACGGCCACACCCAAAGCTACAGCAATCATTTTCTTCTTGTTGAAATGATGATGATCCGCAGAACCAGATTCAAACAGTATAGTCGTAGAAATGTGTAAGAATATACCAATAACTACGGCCATGATTTTATCAAAATACAATTGAATATTTCCTACTTCTCCGGCACTGATACCTTTGCTTAATAAAAATCCCAGAGGAGTCATTGCTGCAAAAATAATGATGAAGACACTAATCTTTGTTTTGGTCAGTTTGGTGTTTAGCAA
This sequence comes from Sphingobacterium sp. UBA5789, assembly GCF_002418355.1. Taxonomy (NCBI): domain Bacteria; kingdom Pseudomonadati; phylum Bacteroidota; class Sphingobacteriia; order Sphingobacteriales; family Sphingobacteriaceae; genus Sphingobacterium; species Sphingobacterium sp. UBA5789. The sequence goes on along the minus strand of NZ_DIDX01000007.1, from coordinate 648,324 downwards.
TAAACTTCCCAAAGCAAAAGCTGCAGGAATATGATGTATCGCAATACCAAATACCAGCTCACTCTGATGGGCGGATGCTAAAGGCATTCCTTCCAGAAAAGCATGCAGACACAGACTTATCATGATTCCGATCGGGAATGCCTGATGTCCGTGATTATGGATGTGCCCGTGCTCTATCCCCTGAGAAAATTGTTCCAGTACAAGCTGAAACAAAAATCCGCCAAGTACATAAAGCCCGATAATCCCGGGGTCGGTATTGGATGCCTGATATACATGTGGTATCAGGTGGAGTACAGTGATCGCAAACAGATAAGCCCCGCTAAAGGAAAGTATCAGTTTGAGGTTGCTGGTGTTGTCTCTTTTGACAAAAAAGACAGCGATTCCGCTGGATAAAGCGGAAATAAATAAAATTGCTATGATAAGGGTTGCGCTCATTCAGTTATTGGAGAAGTCGAATTAAAAAAGTCCGGCCTCAGTTTTTTAAACAGATTTCCGGTCAGTAATCCGATGCAAATTCCCAGAAGTGCCCCACAGAGGACATCAAATGGATAATGTACACCGACATATATTTGGGATACACTGATTAGTGTCGCCCAGGTAATAGCCAGCCAAAGTGTATGTTTCCATTTTCTGCGGAAAAGTACAATCCAGAAAAAGGCCATTGCAAAGTGATTGGTGGCATGCGAAGAAGTAAAGCTAAAACCGGAGCCACACCTGACCCGGATATTGACTTCTTCTTTGAATTCAATGTCATTACACGGACGTACACGTTTCACCGTTTTCTTAATAAGATGAGAAGAAACAGCGTCCGAAATACCAAAGTTTGCAAGTGTAAAAACCACGATCAGAATCCCCATTTTTCCGTATGTCTTAATGAAAAAGATCACCAGGAATAAGTATAAAGGAGCCCAGGTGTATGGGTTTCTGAGAATAGGAAGTAACCAGTCAAAAAAGGGATTACTAAGTCCCTGATTAATGGCTAAAAAGATAGCCTGGTCAATTTCAATAAGTTGTTGAATCATGTTTTCTATTTAATGATGAACAGTGTCTGTATGAGGTAAACCAATACCAAAAGTAAGAATAATTTATACCTACAGAAATAATTCCATCAAATGAAACTTTGTTGCAACAAATATACGGTTAGTTCAGCAAAAAAGAAACAGTTAATTATAAAATATACAGCTATTCTCTTAAATTTACCCGGTAAACATAATTTGAGATGACATTAATAAAATCAATATCAGGCATTAGAGGTACAATCGGCGGTAGGTCAGGAGAAGGTCTGACTCCGATTGACATAGTTAAATTTACAGCTGCATTTGGCAAAATCATTGTCAAAAAAAGCGGAAATAATAAAATTGTTGTCGGACGCGATGCGCGTATTTCGGGAGAGATGGTCAGCAATCTTGTGATCGGCACCTTACAAAGTATCGGTATTGATGTGATAGATCTGGGGTTGTCAACGACACCTACAGTAGAAATAGCTGTTCCGAAAGAGAATGCAGGAGGAGGAATTATTCTGACTGCGTCTCACAATCCTGGACAATGGAATGCATTGAAGTTATTGAATGATAAAGGGGAATTTATCAATGATGCCGAAGGCAAAGAAGTCCTGAGTCTGGGTGAAAGTCTTGATTTTGACTTTGCAGAAGTAGAACAATTAGGCAAGGTAGAAAAGAATGATTCGTATCTGCAAAAGCATATAGATGATGTATTGGCATTGGATCTTGTGGATGTGGAAGCGGTGCGTAATGCTAATTTTAAAGTTGCCGTGGATGCGGTGAACAGCACCGGAGGATTATTTATTCCCGCATTACTGGATGCATTGGGAGTAAAGACAGTATATAAAATTCATTGCGAGCCAAACGGGCAATTTCCACATAATCCGGAACCTCTTAAAGAACATCTGACAGATCTTTCCAAAGCTGTTACAGAAAATGCTGCTGATCTGGGTATCGCTGTGGATCCGGATGTAGATCGTCTGGTATTTATGATGGAAGACGGAGAGCTGTTTGGAGAAGAATATACTTTAGTGGCCGTTGCAGATTATATTTTACAGCATACAAAAGGCAATACGGTGTCTAATCTTTCTTCTACACGCGCATTGCGTGATGTGACTGTCAAACATGGTGGTGAATATTTTGCAGCTGCTGTAGGTGAAGTGAACGTAGTGACCAAAATGAAAGAAGTGAATGCAGTGATCGGTGGAGAAGGGAATGGCGGAGTTATTTATCCGGCATCTCACTATGGTCGTGATGCATTGGTTGGAGTGGCTATCTTCCTGACGCATCTGGCCAGATTAGGTAAAAAGGTGTCCGAGTATCGTGCTGAACTGCCTCAGTATTATATGTCTAAAAATAAAATCACATTGACACCAGAATTAGATATTGATAATCTGCTGGCAAAAATGGAAGAAAAATACAAACACGAAGATCATTCGACTATCGATGGACTGAAGATTGATTTTGCTAATGAATGGGTACATCTCCGTAAATCTAATACCGAACCTATTATTCGGATTTACTCCGAGGGTCCGACAGCAGCTGCTGCAGAAGCAATTGCACAGAAGATAATTCGGGAGATTGAAGAAATTATTAAATAATAAAAAACGGGCACTTTTCAGTGCCCGTTTTTTATTGCAGCAGATTAGTCTTCCCGGCTCCCGTCATCAGCCATTCGAACGATTTTTGGTGAAAAGGTAGCCAGCACATCGATCAGATCTGTCTGTGCTTCCATCACAGTATGGATATTTTTATAAGCCATTGGCGCTTCATCCATTCCGGCTCCCAGTAACGTTACACCGTGGTCTGTCAGCATTTCTTTCCATGCTTTTTTAGATAAAGTCTTGATGGCTTGTGTACGTGACATCTGACGTCCTGCTCCGTGGGAAGCGGAATTAATAGCGTTTTGTTCTCCCTTTCCTCTTACCAGAAATCCGGGTGCAGTCATTGATCCCGGGATAATTCCCAATACCCCCTTACCTGCAGGAGTTGCTCCTTTTCGGTGTACAATGACCTCTTCTTCATGCCATTTCTCTTTCCAGGCAAAATTATGGTGATTTTCTACCTTCGCCAATACTGTTGCGCCTAGTGCTTTAGCCATTTTTGTGTGGATGATCTCGTGGCAGGCAGAAGCATAATCCCCGGCAAGATTCATCGCCATCCAGTATTCCTGTCCGGCTTCACTGTTCAGATCCAGATAAGCAAGGTTGCTCGCCGAATACGGTAATTTACATAGCTCTTTAGCGATCTTTGTGTAATGTGCGGCAATCGTTGCACCAAGACCACGTGATCCGGAGTGCGTCAGTAAAGCGACATAAGTACCAGCCTGTATTCCTAATGTGGTATCAGTTTCTTTGAATTCAATAATTCCGAATTCTACAAAATGGTTGCCTCCACCTGAAGTTCCTAATTGAGACCAGGCTTTATCCTTGAGCGTACTGATCAGAGGATGTTCGTCAAACAAAATATTGTCCAGGACAGCATGATCGCTTCGCTGATATTTTAAAAATCCGTGTCCGGCACCAAAACGGGAATTGTCAAGCAGCTCTTTCTGAAAAATTTCTTTATTTTCCGTTAGCTTGTCAGCAGGTATATCGTAAACAGATAAAGCCATTCGGCAACCTATATCTACTCCTACACCGTAAGGGATAACCGCATTTTTTACAGCAAGTACACCACCAATCGGAAGACCGTATCCCTGATGCGCATCGGGCATCAGTGCACCGGCTACTGTTACAGGTAGTTTCATCGCAATATTCATTTGATGTTTGGCCCCATCCTCGATTTGTTCTGAACCATAAATCTCGTAATTTTTTGGATCTTCAATCAATGGAATCGTATCGTCTGCAGGTATGCTGTTTTCATCTATCAGCAACTGAGCCAGCGGAGAAAAAATAGGGTCATTCAGAAAAGCTTCCGGATCTCCCAGAATTTCTTTATAACGGTTTAGCATTTCCTCTCTGCTAAATCCTAATCTTTTCTTGTTGATTTTGAGCGCTGTACCTAATGAATAGTTCTCTTTATATCCCAGGGCAAGTAAATCATTGCCATTAATTCGTTGTGTCATATCTGTATAATGCAAATTATTAAAAATTTTATTGTTTCTAACCGGCTCTTTATGCCTTTAAGCTACACCTCTCGCAGGTGACAGGATTCCAACCTGTATCTCCGGAGCTTCTCAAGTCATCGACCTGACAATACAAAGATGCAAGAGGTATGACGCAGTGCTTTTGCGCAGATAGATGTTATATTGTTTTAAAGTTTTAAGTGTCTTATTTTTAGTTTTTTAATTTTAAAATTTTGATTTTAAAATCTTTTTTTTGCTTTATTGCGCAGTTTGATTGCGTAGATACAGTGCGGATTGATTACTTTTAAAAATCAAAATAGACGATAACATTCCCATTCATTAAAAAAACCTGATAGTATGGCAACTAATAAGCTCGCCCTGATACGCTATAAAACGATTGATGATTGCCTCCGAAACAGGCACCGAAAATGGACATTGGATGATCTTATCGAAAAAGTAGCCGATGCTCTGTACGAGTATGAAGGAATTACAAACGGGATTTCCAGACGGACTGTACAGGCGGATATTCAACTTATGCGAAGCGATAAGCTGGGGTATAATGCCCCGATTGTAGTTACAGACCGCAAGTTTTACAGTTATTCGGATCGGGAATACAGCATCAGCAATTCTCCTGTGACAACTGCCGATATGGACAAAATGAAAGAAGTCGTTGATGTACTGAAACACCTTAATGGCTTTTCTTATTTTGATGAAATGAGCGATTTGATTGCCCGGTTGGAAAATAGTCTTCATAAAACCGGCAAAACGGAAAGAAGTACCATACAGCTGGAAGGAAATAAATTGCTACGGGGGCTGGACTGGATTCCTGTTATCCATCGGGCTATACGACAGAAGATCCCTTTATTGATCGGTTATCAATCCTTTAAGTCTCAACATCCTACAGAAAGCGTCTACTATCCGTATTTGCTGAAGGAATATCGTAACCGTTGGTTTATGATATGTAAACCCCGGAAAGGAAAGATGTTACTGACACTGGCACTCGATCGTATGAAAGAGATACAAGAAATGGCAAAGGATGGTTTTGTGGAATACGATGGGGTGGATTTTGAAAGATACTATTCTGATGTCATTGGTGTCACTAAGACGGAGAAAGACAGGGGACAGCGGATCATCCTGGAAGTGGACGCTTACAATGCAGATTATGTACTGACCAAACCCATACATAGTTCACAGCAGTTGCTGGATCGTAAAGAAAACGGGAGTATATTGATTCGTCTGGATGTGGTGCTCAATTTTGAGCTGGAACGCGAAATCCTGGGTTTCGGCGAATGCATTAAAGTGCTTTCTCCCCGTAATCTGCAGACCCGGATTGCGAGGAGGATAAACAAAATGAATGAACTTTATAATCCAACAGATAAGAGTTAGCTTTTCGGTAGCGATTTGCTTTCAAATGGATATGGAAGTACCGGCAATACTATAAAAAAGCCGCTATTTTTATAACAGCGGCTTCAGTTTATCTTTTTTATAGACAATTAGGACCATCTCCAGGCCAGAATCCGACTTATCTTATTGCCTTGTTCCATTTTGATGATTTCGATATCTTTTGCTTTCTTAAATTCGAGAACAGCAACTAAAGGCTTCAGGTTGTCTTTGTTTGCGACTAATGTTGTACACCAGCCCAGTTGTGCCTGGTAATCCATACTTTCATAGATCATCGTACGGATAAAAGCTTTTTCCCCGCCTTCATACCAAAGTTCGTTGGCATTACCTCCAAAATTCTGAACCGGAAGAGCTTCTTTATTCTTATTGACATTCTGAAATTTCCTGGTTGTACTTTTCCAGTTCTCTTCCCGTGAACCATAAAAGGGAGGGTTGCAGAGCACCAGATCATATTTTTCACCCGGTAATATCACACCTGCAAATACATGTGCCTTATCTTTCTGTTCTCTCAAAACGATTGATTTTTTCAATGCTTCGTTTTTGGAGCTGTTCATATAAGCATGATGCAGAGACTGCGCATCAATATCTGTACCTACAAATGACCATTTATATTCCTGATGTCCGATGATCGGATAGATCAGACTGCTTCCTGTTCCTATGTCCAGCACTTTTACCTGCGGGCCACGGGGAATATTTCCATTGTGGTCTTTCGCCAGTAAATCAGCGACATAATGTATATAATCCGCCCTGCCCGGAATTGGCGGACATAGACTGTTTTTACCAATTTCCCAATGTTGCAGATCGTAATGTAAAAGCAATAATGTCTTGTTAAGTTCAAATACGGCCTTTGGATCGGCGAAATCAATAGTGACCTGCCCTGCAGGGTTTGTGATTAAGAATCCGCTCAGGTTCGGATTTTTTTTCGTTAAACGCTGAAAATCGTAACCCGAAATATGTTTATTACGCGAATGAAGGGTCTTTTTTATTTCTTTTGGGGACGGTTTCATATGATGAATTTTAAAAAAACAAAGGTAAGATTTAAATCCTTACGGACATGTATAAAATTATAGGACTGTGACTAATCGTCAGGATCTGCAGATTCTTGATCTCAGGGAAACAAAAAGATTACATTTTGTTAAACTGGAATTCTTATTTTCACTGTCAGAATAATACCTGTGAAATATCCATATCGTGAAGGCTGTACAAACACAAGTGAAGGAGTTGTTTGATAAGTTCTTTATATCTGGTTCGGCTATTCCTGTAATCCTTAAAAATAAACTATATACATATGAAAACCTATTGCAAACTGCTTCTGCCATTGATTCTGGTTACCTGCTATACTATTTCAAATGCTTTTGCTCAAAAACTTCACATACAGAGTTATAAAACGGTAGCGGATATGTACAAAGCTTTTCAGTATACACCAGGTAAAAAAATAATAAGCGGACATCGGGGGACAATAGAGCAAGGGCTTCCTGAAAATTCTATCCCGGCTTTTGAGGCCGTGTTAAGACATACTCCCGCTATCTTTGAGATTGATCCCCGGCTCACAAAAGACAGTATTGCCGTTTTGCTGCACGATGCTGATCTGGAGCGCGTCACAAATGGGAAGGGAAAAGTATCGGATTACACCTGGAAGGAACTGAAAAAGCTGAAGCTTAAAGACCATGCCGGTAATGTAACCCCTTACCGTATCAATACACTGGATGAAGTCATAGACTGGGCTAAAGGAAAGACAATCCTCAATCTGGATAAAAAAGATCTGCCTATGGAAATGACTGCCGGTATTATCAAAAAACATAATGCTTACAGTTGGGTTTGGGTCACGGTACATCATGTAGATCAGGCTAAATATTATCTGGATAAAAACCCTGATCAGTATATGTCTATGCATATCAAAGATCAATCTGCACTGGATAAGTTTAAAGCGTCAGGACTGCCGTATAACCGGATGATCGTATATATCGGCCCTGAAGTGAAAGCAGCCAATCAGCAGATGTATGACTTTTTCCATTCCAAATCAGTGATGTGTATGATTTCTACAGCCCCGACCTATGATAAGTTAAGCAGCAAAGAAGCCAGAGCAGAGCAATACCGTGCGGTCTTTGAGGATGGAGCTTCTATACTTGAGTCTGACCTGCCTGTAGAGGTTTCACAGGCTTTGAGATAGGAAAACGTTTAATTCATTGCTTAAAATACTAAACCTGGAGCTCTTTTTTTAAGCTCCTTCTTAGCTTTTTGGTCTATTATTTAGAAATTCAATTATATTTGAATTATGACCTATAAGCCGAAATTAGTATACTATCTTTTTTTGTTGCTGTTATTTCTACCTGATGTATCGTTCGCGCAGTACCGTTTTGACCATTTATCAGTAGCAGACGGGCTATCCAACAGTACCGTACTTTCTATCGGGCAGGACCGGAGGGGCTTTATGTGGTTTGGTACACGAGACGGGCTCAATCGCTATGACGGTCGTACTGTTTCGCATTATTCACATACTGCAGATGACCCGACAACGCTTATAGACAATGATTATATCTACAGTATCAAAGAAGATGAAACCGGAAATATCTGGTTTGGTTCACAGAAAGGACTTAGTTACTATTCACTGGCCGAAGACCGTTTTGAACAGATTAATTATCAGGTAGCTGGCAAAAGCAGGCCACATTCATTTGCAATACTTTGCATTTACATTACACGAGATAAAAGAATATTCTTCGGAACTAATGAAGGCTTAAGTTATCTGGAAAGCAACAAATCCCGAAAATTTATTCATATAGGTGATAAGGAAGGGCTTGTCGGTCAGCAAGTAAATACGATCAGTGAAGATGCTGCAGGGAATATATGGGTAGGGACAGATAAAGGATTAAATAAAATTCAAATCCCAAAAAATCATAAAATTAAGATAGAGCAATCCGGAATATTGCATCCTTCCGGATCTTACTTTGTCCGAGCATTGGAATGCGTAAACGATCAGCTTTACATAGGAGTAGATAATAAGGGAATTATACGATATGATCTCCGAAATGGTATTATACATAATTATACAAAGGAGAATGGTAAGTTAAGTAATAATATTATCCGCAAAATCATCTACTCCAAAAGATCAGGAAAATTGTATATCGGTACAATGAGCGGATTGACTATTGAGGATCTGAAAAGCGGACGTATAGATCAGATACATAAAGATCTTTCCAACAGCAGCAATCTTTCGGACAATTCCATTAAAGATATATTTGAAGATAAGGACGGATCCATTTGGTTAGGTACCAATTTCGGAGGTGTATCCGTATTTCATCCGACCAAATCCTACTTTAAAATATATCGTGCTAATCCGTATGTCAACAGTTTGAGCGGAGATCTGATAAGCCAGTTGAAAGTCGATAAGTTTGACAATTTATGGATAGGAACCGAAGGCAACGGTCTTGATTATCTGGACCGGAAAACCCAAAGGTTTACAAGTATATCCGGGACTTACGGGCAAATTCGTTCTTCTACAGTCAAATCCATATGGATAGATAAAGACCGGATATGGGTAGGCTTGTTTGACGGAGGAATAGATGTACTGCAGCAGAATGGGAAAAGTATACAGTCGTTTTCTCCCGGCTTGCATATGCTTAATCAGGGATACATAAGCAGCATTCAGCGCCATCCGGACGGGAAGTATTGGATTGGTACTGCTTCCAACGGGATCAATATTTATGACAGCACACAACAGCGTTTTTCTTATATTAACGATACCTCCAAAGTCCGTTTGTCTAACAATTACATCAAGGATATCCTGATCGATCAATCTGCGAATGTTTGGGTTGGAACAGTTAAGGGGTTAAATGTGCTATGGAAGAATACCACTCAGTTTGAATTGTATGAGATTGGAGAGGAAGGGCTTACATCTTCTTATATCCATTGTATCCGGGAAAGTCCTTCCAAAGAAATATGGATCGGAACCTATAAGGGAGGTGTCTACAGATTTGATAAAGCCACACATAAATTTGATCGCTGGAGTATACAAGAAGGTCTGCCAAGTCCCAATATAATGTCTCTGGAATTTGATGAACAGGGAATGGTATGGGTAGCTACGGATAAAGGATTGGCCAGATTAAACCCTGAAACCGGCAATATCCAGCTTTTTGATACACATGACGGATTACCGTCTTCCGAATTTAGTCTTAATGCTTCGACCCGTGCCCATGATGGTCGTTTGTATTTCGGTACCTATAAAGGGCTTGTCGAGATTAATCCGAAGCAATTTACCGGACAAACTAAGAATCCCGAAATCAGGCTTTCGGCACTCAAACTGTTCAACACGATTGTACATCCCGACGATGCTACTCATTTGCTGGATCACGATATAAGTCTGATGTCCGGGCTTACACTCAACTACGACCAGAATTATTTTACCATAGATTTTATCTCCATTGACTATATCAATCAGTTTAAAATAAAATACAGGTACAAACTTGATGGTTTTGATCAGGAATGGAACTATGTGGACCAACCCGTTGCCAGTTATACGAATCTTTCTCCCGGAAATTATACCTTGCTGCTCAATGCTACAAATGCAGACGGTAAATGGGGGGATAAACCGTATGCATTGACCATCAAAGTTCGGCCCCCTCTGTGGCAGACCTGGTGGGCCTATATGCTCTATGCAATGATTCTGCTTTCCGGAGGATATCTTTTTGACCGCTTCAGACGCCGGCAGATCCAATTGAGCAATGAACTGCTCTATCAGCAGAAGTATGCAAAGGATCTGGATGGTCTCTATCAGGCAAAACTGGATTTCTTTACTAAAATATCACATGAGATCCGTACACCACTGACACTGATTGTCGCTCCGCTGGATAAGCTGTTGGAACAGATCCGCGAAAAGGAAACCGGATCCTACTACCTTGGTATCATCAAAAAGAATGTAGATCGCCTCTTGTTGATGGTCAATGAATTGCTGGATTTCCGGAAAATCGAAGAAGGTAAAGTGGAGTTAAGATTACAGCAAGTGATGTTGTTGCCTTTTATAGAGGAACAGGTTGAGCTGTTTCAGGAGGCTTTTCATACAGGTGGAATCCACTTTACCCTGAAATGTACCGTTACAGAGCCTGTTTATCTCGATCCTTATCAATTCAGTAAAGTAATGTCCAATCTGCTGGTCAATGCAATCAAATTTACACCTGCAGGCGGATCAATCAGTATAGAGGCAGAAAGACAGCAAACTAAAGTAGCTGTCGTCATCACGGATACAGGTATGGGGATCGCTGAGGAAGATCTGGAGAAAGTATTTGCGAATTTTTATCAGAGTGACCAGGTGCGTGAAAAAGGTTGGGGAATAGGACTGTCACTGTGTAAAGCTATCGTTGAACAGCATGGAGGAACAATCCATGTTCAATCTACAGCTCAAAAGGGAACCACATTTACCATTCTACTGCCGGCCTCTGTACCGACCTCCTATCCTGTACATCCGGAAAATACAATGTTCCGGCATAATTCAGAGGTAAGCATTCCGTCTGCCGAACTTTCCCTTATACATCCTAAGTTAAAAAGAAGCCTTCTGGTTGTTGAAGATAACAGAGATGTCGCAGACTTTTTGCTCAAATCACTGGAGCTGGAATATGATGTATATACGGCAGCAAACGGTGAAGAGGGTGTGCAGATGGCATTAGAGATACTTCCGCAATTGATTATTTCTGATGTATCCATGCCGAAAATGGATGGGGTGGAGCTCACACGTATACTGAAGTCTGATCCTGCAACCAGTCATATTCCTATAATTCTGTTAACTGCAATGGACAAGGAAGTGCAGATCACAGCCGGATATGAGGCAAAAGCCAATGCATATATTATCAAACCATTTAGTATACAGGTTTTACTACTGCAGATCAGCAACCAGTTGGATCATGTAGACCGCCTGAGGGAAAAATATACAGAATCTCTTTTAAATCCTACCTCAGAAGAAACCTATACGGATATAGATGCTGTTTTTCTCAAAGAGTTGAAATCCCATATAGAAAACAGACTGGAAGATGCAGATCTGCGTGTAACGGATCTGATCGCACATATGGGGGTTTCGCAAACTGCTTTTTATAAAAAAGTCAAGACACTAACCGGACTGACTATAGGTGATTTTATTAAAATACTCCGTCTCAATCGTGCGGCTGCGCTGCTGCAGGAGACAGATCTGCCCGTGTCTCAGATTGCCTACAAAGTTGGTTTCAATGATCCAAAATATTTCAGTAAAGAATTCAAAAAATATTTTGGAAAGAATCCTACAGATTATTCTAAAAATAGCTGATAAAGTATAACAGAGGCATAATGTAAAATTTTCACCCTAAAAAAGTAAAATATTACCCTGTTCTGTTTCCCGGATCTTTGAATATTTGAATATCGGAATACAGGTATGTTATACCGATATGACCAAATTGTAGATAAACTTAATGACGTGATCAATGGGAACCTTGAATCAAATCGTTTTTCTGTTCACCCTATTCATGCTGACAACGGGATCTGTTAGTGCGCAGCAGCGTCCTAATATTATTCTTATTCTGTCAGACGACGGCGGATACGAAGACTTTGGCTGTTATGGAAGTCCGGATATTCCTACTCCACAGATAGATGCCCTTGCTCAGGGAGGAATTCGTTTTACAAACAGTTATGTGACTGCTTCAGTATGTGCACCCTCACGTGCAGGTCTGTTAATGGGACAATATCAACAACGAAGCGGATTTGAACACAACGTCTCTAATTTACCAGTAAAAGGCTATCAGATTCAGGATGTAGGTTTGTCGGATACCATTCGTACTATTGCTGATCAGATGCAGTCAAACGGATACGAAACAGTAGCTATCGGAAAATGGCATCAGGGAAATGAGACAAAGCATCATCCGCTGCATAAAGGATTTAATCATTTTTTTGGATTTATAGGTGGTCATCGTAGCTTTTTCCCTATCCGAACGGCTATTAAGCAAGAAGAAAAGATCCTGAATGATTATACCGAAGTGGATGAAAAGGATGTCTATTACCTTACGGATATGTTTACAGATAAAGCCATATCTTACATTCGCCAAAAACAGGATAAACCATATTTCATATATCTGTCCTATAATGCAGTGCATACTCCTGTAGAGGCAACACCTCAAAAGTTAGCACAGTTTGCACACCTTAAAGATGCTCAGCGCCGGAGTTATGCGGGACTTATGTCTGCTATGGATGACGGTATCGGTCGCATAGTCGCTGAGCTAAAGGAAAGCGGGCAACTGGAGAATACATTACTTATTTTTCTAAATGATAATGGGGCTGCTACCAATAACGGAGCCGATAATGGTCCGTTGAGAGGACTTAAAGGTTCCAAATGGGAAGGTGGAATCCGTGTTCCAATGATTATGCACTGGCCGAAAGAGCTACCTGAAGGTAAAGATTACAATGGCCTGGTCAGTTCGCTCGATCTGGTTCCTACCTGCGTTGCTGCGGCAAGAGGAACAGTAAGATCAGACATGCAGCTGGACGGAGTAAATATTTTACCGTTTATAAGCGGTAAAAATAATCAGGAACCTCATGCGTATCTCTGCTGGAGAAGAGGGGTTGCAGCTGCTATTCGCAAAGAACGGTGGAAGCTTATACAGGTAAGAGGAGAATCACCTTTATTATTTGATCTCAGCCGTGACATCGGAGAAACTAAAGATCTGGCAGAAGCTCAGCCTCAAAAAGTGAAAGAACTGACCGCTCTCCTGCAACATTGGGAACAAGGTCTCGACAATCCACACTGGGTAAGTCCCTATGGAGATTATAATCAGATTATGAAACATAAAATGGACGTCATCGGAAGAAAGATGGAACGTCAGTATCCTTAAATATTCAATTACCTATGAAATACCTACAGATAATAATGTGCTTTCTTGTACTGATGCTGACCAAGTCAGTATCAGCACAAGCTACCTATCCTTTTGGAACGATCAGTAAGCGTATTGTTGATGATCACCTGCGAACAGATGCCGGTGCGGATAAGCGGGCTGAAGATATGCTGGCCAGAATGAGTAAAAACGGAAGCTGGGATGATATCGATTATGCGGATGTCGTTTTTACAAAATGGACTCCTTCTGATCATCTCACACGACTGTCACTCCTTATTCAGTCCTATATCAACAAGGACGGAAAGCATTATAATGATCCTAAGTTTTATAATGCTATCGTACAGGCCTATCAATTCTGGTATGATAAAGATCCGAAAAGCGGCAATTGGTGGCATAATGAAATCAGTGTACCACAGCAACTGGGGGTGCTGTTGATATTATCCCGTTACGGAGCTGAAAAACTACCGGCAGAACTTGATCAGAAGTTGATAGAACGTATGAAAAGAGGTGATGCCGCAGCAAAGACGGGAGCCAATAAAACAGATATCGCTATGCACTATTTTTACAGATCACTGCTTACCGAAGATAAAGAACTTCTGAGCTATTCTCTGAGCGAGCTGTATCAGCCTGTACAATTAGTTGACGGAGAAGAGGGACTGCAATATGACTATTCTTATTTACAACATGGTCCTCAACTCTATATTTCAGGATATGGGAATGTGTATCTGACCGGATTATTCACAATTTTAAAATACGTTTACAATACACCTTATTTTATTGCTGAGGATAAGTTGGCGCTGCTAACCGGTTTCTATCGTCATACTTTTCTCCCTATGCACCGCAGTAAATACATGGATTTTAATGTAGAAGGAAGAGGAGTGAGCAGAAAAGATATCTTGCTGAAAACGAATGAGCCTAAACGTCTGGATATCGCTATGCTGATCGATAGTAAGAATATAAAAGCTTACGAATCAGAGAAGGCTAAATTTGAAAACCCTTCTAATCTTTCAAAAGAGGTAAAACCAGTTCACCGTTATTTCTGGAAAGCAGATTTTACCCTTCATAACCGTCCTGAATATCATGTGTCTGTACGGACAGCAAGTGACCGTACCAACAGAAGTGAGGCCGGAAATGGTGAAAATTTGTATGGAAGATACTTGTCTGATGGTGCCATGAATATACAGCAGAATGGAGCAGAATATATGAATATAATGCCCGTCTGGGAATGGGATAAAATTCCGGGGACGACATCTCCCGATCACAAAGAGGATAAACTGATGGATACAGAATGGGGAGTGCGCGGGAATAATCAGTTTGCCGGAGGAGTATCAGACAGTCTCTATGGAGTTACAGCTTACCAGATGAATTATGATGCTGTGCAAGCGAAAAAATCATGGTTTTTCTTTGATCAGGAAATCCTCTGTCTGGGCGCTGATATCAACAGTGATCTGGATGTTCCGATTACCACTACTGTCAATCAGGCCTGGTTACAGGGCGCCATACAATTGGATGGTAAAACAACAGTCAAAAAACAAGCTCCTATGCCCGTTTCGGCTTCCTGGTTGTGGCATAATGGATCGGGATATGTGATTGCAGAAGGACAGAAAACATTTCTTTCAGCAGAAACACAGGAAGGGTCATGGAAACGGATCAATAAATCAGGAGAGGCAGCACCTGTTAAAGGAGAGGTATTTAAGTTATGGATTGATCATGGGATACGGCCTAAGGATGCACACTATGAATACCGTGTATTGCCTGCCCTGTCCAGTGCCAAAGCATTTGCCAAGGTAAAGAATCAGGCTCAGGTAGTCGAAAATACAAAGCGGGCTCAGATTGTATATCATGCCGCAAATCAGTTGCTTATGGGCGTAATGTATGAGGCTGGCAAAATTGAACATGAAGGATTGATGTTGACAACGGATAAGCCCTGTGTTTTTATGCTGAGAAAAACCGGCAATCAGGTAATTCTGGATATTGCAGATCCGCTTTATAAAGAGACACAGATCACGGTTAGTGCAGGACAGGGGACAGCTGGACAACCCCGGACGATATCTCTTCCGCAACGGGAGTTACAGGGGTCTACCGTGAGACAGATTATGAATTAAACCAATTAAACCACTATAAACCATTAATATTTATGAACAGTATTCGAATAATAAGCCTGTTCCTGATGATGCTGATCTGGCATACAGGATCTGCCCAATCGGGAAGGACCGTTACCGGGACGGTCTATGACGAGGAAACCCGGCAGCCTTTACCGGGTGTATCTATTTCTCTGCAAAATGCAAAAGCAGGTACAGTTACCGATACACAGGGGAAATTTAATCTTACGATTTCCGGTACCGATGCGGTGTTGACGTTTAAATACATCGGATATGAATCCAAAGATGTCCGTATTCCCGGTGCGGGAGCGATGTCTGTAACGCTCCGTAAAGATAACCGGTCTTTAGATGAAGTAGTTGTCATAGGCTATGGAGAAGTTCAGCGTAAAGATGTAACCGGATCTGTAGGATCAGTTAAAATGGAAGATATCAAACGGGCTCCGGTAGGATCGGCTCTGGAAGCTCTTGCCGGACGGGTTGCGGGTGTGCAGGTTACTTCAGAAAGTGGTAAACCGGGATCAGGTGTTAACATTGTCGTAAGGGGGGCTAACTCTCTGACACAATCCAACGAACCGCTCTATGTTATTGATGGATTTCCGATGGAAGATGCAAATGCCAATGTGTTGAATCCTGCGGAGATCGAATCTATAGAAATACTTAAGGATGCTTCTGCTACAGCTATATACGGAGCCAGAGGTGCAAATGGAGTTGTCCTCATCACAACACGCAAAGGTAAGGAAGGAGCTCCGGTTATCAACTATTCCGGTTATGTAGGTGTACAGCAGATTATCAATAAAATGGAACTGATGAATCCTTATGAGTTTGTGAAATTACAAAGAGATATTGACTCTGTCGGAATCAAACTCACGTATTTCAGAGAGGGTAAAGGTCTGGAAGATTACCGTAATGCAACCGGAAATGACTGGCAGGATTTGCTTTTCAAAACAGCTACTATGCAGGATCATTCCTTATCGGTAATGGGGGGAAATAAATCGACTAAATATTCTTTTTCCGGAAATGTATTTAATCAGGATGGTATCATTATCAATTCAGGATTCAGAAGATATCAGGGGAAAATGACTTTAGATCAGACCTTCAATAAACTCAAAGTGGGGGTTAATGCCATGTATACTGCAACTAAAACTTCGGGTACTAATCCATCCGCACCGGATGCCACCTATTCGGCGATGAATTATCTGATGTACAGTGTCTGGGGATACCGTCCGGTAGGATTCGGAAATGATACAGATCTTGTTAATTCATTGATAGATCCTGATGTGGATGCCAGTAACGATTATCGTATCAATCCGATTATGTCTGCGGAGAATGAATACCGGGCTAATTTTAACAACAGATTGATTGCAAATGGGTATGCAGAATATGCTTTTACCAAAGACCTGAAACTTCGTATCAACGGGGGTATCAACAAGACCGACTGGAGACAGGAATCTTTTAATAATTCGATGACGCGTTACGGTTACTGGGCCAGCATCAATAAAGTGAACGGTTCTATTATGTATACCGATAGCTATACCTGGCTGAATGAGAACCTGCTGACCTATAATAAGAAATTTGGTAAAGATCATACATTGAATGCGGTGGCCGGTATTACATTTCAGGAAAATATCTGGAAGCGCTATGGCCTTTCTGCAATACAGCTTCCTAATGAAAATCTGGGTCTGGCTGGCTTGAGTCAGGGAATTGCACAACCTGTTACCTCTCTGAATACAGAATGGTCACTGATGTCTTATCTGGCCCGGGTAAACTATAGTTATCAGAATAAGTACCTTCTTACAGCTTCCTACCGGGCAGATGGTTCTTCCAAATTCAGAAAAAATAACAGATGGGGGTATTTTCCGTCAGCAGCATTTGCGTGGAGACTGATCAATGAAAGCTTTATGAAAGAACAAACCTTGTTTTCAGATGCGAAAGTGCGTTTGGGATATGGGGTGACAGGAAATAACAGAGTCAATGAATATGCAACCTATGCACAGTTAAGTTTTGATAATACAGGGCCAGGGACAAATGGTTATTATCCCTTTAATAACACGATTACACAAGGCGTATATTTGAGTTCTATTGCTAATCCCGATCTGCGTTGGGAAAGCACCAAACAATCTAACATTGGGGTGGATCTTGGATTATTCAAGCAACGTTTACTGTTGACAGTAGATTATTATAAGAAAAAGACTACAGATCTTCTGTTGAATGCCAGTCTGCCTCTGAGTACAGGTTATTCCACTGCTTTCAAGAATATCGGTGCTACTACTAATCAAGGTTTGGAAATCAGTTTATCAGGAGATGTAATAAAGAAAACCGACTTTAACTGGAATTCATCTTTCAATATCGCATTCAATAAAAACCGTGTGGTATCTCTGACCGAAAATCAGGAAAGTATTACAAGCACAGTTCCATGGGATCAAAACTATACATCGATTCCACTCTATATTGCAAAAATAGGACAGCCAATCGGACAAATTTATGGATTTATATGGGATGGAGTATACCAGTATGAAGACTTCAATCTGTTGCCTAACGGCACATATGAGCTCAAATCCGGTGTGAGTACGAATGGCAATTCGAGATCTAATATCCGCCCGGGAGATATTAAATACAGGGATCTGAATGGAGATAATGTAGTCGATAACTACGACAGGACAGTGATCGGAAATGCCTATCCCATTCATCAGGGAGGATTCTCCAACAATTTCAGATATAAGAATTTTGATCTGAATGTGTTTATGCAGTGGTCGTATGGAAATGATGTAGTCAATGCGAACCGGCTTTGGTTTGAGGCAGGAAACAAAACCAACCTCAATCAGTTTGCAACATTTGAAAACAGATGGACACCCGAAAATCAAACCAATGAGATGTTTAGAGTCGGAGGAATGGGGCCTTATGCTTATTCATCCCGTGTCGTGGAAGATGCCTCTTATCTCAGGTTGAAAACGGTGTCGTTGGGTTATAATTTTGATCCGAAAGTGTTAAGCAAGTTGAAGATCAGAAGTTTGCGTATATATGCGACTGCTCAAAATCTGTATACGTTTACAAATTATTCCGGTTTTGATCCGGAAGTAGCGGTATACTATTCGGCTTTGACACCGGGCTTTGATTATTCATCATACCCTCGCCCAAAAACCTATGTATTTGGAGTAAATGTTGGTTTGTAAGACTTTAAAAAGATAAACATGAAAATCACGATAAAAAATATCTCTTCAACAGCAGTGCTGCTGATGGTGATCGTTTTCCTGTTACCGGGATGTAGTAAATTTCTGGATAAGGACCCTACTTTCATTGTTAAAGAAAACTATTATAAAACAGAAGCCGATGTACAGGCCGGACTGACAGGAGTATACGATATCCTGGGTAAGGAAGAAGTGTACGGAAGCAATCTGTCTGTTTACCTTCCTATTTCCGATGAAGGCGTATATTACCGGAGTGCCTATGTGGCAGGATTATCGGTCTACAATTTTGATGCTTCCGAAAGTAATGTGCGTGCATTGTGGCGCTATCTGTACGAAGGTATTGAAAGAGCAAATACACTGTTATACCGGATCAATGAAGTGCAAATGGATGAAATGGTAAAAAGAGTGACGATAGGAGAGGCTAAGTTTTTGAGAGCCTACTATTATTTCCTGCTGGTAAGCCACTGGGGCAATGTTCCCTTGAAAACATTGCCGACAGCATCTGTTACAGATGTCAATATAGAAGGAACTGCAGCAAAAGACATCTATACGTTTGTAGTCTCTGAAATGGAGGCTGCGGAAGCAATGGTTAAAAACATCAATGAATATGGTTATTCAGGTCGGGTTACTAGGACAGCTATACAAGGTATACTGGCTCGTGTTTACCTTAAAATGGCAGGATTTCCGCTCAACGATGTTTCCAAATATGAGAAAGCATTAGAGTGGTCAGGAAAAGTAGTGCATTCTTCTGGCTATCAGCATGCGCTGATTGGTGACTATGCAAAACTGTTTAAAGATATGGCATCAGACAAATACAATATTCAGGAATCTATATGGGAAGTCGAGTTTGCAGGTAATCGTTCGGCAGATTTTGAAGCCGGTCGTCTGGGAAATGCCATCGGAATTCAATGTAATGATGAGGCATATGGTTATTCCTACGGATTTATTGCGACTACTAAGCGACTGTATCAGGCATATGAAAATACCGACCTGCGCAGAGACTGGAATATCGCTACCTACAAATATTCCTATGTAAATAACAAAGTTACCGATTCAGTATATTATGCAGCTACAGATATTGAAAACCGGCATGCTGCCAAATACCGGAGACCATATGAAAGGGTTTTGCCCCGCAATAAAAACTACACGCCTATTAATTTTCCATTACTGCGTTACTCGGATGTATTGTTAATGTATGCGGAAGCTGAAAATGAAGTCAATGGAGCTACTGCAGAAGCCAAAGCTGCGGTTAAGCAGGTGCGTGACCGGGCCAAAGCATCCGATAAGAGTACAGCCATAGGTACTAAAGATGATATGAGACAACTCATTCGTGATGAGCGTTTCCGCGAATTAGCATTTGAAGGAATCCGTAAATATGATCTCATCCGCTGGGGACTCTTTCAGTCTAATATGAAGTCACTTGCAACTGAGATCGAAGCATCTGCACCGGCAGCAGTTAAATACATGTCTTTGGCTGGGAAAAATGTTGCCGATCGGGATCTCCTGCTTCCAATTCCAATTGCGGAGATCTCATTGAATAATGCTATTAAACAAAATCCGGGGTGGTAATAATCAGTTGATACTTATATGAAAAAGATAGTATATATATTATCATTATGCTACTTGCTGGTAGCATGTGAAAAAAGAGAAAATTTACCGGTATCCTTATCGGTCAGTACAGAAAAAGCCAATTATAAGGTTGGAGATACTGTTCGTTTTGTGTTAAGCGGTAATCCGGATCAACTGGTATTCTGGTCTGGTGAAGAAAGTCACCGTTACATATACCGGGATCGTACACGTGCAGAGAGCGAGGTAATCCAGCTTTCTTTTGCGTCAAACAGAAGATACGGTGCTGATACCCAGCAGCCGAATTCTTTACGTTTACTTGCTACGCAAAATTTTAATGCCATATATGACGCTGCAAACATTATTCCATCAGATTGGATCGATATTACAAGTGCCTTTACACTATCACCCATCCAGTCCAACGATGCCACTTATGCACCTTCCGGCACCGTCAATTTACTGGCATTACAACAGACAGGTCTGACTGTAGATGTTCAGAAGCCAATCTATTTTGCTTTTAAATATACGGGTGTGACGGGATCTACACAACCACGCTGGTGGATCAATGCATTTAATATCAATACCATCACAAGCGATGGACAGGTACTCACGGTATCGGGTATAAAAGAAGCAGGATGGAAATTTGTAAAAGTACTCCCATCTTCTCCGGTTACATGGATATTTGGGACCGATAATATCCTTAAGTATGCCGGTGGTGCAGCCGCTGTAGGAAGTAATCAGGTATGGGCAGTGACTTCAGGTCTGAATCTAACTACCGTAAGTCCGGATACAGGAGTTGCACTCAAAAACATGGCCACCCGAATGGATAGCCATAGTCATGTGTATACAAAACCTGGTAAATATACAGTAACCTTTGTCGCTGCCAATGCAAATATATATGGACAGGATCAGGTTACTAAAGATGTCACAGTTAACATTACAGAATAAGAACTGAATGGGTGAATCTCCAATTAAAAAATAAATTATAATTATATCGATATGACACGATTATTTAAAGCCACTGCGCTCTCTATGTTAGCCCTTACAATGGCATGTTCTTCCAGCTCAGAAAATTTTGTTGCTAAAGATTTTAAAAGAGCAGAAGAGCAGTACACCGTATTACTCAACAATTCCAAAGATATTACCGTTTTTCCGCGTACTCTGGATTCTGCCGGCAATGTGAAAGGTACGGATGTATGGGACTGGACCGGAGGATTTTTTGCGGGCAGCCTTTGGAATATATACGAATATAACAAAGATCCAAAGTGGGAAGCAGCAGCTATAAAATGGACAGAAGCACTGGAAGAGGGGAAATTTCTGACCCAGCACCATGATATTGGTTTTGTAATGTATTGTTCCTATGGTAATGCAATAAAAAACCTGAAAGACAGCACAAAAATAAATGCCTATAATAAGATCCTTATTCAGTCTGCAGAGTCCGCACTGACACGATATAATCCCAAGGTTGGATTGATCAAATCGTGGAATTCAAAAATGTCATGGGACAAGAAAACACTTTGGAATTATCCGGTCATAATTGATAATATGATGAACCTTGAAATGTTGTTTTACGTGAGTAAACTGACCGGGAATGATAAATATAAAAAAGTTGCTATCAGTCATGCAGATCAGACTATGAAATACCATTTCCGTCCGGATTACAGCACCTACCATGTAGTAGACTATGATACGACTTCTGGTAAAGTATTACATCAGCAGACTAATCAGGGTTTTGCAGACAATTCTACCTGGTCCAGAGGGCAGGCCTGGGCTGTATACGGATATACAGTGATGTACAGGGAAACAAAAGATCCTAAGTATCTGGCAACCGCACAACATGCAGCAGATTTTTTCCTTAATCATGCTAATTTACCTGAAGATAAAGTTCCATACTGGGATTTTAATGTAAATCAGGAAGGCTACAAACCTGATTGGGCGTATGATGCCAAGCGCTATGATGTAATACACCGGGATGCTTCAGCAGCAGCGATTGTTGCTTCTGCACTTCTTGAATTAAGCGGTTATGCACAGGAAAAAGGCAAAACTTATCTGGAAGCATCTGAGCATATTCTTAAATCACTTTCTTCAGATGAATATCTGGCAAAGGCAGGCACCAATGGTGGTTTTCTGTTGTTACATTCTGTGGGTAGTATGCCACATTCCAGTGAGATTGATGTGCCGTTGACTTATGCAGATTACTATTTTCTGGAAGCCCTTAACCGCTATCGCGAACTCAAAAAGTAGAGGCAGATCAAACTGTTTCAACGGTAACAGCTGACCGATAAAACAAACTTCAGCAGTAACAAATAGCCCCTGAACACTATACCTTTCGGTAGTCAAGTGTTCAGGGGCTTGTTTTGAATCTTATATGTTTATTGAAATTTAATAATTGAGAGACAGACCAGCGCCAAATCCCATATCACTGTCGTAGTGGGTACGTATACTCATATTCTTTGTCAGTATATAATTAAGTCCCAGCATATACTCCTGATCTGTATTATACATAAAATCGCCACGTAACCTTTTAGAAAGTGGAATGTCTTCACGCATAACCGCCAGACGCACAATTCCATCATGATAGACCTCTGCCTGAAAGTTGACCAGCATCGGCAGCGTATACATAAAACCTAAACTGACTGCACCTCTTTTATCTTTCTTATTGGTCTGACCGAACATATTTTTTTCATGTTCATCTTTTCCCATCTTACGGTAACGCCAGTCAAAACCTACAAAAGGCATCAGCCATTGCATCTTTCCGATATATCTGCCGACATGTGTCTCTACTTCATAGCCATGCATATCATTATACCCCAGTCTCCATTCCGTTCCGACACTCCATCTGGCATTCTGTAACATAGCCTGACCATCATTCCCATTCGTAGCAAAATCATTCTGTGCCATAAAGTGCCACATATTGCTTTCCTTCTGCAGCATTTTATAAGCTCCGGCTTTATCCGGTAAAATAGGATTTTTGTAATCGCCAACTTCAAATACCCTGTTCATTCCGGACATCATATGGTAGAGGATATGACAGTGGAAAAACCAATCCCCTTCCTCATTAGCCAGAAACTCAATCGTATCTGTTTCCATTGGCATAATGTCCAGAACATTTTTCAAGGGAGACTTTTCACCTTTACCGTTGATTACCCTAAAATCAAATCCATGTAAGTGCATAGGATGCCGCATCATTGAATTGTTATAAATCGTGATACGTAATACTTCTCCTTTTTTGACAGGTATTTTATCTGTTTCCGAAAGCACTTTATTATCCATACTCCATACATAGCGGTTCATGTTTCCGGTCAGTACAAATTTTAATTCCCTGACGGGAGCATCCTCCGGAAGTTTGGTGTTGTAAGGAGAGGACAACATAGTATAATTTAGGGTCACGATATCACCTAACGCATTTGCATTATAACGGTTAGGATCAGCATCCATATTGTGCTTGCTATGATCTTGTTTTTTTGAATTGCTTCCGGTGATTTCAGGATACATGACCACATTCATGTCCATTTTATTGAGGCTCATCTGCATACCCATATCATCCAGATCTCCATTCATCTTCATCATATCATTCATCATCTTCATTCCTTCAAAATATTTGAGGCGCGGAAGAGGAGAGAGTAACTGCTTTACACCATTTCCGATAAAGTAACTGGACGAGTTGGTACGATCTTCTGTTGTCGCCATAAATTCATATGCTATACCATCTTCCGGGATAGTCAGGACTACATCGTAAGTCTCGGATACAGCTATAATTAAACGATCTACTTCTACAGGCTCTACATCATTACCGTCATTAGCGACTACCGTTATTTTTCCTCCTGCATAACGTAACCAGAAGTAAGAAGAAGCACCTCCGTTAGAAATACGAAGCCTTACTTTATCGCCGGCTTTGAGAGCTTTACCATCTACGCTTTTGAGATCTGTAAGAGGATTGCCGTTCATTAATATCTTATCATAATATACATCACTGACATCCATAGCCATCATCCGCTTCCATTCATTCTTAAGCTTTACTTTGAGCTTTCCCTCTTTGATCGCTTCAGCATAGGATTGAGTAGCATCTTTTTTTATGGCAGCCCAGTCGTTTGCATTGTGCAACATTCTGTGCACATTATCCGGATTTAGATTTGTCCACTCGCTTAATATAACCGGTACAGCCGGCAGATCATCAATACCTTTTCGGAAAGTCTTGTCATCTGCCCTTTTCTTCATGATGAAACTTCCATACATACCAATCTGCTCCTGCAATCCCGTATGAGAATGATACCAGTGTGTTCCGGTTTGGATAATGGGAAACCGGTACGTAAATGTGGTTCCGGGTGCGATCTGTGGTTGAGTCAGATAGGGGACACCATCTTCCTTATTCGGAAGAAACAAACCGTGCCAGTGTAAGGATGTATTTTCTTTCAGTTCGTTGTGAACGATAATCTCTGCCGTATCACCTTCTGTAAATTCAAGCGTCGGCATAGGTATCTGCCCGTTTACGGCAATCGCTCTTTTAGGTTTGCCCGCATAGTTTACGATAGTATCTCTTACATACAAATCGTAACGCCTGACTTGCTGAGCTTCTGATTCCTGCAGAAGTAGCAAAGCGAAGAGAGATATAAATATTAATCTTAGTTGATTTTTCATTTAAATTTTAAATTATGAGCCATTCGCTGAACAGCTCAAAATGAGATTTTTATTTGTTGTTTCCTTGTGAGACTTATAGTTTTTCTTCTTTTAATATTAACCCGTCAAAATATGAAATTAAAGAGTCCCGTTCGTTTTTAGATAGTGATCCATGCATTATTTTATATGAAGTCAACGGCATGCTATTTTCTTGAAGTACCTGAATTATGCTTTTGAATTTTGTTAGTTTCTTACGCTTTCTATAGGTTGCTAATTCATCAAAGTTTAATCTTTCTTTTCCTTCTTTTATATGCACAGACATAAAACTCTCTACCGGCTGGAGATTTGTGTACCAGGGATATTCGGTATGATTACTATGGCAGTCAAAACAGAAGGTCTTTAATAAACCAGCAACATGTTCTGAGGGTAAAAACTGCATGGTAAAGCTAAAGTTATTATCTTTTTGAATATTTCTGGGACTTGCAGGAATGAACTGGAGAACAACAAATACTCCGGTTATAATGACTGCAATTATTCCTGTCGTTTTCATTCATTTAAAGTTTCTGTCAGCGTACCGCATGCTTGTTTTTCTCTTCCCAGATAGGGATTATGTACTTCCTTCGTATCTGAAAGCCAAATCTGTGGCTTTTCTCCATGTTTACATTCAAATTTGTAAAGAGTACGTTTTATATCTTGTAATTTAATATAGTCATATATATCCTCACTGATAATTTCATAATGTTCTCTTTGATGGATAAGATTGTTTTTACTATCGATAATGTGTTGGATATTCTCCTTGGTATTATCCAGTATATCTTTGATATCTTCCTTTGAGTCTGCAGGCAGCTTGTCAGATTGCTGAGAGTTGAGTATCTGAGCAAATGTATTTGCGATCTCCATTATTTTTTCTTGATCCTGGTCATAGAGAGATTTTCCCAAGTTTAAATAAGCTGTGACCATTGGTAAGTTCGGATCAGAATCCGAACTTACCGGTAAATCTTGTGCTGTTGAATCTGCTGAATTGCTATCTTTTTGTTTCGTATTAGATTGACAAGCCATCAACAGTATTGGAGCCAGTAATAATATGATTATTCTTTTCATAATGTGAATTGTTATATGCATTAATTCTTCTGACTTCTTATTTAATGATTTCCTTTGTTGATCCGCACGTTAGCATCTGCGATCCGTAGTACGGATTTTGGATAGCTTTTTCTTTGCTTAACCAATTTGCTCCGTTACCATCATTGAACATTGGACAGTGGTTATAGTAAACCATATAACCAGGGTCAGAAGCTTTGATCAATTTATAGACAGTTTCGGATAATGCAGTGAAAGCTACTCTTTGTTTATCCAAACCCTTTGAAGACTGAAGAGCTGCGGCCTGTTTTTCAAGATCTTTCATGACCATCATCCATACATCATGCTCTTTTGGTTGCAGCTCGCCCATTTTAATGGCTGCAATTGCTGATTTTAAGTTTGCAGCAGCTGTTGTTACAGTTTTGCTGTCACCTTTTATCAACGCATCTTTTATTGTAAAGTAATTCTTGTACAAAGATTCGAGTTTAGACTCCTTAGCAGTACGTTCGTTGATACCTTCTGTTGTTGAATGATCCATCTTGGCATGATCCATATTCTTTGATCCGGATTTTGCCATACTTGTTTTTATTGCACCTTTATATTGACATTCTGGACTAAGTGCCTGATATACATCTGTTGGAGCGAGGTACATTTCGTTGTCAAACCCAGCCAAAGCAACACGTTTCAGCACTTCGTCTTTTGATGTTTTCTGACTATTGTAGGTGAGTGAAGCCTCCTTGGTATTTGTATTCCAGTCGAGTGCAGATTCACCCTTTTTGCTTCCTGCCTTTTCAATCAGGTTTTTACAGGCTTGTGAACTTCCTTCAATGCGGATAGTTTCAGTTTTTGCATTTTTGATTTGTGCAGCAGCCAGCACAGGTGAAGCTGCTATTCCTAATAATAAGATCAGTGAAAATATATTTTTGAGTGATTTCATGTCAGTATTGTCTTTTGATACCCGGATCTTCTATGAGATTCAGGGTATGTTGTCCATATAGATTAATTAATATTATAATGTCACAAGTGGATATAATGGTTTACATCTAAGAGTAAACGGAGAAGGAGCCATCTCTTCGGATAGGACACACTTCTGGCTATACATTACGGATTAAACTAATCGGGGAGGCTGCCAGATGGATAGGGAAACGCACAGGATCGACATGTCATTTTTCCAGAATACGGATTTACTGATGTCGAAAAGTTGTGGATTGAATGTTAAAAGAGATGATGCAGAAAGGTTTAATTTTGCCGGGATATGGCAGATCTGGTCACTACATTTCTGATCACAATCTTTTGTTTCGTGATGTTTTTGCTGATCATCACAACAAGACTTTTGGGATCTGATATTACGATCGGTGTTGCAATGTGATGAGGATGCAGGATTATGCTTTTCCATGGGTTCACAGGAGAAAGCCTGCTGCGGTGATAATATCAGGCCGAGCCACAGGACAGAAAATATGATATACCATGTTCTATACATCAAATACAAAATTAGGGTATGAAGACCTAAGAATAAAATCAATCTGTTATATTATTATGGGAAAGATGTGTAGAATTATGGTAAAAGCTGATGTGAACAGTAAGTGCTTTTAAGGCTTTATAAGCCGGTTTTTTTTATATGTTTTAGTCTTCCTGACTCTAAAATCTATATAGGAAACTCTGCCGTAATCTTTGAAATTCTATAACCATTACCGGAAATAATATAACTTCCATACGTCCATAATTGAGCATTTTTGTACCGTATATGAAAAAAATATTTCTGCTTTTTCTTTCTTATCTGTATCTGATGTCTGCCTTTGGTGTAGCCATTCAGACACATTTCTGTAAAAAAGAAACTGTTCAGGAAACCAACTTTTTCACTAAACCTATTCCCCCTGAGGAGCCCTGTGCGATCTGTGTAAGCAAAAATAAGGGACAGACAAAGAAAAAAGATGGCTGTTGCCAGCACGAGACAAAAGTACTTAAGTTAACCGAGGAGAAGCAGAAGGTTGTCAAAACGGAGCTGTCTTTCAAATTCTGGAACGAAGCTATTCTGCATCGTTTTTTTGGAGCTGTATTCGAATCGCCTTCCGTTTATCTGACCTTTGCTTTTGAGCATTATCCTCAACCTCTCCTCTCTGTACAGGCAACTCCGCTGTATATTTATCATTGCGTATATCGTATTTAGACAATAACCCATTCATTTTAGTAGTCTCAGCCTGTCAACACATACTGTTGGAGGCAGAAGATATGCATAAAATCTGTTTATTGTCTCATTTTACTATATAGGATATGTATCCAAAAATTATAGTATCAGGGATACTGTGTCTTGGATTTTCCCTTGTACAAGGGCAGATGCTGACACTCCCTGATGCAGCAGAACGATCCGTTCAAAATTATCAAAAAATCAAGGCTAAGAAGTCTTTAATAGATGCATCTTCGGAAAATGTATCTTACCGTAAAAGCATGTACCTGCCGGATGTAACGGCTATGGTGCAGCAGTCATTCGGCTCTGTAAATGCACAGAATGGTCCTATGTACGCCTATGGTGGATTGGGTGTAGCATCCACATCTATGCCTTTGGCCGAACAGAATTGGAATTCAGCATTCGGATCATTGTATCTGGCCAATATCAATTGGAATATCTTTACTTTCGGCAGACTCAAAAGCGAACTGTCTGCAGCACGTGCCGGTTATCAGGTGCAGGTATCCGATTTGGACCAGGAAATTTTTCAACATCAGATTAAAGTGGGGGCCGCTTACCTCAATCTCGTCGCCAGTCAACGTCTCCGATATGTGCAGGAACGGAATCTGTATCGGGCAACGGTATTTTATGAAATGACACAAAGCCGGGCAAACAGTGGTCTGCTACCAGAAGTTGATGCTTCCTTAGCCAAAGCAGAAGTATCCAATGCTCAGTCTGCCCAGATTAAAGCATATGATAAGGTACTGGCATATTCCACAGACCTGGCTGTTTTAATGGGAGAACCTTTTCAGCACTATACGACAGACAGTCTTTATTATACTTCGGAACCTCCGGCAGCAAGGACACCCGCTCTTCCGGCCGGACAGCATCCGGTTCTTTTGTTCCGGCAACATAAAATCGATGAAAGTGTTGAGCAGGAAAAAGTCGCCCTTGCCACAAAAAAGCCTTCATTGTCCGCATTTGGTGTGATTCAGGGAAGAGGTACAGGCTTTGACTGGAATTATGTTCAGGATAATACAGCTTATTCTTCTTCTTACTGGAAAGGAGCAGGTATAGACAGAGCCAATTATATAGTAGGGTTTAATCTGAACTGGAACATCAGTAATATTTTCCGTAATAATCATAAGCAGAAGCAACAACAATACCTTACACAAGCTTTCAGACATGATTATGAACGTGTACATGAAGAGCTGAAGGCACAGGAAGCACTGGCAAATGCACAATATGAAAATGCCAGAGACAACCTCAAAGAGACGAAGATTCAGTTGGAGTCTGCCACATTAGCCTATCGGCAGCACAGCGCACTTTACGAAAATGGATTAACGACACTGATTGACTTTACACAGGCACTCTATGCACTCAATCGGGCAGAGATAGAGCATGAGATTGCTAAGAATAATATCTGGCAGGCTCTGCTGCTGCAGTCTGCAGCAAACGGGGATCTCCATCCGTTACTTTATTCACGTTCAAAATAATTCAGGAAAAATGAATCTAATACGTTTCGCATTGCGAAAACCCGTTTCCATTATGGTAATGGTAGTGGGACTTTTATTCTTTGGAATCAAGGCCACCAAAGATGTTCAGGTCGATATACTTCCTGAAATGAACTTGCCTGTAGTCTATATTGCACATTCCTTTCACGGGTATACGCCACAACAGATGGAAGGATATTTCACTAAAATGTACGTGAATATGATGCTCTTTGCGAATGGGATCAAGAGTATTGAAACCAAAAATACCCAGGGATTAACCCTGATGAAAATAAACTTTTATGAAGGGACGAATATGGGAGAAGCTATTGCATCCATCAATGCGTTATCCAGCCGTTCGCAGGTATTCCTGCCTCCCGGTGCACCACCTCCGTTTATCATTCGTTTTGATGCTTCTTCACAACCTGTAGGGCAGCTCGTATTCAGAAGTGATACGAAAACCAATAATGAGCTACAGGATATAGCCAATTTCAATGCCCGGCCATTCCTGATTGCTATTCCGGGATTGACAACAGCACCGCCTTTTGGCGGTAGTCCCCGAACGATTGAAATTAATATTGATCCCGGTAAGCTTAGGACGCATTCACTATCTCCGGAACAGGTAGTGGAAGCTATCAGCAGGCAGAATATTACCTCTCCTTCAGGAAATGTATATATCAATGATATTAACTACCTGACCCCGACTAACAATACCCTGAAGACGGTAGAAGAATTTGGTGATATCCCGATTTTTAAAGGACAGGTTGATAATGTATATATCCGGGATGTAGCGACTGTAAAAGACGGTGCAGATATTACGACAGGCTATGCGCTGATAGATGGCAAACGTTCTGTTTACATTAATATCGCCAAGTCAGGCAATGCTTCTACTTATGATGTGGTTAGTAGTCTCAAGAAAGCGATTCCGAATATCCAGCGTAATCTACCGGAAGGAGTGTCGATCTCCTATGAATTTGATCAGTCTGTATATGTTATTAATGCTGTGAAAAGTCTGGTCGTAGAGGGAGTATTGGGCGCACTTCTGACCGGATTGATGGTCTTGCTTTTCCTGAGAGACAGACGAGCGGCTTTGATTGTAATCCTGACCATTCCTATTTCCATTATAGCAGGTGTACTGTTTCTAAAGCTGTTCGGACAGACTATTAATATCATGTCATTGTCCGGATTGGCACTGGCCATCGGGATATTGGTAGATGAAAGTACCGTTACTGTTGAGAATATTCATCAACATTTTGCTATGGGAAAAACAAAGGCTCAGGCGATCTGGGATGCGTGTAAAGAAATAGCCTTTCCAAAACTGCTGATTCTCTTATGTATTCTTGCTGTGTTTGCTCCGGCTGTCGTGATGACTGGAATACCGGGAGCATTATTTATGCCGCTTGCATTAGCTATAGGATTCTCCATGATCATATCTTTTCTGATGTCCCAGACTTTTGTGCCTGTAATGGCCAACTGGCTGATGAAGAATAAAGAGAAACATGAAGAGAAAGAAAGTGGATTTGATCGTTTTAAAGTACGGTTTTTATACTTTTTAACCAAGCTGATGCAGCGTAAGAAAATTATCTTTTCGCTCAGTATGATTGCTGCGATTATAGCTGTTTCCTTTATGTATATGCATATTGGAAAAGATGTGTTGCCATCTGTAAACTCCCGTCAGTTTCAGCTAAGGATCACAGCACCCGAAGGTACACGGATAGAAAAAACCGAACAAAAAATCAAAGCCGTGCTGGGCGAACTGGATACCTTATTAGGAAAAGATAATGTCAGTATCTCCTCCACTTTTATCGGACAACATCCTTCGACATTTGCCGTGAGTCCTATCTATCTCTATAATGCCGGGCCACATGAAGCCCTGATGCAGGTTGCCCTTCGGTCTGTAGACGGAAATACAGATGCGTTGAAAGATAAGATCCGAAAACATCTGCGTGAGCGAATGCCCGAATTGAAATTGTCTTTTGAGCCTATAGAACTGACGGAAAAAATACTGAGTCAGGGGGCAAATACTCCGGTTGAAATCCGTGTTTCGGGAATGATGAAAAAGATGAATATGATGTACGCCAATAAGCTTCTGACTAAGCTCAAAGAGCTGGATTACATGCGTGATCAGCAAATTCCTCAGTCTATGAACTATCCGGCATTGGAAATCCAGATTGACCGTACCCGTGCCGCTCAACTGGGGTTAGATGCTCAGGATATTGCCAGATCACTGGTTGCGACGACCGCTTCTTCCCGTTATACAAGTAAGAATATGTGGGTAGGAGGGATGATGTATATTGCATATGATGTACAGGTACAGATGCCTCAGCATATGCTGACTTCACGTGACGAGCTGGCGAATATTCCATTATCCAAAAATTCGGACAGACCGGTCCTTGGGGATGTTGCCACAATCACGCCTGTCAAAACAATGGGCGAAAGCTACAATGACGGCACCATGGGGTACACCACAGTTACTGCTAATTTACATCAGGTAGATCTGCAAAGAGCGAAAAAGGATGTGGAACTCGCTATTGCGTCTTTAGGTGAACTGCCCAAAGGAGTCAATATCAAACTGGCCGGAATGGCTCCTGTACTGGATGATACTTTCAACAGTTTGTTAAGCGGATTATTAATAGCAGTTCTTGTGATATTTTTGATGTTGACCGCCAATTTTCAATCCTTTAAAGTTTCATTTGTGATATTGACTACTGTACCTTTTGTAGTATTAGGTTCTTTATTGCTGCTTCGTCTTACAGGCTCTACACTCAACCTGCAGTCTTTTATGGGTATTATCATGTCCGTAGGCGTGTCTATTGCCAATGCAGTCTTGCTGATTACTAATGCAGAGACCCTTCGCCTGCAGACCGGAGATGCGACCACATCAGCACTGCAAGCTGCTAATCTGCGGATGCGTCCTATTATAATGACCACACTTGCAATGGTCGCCGGGATGCTGCCCATGGCCATCGGATTCGGAGAAGGCGGAGATCAGGTATCTCCATTGGGCAGGGCCGTAGTAGGCGGACTCTTTGCGTCTACCTTTTCCGTATTGATTCTCCTGCCACTACTGTTCAGCTGGATACAGCAAAAAAGCAGTATTACTTCCGTATCACTTGATCCTGAAGATGAATCCAGTATCCATTATTCACCCTCCAATACTAATCGTTAATCCTATGAACAATTTAATATATGTGCTGGCTTCGGTAATCCTGTTTACCTCATGTTCCGGCTTTAATAAAGAAGAGAAACAAACATCAGAAAAAATGACAATGGCTATGCCGCAAAATCTGGAAACAGTCGCTGTTCAAAAAAGCAATCCACTCGTCAGACTGAAGCTGGCAGGTGAGTTGTCACCCGATCAGCAAACGGATCTTTATGCAAAAGTCAATAGTTATGTAAAGAACATTCGCGTGGATATAGGGGATCGTGTCAGCAAAGGACAGGTGCTCATAATTCTGGAAGCTCCTGAGATCCAGTCTCAGCTGGCTACTGCAAAGGAAAAGTGGAAAGGACAAGAGGCAATTTATGCAGCTACAAAAGCGAGTTACGATCGTATGCTGAAAGCAAATGAGACAAAGGGAGCAATTTCACGTGATGCACTGGACCAGATCACAGCCAGAAGTATTGCTGATGAAGCACAACTCAATGCGGCCAGAGCGAGCTATCAGGAATTGAAGAATATAGAAGACTATCTGCTGATCCGTGCGCCTTTTTCGGGAGTTATCACCGATCGTAACGTCGATCTTGGGGCATATGTGAGTCCAATGGGAAAAGGAGGGGAGAAACCCCTGTTGACTGTACAGAATACGCAGAAGCTTAGACTATCCCTCTCCGTTCCGGAAGCAAATACAGGTTTCCTCCATCTGGGGGATACTATTCATTTTACCGTACGTTCTCTGCCGCAGAAAAAGTATTTCGCAAAAATATCCCGTAAATCAGGTACGTTGGATCTGAAACTTCGTGCGGAAAAGATTGAAGCGGACTTCAACAATATACAGCAGGAACTGAAGCCCTTTATGGTTGCAGAGACATTGATTCCTTTACAGCATTCTGAAGCAACTTTCTTTGTACCGAAAACTGCTTTGGTAGAAAGTAATCTGGGGGTATACATTCTCAAAGATGAAAATGGTAAAGTAAAAAAAGTGCCTGTTTCTAAAGGCCGAAGTATGCCGGATCAGGTAGAAATATTCGGGGATCTGGAAGAAGGAAATCAAATTATACTGAAAGCTTCTGAAGAAATTCAGGAAGGCACAACAATTTCAAATATAAAAAACAAAAGATCATGAAAATTATAAAAATATTAAGTGGATCAGCTATGCTGCTGATTCTGTTAACAGGATGTCAGAACAACAATACTCCTGCGAAAGGGACAAGTGTAGAAGAAAACAGTCCGGCTAAACCTATAGCATTGGCAGGGACGGTAAAAAAAGGAGACCATGTGCCTTCAGAATTAGTTTGTATGGTCAATGACGCCTATATGGGTAAAGAACAGATTAAGGTAGATTTTGAAGGAAAGACCTATTACGGTTGCTGCAATATGTGTAAAGAGCGTATCCCAAAAGACGCTGCTGTCCGTACAGCTATAGATCCGCAAACGATGAAAAGTGTGGATAAAGCTTCTGCTTATATTGTCATGATCGGGGAGAATGGCGAGGTCGCATATTTTAAAAGTAAACAAACATATGATCAATTTATTCTGGAAAAACAACAGCAGAACTAAAATGCGATGTATTCAGTACAACCTGTGATTATCATATGTTATCCTATCCAAAAGCCCGTGAGGGCTTTTGACTTTTAAAGTATAAAACGTATCTTCCTACAGGTGTTTAATAGTTATTTTCTAATTTCGAAAAAAATACTATATTTGCAACATATTTTAAACACATACCATCATGTGGATAGCAGTATTATATAGAATTTACACCTTTCGTGACAGACTTGTCGCCTAGCTGGGTATAGGATTTCTTTTTAAATTCTATCACAATGTTTCCGTTTCCGGAACATTGGAAATCATTTTTTTATTTTTATTGACCGGAGTGTGCCTTTTAAGGTATTCTCAAAATTATTTTATATGCAAAATTCCTGGAAAAAGAAATTTTCTATTATATGGGTGGGACAGTTTATCTCCCTGTTAAGCAGTACGGCAGTCAACTTTGCTGTAATTATCTGGTTGAGTCTGGAAACAGGTTCTGCTGAAGTATTGGCTTATGCAGCTATTGCAGGTCTGCTTCCGCAGGCTATTATCGGTCCGATAGCAGGTGTATATATTGATCGTTGGGACCGAAAGAAAACAATGATGTTTGCAGATGGGTTCGTGGCATTCTGTACACTGATCATGTCCGTTAGTTTTTATATGGGCAATGAAAGTCTGTTGTTAATCTATGTTATGCTAGCTCTGCGTTCAGTAGGTTCGGCATTCCATATGCCGGCTATGCAGGCCGCGATTCCTATGCTTGCACCTCCATCTGAATTGTTACGGATAGCAGGTATAAATCAGATTATACAATCCGTTTCGAGTATTGCAGGACCTGCTCTTGGAGCGCTGGCAATTGGATTTATGTCGATCGGCAATGTGTTGCTTTTGGATATTGCCGGAGCAGTCGTGGCGATTACCTCCTTACTCTTTGTGCATATTCCCAATCCGGAAATAGCAGAGAAAGCCAAAGCAAGTCTACAGCAGGTGTGGAAGGATATTAAACTCGGATGGGAAGAAATACGTAAGAACAGAGGACTTTCTTACCTGTTCCTGTATACTGTCATTGCTACTTTTTGTATTATGCCTGTCGCTGTACTTTTTCCGTTGATGACCATCAATCATTTTGGCGGAGACAAAATAGAAATGAGTATAGTTGAAATGGCCTGGGGTGTGGGTATGCTGATCGGTGGCGGATTGTTGGGTATCTGGAAGCCAAATATCCATAAAGTCATTATTATTAATACCATGCATATGCTGCTAGGTCTTAGTCTGGCGATATCCGGCTGGCTTCCTGTCTCCGGATTTATACTGTTCGTTGTACTTACAGGAATTGGTGGATTAGCGGCTTCTGTATACAATGCCAGTTTTATGACGGTATTGCAGGAAGAGGTAAATCCGGCTATGATGGGACGTGTATTTTCGATGTTCTTTAGTATTGTAGTCATCCCTTCTGTTGTCGGACTGTTAAGTACAGGTTTTGTAGCAGATACCATAGGCGTGAATCTTACCTTCATCATCCTCGGACTGGTTGTGGTAGGAGTAGGATTACTGTCTTTCTTTACGCCTTCGCTGATGAGATTGGGTAAGGAGAAAAATACAATAACAGAGAAACAAGAAGAAAATTCTCCGGAACAGGTATAATAGCTACCTGTATCAACTGAGGTATATAAGAGGCTGTCTGAAGAGATTATATTAAGCGAGATCTTTTTAAGACAGCCTCTTTCATTTTATTGAATCACTTCACTGATCTGTACGACCGGCATAACATTCGTATATTTCGGAAAATCTGCTGCGAAGGTCTCTCTGTTCTTTTTTAATCCTTCTTCATAAGCTGCTACATTTTCAAAGTACAGATGCCCCATGGCCATATAGGGCGCAGCTGTTTCGGGAGATCCGCCTCCTATTCCTTTATCTATCGTTAGACCTTTTAATGCATCACCATACACCCGCTGAACTAAAGGCATATGTTTGTGGATATAATAATCCATGTCAAAGGTCGTGCCTTCCCCTTTTGGATAGAATATGGTCACTTTAATCATACCTTTCTTATGAAAGGCTAAGGAAGGAGCAGAACTTTGCTGACAGCTGATCAGGAGAGCCATTATGGCCATCAGTAATCCGATTTTTGTTTTCATAATGTTTGATATGACAAGGGTTTATAATCTTTATTGGTCAAGATTTATGAATATAAATATAGGTGATTTTTCATTTAATAAATTACATAGAATTTGAGATGAAACAATTCCCTCTTCTTTCTAAGGAAAGGTCAGGGAGAGGTTTTAATAAAAAAATCTCCTCTTTAAGCTAAAGAGGAGATTTTTACAATATATATCTGAAAGACTATTTTTGATTTTCAATCCATTTGCGGGCATTGACAAAGGCTTCAATCCACGGAGATACCTCATCTTTGCGATCATTCGGATAGTAAGCCCAGTTCCACTGGAACGCTGAACGTTCAATGTGTGGCATGGTAACCAGATGACGACCGGTTTTGTCACACAACATAGCTGTATTGTAATCGGAACCGTTAGGATTCGCAGGATATTGCTCATAAGCATATTTCGCTACGATCTGGTATTGCTCTTCCGATTGAGGTAGATTAAATTTACCTTCTCCGTGTGAGATCCATACGCCTAAAGTTGATCCGGCAAGCGTAGATAACATCACTGAATTATTATCCTGAACTTTTACAGATACAAAGTTAGACTCATGTTTCTGCGAAGTATTGTGATGCATTTTTCCATGTACATCATGATCAGGGTTGATCAGTTCCAGTTCCATGAACAACTGACATCCGTTACATATCCCTACAGATAAAGTATCCGGGCGGGCAAAGAAATCAGTCAATGCTTTTTTCGCTTTCTCATTGTAGAGAAATGCACCTGCCCAACCTTTAGCAGAACCTAAAACATCAGAATTAGAAAATCCACCTACTGCTCCGATAAACTGAATGTCCTCTAATGTTTCACGACCGGAGATCAGATCGGTCATATGCACGTCTTTTACATCAAAGCCTGCAAGATACATGGCATTTGCCATTTCACGCTCAGAGTTTGAACCTTTTTCACGCAATATTGCTGCTTTTGGTTTCGGACGTGTATTGTCAATAGTGGGTTTTCTACCATCAAAATGAGCCGGAAATACATATTTCAACGGCTGGTTTTTGTAGTTGGTATAACGTTCCTGAGCCATGCCGTTCTTAGATTGTTTCGAATCTAACAGGAATGATGTTTTATACCAGGTATCTCTTGTCTCTGCAACATTGAACGTAAACAGATCTTCATTATTCTTGAATGTTACAGATGAACCTTCGACAACTTCACCGATCTTCACCGCTTCAATTCCGTTTTCCGAACATGCTTTTTCAAATGCAGCATCGTTCTTAGCCTGAAGGACAACAGCGATATTTTCATTAAACAAAGCTTTTACCGTATCTGTTTCCTGTAAACCGGACAGATCATAGTTTGCAGCAAGATTTACATCTGCGAAACACAATTCAAGTAAAGTCGTAACCAAACCTCCGGAACCTACATCATGTCCTGCTGCGATCTGATCCGCTTTGATAAGCTCCTGAATTGTATTGAATGCTTTTTTGAAATAATCAGCATCTGTGATTGTCGGTACTTCCTTACCTACTTTGTTTAAAATCTGCGCAAAAGAAGACCCCCCTAATTTGAAGGTATCTTTTGAGAGATTGATATAGTAAACAGAATCTGCATTTTTATTCAGGACTGGTTCTACGACTTTATTGATATCTGTACAATTTCCTGCCGCAGAAATAATCACAGTTCCCGGAGCAATCACATCTCCGTTCGGATATTTTTGCTTCATGGACAGGGAATCTTTTCCGGTAGGAATATTGATGCCTAAGGCAATAGCAAAGTCAGAACAGCTCTGTACTGCTTCATACAGACGGGCATCTTCTCCTTCATTGTTACATGCCCACATCCAGTTGGCGGATAATGATATACCAGAAAGTCCGTTTTTGATCGGAGCAAATACGATGTTAGAAAGTGCTTCAGCAATTGCTGTACGTGAAGCTGCTGCCGGATCTACCAATGCTGCAACCGGCGAATGACCGACAGTGGTGGCAATACCTTCAGCGGATCTGTAATCCAGCGCCATGACACCGACATTGTTCAGCGGCAATTGTAGCGGGCCGGCACATTGTTGTTTTGCAACACGTCCTCCCACACAACGGTCTACCTTATTTGTCAGCCAGTCTTTGGAAGCTACCGCTTCCAGTTGCAGTACCTGATTCAGATAAGTAGGGATATCATTTTTTGTATAGTCCAGATCAGCATATGTACGGTTAACAGTGCTGTCGTTCATAATGGTTTTCGGAGAAGACCCGAAGAAATCTTCCAGTGCAAAATCCATTGGCTTTTCTCCCGAAGTTTTGGATTCGAAAGTAAAACGGTGATCACCGGTGACATCTCCGACAGTATACATCGGTGAGCGCTCCCGGTCAGCTACCTTTTGTAAAGTAACAATATCTTTTTCACCAATAACCAATCCCATACGTTCCTGAGATTCATTACCAATGATTTCTTTTGCAGATAGGGTAGGATCCCCGACAGGTAATTTGTCCAGGTCTATCAATCCACCGGTTTCTTCTACCAATTCAGAAAGACAGTTTAAGTGTCCGCCTGCTCCGTGATCATGGATCGACACGATTGGATTGTGGTCGGATTCTACCAGTCCGCGGATGGCGTTGGAAGCGCGTTTTTGCATTTCAGGATTAGAACGCTGAATGGCATTCAGTTCGATTCCTGATCCGAAAGCTCCGGTATCTGCAGAAGATACGGCAGCCCCTCCCATACCGATACGGTAGTTTTCACCACCCAGAATTACTACTTTATCTCCCGGTTGTGGCTTATGTTTTTTTGCCTGATCCAGCTTGCCGTAACCTATACCTCCGGCTTGCATAATCACTTTGTCATATCCGATCTTACGGGCTTCTTCTTCATGCTCGAAAGTCAGGACAGAACCTGTAATAAGGGGCTGGCCAAATTTATTACCGAAATCTGAAGCTCCGTTGGATGCTTTGATCAGGATATCCATTGGTGTCTGGTACAGCCAATCTCTTTCCTGCATTGCTTTTTCCCATGGACGCTCTTCGTTGAGACGGGAATAAGATGTCATATAGATGGCTGTTCCTGCCAGTGGTAAAGAACCTTGTCCGCCAGCCAGACGGTCACGGATCTCGCCTCCTGAACCTGTAGCAGCACCTGAGAAGGGTTCTACAGTAGTCGGGAAGTTGTGCGTCTCTGCTTTTAATGAAATTACAGATTCAAATTCCTTTTCAGTGTAATAATCAGGCTTATCCGCTGACTGTGGTGCAAATTGTGTCACAACAGGACCTTTTATAAAAGCCACGTTGTCTTTATATGCTGAAACGATATCATTAGGATGTGTTTCAGATGTTTTTTTGATCAGTTTGAATAAAGAAGTCGGTTTAGCTTCACCATCGATTACAAATGTCCCGTTAAAGATTTTATGACGGCAGTGCTCTGAGTTGGCTTGCGAAAATGCAAAAACCTCAGAATCTGTCAGCTTACGACCCAGCTTTATCGAAAGGTTGTTCAGGTATTCTACTTCTTCCGGATTGAGAGCCAGACCTTCCTGCTTGTTGTAAGCAGCAATATCATCCACATCCATAATAGGCTCAGGTGTAATGTTGATACTGTACATTTCCTGTGTAAGCGCATTATACTTTTGGGAGATCATCGGGTCGAAGTCAGTGAAATCAGCTGTCACCGGCTGAAATTCTTCAATACGAATAATTCCTTCAACGGCCATATTTTGGGTAATTTCCACCGCATTGGTACTCCACGGAGTGATCATTGCAGCACGAGGGCCTACATAGTAATCATCAAGAGTGGTTTTTTCAATTTTGGTTGCGTTGCCAAATAGCCAGTTGAGTTTAGAGATATCTTCGGTTGATAAATCTTTTTGAGTTTGAACAGCATAAACAGTGTTCGATTGGTTCACAAAGAAATGAATCATTACTATGAAATTGTTGTCTTGTAGAATTAAAGTACAAAAATACGTTAATCCTTTGACTTAAATAGCATAACAACGTAAAAAATGGAAGGAACTAAGGAGATAGTTGAATTTCGCAGCCAGAGCAGCAAAAAGGGTAAAAAAGAAGGCGAGTTGCCCCGCCTTGAATGTTTGCACAACGGAATAATCCTTATTGTGAATTGCTTTCAAGACAAAGTTAATAAATATTTTTTATTTGAAATACGGAAAACCGTAATTAGGATGTATTTTATTATTTATATATTTAAGAAACTAAAATTGCGAATAAATTATGAAATATATACTTGGGCTTGATTTAGGGACAAATTCTATTGGTTGGGCGTTGATAGAAATTGATGAAAATAATATTCCTATCCGCATTATTGCTATGGGTTCTAGGATAATTCCTTTATCAACAAGTGATAAGGAAGAATTTCAAAGAGGTTTGTCGATTACGAAAAACCAGAGCAGAACAGTAAGTCGTACCCAGAGAAAGGGTTATGACAGGAAACAGTTAAAGAAAAATGATCTAAAGAAAATTCTGAATAAATACAATATTTTTCCAACAGAAGAATTGTTAAAACTTCCAATGCTTGATTTGTGGAAGCTGAGAAGTGATTCAGCTAACCCAGATGAAAATATTTCTGCAGAACAATTAGGACGTATTCTATATATGCTTAATCAGAAAAGAGGTTATAAGTCTGCCAGGAGCGAGGCTAACGCCGATAAGAAGGATACAGATTATGTTCAGGCGGTAAAAGGTCGTTATGCTCAGCTGAAAGATAGAAAACAGACTATAGGACAGTATTTTTATGAAGAATTGTACAATGCAAATGCCAATAATTCATACTTCAGAATTAAAGAAGAAGTTTATCCAAGAGAAGCTTATATAGAGGAATTTGATACTATCATTAGTACTCAACGAGAGAAGCACGATTTCCTTACAGATAAGGTGGTGAATCAACTAAGAAATGAAATCATTTATTTTCAAAGAAAACTGAAATCTCAAAAAGGATTAGTTAGTATTTGTGAATTTGAAGGCTTTGAAAAAACTGTTTTTGATAAGGAAAAAAACAAAGATAAAATGGTTTTTGTTGGTCCTAAGGTTGCACCCAAAACATCTCCTTTATTTCAGCTTTGCAGAATTTGGGAAGTTGTTAATACAATCACTTTAAAAATAAAAAATCCGGAAGGCAGCAAATATAAATGGGGTGAAAAGATTCCGGATTTAAAAGAAAAGGAAATTTTAGCCGATTATTTATTCAAAAATGAAAGTCTAAGCTTTAGTAAACTTCTTGAAATTTTAGAATTAAAAAAAGAAAATGTATATGTGAATAAGCAGATACAGAAAGGCATTAAAGGAAATGAGACGTATTCAGCTCTTCATAGTATTTTAGGTGATAATAAACTTTTAAATTTTGATGTATTTATCACGACTACAAATCAAACTGCGTTATTGGTAGATAGGAAGACAGGCGAGATTCTTGAAGAAAGGGCGGGTCTTGAACTTGATCCATCATTGGAGAAAGGACCATTGTTTCAACTATGGCATACCATTTATTCACTTAAAGATTTGGATGAATGTAAAAATGCTCTAATAAAAAGGTTTGATTTTGATGAAGTAACTGCGGAAAAGCTGTCTCGTATTGATTTTAATAAGCAGGGTTTCGGGAATAAATCAAATAAATCCATGAGGAAAATTCTTCCTTTTTTAATGGAGGGTTATGATTATTCTCAATCTTGCAGTTTGGCAGGTTATAATCACTCTAATTCTTTGACAAGAGATGAAAGAGAGCGGCAAATCACTTTAGACAGATTAGAACTTCTTCCTAAAAACAGTTTGAAACAGCCTATTGTTGAAAAAATTCTCAACCAGATGATTAATGTGATTAATGCGATTCTTGAGCAATATGGAAAGCCTTCTGAAATTAGAGTTGAACTTGCCCGCGAACTCAAACAAAGTAAAGATGAGCGGAACGAAACTGATTTACAAAATTCTAAAAACAAAAAATTGAATGATGAGATTGGAAAACGATTAGAAGAATTAGGACTGCCTGTAACCAAACGATATATTCAAAAATACAAATTCATATTTCCATCGCTTAGTAAAAACCTGAAAGAAGCTAAAGTCAATAATCAATGTATTTATTGTGGTGAAACTTTCAATTTAACAGAGGCTTTGAGTGGAGATGCTTACGATGTAGATCATATTGTGCCAAAAGCTTTATTGTTTGATGACTCTCAGACCAATAAAGTGCTGGTTCATCGAAAATGTAACTCAACAAAAACGAATCAAACTGCATATGATTACATTGCTACAAAAGGCGATGAACAGTTCAGGCTATACTCCGAGCGTGTAGATGACTGGTTTCAGAGAGGAATTATCTCTTACAGTAAAATGCAAAGATTGAAAGTTTCACACAAAGAATATCTTGAAAGAAAAAAGCTTGGAAAAGAAACAGAAACCGACAAAAAGCTTTGGGAAAATTTCATTGACAGACAATTGAGAGACACTCAATATATTTCCCGCAAATCAAGAGAGATTTTACAAAAGATATGTAATAATGTAACAACAACTGAAGGTGGTGTTACTGCTAGGCTTCGTAATTTATGGGGGTGGGACGATGTTTTGATGAATCTTCAGATGCCTAAATACAAAAAGTTAGGACAAACCATCACCAAGGAATGGACAAGTGAACATGGAAAAAGAAAACATCAAAAAGATGAAATCGAAAACTGGACAAAAAGAGATGACCATCGTCATCATGCTATTGATGCTTTGGTCATTGCCTGCACAAAGCAAGGCTTTATTCAACGGATAAATACTTTGAATTCGAGTGAGACAAAAGATTTGATGATGAAAGAGGTTGAAGAAGCTAAGATAGAATTTAATGAAAAGACCACACTCTTAGAGAAATATCTTAAAACGCAGAAGCCTTTTAGTATACAGGAAGTAATGAAAGAAGCTGACAAGATTTTAATTTCTTTTAAAGCAGGGAAAAAAGTAGCAACAATAACAAAATTTAAAGCAACAGGAAAGAACAAAGATACTGGTGTTATTGTACCGAGAGGGGCTTTGCACGAACAATCTGTTTATGGAAAAATAAAAGGGATAGAAAAAGATAAACCTTTGAAGTATTTGTTTGAAAACTCGGATAAAATTGCAAATCCAAGAATTAAAAATCTTGTTGAAACAAGGCTT
The DNA here is from genome assembly GCF_002418355.1 of Sphingobacterium sp. UBA5789. Taxonomy (NCBI): domain Bacteria; kingdom Pseudomonadati; phylum Bacteroidota; class Sphingobacteriia; order Sphingobacteriales; family Sphingobacteriaceae; genus Sphingobacterium; species Sphingobacterium sp. UBA5789. Next base: position 604,891 of record NZ_DIDX01000007.1, on the reverse strand, counting down.
TCAGAAAATGAAAATAATTCTAAAAAGGCTCTGTCAACATTAAATAAGAAACCAATCTTTTTGAATAAAGAAAAAAACGAAATCTTAGAAAAAGCATCTTGTTACAATGATGCAACGGTATTGAAATACAAATTACAGAGTCTAAAAGCAAGTCAGGCCAATGATATTGTTGATGAAAGAATAAAAAAAATAGTAATAGAAAGACTTGCTCAATTTGGAAATAAAGAAAAAGAAGCTTTTAAGGATACCCTTTGGTTTAATGAAGAAAAACAAATTCCGATTATAACCGTTAGATTGTTTGCTCGTCCGGATGCGGATAATTTACAGGTTATTAAAAAAGATGAAGATGGAAGAGCTATAGGTTTTGTTCTTACGGGTAACAATCATCATATTGCAATTTATGATGATAAAGCTTATAAGCTTATTCAGCATAGCTGTACATTTTGGCATGCTGTAGAAAGAAAAAAATACAATATTCCTGCTGTTATCAGAGATTCATCAGAAGTTTGGAATGAGTTATTAAACAAAGAACTTCCAGTATCTTTTTTGGATAAATTACCCGCTGATGAACTGAATCTTAAATTCAGTATGCAGCAAAATGAAATGTTTATTTTGGGACTATCACAGGAAGAATTTGATGAAGCATTAGCTAATAATGATAAATCTTTATTAAGCAAACATTTGTATTTAGTATGGAGTATTTCTGAAAATAATTATTGGTTCAGGCATCATTTAGAAACTAAAAATTCTGATTTAAAGAAAACAGATGGTGCTAAAGAAAGTAAAAGGTTTTATAATATTAGAAGTTTGGGCTCTTTATTTTCTTTAAATCCAATAAAGGTAAGATTGAATCATTTAGGAGAAATTACCAAAATCGGAGAATAATAATTATGATCACCCGTTCCATCTACATTGGTAACCCTGCTTATCTTAAACTCAAAGACGAGCAGATGTATATTCTGTGTCCCGAAACTAAAGGACTAAAAGGTAAAGTTCCGGTAGAAGATTTGGGGTTGTTGATGTTGGATCATTTTCAGATTACTATTTCACATCAGCTTATTCAGAAAATGATGGGAAACAATGTCGTAGTGGTCAGTTGTGACGCACAGCATTTACCTCATGGGATGATGCTCCCACTGTATGGACATACTGAACATTCAGATCGGGTAAAAGACCAGTTGGAAGCCAGTGAACCTCTCAAAAAGCAGCTTTGGAAACAAACGGTTGAATGTAAAATTGAGAACCAAAAGGAGGTCCTAAAACAATTAGGAAATTATTACGAACCCATGATGGATTATCAGGATAATGTGAAAAGTGGAGATATTACCAATATGGAAGGCATTGCAGCGCAACACTATTGGAAATATCTTATCAGTTCAAACTTTCTCCGGCAGCGTTTTGGGGATTCACCCAATCAGTTTTTTAACTTCGGATATGCTGTTTTGCGCAGTATTGTGGCAAGGGCTATTGTAGAGACTGGTTTGTTGCCCGTTTTGGGTATTTTTCACAAAAACAAATACAATCCCTATTGTCTTGCAGATGATCTCATGGAGCCTTATCGCCCATTTTTAGACCTATTGGTTATGCAATGGCTTGAAGTACATAAAGACACAGAAGAACTAACCAAGGAGTTTAAAGCTCATATCCTTCAAATCGCTATTAAAGATGTAAAGATTGATGGAAAGAAAAGACCATTGTTGGTTGCAATAAAAACAACAGTGTCATCACTTTATAAATGCTATACAGGTGAGAAACGTCTGATAGCTTATCCTGAACTAATATGAAAACCGAAAGGTTTAATGCTTACCGGATTATGTGGGTTTTAGTATTGTAAGATTTGCCAACCGAAACCAAGGCAAATATGAAAGATGCGAGTAGATTTCGTAAGTACTTATTGGATGATGGATTTACTTTGTTTCAGTTTTCCATGTATGTAAGACATTGTCCCAGTCGTGAAAATGCAGAAGTACACATCAAAAGGGTAAAACTAATGCTCCCAAAAGCAGGTAAAGTAGCAATCATGTGTATTACTGACAAACAATTTGGTGATATTGAAATTTTCTTTGCCAGAAATAAAGAACAACCCTTTCCAACCTTTCAGCAACTTGAATTATTCTGAATTTTAATTTCTAAAATAATAAAAAATCCGTTGATTATCAACGGATTAAATTTTGAGGTTGTGTTATATCCTAAAGATACTCAAAATTGAAAGCAATTCACAACCTCAAATGAGTACACACGTTTTGCACGGCAGTTGTGTTATATCCTAAAGATACTCAAAATTGAAAGCAATTCACAACACTGTCTGTTGTCAGGTCATCCCTGGTAATGTTGTGTTATATCCTAAAGATACTCAAAATTGAAAGCAATTCACAACTTAGGGAGGTCAAAAAACGAAGCGTTCGAAGTTGTGTTATATCCTAAAGATACTCAAAATTGAAAGCAATTCACAACCTAAAGGGAGACACATTCGACATCGATCTGGTTGTGTTATATCCTAAAGATACTCAAAATTGAAAGCAATTCACAACAAAGTGACGGCAGTAGGCAAAGAAACCGCTGTTGTGTTATATCCTAAAGATACTCAAAATTGAAAGCAATTCACAACAGTATATTAGGATATTCTAACAAGTCAGGCGTTGTGTTATATCCTAAAGATACTCAAAATTGAAAGCAATTCACAACCCATCTATGATAATTCTCTCTATATTCAAAGTTGTGTTATATCCTAAAGATACTCAAAATTGAAAGCAATTCACAACAGCGGAGCAGGAGGTCAATTAGGAGCAGGAGTTGTGTTATATCCTAAAGATACTCAAAATTGAAAGCAATTCACAACTAGTGCTATCTCTATAACTTCTTTAGTTCTGTTGTGTTATATCCTAAAGATACTCAAAATTGAAAGCAATTCACAACGCTATTACGTTTAGCATAAAGTTCCAGTCCGTTGTGTTATATCCTAAAGATACTCAAAATTGAAAGCAATTCACAACGGTGGAGGTATTTGATGCCCCAAGAGAAAGTTGTGTTATATCCTAAAGATACTCAAAATTGAAAGCAATTCACAACCATACTATCCGTATAAGGAAGGGTAGATATGTTGTGTTATATCCTAAAGATACTCAAAATTGAAAGCAATTCACAACTGCTTGCCACATAGGAGAATATTTGCAAATGTTGTGTTATATCCTAAAGATACTCAAAATTGAAAGCAATTCACAACATAGTGGAATTAGCTGTTTCCAGATCCGCAGTTGTGTTATATCCTAAAGATACTCAAAATTGAAAGCAATTCACAACCCAGCAGCTGTCAGATCTGCATTAGCCAGGGTTGTGTTATATCCTAAAGATACTCAAAATTGAAAGCAATTCACAACTGTTTCGAGTTTCACCAGTGGGTTGAAGAAGTTGTGTTATATCCTAAAGATACTCAAAATTGAAAGCAATTCACAACCTTATCAGGTCAGGGATATAAGCACCTTAAGTTGTGTTATATCCTAAAGATACTCAAAATTGAAAGCAATTCACAACCAAGAAGAGTATACGACATTGGTTTATAACGTTGTGTTATATCCTAAAGATACTCAAAATTGAAAGCAATTCACAACCACGTAGCTTGTCGTTAACACATGACTTGTGTTGTGTTATATCCTAAAGATACTCAAAATTGAAAGCAATTCACAACATTCACCCAATGTCTTTAATTTTTATTACAGTTGTGTTATATCCTAAAGATACTCAAAATTGAAAGCAATTCACAACAGCCTCTTATAAAAGTTAGTTTTGCAGGAAGTTGTGTTATATCCTAAAGATACTCAAAATTGAAAGCAATTCACAACATACAAGGTAGAAAGAGATATGAATTTGACGTTGTGTTATATCCTAAAGATACTCAAAATTGAAAGCAATTCACAACCTGAGACAGCAACCCCTGTATCTATAAACTGTTGTGTTATATCCTAAAGATACTCAAAATTGAAAGCAATTCACAACCATTAACTACAATACAAACATACAAACCTAGTTGTGTTATATCCTAAAGATACTCAAAATTGAAAGCAATTCACAACCAAAAGAGACAAGAGTTTATTTACAATTGCGTTGTGTTATATCCTAAAGATACTCAAAATTGAAAGCAATTCACAACGGGAAATGGTATATTATAAAACCTATAGAAGTTGTGTTATATCCTAAAGATACTCAAAATTGAAAGCAATTCACAACGGGGTAGCTCTTATAGCTCTAGGATCAGTTGTTGTGTTATATCCTAAAGATACTCAAAATTGAAAGCAATTCACAACTGGAAAATGAATACAACAGTCCCGAAGCACGTTGTGTTATATCCTAAAGATACTCAAAATTGAAAGCAATTCACAACGCTCATGGCGAAAAGACTACTTTACCTCTGGTTGTGTTATATCCTAAAGATACTCAAAATTGAAAGCAATTCACAACTTATGGCGCATTGACACCAGTCAATCAAAAGTTGTGTTATATCCTAAAGATACTCAAAATTGAAAGCAATTCACAACGGTCTTGGCGAAAAGATTATTTTACCTCTGGTTGTGTTATATCCTAAAGATACTCAAAATTGAAAGGAATTCACAACATAAATGCTAACACCGTGCCAACTTCATTAGTTGTGTTATATCCTAAAGATACTCAAAATTGAAAGCAATTCACAACTGGAGAACGAATACAACAGCCCCGAAGCACGTTGTGTTATATCCTAAAGATACTCAAAATTGAAAGCAATTCACAACAAGAGATTGGAAGATCAACTGGCAAAGTTGGTTGTGTTATATCCTAAAGATACTCAAAATTGAAAGCAATTCACAACGGACGCAGCTGACAGAGCGCAGCGCAGCGAGTTGTGTTATATCCTAAAGATACTCAAAATTGAAAGCAATTCACAACTACACGTACGCAAGAGGTCATATTGAGAGGGTTGTGTTATATCCTAAAGATACTCAAAATTGAAAGCAATTCACAACACAATGATAGTCATCAGAAAACTACCTGTAGTTGTGTTATATCTTAAAGATACTCAAAATTGAAAGCAATTCACAACTATTGTTGTCTCTCCATAGAATACCCGGGTGTTGTGTTATATCCTAAAGATACTCAAAATTGAAAGCAATTCACAACCATAGATGTCCTTCTTCGGCTTAAATCCTGGTTGTGTTATATCTTAAAGATACTCAAAATTGAAAGCAATTCACAACTTGACCTAATGATGTCAATATTGTTAATCTGTTGTGTTATATCTTAAAGATACTCAAAATTGAAAGCAATTCACAACAGTTGACGAACGGATCTCTGTCGAGCTAGCGTTATTGTAAATATCATTAAATCAAAGAACCGACCGTATGAAAGCTCAACCTTTACGATCGCGGACAGTTTATAATAAAGCAATACCTAAATCTACTCAAAAAATAATACATTCCATATGCGTAGTTATTCAAATTTTACCAGCTGCGGAATCCGTATTTCGTTACAAAGTTCTATCTTTGTGCTTCATATAGATTAGACAATGAATATTTCATATAACTGGTTAAAGAATTTTGTTGATATAAAGGATAAGACTCCTGAGCAAATCTCTCATATTTTGACAGATATTGGTCTGGAAGTAGAAGTGTTGGAAACGGTTCAGAGCATACCCGGAGGATTGGAAGGTCTTGTTGTAGGGGAAGTGAAGACTTGTGAACAACATCCCAATGCGGATCGTCTTCGTGTCACAACTGTAGATGTAGGACGTGAAGAATTGTTGCACATCGTCTGCGGTGCACCGAATGTAGCTGCCGGACAAAAAGTAATAGTAGCTACTGTAGGAACTACTGTGCATCCGCTGGAAGGAGAACCTTTTAAAATCAATAAATCTAAAATCCGTGGTGAAGTATCAGAAGGGATGATCTGTGCAGAAGATGAAATTGGGTTGGGCAAATCGCATGATGGTATCCTGGTGCTACCTGCTGATACACAGGTAGGACAGACAGCCCGTGATTATTTTCACATTACAGATGATTACCGTTATGAAATCGGTCTGACTCCCAATCGTGCTGATGCCGCTTCTCACTTAGGAGTAGCGCGTGATTTAGCGGGTTTTTTCAGAACTTCATTTACATTACCGGATATTTCTGCATTTCAGTCAGCTGGAAGTGCTGTGCAAACTGTAGTTTCCGTCAGAAATACAGATGCTGCACCCCGTTATACAGGTGTAAATATTTCAGGAGTGACAGTAAAAGAATCTCCGGATTGGTTGAAAGAAAAACTGAATGTTATCGGTATTCGTCCGATTAACAATATTGTGGATGTTACCAATTATGTACTTCATGATCTGGGACAACCTCTGCATGCCTTTGATGCTGATCAGATTGCCGGTCAGCAGGTCATTGTGCGTAATGCTGCAGAAGGAGAAGCTTTTACAACTTTAGACGGAGTTGCACGTACCTTGTCCGCAGAAGATCTGGTTATTGCAGATGCAGAAAAACCAATGTGTATAGCCGGTGTATTCGGTGGCTTACATTCCGGAGTAAGTGCTTCTACCGTTAATATATTTTTAGAAAGCGCATATTTCAATCCCGTATCTGTCCGTAAAACAGCGAAAAGACATGCGTTGAAAACGGACTCTTCTTTCCGTTTTGAGAGAGGAACCGATCCGAATATGACAGAATTTGCACTCAAACGTGCTGCATTATTGATTCTTGAAGTTGCAGGAGGCACAGTGAGTTCAGCGATTACAGACCTGTATCCTGATCCGGTCTCTCCGTTCGAGTTTACGGTCAATTATGCGAATGTACAACGTCTTATCGGTAAAGCGATTCCGAAGGAAGATATTCGCTCCATCATTACCTCTCTTGGAATCACTGTTGCAAAAGAAAATGAACATGAACTGCTGGTACAGGTACCTCCTTTTAAAGTAGATGTAACCCGTGAAGTGGATATTGTAGAAGAAGTTCTGCGTATATACGGTTACAATAATATAGAGATCAAACAGCAGATCAATGCCTCTTTAAATACTTCGGAAAAACCGGACAGAGAAGTGGTATTGAATCAGGTTGCGGATTTATTGATTGCTAATGGTTATAATGAGATTTTATCGAATTCATTGACCAAATCTGAATATGTGGATGATGTGGATACAGCCGTGAAATTGTTAAACCCGTTAAGCAGCGATCTGGATACAATGCGTCAGAATCTGGTATTTTCTGCTTTGACAGCAGTGTCTTACAACCAGAAGAGAAAAAGTACAGATCTGAAATTCTTTGAATTCGGGCGTACTTACCACTTACTGGAAGAAGGTTATCAGGAAAGGCAACATCTTGGACTCGCTCTTGCAGGAAGACAAACCGGCGAAAAATGGAGTGGAGAAGCAAAGCCTGTTTCATTTTACAACATTAAAGCTGCTGTGGATACTATTATCCGCAGATTGAATATACAGGGACTTGAAGTCGTAGATACAGATTCTACCTATTTCGATTACGGATTATCATATAAAAAGGGGCAGAAAACATTAGTTGCATTTGGTGCAGTAGCACAGTCTAATCTGAAAAAGGCGGATGTAGACGGACAGGTGTTTTTTGCTGATTTTGACTGGGATCAGGTGCTGAAAGTAATTCGAAAAAATAGCATTAAATACAAGGAAGTTTCCAAATTTCCGGCTGTTCGCCGTGATCTGGCATTGCTTGTTGATGAGGCTGTTACATTTGAAAAACTCCGCCAGGTGGCAGTTAAAACGGAGCGTAAGTTGCTTACAGAAGTCAATATTTTTGATGTCTATAAAGGCGATAAACTGCCTCAGGGTAAGAAATCATATGCCTTAAGCTTTGTTTTGCAGGATGAAGAAAAAACTTTGGCAGACAAACAAATTGACGCTATAGTTCAAAAATTAATTCTTAACTTTGAGAAAGAATTAGGCGCAGTAGTGCGCTAATAGTGGAGTATAACTTTAATTGCAGTAAATAAGTATGGCATCTTTATCAACACAAATGAATATTATCGTTGAGAAAACGAAAAATTTAATTCAATTGTGTGAAGCCTTGCAGGAAGAGAATGATTTACTTAAATTAGAAGTGCAATCGTTACAGGTGGCTTTGGATACAAGCTCCGAAAAAGTAAAGCAGACAGAAGAAAAGGTGAAAGCGCTTGCTGTAGCGCGTACTTTGGAAGATTCGAATGTGGATAAAGACGCAATAAATGAGAAAATACTTGACACGAAGCAAAAAATTAACGATTTTGTTAAAGAAATAGACAAGTGCATAGGCTTATTGAAGTAAGATAACGGAGATAAGGAAGTACAAAAACAGCATTTGTTTACTATAAGCTCAAAGGAAAAATGGGAGATATTTCCATAAAAATAAATATCGCTGATCGGGTATATCCGTTGAAAGTGGATGCAGGTGAGGAGGAGATTATCCGTCATGCAGCGAAATTGGTTAATGAGAGAATAAAAGAACTACAAGACAACTATGCAGTTCGGGATAAACAGGATTTATTATCTATGTGTGTCCTGCAATATGCAACAGGGATGTTGAAAGCCGAAAAAAATGCACAAAACCACGAAGAAGGGGTAGAGCAGGCTGTTCATGAACTGGATCAGTTGTTGACAGGTTTCTTTAATAAATAACAAAATCGTTCTTATACAACGCTTTGTAACTACGAATTTGCCGCAATTAAATTCGGGTTGTCACTATTTTAAACTTAACGCTTCAATATCACGGGCGAAAAAAAGATGTAGACCATTTTGCGTAAGCCATCTAGGTCATGATCAATCGCTTAATCATGTGTAATGGAAGTTTAATAATACTTGGTACCCGTTTATATTTAATTGCGGTTTTTTTTTGCAAAAATTTTAAATCAAAACATATAGAAACAATTTTTATCAACTAATATAACACACATAAAAACAAATGAATATACAGATCATAATAGCAATCACAATCATAGTTTCCCTCGTCGTGGGTGTTCTGATTGGCCGTTATGTGCTGCAAATGTTGTTTAAAAGGCAAGAACAAGCTGCACATGAAAACGCCAGGAAAATCGTGAAGGAGGCAGAACAGGAAGGGGAGCATATCAAAAAGAAAAGACTTCTGGAAGCAAAAGAGAAGTTTTTACAACTAAAAGCTGAACATGAAAAAGAAGTAAATCAGCGTAATAATACCATTGTCCAAAAAGAGAATGCTACCCGCCAGAAGGAGCAGTCTATTAACCAGAAGCTGGAAAACCTGAACCGCGAGAAACAAGAACTGGACAATACTAAAAAGCAATTGGAAAAACTTGTAGAGCTGAATGAGAAGAAAAGCGAAGAAGTGGACCATTTGAAATCTCAACAAATCAAACAACTTGAAAATATTGCCGGAGTAACGGCTGAAGAAGCCAAAAATCAGCTGGTTGATTCTTTACGTGAAGAAGCCCGTTCTCAGGCGATGATTCAGATCAAGGATGTCGTAGATGAAGCCAAACTGACGGCAACAAAAGAAGCTAAGAAAGTCGTTATTCAGACTATTCAGCGTACAGCAACCGAATCGGCTATCGAAAATACCGTTTCCATCTTTAACATCGAAAATGATGAGATCAAAGGACGTATTATCGGTCGTGAAGGTCGTAATATACGTGCTCTGGAAGCCGCTACCGGAGTTGAAATCATTGTAGATGACACACCGGAGGCTATCATTCTGTCAGGCTTTGATCCGGTACGCCGTGAAATTGCCCGTCTGGCTTTACACCGTCTGGTGACTGATGGACGTATTCACCCGGCGAGAATCGAAGAGGTAGTCGCAAAAACAAGAACACAGATCGAAGATGAAATCGTAGAGATCGGTGAGCGTACAGCTATAGATCTGGGTATACATGGTCTTCATCCGGAACTGATCCGTATGGTAGGACGTATGCGTTACCGTTCGTCTTACGGACAAAACCTGTTGCAGCACTCTCGTGAAGTTGCCAATTTTGCAGCAACAATGGCAGCAGAACTGGGATTGAATGTGAAACTTGCCAAGCGTGCAGGTCTGTTGCATGATATTGGAAAAGTGCCTGATGATAATCCTGAACTGCCGCACGCAATTTTAGGAATGCAGCTGGCCGAAAAATATAAAGAACATCCTGATGTCTGTAATGCGATCGGAGCTCACCATGATGAAATCGAAATGACTTCATTGATCTCTCCGGTAGTACAGGCTTGTGATGCGATCTCAGGCGCCCGTCCGGGAGCTCGTCGTGAGGTAGTGGAAAGCTATATCAAGCGTCTGAAAGAACTGGAGGATCTTGCGCTGTCATACCCAGGCGTGGAGAAAACATTTGCTATCCAGGCGGGACGTGAATTACGCGTTGTCGTTGAAAGTGAAAAAGTAACAGATGCGCAGGCTGAAATTCTGGCTGCAGATATTTCTAACCGTATTCAAACGGAAATGACTTATCCGGGACAGATTAAAGTGACCGTAATTCGGGAAACACGTTCTGTGGCTTACGCGAAATAAGAAGATAATAGATAAAAAAGGAGAGCTGTCTGAGGGAATTATTCTTTCAGACAGCTTCTTTCTGTTAAAAGAGTCTCATGAGTAATAAAAAGAAAAACAAACCGAGTCCTGTTCCTCAGGAAGTTTTAAGACCAGTAGATATTTATTTCAAAGAGTTATCAACCGTATTTGCAAATCCTCAAAACAGAGGATTGTATGCTGTTTTTTTAACTTTATTTTTCTTTGGACTAATGGGACTGATCTGGATGATTCCTTTCCCGCAGTTTGATTTTATGGTCAAAATGGGATGGCATACTTTTCTTAACTGGGGATCAATTTTTATTGCTGTTATCGTTTATTCTTATCTTCGTCTGGCACCTACGTTGTCTTATGCTATGTTGATTGAGATCGGTATTATGAGCTTTTTTATTGTTCAGCTGGAATACCTGGAAAGAGCAGGAGGTCCCGCAGTATGGTTGATCACCGGACTCATTATGCTGGTTTCACTTGCTGTACTGATTGCCTTGACAAAAAGAGAAGCAGGTCCTGTATCAAGCAATAGCCTGATACGGTTAATCACTATAGGGCCGATATGGTTATGGAGTTTTGTTTTTAAGAAACTTAAACTAAAGTTTTAATTCTTACATCCTCTTTTGTAATGCCGGTGAGGACACCGGCAGACGCATACTACTTATTTCCTGATATCTGCTTTGTTACTGAGTGATTTGATAAGCTCTCTGCAATTGATAAAATGAATTTCTAAGCAATGTATAGGAGCTTTCTTTGTAAGGCCTGTAAGGATAGCAGCAGACGCATACTACATTCCTGATGTCTGCTTTGCTACTGAGTGATTTGATAAGCTCTCCGCGTCAATTGGTGTCCCCACCAATTGATAAAATAAGTTTCTAAGTAAAGTAGAGGAGCTTTCTTTGTAATGCCTATAAGGACAGCGGCAGACGTATACTACTTCTTTCCTGATGCCTGCTTTGCTATTGCGTGATTTGATTACAGCCGCTGCGTCAATTGGTGTCCTCACCAATTGATAAAATAAATTTCTAAGCAAAGTAGAGGAGCTTTTTTGTAATGCCAGTGAGGCCAGCGGCAGATGTATACTACTTATTTCCTAATGTCTACTTTGCTATTGCGTGATTTGATTACACCCCACTGCGTCAATTGGTGTCCCCACCAATTGATAAAATAAGTTTCTAAGCAACGTATAGGAGCTTTCTTTGTAATGCCTGTAAGAACACCGGCAAACGCCTACGACATATTTCCTGATGTCTGCTTTGCTATTGCGTGATTTGATTACAGCCCGCTGCGTCAATTGGTGTCCTAATCAGTTGCAGTGTATGTAGAGTATTTATTTTTAGTGCCAGTAAGTACCCTGATAACTTTACACGTACATAATTGCTCTTCATTCCGGTGTACAACCTAAACAATTTGCTACCTTTTATTGTCTTATACTAAATATAGCATAAGAAAGGAAGCCCGGGATTATATGAAATTACTATCTGTGACTAGCAAAGGTCTGTATTGTAAACAAGCGAATATTTATATTGATCCATGGAAACCTGTTGATAATGCCCTGATTACCCATGCACATAGTGATCATGCACGCTGGGGGATGGGACACTACTGGTGTCATCCGGACAGTATTCCGATATTGCGTCTGCGTCTTGGGGTAGAAAACAATGTTACCGGCATGGAATACGGTGAGGTAATGTCCGTCAACGGGGTAAAGATAAGTCTGCATCCTGCAGGACATATTATCGGCTCGGCTCAGGTACGTCTGGAATATCAGGGAGAAGTCTGGGTATTTACAGGTGACTATAAATGGAGTGAGGATGGTCTTTCACAACCTTTTGAATTGCTCAAGTGTGATCATTTTATCACAGAATCTACATTTGGACTGCCGGTGTATCATTTTCCTTCTGCATTTGATGTGTATGAAGACATCAACCGCTGGTGGAAGCAGAATCAGGATAAAGGATTAAATACAGTATTGTTGGGGTATTCTCTAGGAAAGGCACAAAACATATTAAAACATCTGGATACCTCTATCGGTGAGATATACCTGCACGGAGCTGTAGCGAATGTTAATCAGGCACTACAGGAGGTGGGGTATCAGTTCCCGGGACAACGGATTCTTGCGGAGACGGATCGATCCGCCATAAAGGGTGCGCTTATTGTTGCACCGCCATCTGCAATGGATACTCCCTGGATACGGAAATTAAGACCCTACAAGATCGCCATGTGCAGCGGTTGGATGCAATTGCGCGGAGCCAGAAGAAGAAGAGGAGTGGATCAGGGATTTGTCCTGTCCGATCACTGCGACTGGTCACAGCTTAATGCAGCTGTACAGGAAACTGGTGCCGGCCACGTGTATGTAACACATGGTTACGAAGCAGTATTTTCAAAATGGGTCAATGAACATCTGGGTGTAAAAGCATCTGTTTTCAAAACACTGTTTCATGATCAGGAAGAGGAGGATATGGAATGAAAGATTTTGTAGAACTCTTCGAAGCACTGGACAGTACAACCCGGACAAATGAAAAAATTGAAGCCATTCATCATTATCTGATAAATGCCAGACAGGAGGATCAGCTGTTTGGAATAGCATTGCTAATGGGTAATAAACCAAAACGTCCTGTCAAGACCAGTTTATTAAAAGTATGGGCTGCAGAACTGGCCGATATTCCACTGTGGCTTCTGGATGAAAGCTACTACATTGTGGGGGATCTTGCCGAAAGTCTGGCTTTGGTATTACCGGCATCAAATACAGCAATTACATTTGAATTGCATACCATCTATCAGCAATTGATAAACCTGTATGGGCAGCCGGAAAATGTACAGAAAGAAGTGATTTTGGGATATTGGACACAATTATCCGGCACAGCACTTTTTCTTTTTAATAAGTTTCTGACCGGAAATTTTCGGGTTGGGGTATCCAAAAAGATCGTAGGAAAAGGGCTTGCCCGTTATCTGGAAATGGAAGAGGCTGTTGTGGAGCACCGGCTTATGGGGAAATGGAGTCCGCTTACTGAGCAGATGGATTCTTTATTTTTCAGTGATCTGAATGAAGATAAGCATTTTCTACCTTATCCCTTTTATCTGGCTTATGCGATTGATTCTCCGGTAGAAGAGCTGGGTGATCTCGAAGACTGGATATTGGAGCCTAAGCTGGATGGTATCCGCGGACAGCTTATTATCCGAAAAGACGAACTTTTTGTCTGGAGCAGAGGGGAAGATCTGATGACGGAGAAATTTCCGGAATTTCATAAATTAAAAGACCTGCTTCCAAACGGTACGGTGATCGATGGCGAAGTTATCCCCTGGAAGGAGGGCACACCCCTTGATTTTAATATTATGCAGACCCGTATAGGACGCAAAAATCTGTCTGCTAAAACATTGGCTGATGCTCCGTTAGTGATGGTGTGCTATGATCTTCTGGAATGGGAAGGGAAGGATCTGAGAGCACTTCCATTAGCGGAAAGACGTAATCTTCTGCAACATGTGCTGGATACAGCCGGTGTTGCTGATGTCCTGTTGCTGTCTCCGGCTTTACAGTTCAGTGCCTGGGAGGAAGCAGCATCTTACAGAGCACATGCAAGGGAACATAATGCGGAGGGACTTATGATCAAGCGCAAGTCAAGTCCCTATGAAACAGGACGGAAAAGGGGGAACTGGTGGAAGTGGAAAACGGATCCTATGACGATAGACGGGGTATTGATTTATGCACAGTCCGGACATGGGCGAAGGGCAAATTTGTTTACCGATTACACCTTTGCTGTTTGGGATGGAGAGCAATTAGTACCTTTTGCGAAAGCATATTCAGGATTGACAGACAAGGAGCTGATTAGTATGGATAACTGGATCAAACGGAATACAATTGAAAAATTCGGACCAGTAAGAAGTGTCAAAGCGGAAATGGTCTTTGAGCTGGCATTTGAAGGGATTAATCTCAGCAGCCGGCATAAATCGGGTGTCGCTTTGCGGTTTCCCCGGATTCTGCGATGGCGAAAGGATAAATTAGCAAAAGATGCGAATACAAAACAAGATTTGTTGGACTTAATCGATTCGTTGAAATGAATCAGTTTGCAGACGTATGGTTTCATAATCAGGGATGGAAGGCTCATGGTTTTCAACAGCAAACCTGGAAAGCTATTCGTGAAGGAAATTCCGGATTGCTAAATGCCCCTACAGGATACGGGAAAACATTTGCTGTATGGTTTGGAATTCTGGATCATTATTATGCGCATCATTCTGTCGCTAAGAATAAGAAATTACATACACTTTGGATCACGCCTTTACGGGCCTTGTCCAAAGAAATCTATAAAGCTGCAAATGCAGTTTCGGAAGAACTGGATCTGGATTATACTATTGAATTACGTACGGGTGATACCACTGCATCGGTTCGTCAGCGACAACGTAAGACTCCTCCGCAGGCCATGATTACCACACCGGAAAGTGTGCATCTGCTGCTGGCATCCAAAGACAGTACCGCGTATTTCAAATCACTGGAATTTATTGTCATTGATGAATGGCACGAATTGTTAGGCAGCAAGCGTGGGGTGTTGGTAGAGTTGGCTTTAAGCCGGCTTAAGGCCATCAATCCGCGATTGAAGATATGGGGCATTTCCGCTACTATAGGTAATCTGGCAGAGGCAAAGGATATCTTGCTGGGTATAGAAAATACCGGTGTAATGGTCAAAGCAGATATTAAAAAGAAACTTCATATCGAGACTGTTCTGCCGGATTCACTAGAGAAATTTCCGTGGGCCGGACATTTAGGAATCCGGTTACTGGATAAGGTCATTCCAATCATTAACGCACATCAGTCGACCCTGATATTTACCAATACAAGGTCTCAGGCTGAAATATGGTATCAGCAGATTATTCTGAACTACCCCGAATTTGCAGGATTACTGGCAATCCATCATGGTTCACTGAGTGATGAGATTCGGTTTTGGGTGGAAGAAGCACTACATGAAGGCCGATTAAAAGCGGTGGTCTGTACCAGTAGCCTGGATCTGGGAGTAGATTTTCGACCGGTGGATTGTGTGGTGCAGGTAGGCTCTCCAAAAGGAGTAGCGCGTTTTTTACAGCGTGCAGGCCGTTCGGGACACCGGCCGGATGAGACTTCAAAAATCTATTATGTACCTACGAATTCGCTTGAAATTATAGAAGGAGATTCGCTGAAATATGCTGTAAAAGAGCATATAGTCGAACAGCGCATACCTTATATCCGGAGCTTTGATGTGCTGATTCAGTATTTAATGACACTGGCTGTAGGGGATGGATTTGATGCAGATCAGATTTTTGCGGAAATCGTGCAGACACACTGTTATGCATCGGTATCCCGGTCAGAATTTGATGAATGTATGGCGATGCTTATTCACGGGGGTAAATCACTTACAGCTTATGACGATTTTCACCGTCTGGAATATATTGACGGATTGTATAAAGTTACATCACGAAAACTGGCTATGCGACACCGGCTTAGTATTGGTGCGATTGTATCCGATGCCATGATGCGGGTTCGGTTTATGAATGGCAAGTATCTGGGGTCCATAGAAGAATCCTTTATCTCCAGACTGAAGGAAGGCGAGGTGTTCTGGTTCTCCGGAAGGCAGCTGGAATTGCTGCATACCAGAGGAATGGACGTGACCGTTAAACCTTCTACAAAAAAGAAAGGAGTAGTACCGTCGTGGATGGGTGGACGCTTTTCCATATCTCCCGATCTGGGAGATGCGATCCGTCATAGTTTTCAGCATATTCAGAAAAGGAGTTATCAAAGTGAAGAGATCCGCTTTTTACAACCTCTTTTTAAGGAACAGAAGGTTCGCTCTGCTTTGCCGGTAGAAGACGAGCTGCTGGTCGAATATATGGAAACCCGATATGGACACCATTTATTTGTTTATCCTTTTGAAGGCAAGCTTGTGCATGAAGGAATGTCTCAGGTCATCGCTTACAGGTTGGGTAAGATTCAGCCTGCGACCTTTAGTATTGCTACAAATGAGTATGGATTCGAACTGGTCTCCGAAACGAAATTTGATATTACTCTTCCTTTATTACAAAAAGTATTTTCACCCGAGCATCTGCATTTGGATCTGTCAAGCGGAATCAATGTGCAGGAGATGGCCAGACGGCGCTTCAGGGATATCGCAGGGATTGCAGGACTGGTTTTTCAGGGATTTCCCGGTAAGAATGTGAAAACCAAACATCTGCAGGCTAATTCAGGTTTGTTTTTTTCTGTATTTCAGGATTATGATCCTCATAATCTGCTGTTGAGAGAGGCCTATGATGAAGTATTTGATTTTCAGCTGGAGGAAGGACGTATGCAGACTGCTTTCAACCGGATCAGTGGACACCGTATTATATTGACACATCCTGAAAAGCTGACTCCTTTCGCTTTTCCCGTTTTTTCCGAATCTTTCCGCGAACGTTACAGTAATGAAGATTGGCAAAGCCGTTTGGAAAAACTGAAAATGCAGTTAACTTTGGAGTAATGGCAAAGAAGATTGTATTGAATGGATTAGATTGCTTTTTACTGCCTCAGAAAGTACTGTATATTCCCTTTTATCATTTGTTGGTCGTGTCAGACTGGCATTTGGGCAAGATGAAACATTTTCGGAAGGAGGGATTATTTGTGCCTCCTGTAGAAGTAGAAGAAGAAATCAGCCGCCTGGAATTGTTATTGCAGGAGCTGATGGTAGAACGGGTAATATTACTGGGCGATTTGTTTCATTCAGACTGGAATGAAGACTGGACAGCATTTGCTATGTTTACACATCGCTATCCGAAAATCAGTTTTTTGCTTACCCGTGGTAATCATGATATTTTGGTAGATACGCACTGGGCTGAAGCACGTTTACAGATTATTCCACAATATATTCTGGCTGAAGGACTGCTGTTTTCGCACGAACCTGTTGCAGATTTGCCCGCTTACATGTTCAATATTGTAGGACACCTGCATCCCGGATGTGTCGTCAGAGGAAAGGGCCGGCAACAGTTCAGGCTTCCATGTTTCCATTTGAAAAACAATGTTCTCACCTTGCCGGCCTATGGCAAATGGACAGGGTTGCATATATTGCCGAAAGAGGATAATGCTCGTTTTTTTTCTGTTATTTATGATGAGGTCGTCGAAATAAAAGAGTTTGCTTAACTTCAGTATAGCAGATTGCAGCCCTGCAAAATAGCTTATTATACCTGTTAAATCTTTCTTTTGATATGCTGTAAAAGTGCTATCTTTAATCCATATAAACTTGAAAATTATGGGATTGTTAGATAAAATCAGAAATGAATTTATAGATATCATCGAGTGGGTGGATGATACCAAAGACACCATTGTCTGGAAATTTCCACGCTATCAGAATGAGATAAAAATGGGTGCACAGCTTACTGTACGCGAAGGTCAGGCTGCTGTATTTATGAATGAGGGACGTATTGCCGATGTGTATTATTCCGGGCGATATGAACTTTCAACACAGAACATGCCTATTATGACGACTTTACAGGGCTGGAAATATGGTTTCAACAGTCCTTTCAAAGCAGACGTTTTTTTTGTGAGTCTGCGACAGTTTGTGAATCAGAAATGGGGAACCAACAATCCTATTATGCTCAGAGATGCCGAATTCGGTCCGGTACGGCTGCGTGCATTTGGTAACTATGCTTTCAGTGTCAAAGATCCCGGCTTGTTTATCAAAACAATTTCTGCAACCAATCCTACATTTACGGTAGATGATATAAATGAACAGCTGCGTAATATTGCGGTTACCCGTGGTATGGATGCTGTAGCCGAATCCAAAATTCCGATTCTTGATCTGGCCTCTAATTATGATGAAGTATCAGGTCTTATTCAACAAAAAATAAGCCCTGAATTTGAAGAGATCGGATTGCTGCTTAATAAATTCTTAATAGAAAATGTCTCCCTTCCGGATGAAGTAGAAAAGGTACTGGACAAACGCAGCAGTATGGGAATTGTGGGAGATTTGGGAGCATATGCACAGTATCAGGCGGCCAATGCAATGGAAAAAGCTGCTGAGAATCCAAGTAGTGGCGGATTGATGGGTGCCGGCATGGGTGCGGGACTAGGAATGGGAATGGCCGGTAATATGGCCGGAGTTTTTCAGGAACGTAAGTTTGAGGGTAATCAGCCTGCTGCTCAGGAAGCTGGGGCAGTTCCGCCACCGTTACCTGTGCAAGTTGCTTACTATGTCGCAGTCAACAATAAGCAGGAGGGACCATTTGATATGACACAGCTCAAAGAGATGATTGCAGGTGGCAGACTGACTTCAAATATGTTGGTTTGGAAAGCCGGATTTGACAATTGGATTGCGGCATCGCAGACGACAGACCTTGCTCAGTTGTTCCAGCAGACTCCTCCTCCGATACCAGGCGCCTAAGCAAATTCAATCGTTGTTCATGGCATTTGAAGAAAAAACTGCTGAAATAAATAAAACATTTAAATGTACCGGTTGTAGTGCTCCTCTGGCCTATAAACCCGGTACAGATTATTTGTTATGTCCGTATTGTGGTACACGTAATACGATAGTGCAAAATGTGGAGAATGCTCCTCCGCTTACCTTTCCTATTGATTATGATCATTACATTGCTTCTATAAAAGATGTCAACGACAACCGATATGAGGAGCTGCAGGAAATTGCAAAATGTACAAACTGTGGGGCATCCACAACACTGCCTTCACATGTAGTCGCAGCAAAATGTGCTTTTTGCTCTTCGCCTCTGGTTATTGATCATCATACCGAACATATTGTGCGGCCTCAGGCGCTGGTTCCCTTTTTTATAGATAATAAGCGGGCTTATCAGCAATTTAAAACCTGGGGAGGTAAGCGCTGGTTTGCGCCGAATGATTTTAAAAGAATTTTTGATACATACTCTCTGAATGCATTGAAGGGCGTGTATATTCCTTTCTGGGTGTTCAATGCAAATACAGTTTCCGATTATACCGGCGAGCGGGGAGATCATTATTATGTGGAGCGGACGGTAAGAGATAAGGATGGGAATACCACGACAGTACAGGATCAGCGCACACGCTGGCGATATGCTTCCGGAAGAGTCTCTGTGGCCTTTAAGGATATCACTATATGCGCTTCACAGTCACTTTCTCAGGCTTCCAGTGACAAACTCGGGCCCTGGCATTTGGATAAGCTTGTTCCTTTCAATGAACAGTATATCAGTGGATTTTCAGCACAGACTTATCAGCTGGATCCTCAGGCGGCAATGGCTGAAGCCAAAGCGGTCATGCACTATCAGATCAGAGGATATATACAGGATGATATAGGTGGTGATGAACAGCGTATTGATTCGGTACAGACAGATTTCAGTAAAGAAGGGATACGGTATGTGTTGCTGCCGGTATGGCTGACATCTTATAAGTATAATGGGAAATACTATCAGATTATGATCAATGCCTTCAGTGGAAAGGTATACGGTGACCGGCCGTATAGTACTTGGAAAATTGTAGGAGCTATTCTTTTGGGAATTCTTATTCTGTATATTATTGGTCTGTTTTTAGGAGTAGGGTAGATATGAATATTCCATAGTTCAGAATTCAAATTCTGTGCTATGGAATATTTGAAAGACCTTAAAAATCCCGGTATTCGTCAAACCATTGACTGGCTTTTTCAGTTGAGATTGCTAAGGAGGAAGATTGAATAAGCTGATCTACAGCGAGCCCTGCATCTTCACGTTCTGTAGTCTCTATGTCCGGTAAGGAATTAATAACCCGGATTACTTTAACAACCGAATCTTTTACCTCATCTTCTGTTTTAGCCTTGCTGATTTCCTTTAGCGCTGTTTTATAAGCTTTGGTTGCCAGTTTTGCATTTTTATCTGTCCAGTCTGCAAATGGAATTCCATATTCTGTTATAAACCAGATTCTTTTTCTTAGTTTGGATACTGAAGCATACTTAAATACTCTTTCTTTACTGAGTTGCTGCAATTCTTTTTTCAATACTTTACCTGCCTCTTCTTCTATATTCCATCCGATAAAATATGTTAGTTGAGACCATGTTGCAAGTGTGGGCATATCCGCCAAATCAGAAACATATCTCAATTCTATTGACTCCAGATGTTGCAATTCCTTCAGCGCTTGCATATTTGTTAGATTTCCGTTCAGACTCAAAGATTTCATATTTTTGAATTGCAGAAGACTTTCACAGTCGAATGGCTGACCTGCGGGAGGAACACTTACATCAATATGTGGTATGTGTTCGAAATTTTTAAATACAGGTAATTTATAGGGAAGTGCATCCGTCTTTACTGTATCGGGAGAGAAATGAAGGTAAGGTATCCCCGTAGGTTGTTCTATGTGTAGTTGTGTCAGGTTTCCTGACAGGTAGAGTCTTCTGATCTTGCTCCCCAATGTTAATTCGACCCGTTCTCCTGCTGAATGAACATAAAAATTTCCTATATCAGCGTTTGTCAGATCTGCTGAAACAGGTTCATACGGAAACCAATGAAAATCTTCAACAGGTCTTTGATCTGACCATTGAACGAATCCGTTATCATTCCCTGCATAATAGAAAAATCTCGGCCAGTGTGAGCCGGCAGGTGTTCTGAATTCATCAAAGCAATTCCATTGTATAACATCTGCTTTTTCCACCCAGGTGTCATATTTACCTTGGGAAATACCCTTAGTGCCAATAGAAAAGCTTCCCTGTCCTGCAGGGATAGTTATTTTATGACTTTGGTCTGCGGTCAGTGAAATATAGACCGGCTGATCTCTTTGCATAGTAGGGAGGTTTTGTTCCTATTTATATAAAAGCAGATAGTGCTGCAAAGTTTGAAGTCTGCAGCACTATTCTTATTTAATAATCCTTTTGATCTTATTCGATTTTTTAATCAGCTTATACAGCTCATCATAATCTTCTTTTTCAATAGCCTTATGCAGGAGTTGCAGCTGCTTGATATGCTCATCCAGCACTTCCAGTACATTTGTCCTGTTTTGTTTGAATATCGGAGTCCACATGTCTGGTGAGCTTTTTGCCAGACGTACCGTAGATTCAAATCCCGAACCGGCCAGTTCAAAAATACGGCCCTGTGATTTTTCTTTACCCAATACCGTGAGTGCCAGTGCAAAAGATGTAAGATGAGAAATGTGGGATACATATGCCGTATGTACATCATGCTCATTGGCATTCATGTAGGAAGTTTTCATTTCAAGTTGCTCGGTAATGGAATCTGCCAGTTCAAAGGCATCCTCGTCTGAGCGGAAAGCTTCTACATATACCATCATTTTATCTTTAAACAGACCAGGTATAGCAGCTTCAGGACCTGAATATTCGGTTCCTGCCATCGGGTGTGCGGCTACATAACGTCCTCTTTTAGGATGATTCTCTATAAGTTTGAGAATATTTTCCTTTGTAGAGCCCATATCAATGATGACCTGATCTGTGACCAGATCCAGTATTTTAGGTGCAAGTTCTAAAATTGCATTTACCGGAGCTGTCAGAATAATGACCTTACAGTTTTTTACAGCTTCTTCCAGAGAGGCGATTTCATCAACCAGATGAAGCTGAAGAGCTTTTTTCTGATTAGATTCACTCTTGTCAACTCCTATTATTTTAGAAAAGTTTCCCTTTTCTTTCAATCGGATGGCTACTGATCCTCCGATCAGTCCGATTCCGACAATTGCTAAGTTCATTAGAAAATGATAATTAAAAAAGTAAAAATTAAACAACTGTTATACAGTGATTTTTTTGTCTGCTGTATGCGTAAGTTGTTTGCAAGCTAACCACTGATGCGTGCTATGGCTTCTTCAAATACAGCTTCTGTAGCACATAAGCTGACCCGTATATAAGCATTGCCGGCATCTCCGAAAATTCCTCCGGGAGTGATAAAGACACGAGCCTTATTTAAGACTTCATCGCTTAGTTCATATCCGCTGGTATACTTTTCCGGCACTTTGGCCCATATAAACAGACCAACCTGGTCTTCGCGATAACTGCAATTAAGCAGGTTCAACAATTCCAGTGCTTTATCTTTTCTTTTCTGATAGGAAGCATTCAGCTCCGTGTACCATGTGCTATCCAGACTAAGGGCTTTAGCAGCAGCAAGCTGAAGAGGTAAAAACATACCTGAATCCATATTACTTTTGAATCGCAGAATCTCATTGATACGTTCTTCTGCAGCACATAGCATACCTATTCTCCAACCGGCCATATTGGACGATTTACTCAGGGAATTAAGTTCTATTGCTACATCTTTCGCTCCTTCTGTCTCCAGAATACTTTGCGGATGATCGTTCAGAATAAAACTATACGGATTATCGTGACAGATCAGTATATTATGTTTTTTACCAAATGCGATCACAGCTTCAAAAAAGGAAGCAGTAGCCTTAGATCCGGTCGGCATATGCGGATAGTTAATCCACATAATCTTTACTTTCGAAAGATCCGTTTGCTCCAGTTCTTTCAGGTTGGGCAGCCAGTCATTTTCCTCTGTCATGGTGTAAGGAATAGCTGTTGCACCACTGAGACGTACAGCAGCAGCATAGGCCGGGTATCCCGGATTAGGTATAAGCACTTCATCGCCTTCCTGCAGATATGTCATACAAATATGGACGATGCCTTCTTTGGAACCGATCAAAGGTAAAACCTCTTTTTCAGGATTAAGAGATACGCGATAATATCGTTCATACCACTCAGCAATAGCTTTGCGTAATACCGGGCTACCTTTATAATTTTGATAACCATGGGTATTGGGCAAGCTGGCTTGCTCATGAAGGGTTTGAATAACTTCGGGATGTGGAGGCAAATCGGGGCTTCCAATTCCCAAATTGATCACGCGGGCTCCGCTTTTGTTGAGCTCGTCAATCTCTCTCAATTTTTTAGAGAAGTAGTACTCTTCGGTCTGTTGCAACCTTTTGGCAACGTTAATTTGCATTTTAATTTGTGTTTTGAAAACCCTAAAGTAAAAATAATGAACCTATTTACACTAAAATATAATAAAAAAGCGCAACGAAAGTGCCGGATAAAGCTATTTCTCTTTTAGAGCATATTTCCTTTTTTGTACATTTATCATTCATTCAACATCAATCAACTAAAAGAATACATCGGGCAGAAGAGAGTTTATCCGCACTGGTAGTGCGGTTCTGGGCGCAATGATGATATAATACACCGATGTTCTCCACATCTTCACTGCGGTATATCGATGGAATGGAAGAAGTTTATTGCAGACCACTATGGAAAATTATTAGCTTCTGATGTTTTACACCTGTAACCCTCGAACGCACACATCCTGATTTTTTTGGTATGGTATTCATGGTGTAGAGATGTTATTTGCTGCAATGGGAACAGGTTGTAAAGCGGTTTCACGGGTACATACCACAGATTCGGATCTGATTGTAGGTGTATGGGATGGAGGACGCATAGATACGGTACTTGGCATGCGTATCGGAAAGAATGATTTTGGTGGCATAATTTATGGTGAACAGGAAAATGTGAGACTGGGAGATTTCAGAGGTTATAATCCGCTTCTACATAAAATTGTTGACTTTTTTGACTCCGATGTATCACCTGTAGACATTGCACAGACATTAGAGATATGTGCTTTTATTGAAGCCGCAGACATCAGCAAAAACAATAAAGGAAAGGCGGTGGAACTATCACAAATAATGGCTGTATCCGAATAGTTAAATTGCCGTTATTGAATTAAAAAACAGGCTGTATTCCTGTCTTAATTGTGTAACATTGTTTATTATAATGTTCAACTTTATGCGTAAGGTTGACATTTTTACTATTTTTGTTGGCTTATAACATTAAATGAAGACTTATTTTAGACTACTTTCATTTGCCAAACCCATTGAAAAATATGCGATCCCGTATATTATATGTACGTTGGTCACAGTCATATTCAGTACCCTTAATCTGGCTTTGTTAGCTCCTTTACTACACACGTTATTCAATACGGAAGGAGAAGTAAAGGCTGCTTTAGTTGAGCCGGATGGTATGTTTGATATTCTGGGCTACTTTAATTACTATGCCAATTGGGCTAATCAGCAATATGGTCCGTATGAAGCACTGAAGATCGTCTGTATCGTGATTGTAATCTCGGTATTGATCAGTAATGCTTTCCGTTATTTTTCTCAGCGAATCATGGAAAATTTACGAATTCATACGTTGTTGAATCTTCGTAAAGCTGTATTTGGCAATGTTATGGATCTTCATCTGGGATATTTCAGCGGACAACGTAAAGGAGATGTAATTTCTAAGATAGCTTCAGATGTACAGGTGGTACAATTTTCGGTTACAGGTACGTTGCAGGTTGTATTTAAAGAACCCTTGCAATTGATCGCTTATCTGATTATGCTATTTGTGATATCGGCGAAGCTGACCTTATTTTCTATGCTGGTTATCCCTGTTTCTGCATTTTTCATTTCACGTATAGTAAAGACCTTAAAAGCTCAGGCACAGGAAGGGCAACAATCCTATGCTAATATGATCACTTATCTGGATGAAGCATTGTCCGGTGTCCGTATTATCAAAGCCTTCAATGCAACAGATTTTGTAAAGAACAGATTTAATAACGAAAACCACCGCTATGCCAATATTATGCGCCGCATGGTTCGCAGGCAGCAGATGGGATCTCCTGTCTCGGAACTGCTGGGGGTAGTTATGGTCGCTGTCATTCTGTTGTATGGCGGGAGTCTGGTGCTAAGTGGAAGCGGCGATCTTCCGGCTGCAGATTTTATAGCCTACATTGCTATCTTCTCTCAGATTATGCGTCCTGCAAAAGCGATTACCGATTCATTCAGTAATATTCATAACGGAGTCGCAGCTGGTGAACGTGTATTGGAACTGATCGATGAAAGAAGTGAAGTTGTGGATAAAGCAGATGCTGTTACCGTTGATAATTTCAATTCAGATATCCGTTTTGAACATGTGGATTTTGCTTATGGCGAACACAAGGTGCTGTCGGATATCAATCTTACGATTGAAAAAGGGAAAACAATTGCGTTAGTCGGTCCATCCGGTGGTGGTAAATCCACATTAGTCGATCTGATACCGCGCTTTATGGACGTGACTGGTGGAAAAGTATTGTTTGATGGTCAAGATCTGCGGGATCTCAATCAGGAATCCCTGCGCAGATTAATAGGCGTGGTGAATCAGGATTCCATATTGTTTAATGATACCATTTTTAATAATATAGCTTTTGCCAACGAGTCTGCTACACAGGAACAGGTTGAGGCTGCTGCAAAAATTGCAAATGCCCACCAGTTTATCCTGAATACAGAAGGGGGTTATCAGACCAATATCGGTGACCGTGGTGCCAAATTATCCGGAGGTCAGCGTCAACGCCTTTGTATCGCAAGAGCTGTACTGAAAAATCCGCCGATTATGTTGTTGGATGAAGCGACTTCAGCATTGGATACCGAATCTGAAAAACTGGTGCAGGAAGCGTTGTATAAACTAATGGAAAACAGAACAACTGTGGTTATTGCGCACCGGTTGAGTACCATTCAGAATGCGGATAAGATTGTCGTTGTGGAAGGCGGTAAGATTGTAGAGTATGGTACACATTCTGAACTGCTGATCAAGCAGGGGCTATACAAACGCCTTATTGATATGCAACAGTTTGGTGAATAGTAATCTTTTTGTAAATTGAATGTTTTAACAAGAATCTGCTCGCATTTTTATTCTAATATTGGTACATTTGTCTAATAGGAGAAGAGAAATGGAAGCTAGACATAAAATAGATTTTTTAATCAACGATAGCCGTTTAGACCCCGAATTGCGCCGCATTGCAGAGAAAGTTGTAGCAGGAGAGCGCATCGAGTTTGAGGAAGGGGTATTGCTCTACGAAAAGGGAGAATTAAGTTACCTGGGGGTATTAGCAAATTATATCCGGGAGAAAAGACACGGCGATATCACCTATTTCAATCGAAATTTTCATATTGAACCGACAAACGTATGTGTATACGATTGTAAATTCTGTTCGTATTCACGAATGATCAAACAGCGGGAAGAAGGTTGGGAAATGGATGTGGACGCTATGATCGACATTGTCAAAAAATACGATGACGAGCCTGTCACTGAAGTGCATATAACCGGAGGTGTTGTACCTAAGCAAAACCTCGAATTTTATGCTGATTTCTTCCGTAAGTGCAAAGCACACCGTCCCGAATTACATATCAAAGCATTAACACCTGTTGAATATTATTATATCTTCAAAAAAGCTAAATTGAGCCACTTTGATGGTATGAAATATCTTAAAGAAGCTGGTCTGGATTCTATGCCGGGAGGAGGAGCAGAGATCTTTCACCCGGAAATCAGAGAGCAGATTGCGCATGATAAATGTACTGCCGAACAGTGGCTGGATATACATGAGCAAGCGCATTTGTTAGGTATGAATACCAATGCGACGATGCTGTATGGCCATATTGAAAAATTCTGGCATCGCGTAGATCATATGGAGCGCTTGCGTCAATTGCAGGATAAGACAGGGGGATTTCAAACATTTATACCGCTGAAATTCAGAAATAAAGAAAACCAGATGTCTGACGTGGATGAGGTTTCTGTTATCGAAGATCTTCGTAACTATGCTGTTGCCCGTATTTACATGGACAATTTTCCGCATATTAAAGCATACTGGGCAATGATTTCCAGAGATACCGCACAAATGTCACTGAGCTTTGGGGTTGATGATATTGACGGTACATTAGATGATACGACCAAAATATATAGTATGGCCGGAGCGGAAGAGCAGACGCCTGCTATGAGCACGCAACAATTGGTAGAACTGATCAAGAATGTAGGACGCCATCCTATAGAACGGGATACGCTATACCATATCGTTACGGATTATAAGGATCATGTATTTGATGATGAGTCTGCAAAGAAAAAGAATTATTACGCTTTGCCGGTTCTTAACAGCTGATTTTTTGAAAAAGACATTTTATTTTATACGCCACGGACAGACAGATCTCAATCTCAAAGGGATCGTGCAGGGAAGAGGAGTTAACTCTCCGCTTAACGATAACGGACGAAAGCAAGCTGACGCTTTTTATAAAGCTTACAAAGATGTACCCTTTGATAAGGTATACACTTCTACTTTATTGCGCACTCACCAGACAGTGGCACCCTTTATCGAGCAGGGAATAGAATGGGAGCAGCTTATCGGACTGGATGAGATCAGCTGGGGTATTTACGAAGGTCAGGAACAGACTCCGGATATCATGTCCGGATTTGAAAAGGTCATACAGGCCTGGCGCAGTGGGGAACTAGACCTGAATATCGATGAAGGAGAATCTCCAAACCAACTGGTGGAGCGTCAGAAGGAAGCAATTGCCTATATGCTGGATCAAGCAGAAGAAAAGACTATTCTGGTTTGTCTGCACGGACGTGCCCTGCGTATTCTGATGTGTGTCCTTACAGATACGGATGTATGTATGATGGATGATTTTCCGCATACAAATACCGCACTTTATATTGTTGAATTTGAAAATGGCAAGTTCAATGTCATAGATTATTATAATACCAAACATTTGGAAGAAATAGCCGAGCATGAATAAAATAAGAATATCTGCCGTATCTTATACCAATACATTGCCTTTTTTAAACGGAATTAATCATTCCGACATCAAAAATAAAATAGACCTTCGTGTAGATCATCCGAGTGCCTGTGCACAGCGTGTTATTGATAATGAAGTCGATATGGGGATTATCCCTACAGCGGCTTTATTGAGTCTGCCGGAATACTATATCAATACGGATTTTTGTATTGGTACTGAAGGTGCTGTAGATTCTGTCTTTATCTTTTCACAGAAGCCTGCAGATCAGATATCTTCTATTCTGCTGGATCCACAGTCCCGTACTTCTAACGGACTCGCACGTATTCTGTTGAAGTATTACTGGAAACGGGATGTGGAGATTCTTACGGAAGGAGAAGCAGATGCTTATGTATTGATCGGTGATCGTACGTTTGGTAAGAAAGGTACAGTTCCTTATGTATACGATATGGGATTAGAGTGGAAAAATTTTACGGGGCTGCCATTTGCCTTTGCTTTGTGGGTTTCCAATAAGAAACTTCCGGAATCTTTTGTTGAAGAATTTAATGAAGCCCTGAAGTATGGAGTAGAACATGCAGAGGATGTGATAGCCGGTCTTCCTGTTTACGAAGGAATAGACTATAAGCAATATCTGACACAAAATCTGGATTTTCATTTAACAGAAGCTAAGCGGGAAGCTGTAGAACGATATCTGGAGCTTTACAGATCACTGTAAGCTGCGGTTTTATTTATAAAATAGTGGAAGGCTCCGGATTCAATCCGGAGCCTTCTTATTTGTATTAAAGAGCTGAGTATATGGGGATAAAAAGTATAGTACAAAGAAAGTTTTCCCTCCTTTTTAAGGAGAGATGCCCGCAGGGCAGAGAGGTTCCAGTGAAATTGTAGAGATTGAATAGACACAAGCACCGATACGCTAATGCTTGCGCCATAGAACAGCTAAGGGTTTGACCGGACTGTTTTTCTCTCGTTTTTAAGGAGAGATGCCCGCAGGGCAGAGAGGTTCCAGTGAAATTGTAGAGATTGAATAGGCACGAGCACCGCTACGCTAATGCTTACGACATAGAATAGCTAAGGGCTTGACCGGACTGTTTTTCTCTCCTTTTAAGGCAATAGGTTATTGTATCAAAAGTTTGACGGTGACAGCTAACTGAATTTTAGTATTTTAGAATAACCAAATAAGAAGTACTAAACCGAATATGATGAATGACACCGATTTTGATGTGATTGTAGTGGGCTCAGGTATAAGCGGAGGGTGGGCTGCAAAGGAATTCTGTGAGAAGGGATTTAAAACACTGGTTATCGAGCGTGGCAGAATGGTCAAGCATATCAAAGATTACCCTACAGCTAATATGGATCCATGGCAATTTTCGCATCACAATGCCAAAACCCGTGAAATGATCGAACAGAATCCGGTGATTAGTAAACACTATAATTACAGTGAGGCGACTCAGCATTTTTATATCAGAGATAAAGATCAGCCTTACATTCAGGAAAAGCCTTTTGACTGGATCAGAGGCTATCAGGTCGGCGGTAAGTCATTGCTATGGGCAAGACAAACCCAACGCTGGAGCGATTTTGAATTTAACAGACCTTTACGTGACGGATTTGCGGTAGACTGGCCGATCCGCTACAGTGATTTAGCTCCCTGGTACAGCCATGTCGAAAAATTTGTTGGGATTTCAGGCAACAGAGATAACATCGATAGCCTGCCGGATAGTGAGGTGGTCGGTGCATTTGAGATGAATGTGGTAGAAAAGTACATAAAGGAGAAAATCAATACGCACTTTAAAGACAGACACGTCATTATAGGCCGTTGTGCCAATCTTGCCGAGTTAACCGAATTTCACCGTCAGCAGGGTCGTATGAAATGTCAGGCACGCTCACTTTGTGAGCGAGGATGTCCGTTTGGAGGTTATTTCAGTTCCAATGCTTCTACTTTGCCTTATGCGGAAAAAACGGGTAATCTGACTTTAATGACAGATACCTTAGTGGAGTCAATTGTATATGATGAAGTCTCGAAGAAGGCTTCTGCAGTACAGGTTATTGATGCGAAGACAAAGGAGAGAAAACAGATTAAAGCTAAAGTTATTTTTCTGAATAGTTCTACTCTTAACAGTAATTTGATTCTTATGAATTCGAAATCTGTAGCTTTCCCCAAAGGGTTAGGAAATAAAAATGATATTCTGGGCCGTTATATTGCTTTTCACAATTACAGAGGACGTATCTCTGCCACCATAGACGGATTTGAGGATGCTTATCACTACGGCAGAAGACCTACTAATCTATATGTACCATCTTTCCGGAATCTGTACAGCAAAGATGCTGATTTTCAGGGAGGCTATATGATGACACTGGGTGCTTCCAGATCGGGATGGAGCAGAAGTCTCGAAGGGCAGGAGTTAGGCGCGGATTATAAAGATGCTTTGACGCAACCCGGTGGATGGTCTGTATATATGTCTTTACAGGGAGAGACCATTCCTGTTTACGAAAATCATGTTCGTATCAGTGACACGGCCAGAGATTCTTATGGTATTCCTCAGCTTATCACTTCAGTAGCCTATACGGAGAATGATGACAAAATGATGCACGATTTTTTTAAGGAAGGGGTATCCATGTTAGAAAAGGCCGGTTGTAAAAATATTCAGCCTACAGATCATAAGATCACAGGCAACCGGACTCCGGGTCTGGAAGTGCATGAGGTAGGAGGAGTACGGATGGGGCGGGATCCGGAGACGTCGATGTTGAATGCAAATAATCAATTACACCATTGTCCGAATGTGTTTGTGACGGATGGTGCCTGTATGACTTCTATGGGGGTGCAAAATCCATCATTGACCTTTATGGCGCTCACGGCGAGAGCCGCCAACTTTGCCGCAGATCAGCTTCGTGAAGGTATATTATAATAAGTTAACGTTGTTTTACTCGTTGATCAAAGCCACTGCCAGGTTAGTCATCATACGTACACTTTCCGGAAGAATATCCTCATCGATATTAAAATGAGGATTGTGCAGTTCTGCTGTCAGATTTTTTTCAGGGCATTTTGTGCCAATCAGATAGAATGCAGCAGGATACTGCTTTGCATAATAAGCAAAATCTTCTGCAGCCATCCAGAGATCAGTATCTGTGATCTGCTCTTCAGCGAAGACAGCAAGCGCCGCTTTCTTTATTTTCTGAATCAATAACTCATTATTCAACAAGGCCGGGTATCCTCTCCGGACTTCTACTTCTACATCTGCACCTAATGTTTGCGGAAGTTCTTTAATAATATTTTCCATCAGGCTGAGAGCTTTTTCCCGCCAGGATTCATCCATGGTCCTGAAAGTTCCCTCCAGATGTACGGTATCAGGTATGACATTCGCAGCTCCGTTAGCAATGACTTTTCCAAAAGAAAGTACGGTTGGGATAGCCGGATTTGCATACCGGGATACGATCTGCTGTAAGGTTACAATAAGTTGTGCAGAAATACTCACCGGATCTATATTCAGATGCGGTTGCGCACCATGACCTCCCTTTCCTTTGATGTCGATATACAATTCATCACTCGATGCCATAAATTTCCCGGCACGGTATCCGAACTTTCCAACTTCGATTTTCGGAGAGACATGTTGTCCAATCACACCAATCAGATTAGGCACATCCAGTACGCCCGATGCAACTACTGCCTGTGCACCTCCCGGAATCTTTTCTTCAGCAGCCTGAAAGATCAGGATAATGTTACCGTCTAACTGCTGCTCCATTTTCTTAAGTATAGTCGCTACACCCAGTAAGGTTGCTGTATGGAAATCATGTCCGCAAGCATGCATCACGCCTGTATGAAGAGATTTATAAACAACATCATTTTCTTCTGTTATCGGCAAAGCATCTATATCTGCACGCAGTGCCAGTGTTTTGTCGCTCTTTCCGTTTCCATTGATAAAACCAATAATACCTGTCTCCGAGACTGAGCGGAAAGGAATCGCTAATTGCTTGAGCTTATCCGTGATATAACGGGTAGTTTCGTATTCCTCAAAAGAAAGCTCGGGGTGTTGGTGAAGATGTCTTCTCCAGGTTATTATATCACCTGCTATTGCAGATATATGGTTGTTTATCTGGTCTTTCATGTGGAGTTGGTTCAGGCGGACAATATCCGTCTGCGGACTAAAAATAGCATTATTTATGGAGATATGCTAGATAAACCTAATCATGAGTGCAACCCAGCCTATAATCATCAGCAATCCTCCCAGTGGAGTTACCGGACCTAAAAACCTTAAATTCTTCTTCCAGTAATCGGCAAAAGAAAGAAAGTAAATGCTTACGGAGAACAATAGGGAACCCGCTGTGATGGTGTAGTATGCTGTTCTTTCGGATGGCATATCAAAAGAAAGATTAAAACCGAGGATCAATAATGTCAGCGCCGCATACATCTGATAACGTACACCCGTCTCAAAGGAAGCTAATTTTTCTTCACTTAATAATTTTTTAAAAGCATGCGCCCCAAATGCACCCAGGATAATGCCGGAAGCCCCAAATATTGCTGCAGTAATAATAACCAGTTCTTTCATCTGTTTTCGATTTTTATGCTATCAAAGGTAGTAAAACCCCGCTATAAAGAATCAATAGAATTGTTCAGCTGAGGTGTTTTATTGTTTTGATCCATAAAATTATACTGCAGATCCAGTAGCTCTTTTTTAGCAGCAAAATATTCGAATGAGATCAGACTGGAATATAAAATTATACTATTCATTAGCAGATCTAAGTTTTCGTCACTGTAAGCGACTCCGTCAAAATAAGATAAGTTGTCTGCCGAACTATATTTTTCCAATGTTTCCAGTGTTTTTCCTGAAAATTCTTCCCTGATCATAGGGTTTTCCAGAAATATTTTCATTTCTTCTTTTAGTCTGATCTCTTTTCTGCTCAGGTCGCTCAGTCTGGCCGTTATTTCTTCGAAAGGAGTCTGTTGAAAGGTGAATTTAGTATCCTCTATAAGCTGTTTGTAAAAGTCATATTTATCGTTGAATATCTGATCCAACTGATAGAAATCATTGTATTTTTTTTTGAGGAGTTCTGCCTGTCCTGTTTCTTCAGCCTTCTTGATAAAGTATTGGTAGACATTCTTATTATATCGGATTATCTCTGCTTTTTTCTCTTCAATCTCCCTATTAATACGTTCGATAAGTTCTGGTATATCTTCAAGCGTATATTTTACATGATCGTAATCAAAAGTTTTTATTGTATGTACTTCCTGTAATAAACTTTCAAGGGTAGCTTTGTCATTTTCAAGAGCAACCAGTTCATAGGTTGTATTAGCCCGGGCGGTTGAAAACAATTCTTCAGGCGTATACTCGGATTCAGGTTCTTCGCTTACTTCTGCCTCTTCAATGACGGGGTTATTGTAATCGTAAAATCCATTGTAGATCTTTTGGAAAGTATTGCGTTGATGTTTTTTGCAAAACTGTTCCATGAATTCATCATGACTGAGGGTAGAGGTGACATCCGAATAACTGACTTTATCAAACAATTGCTGAGTAATCGTCTGACTCAACTGTTCTCGTTCTTCCAATAAAAGAAATGCAGGACTGTTGACCGTATTCTCCTTATGGATGTTGAGCTTATCCAGAGCTGCTGCACGCTCCTGCATACTGGGGTGAGAAGCCCACTGGTCTTTGATATTTAATTTGGATTTGTTGTATTTGGTTGTGTCTTCCATCGTAATATGCGGAAGATCATGTTCAAATCTGTAGTTGTTCTCTTTTCCCAGATATTCCATTACTCTGGCTTGTTCACTAAAGATATTCTGGCTTCTGATATTGTCCGGTATTTTGGCATCATAAAAAGTAAATACACTGTCTAATGCAAAATTGGCAAATTCCAGACGTAAGAGGGAATGTTTAAGTGCTTCAGAGCCTGCTACATTTGCTGCGATCTCATCTGCATGAAACTCCATTTCACGGGACAGAGCCATGTAGTTGATGTTGATATAGGTATACATTTTTTTTAGGACCCACTGGATTCCGACAATAATACGTACAGCCAGACTTGTGAAAAAAGCAAAATATCCACTGGCATTGGACCAATTCTGAATCATGCTTTCAAAGCCGGTATTGTTATACAACATGTTGTAAATGATCTGATTGACATTATATACGTAACTGCCAACCTTCATGCTCTTCTGTGAAAAATGCCCGAATTCATGAGCCAATATTGCTTTAAGCTCCTGCTGAGTCACGGCATTGATCAA
The DNA here is from genome assembly GCF_002418355.1 of Sphingobacterium sp. UBA5789. Classification (NCBI taxonomy): domain Bacteria; kingdom Pseudomonadati; phylum Bacteroidota; class Sphingobacteriia; order Sphingobacteriales; family Sphingobacteriaceae; genus Sphingobacterium; species Sphingobacterium sp. UBA5789. The sequence continues at coordinate 570,687 of NZ_DIDX01000007.1, read as the reverse complement.
TCCCACACCAATCTGCAAATTCTTTCTGATAGGAAAAAACATACTCCAAAAACTGGAATCATAAAATACGGAAGCATTTACCTCTGTCGACAGGTATACTTTTTTGGGAGAAGGACTCTCTACCTCGGCTACTATTTCATCGATCATATGGAACAGTTGCGGATATGCTGTTCGCTTGATTTCTCTAAGATGACTTCTGTCTGTTGTATTACGGATAAATATAAATTTGATAAGGAAAAAGAGTACCATAAAACCAATACTCCCAAGGCCTATTCCTACCATAAAGGTGAATATCATCGGGCGAAGTATAATAATATAGATGCCACCTGCCACACAGGCTACTGTCAATGCCACAGCAGACAGTAAGAGAGCGAGGTAAACAAAAGAGAAGAATATAATGGAGGTAATAGATTTTTTTCCGTATTTTCTGAAATTTGGAGAAACCTGTACATTCATAATGCTGATACAATTGATTTAAAACTCAAAATATACAACTTTTTTAGTTATATGAAAATGATATTTTAAATTTATTGCTGTTGCCGGATTCATTGCATAAAAAAAGCGGAAGTATTGTTCTGTACTTCCGCTTTTCTATGAATAACTATTTATTTTACTGGTATCCAAGTAACTTCATTACCTGTTTGGAATTCTGTTCTTCACCAAATACCTCATAGTTGAATGTTTCATCCCTGTTACGTCTTACCAGTACGTGTTTAGGTGAAGGGAGTAAACAGTGATGAATACCGCCGTAGCCACTCAATACATCCTGATATGCTCCTGTATGGAAGAAACCAAGATATTGTACTTTACGGGTTTTTGGCATGAAAACAGAGTTCATATGTGCTTCCTGATTGTAATAATCCTGTCCGTCACAAGTGATCCCTCCCAGATTTACACGTTCGTATTCTGAATCCCAGTTATTGATCGGCAATAAGATATATTTCTGATTCAGCGCCCATACATCTGGTAGATTTGTAATAAATGACCCATCGATCATAAACCATCTTTCACGGTCGTTCTGTTGTTTACGTCCTAATACTTTATATAAGATACCGGATGCTTCAGCTACTGTGTATTTTCCGAATTCTGTAATAATATCCGGTTCCATCACTTCGTGGTGTGCACAGATCTGTTTGATTCGGTTTACGATTTCATTGACCATGTACTCATAATCAAAATCATGTACCAGAGAATCTTTGAAAGGCATACCTCCACCGATATCCAAAGTGTCCAGTTCAGGATTTATTTTTTTGAATTTACAGTAAAGTGTAACATATTTCTCCAGCTCATTCCAGTAATAAGGGGTATCTGAAATACCGGAATTAATGAAGAAATGCAGAAGTTTAACTCTGAAATTCGGATTCTCAGCAATCTTATTATTGTAAAAATCAATAATGTCTTCGCTGCGGATACCTAATCGGGAAGTATAAAACTGAGAATCCGGCTGTTCTTCCGATGCGATACGGATACCGAGGTTACAAGGCTCGTCCAGTTCGATTTCATCGTCATATAAGTTAAATTCTTCCTTATTATCCAGTACCGGAATAATATTCTTGTATCCGTCATGAATCATATCAATGATATACTGCTTGTACTGATACGTTTTGAATCCATTACAAATAACTGTGATATCTTTTGTCACCGTTCCTTGTCTTTCAAGTGTATCGATCATCGGCATATCAAAAGCAGATGAAGTCTCCAGGTGAATGTCATTTTTCAATGCCTCTTCGACTATATGCTTAAAATGCGATGATTTGGTACAATAGCAATATTTATATGAACCGCGGTAATTGTGTTTCAGAATTGCTGTCTGAAACAAGATTTTCGCTTGTTGGATTTTTTTGCTGACAATAGGTAAATAAGTAAAACGTAACGGTGTCCCGTACGTTTCTATCATTTCCATGAGATTCAGATCGTGAAAATACAATTCGTCGTCGATGATTTCGAATCCGTCTTGCGGAAAACCAACACTTAGGTCAAGAAATTCCTGATAGCTCTGCATTTTTTATTATTTTTGGCAAAGATATGCTTTCAATGCGAATACCTGAATAGTGAATGCTATTTATTTGTCGTTCAGTATCAGAAAGTTGTAAATATTACTTAATCATTACATGAGTCAATTCATAGAAAAAGCGCTTATAGACCATACGGTGCAAGCGGTAAACGAGCTTTATCAGGCCGAAATTCAGCCTTCCCAGATCGCATTGCAGGAAACACGTAAGGAATTTGAAGGCCAGATCACTATTGTGGTTTTTCCGATCACTAAATTTTCTAAAAAGTCTCCTGAACAAACAGGAACTGAAGTCGGGGAGTTTTTACAATCCCGAATTCCGGAATTATCAGGATTCAATGTGATCAAAGGATTTCTCAATGTAAGCCTTTCGGATAACTACTGGATCAATCTGCTGAATTCAACATTATTAGCTCCTGATTTCGGATATTTTCCGTCAAACGGTAAGAAACTGATGGTCGAATATTCCTCTCCGAATACAAATAAACCTCTGCATCTGGGGCATATACGTAATAATCTGTTAGGTTATTCCGTCGCTGAAATACTGAAAGCTTACGGATATGAGATTATCAAAGCTAATCTCGTTAATGACAGGGGTATTCATATCTGTAAATCTATGCTTGCGTGGCAGAAATTCGGAAATGGAGAAACGCCTGCTTCTTCCGGATTAAAAGGAGATCATCTGGTCGGTAAATATTACGTGATCTTTGATAAGGAGTATAAAAAGCAGATCGATGAGTTGAAAGCTCAGGGACAGGCAGAAGAAGAAGCGAAAAAGAACGCTCCTCTCATCCGTGAGGCTCAGGAAATGCTCCAGCAATGGGAAGCCGGTGATCAACAGGTTATTGAGCTGTGGTCTACTATGAACGGTTGGGTGTATTCCGGATTTGAAAAAACGTATAATCAGCTTGGGGTTGATTTTGATAAATATTATTACGAATCCAATACCTATCTGTTGGGTAAAGATATTATTCAGGAAGGTCTGGACAGTGGAGTTTTCTTTAAAAAGGATGACAATTCGGTGTGGATAGATCTGACTGACGAAGGACTGGATCAAAAGCTGGTACTAAGAGGTGACGGCACTTCGGTATATATTACGCAGGATCTGGGTACAGCACAGCTGAAATATGACGAGTTCCAGATGAATGAATCTATTTATGTTGTGGGTAATGAGCAGGATTATCACTTTAAAGTGTTGTTCCTGATTCTGAAAAAATTAGGTAAACCATGGGCTTCAGGTCTGTTTCACCTTTCGTACGGGATGGTGGATTTGCCTTCCGGCAAGATGAAATCCAGAGAAGGAACTGTTGTAGATGCGGATGATCTGATGTCCGAAATGGTTGAAACTGCAAAAGAGCGGACAGAGGAACTGGGTAAAACAGAAGGTTTCTCGGAGACCGAAAAAGCTGAATTATACAATACGATCGGCATGGGAGCATTGAAGTATTTTCTGCTCAAGGTCGATCCTAAGAAGCGATTGCTGTTTGATCCGAATGAGTCGGTTGACTTTCAGGGGCATACGGGGCCATTTATTCAATATACTCATGCGCGTATTAAATCGGTCTTAAACAAAGCCGGTTTTTCGGCAGAAACCCCAGTCACTGTACCTGCATCTATCTCATCCTACGAGCGGGATCTGATCCAGGTGCTGGGAAATTTCCCTGTTGTTATCGAGGCTTCTGCCACGGAATTCAGCCCTGCACAATTGGCCAATTATATCTATGATGTAGCCAAATTGTATAATAAATTTTATCATGAGGAGAGTATTCTGAAAGCAGAGGAGGAAGAGGTGAAAAATTTCCGTCTTCACTTATCAGCAACGGCAGCCAGAGTCATTTCAAAAGGAATGAATCTGTTGGGAATACAAGTTCCGGAAAGAATGTAATCAATTTGTATATGAAGTTCCTTTACTAAAAAGAGGAACTTCATATGCATTCTGTCAAAACAAGGCACTTGCTGTCATGTAGGTGGGAAAAACAATAATGTGTATCAATAATTGTAATCAATGAAAAAGATTGGTGTAGGATTAGTTGGATTTGGAATCTCCGGTCAGGTGTTTCATGCACCTGTAATGCGAGGCGTATCGGAATTGGAGTTGCTCAAAGTGACGGCCCGTAAACCTGAACAGCAGGCGATTTTGCAAGCTAAATATCCGCAGGTAGAGATCGTGCAGACGATAGACGATATTTTAACGGATGATCGTATCGGGCTGGTGGTCATTGCGACTTCTAATGATATGCATTATCCGTTTGTAAAGCAGGCGTTGGAGGCCGGAAAACACGTTGTTGTTGAAAAACCATTTACGAATACAAGCACTCAGGCAGACGAGTTAATTGCCCTGGCGAAAGCAAAGGGATTACAATTGGCTGTATATCATAATCTTCGTTTTAATTCCGATTATCGTACCGTTGAAAAGGTTGTTAAGAGTGGTGAACTTGGACCTATTGTCAACTTAGAGAGCCGGTTTGACCGGTTCAGAAACTATTTGCGACCAAATGCCTGGCGTGAAAATAATCTGCCCGGATCGGGAATATTCTATGATCTCGGAGCTCATCAGATTGATCAGACACTCCAATTATTTGGAAAACCGACGGCTGTTTTTGCAGACTTAGCTATTCAGCGTTCCGGTGCACAGGCAGTAGACAGTTTTGATTTGTTGCTGTATTATCCTGATATGAGAGTGTCATTAAAGGCTTCCATGCTGGCGAAGGAAGAAACGACCCGTTATCTGATTTTTGGTCTCAACGGCACATTTACAAAGAATGGTGTGGATCCGCAGGAGACCTTACTGCGTGCCGGACATTTTCCGGATGAAGATCCACATTGGGGTGAAGAAGATCCTTCTATCTATGGTAAACTGAATATACTGAAAGACGGGGAGGATATTTCTAAGATTATTCCTTCCGAAAAGGGAAGTTATCTGGATTTCTACAAAAATGTTGTTGAGGCTATCCGGGGTACTGCTCCGTTGATTGTACAGCCTGAACAGGCACGTGACGTTATCCGTATCATTGAACTGGGTTATCAAAGCCAGCAGGAAAGACGTGTGATTCCTGTAGAAGATCAGCTGATCGCTTACTAATATGCAGTATGATGCTGTTATCATAGGAGGTGGCGCCTGCGGACTGATGTGTGCTGTGCAGGCAGGCTTATTGGGTAAGAAGACACTGATTCTGGAACGCAATAATAAACCCGGAGCCAAAATTCTGATCTCAGGTGGAGGACGTTGTAATTATACTAATCTGGGAACTACGATTGCTAACTTTGTAACCCGGAATCCGAATTTTTTGCATGGTATTTTCAAGCGCTGGACTGTAGAGGATACGATCCGTTTTTTTGAGTCGCACGGCATTTCTGGGCAGGAAAAAACATTAGGTCAACTTTTTCCGACCACTAATAAAGCTAAAGATATTGTTGCTGTATTTACCAATCTCATGTTTGAAACCGGGCAGGATATCTGGTTGGATAGTCTGGTAAAGTCTGTGGATCAGGTAGAAGGAGGGTTTCGTATTGCTGTTGATACACCTTCAGGAAAAAAAAACTTGAAAGCAGCGAAGGTTGTTCTCGCGAGCGGAGGGTTGCCGGTACAGAAGTTGGGTGCATCTGATTTTGCATTGAGGCTGGCCCGGAAATTTGAATTAGCGATTGTGCCTACAGCTCCTGCTCTGGTTCCTTTGACCATTACCGGCAAAGATGCAGAATGGTATGCTTCTCTTTCCGGAAATAGTGTTTTTTCGAGAGTATATAATAATGAGATCAGTTTTGAAGAGAATATCTTGTTTACACATTGGGGATTGAGTGGTCCTGCTATTCTGCAGATCTCTTCCTACTGGCGTGCAGGACAGGAATTCACAATAGATCTATTACCGCAATTCAGTTTGGAGCAAATCATAAAAGAGGAGCGCAACAGTGGCGGGAAACGATTACTGTCTCAGGTGCTGAATGATTATTTTACCCGTAAGATGGTGGACGCTTTTGGTAAATTTTTACCATTGACGACCAAGATTGCTTCTCTGAGTAAGGCAGATGCAAAGCTCATTGTAGAAACAATTCACAGGTTTCATGTCAAGCCTGCCGGAGATAAGGGCTATGATAAGGCTGAAGTGATGCGGGGTGGGGTAGATACAAATGAACTTAACCCTGCTACTCTGGAATCCCGAAAGATCCCAGGATTGTACTTTGGCGGAGAAGCTGTAGATGTGACGGGCTGGCTGGGTGGATATAATTTTCAATGGGCATGGGCATCAGCGTATACCATTGCTCAGGCAATCTGACAACAGGCAGCAGATTTTTGCTCAATAACGGTAAAAACCCACATCTCTGATTTTTTCTAATACTTATTTCTTCTTAACGATTCCTCATTTAAAAGTCTTACTTTTGCTGCTGAAGCAAACTGGTTCTATCGCTGTTCCGATTATTCGGGAAAGAGGAAAGTCCGGGCAACACAGAGCAACTCACTTCCTAACGGGAAGGCTCCGTTCAGGCGGAGACAGCAAGTGCCACAGAAAATATACCGCCTTGTCTTTGATAAGGTAAGGGTGAAAACGTGAGGTAAGAGCTCACGGTATTGCATGGCGACATGGATTACGGTAAACCTTGAGTGTTGAAAGACCAAATAGGTTACGAAACTCGAAGGCTGCTCGTCTTCTTTTACTTCGGTAAGATTCGTAATGGGTAGGTTGATGGAGTCTGTCAGCAATGGCAGATCTAGATAAATGATAGAAAACCGATTTTTCGGTGTACAGAACCCGGCTTATAAGGTTTGCTTCCTTTTTTGAATATTGCCCCTAAATTCTTAATTTGTACACGACAATTAGATAGAAGAGAGTTACCTCATATGACTACAATATTAATAATAGACGACGAACGTGCAATAAGAAGTACGCTTAGAGAGATTTTGGAATACGAAGATTATAAGGTTTTTGATGCAGATAATGCTCTTGACGGTCTTGAAATTCTTAAAAAGGAAAAAATTGATCTTGTACTTTGTGATATTAAGATGGAAAAAATGGATGGTCTGGAGGCGCTTACATTTGCGCAGACTCTCAAACCTGAAGTTCCTTTTATTATGATATCCGGTCACGGGACAGTGGAAACTGCTGTGGAGGCAACTAAAAAAGGTGCTTATGATTTTCTTTCTAAACCGTTGGATCTGAACAGAATCCTTATTACAGTGCGTAATGCGCTGGAAAGAGGCTCACTGGTAGAAGAAACCAAAGTTCTGAAAAAGAAAGTATTTAGCTCTAAAACAAAAGAAATACTGGGCAGTTCGGATACGATCTCCAAGATTAAAGAAACGATAGAACGTGTTGCTCCCACAGAAGCAAGAGTATTAATAACCGGAGAGAATGGTTCAGGTAAAGAGCTTGTTGCCAGATGGCTGCATGAAAAATCTAATCGTTCATCTTTACCGCTGATCGAAGTAAACTGTGCTGCTATTCCTTCTGAACTGATTGAGTCCGAATTGTTCGGACATGAAAAAGGATCCTTTACTTCAGCTGTAAAACAACGTATCGGTAAATTCGAGCAGGCTAGTGGCGGAACTTTATTCCTGGATGAGATTGGTGATATGAGCTTATCTGCTCAGGCAAAAGTATTAAGAGCATTACAGGAGCATAAGATTACGCGTGTAGGAGGGGAGAAAGAGATCGATGTAAATGTACGTGTGATTGCGGCGACTAATAAGGATCTGTTGAAGGAGATTGATGCCGGCAACTTCAGAATGGACTTGTACCACCGTCTGAGTGTGATCCTTATCCATGTGCCATCTTTGTCACAACGTACGGATGATATTCCGACTATAGCAAACAGCTTTTGTGAGGAAATCTGCGGTGACTATAATATGCCTGTCAAGAAGATTACAATGGAAGCTATGAAAGCTCTGCAATCTTTACCGTGGACAGGTAATATCCGTGAGCTTCGCAATATGGTAGAACGTCTGATTATCTTAAGTGATAAATCGATTACAGATGCAGATGTACTGACTTATGCAAATCCTTCTATAGCGCATCATTCCAATGGTTCTTCTGAAGGGAATGAAACAGGTAAAACTGTAGATTATAAAGGTATATTCGAACGCTTTGAATCCTTTCAGGACTTTAAAGATCATGCTGAAAAGGAATTTATCAACTTCAAACTGGATAAAAACAGTTGGAATGTTTCCAAAACGGCTGATGATATCGGTATCCAGCGAAGCCATTTGTACAGTAAAATAGAAAAATTTGGTCTTAAAAGAGACTAATGCTTATACAAAAGGGGATCAAAATAAAATTTGATCCCCTTATTGCTTGCAATAATGAATGGAAATTTTAATCGTTAAATCTCCGTTTTTGCTTGTTATAAAGTGTAAAAACAACAACTGCTATAAGTATAAGACCAATAACTAAATATCCTAAGGTGGAGTGATCTTGTCCATCCGTCTCATGCTGAGCAAATACGAAATTTGCTATTCCCATCATTAAAATTAATAACCACGCTCTCATAATAAAAATTTAGTTTGTGAACGTAGGAATTTACAATTTTAATGCCACACCTGCAATATTTAAATTGTAACTTTTTTAATACAATAAAAATGCGCCTTTTACTTCTGTAAGAGACGCATTTTGTAAAAATGGTTACTTCATTTCAGAAGTAACGGGTTGGTTTATAGGTGAGTTGCCTCTTATGCGATTTCAGCGATAAATACACCATCTTTTTTGATGTCAGTCAGGTGTGTTATTATCTGCTTAAGATTGATCTTTCCAATAACATATTTGAAGTTATCGGCATAGTAACGCTCACTGATTGAGCTAAAGTTTAATTTATTAATCAGTTCGTCGTCTTCATATCTCAAATATACGTTCAATTCATAATCTGTGCTATAAGAAAGCTCCTGTGCTTCCAGGTGTTTCTTATACTCGTATCTGTAATCATAGCGCAATGCAGTAATGTCTGATAGTACTGCTGAGCCTGTAGGATGACCACCCGCACCTTTACCATAGAAGAATTGTTCGTCTGCAAATGCTGCTTTTACCAGTACGCCGTTATTTTCATTCTCGACATTGTAAAGCATATTGTCTTTGGTAATAAATTTGGGCAGAACATATAACACTACCTGCGCATTATTGATCTCTTTGGCCAATGGCACGAGTTTAAGTTTGTAGCCTTTTTCTTTTGCAAAACGGATATCCTGCTGATCCAGTTTATCTATACCAATATTCAGAATGTCATCCGGTTTGATGTATAGTCCGTAAGCATGTGAAGCTACAATAGCAAGTTTGTACTTCGGATCGTAGCCTCCTACATCGAGTGTAGGATCTGTTTCCGCAAAACCGAGTTCCTGTGCTTTCTTCAATGCGGTATCATAGCTTTGATTTTCATTGAATATCTTGGACAGAATATAGTTAGAAGATCCGTTGAAGATACCACTTACTGAATGTAGAAGTTCATTGTCATAGTATTCTTCCAGATTACGGATAATGGGAATACTTCCACAGACAGCTCCTTCATATAGCAGGCTTGTGCCGGTCTGTTGCTGGATCTCCGTGAGTTCTTCCAGATGTGTTGCAATCATCTTTTTATTTGCTGACACCACATTTTTCCCGGATTTAAGAGCTGTCACTGTAAATTGATAAGCGGCTTCTGCATCGTCAATTAATTCGACAACGGTATTGATTTCCGGATCATCCAGTATAGCAGCCGGATCTGTTGTAAATAATTCTGCAGGCAGAGAACGTTTCTTGTCTGCATTTTTGATCACAAACTTTTTGATCTCTAAATTTAAATTCTTTGTTTTTATTATATCATAAAGGCCTTGTCCTACTACCCCAAATCCAAACATGCCTAACGTTAACTTCTTACTCATTTGATTTTAATAAATATCTTTATTCTTATACTGTTGTTAATTCTATTGATTTATCTTCCGCAAATTCCGCTGTCAGGAATCCGGAGATGATTTGAGATAGTATTTTGGTCTCGATCAAAAATCCATCATGTCCATACAGGGAATCCAGCTGATAGTATTCTGCTCCTGAAATATGCTGTGCAATGAATTGCTGCTCTACCGGTGGAAATAATACATCTGTCGTGATACCGATGACCAGTGTTTTTTGCTTCAGTTCCTGTAGTGTCTGCGCCGCAGAAATACGGCCACGCCCCAGATGGTGACTGTCCATAGCTTTGGATAAGAACCAGTAGCTGTACGCATTGAAACGGTTTACCAGTTTTTCGCCCTGATAGCTTTGATAAGATGAGGCCTTATACTGATCAGTTTTTTCATTATCAGATTCCTCCTGCGTAGCTGCATAGGTATCATATGAACGATAGGATAGCAGGGCCAGACTTCTGGCTGCTTTCAGTCCTTTGGCTCCGCCATCAGGTTTGTTGGCATAAAAGGTCCGGTCGGCAGTGATGGCTAACCGCTGGCTTTCATTGTAGGCTATTCCCCATGGGGAGTGTACAGCGTTGGTCGCCATAACTATCAGATGGGAAATGTCGATCTGTGCGGAAGCTGCCCATTCCAGCGCCTGCTGCCCTCCCAATGAACCGCCAATCAGGATGTTGATCTTTTGTATATCCAGATGATCGGCCAGCAACTGGTTTGCCTGTACCATATCACGTACTGTAAACTGTGGAAAGGATAAGTAATAAGGCTGATCTGTCTGTGGATTGACAGATAAAGGGCCTGAAGATCCATAGTGCGAACCCAGTGCATTGGCACAAACAATAAAATAATCGCGGGGATTGAAGAGATCGTTTTCTCCAAATAGTCCTTTCCACCAGTCAAACACATCGGAGTTTGCCGTCAGGGCATGGCATACCCAGACGACATTATCTCTATCCGCATTTAACTTTCCATAGGTATGGTAGGCAATCTGCAGATCATCGATCTGCTTGCCGTTCTCAAATACAAATGGTTCAGTATATTTAAAAGTTTTGCTACTCATTTATGCTTTATTGTATTTTCCCCGATGAAGGGGATTACATATTCTTTGAAAAATATATGCTTTGTAGCCTGTAGAACAGTCTTTAAAGCCTTATTATTTAATCTTTTCAAATGCTTGTTGAAGATCTGCTTTGATATCATCAATATGTTCGATACCAACGGATATTCTCAACAGACCCGGATATACTCCTGCACCAATCTGTGCTTCTTCGCTCAGTTGCTGATGTGTAGTAGCTGCAGGATGGATAATAAGAGATTTGGTATCTCCGACATTCGCCAGGTGGCTGATCAGTTGCAGACTGTCAATAAATTCGTTTGCTTTTTGAGGATCTCCTTTGATAGCAAAAGAAAGTACACTTCCGAATCCGTTTCTGAGGTATTTCTGTGCGTTGTTGTGATATGGAGAGCTTTTTAATCCAGGGTAGCTTACTTTCTCCACCTGTGGATGTGCTTCCAGCCATTGTGCTACTTCGAGTGCATTATCTACATGGCGTTGTACACGCAGTGATAATGTTTCGAGACCTTGTAACAATAAGAACGAATTGAATGGAGACAGGGCAGGGCCAAAGTCACGAAGACCTTCAACACGTGCTCTGATCGCAAACTGTATATTTCCAAAAGGACCATCAGGACCGAATACATCTGCGAAAACTAATCCGTGATATCCTTCAGAAGGTTCTGAAAACTGTTTGAATTTACCATTACCCCAATTGTAATTTCCTCCGTCAACGATAACGCCACCAATACTGGTACCGTGTCCGCCGATCCATTTAGTAGCTGATTCAACGACTACATGTGCTCCGTGTTCCAATGGTTTGAATAAGTAACCTCCTGCACCAAATGTATTGTCTACAATCAAAGGAATATCATATTTCTTGGCTACAGCTGCGATTTTTTCGAAATCAGGAATGTTGAAACTCGGATTACCGATGGTCTCGATATAGATAGCTTTGGTTTTGTCATCGATAAGTGATTCTATTTGTTCAGCTTCACTGTCTTGTGCAAAACGAACTTCTATACCTAATCTTTTAAAAGCAACTTTAAACTGGTTGTAAGTCCCGCCGTAAAGGTTGGATCCGGCTACAAAATTTTCACCGCTTTCGAGGATATTATTCAGTGCAATAAACTGAGCTGCCTGTCCTGATGCGACTGCCACAGCTGCTACTCCGCCTTCTAATGCAGCAATACGTTTTTCAAATACATCTGTTGTCGGATTCATGATACGGGTGTAGATATTGCCAAATTGTTTCAGGGCAAATAAGTTAGCACCATGTTCCGCATTTTCAAATACATAAGATGTTGTCTGGTAAATAGGTACTGCTCTGGATCCTGTGGTCGGATCTGCTACCTGACCTGCATGTACTTGTAGTGTTTCAAATTTTAAGTTTGTATTTTCTGACATTTCTTTGGGAGTTTAAAATTGTAATGAAATTATTGATTAAAAGAATACACTTGTTGCTGCTCACTCCTGTGTCTTAGGCGTGAGATAGCCGTGCTGAGGGATAAGAGAAAATCTTAGCAACACATCGCATTGTACATTCGCATTCGGTTGGAAAACAACACAGAATGGTATGACAAAGGATTGGTATCCTGCTTTGAGGATGTTCCGAATGATGTGAAATTGTAAAATGTAATGTTCATAGCCTTTTCATTTATATGCTCCAAAGCAACATTGCTTCGGACAGGAATTGGCACCTTTTCAAACGTTTTTTGAAGGTTGCCAGTGGGTCATTGAGCCAGTCTCTCGCCACTTCTTTATAAATCAAAACCCTACGATATAGAGAGGTAATGATTAGGTTGTCTTCCGCTGAAGACTCTGCAAATATATCTTTTGATTTTTAATCTTGCAAATAATTGCTCAAAAACTTTTAAAAACAAATGGAATAAATATACGGAATCCGCAGTTGGAGGGAAATTTTAAAACAGCAAAAAACAGCCATTAAAAGAGCAGAAAACGGATTTTTTTACTACAGGATGCTCTATATGTTTGTGCAGTAAAATCAAAGCAATAAAAGATGAAAGAAACAGGAGAATTAAACTGGAATCACATTACATCAGAGCTTCACGATAAGGGCTATGCTGTCCTTTCGGAGGTTCTTACGGATCAGGAATGTGAGGAGCTGAAAGCAAATTATTACCATCCCGATGCTTACCGGAAAACAGTAGTGATGGAGCGTTATCGATTTGGAAAAGGAGAGTATAAGTATTTTGATTATCCGCTTCCGGACCTTATTGCAAAAATCCGAAAAACGGTTTATCCGTATCTTGCAACAGTAGCTAATGCCTGGAATCGTGCATTACATATTGAGGTCGAATTTCCGGCTGAACATGAAGTGCTGATGAAGCAATGCCATGATCTCCAGCAAACTAAAGCTACTGTTCTGATTTTAAAATACGGACCTGGCGGATTCAATACGCTGCATCAGGATCTGTACGGCGAAGTTTATTTCCCTATGCAGATTCTTCTTTTTCTGAGTGAACCGGAGGTGGATTTTACGGGAGGAGAATTTGTATTGCTGCAGCAGATACCCAGAGCTCAGTCACAGGCTATTGTATTGAAACCAAAAAAGGGAGATATTCTGATTTTTACGACCAATTTCAGACCTGTGAAAGGAACAAGGGGGTATTACCGTGCTAATATGAAACATGGCGTAAGTGAGGTGCATAGTGGCGAACGCTATACATTGGGAATTATTTTTCATGATGCACTTAGCTGATGCCAATCCGCCACAGTATATATGAAGATGGAGAAGTAAGAAGTAAAATCCGGACGGCTGAAATATGCTTTGCGGGGCATGTTAAATTAAAAATATACGGTAAACTATCTTGCGGATCCGGGAAAAGGATGCTTCGTAAGAACCGGGTTTTCTTTGCTTCTGAGAAAGAGGCACTGTTATCCGGATACCGACCCTGTGGTCATTGTATGAGAAACGAGTTTGTCAAATGGAAAAATAGAGAAACCTGATAATTTTAAGATAGTTGGACTGCAAATGTGTAAGTATTCAACTGTCAGCTTATAATTTTGGAGATGGCCATTTCGATTGTATCTATGACTTCTTCTATTTCAGTTTGATTTAAGGAGGCAAAACCGAAACGGAATGCATTCCATTCTTCGTTTATGACTTTTATTTTTATACCGTTTCGGAGTAACATTTCATGAAGTTGGCGGACAGGAATCTTTTTATCCATTTGAACCCACATGGCCATTCCACCACCGGGCAGACTAAGTGAGACATAGGGACTTGTTTTTTTTGTAATAAGATCATACAGATGGTCTCTTCTCAGGTGATATGCTTTCTTTGCTTTTGTAATATAACGCTTGAGTTCTCCTTCTTGAATAAGGGAAGCCAGCGCATCCTGCATAAACATATCGCCTCCAACATCTATGGATTTTCGGAAATCTGCGGCCTGATTGATAAAATTGCCCGGAGCAATCATAAAACCTATGCGTATGGAGGGTGCGAGTATCTTAGAAAATGATCCGATATAGATCACTCTTCCTTCATGATTGGCACTTGCAAGTGGAAGATAGGGTGCGGAATCATAATGATAATCGTAGTCGTAATCATCTTCGATAATTACAAAATTATAGTGTTTAGCCAGCTCCAGTAAGCGCATTCTTCTTTCAGTACTTAAAGTGACTGTTGTCGGATAATGGTGGTGAGGAATAACATATACGAAATGAATAGTTTGCTGTGTACAAATATGTGCTATCGCATCGATATCCAGCCCGTACTTATCTACTGGTACGCTGATCACAGTTGCTCCCATATCTGTAAAGACCTTATTTGCTGTGGCATATCCGGGATCACCTGCTATCACCTGTGTATTCTTACGGGTCAGGAGGTGGGCAGCAATATAGATGCTCATCTGTGCGCCGTGGGTGATGAGTATATTTTCTTTGCCAATGTTTATTCCTCTTGTTTCTGAAAGTAATAATGTCAGTTGCTCCCGTAACCGGATAGAGCCTCGTGCATTGTCTTCTTTACTCTGTTCGATGTTATTTTTTTTAGTCAGAATAAACCGATATGATTTTAGTAGCGTATCAATAGGAGAGAGACGTACATCCGGATATCCGTCATCAATGATTAATTTAAGAATCGCTGTGTGATCTTCCTGTACAGTAGGTTGTACACGATGTTCGCCGGGAATTTCCAAACGGTATCCATAAGCATTATGCATGCGTTCGCTGTTCCATTTTTTTGGTTTTAACAGGGGAAGTTGTTCCGATACATAAATTCCTTTCCGGGGAATTGCTTTTATATAATCCTGAGCAATAAGTTCGTCATAAGCAGCGAGTACGGTTTTGCGGTGCAAACCTAGTTTTTGAGCCATCTCCCTACTACCAGGTAATGCAGCTCCCGGCTTCAGGATACCATTTCGTATAGCCTTACTGATTGCGATTGCTATCTGCAGGTAAACCGGATTTTTGTGTGCTCTTTCTATTGTTATGACTGACTCAAACGGAAACATACTGGACTACTTATTGGTTTTATTGTGGACTACAAAGGTAGTCCAAATAACGCATATGTTTGTTGAAAATTAATAACAAATAATAGGAATATGAATTACAACATTAAAAAAGTGGTCCTTGAAGATCTGGATCAGGCGGCAGAACTATTTGATCTTTACCGTGTTTTTTACCGTCAGGAATCGGATGTAGAAAAAGGGAAGAAATTTTTGAGAGAAAGAATACTGAATGATGAATCGCACATATTTTTGCTTTTTGAGGGTGAGATGGCTGTAGGGTTTGTGCAGTTATATAAATTGTTTCACTATACCAAACTTCAAAAACAATGGCTTTTGAGTGATCTGTATGTTCATCCGGAGCACCGGGGAAAAGGTTTCTCAGTAGCCTTGATTGACAGATGTAAGCAATGGTGTGAACAGACAGATGCCTGTGGACTGATGCTGGAAACAGAAAAAACTAATGCTATCGGCAACACGTTGTATCCGCGTTGTGGATTTGAATATGACGGATTGCACAATTACTACCATTGGTGGAAATAAGGTTTCCGGAATAGTATAGTATATAAAACCCCGGTAAATCCGGGGTTTTATGTTTATTTTTGGATAGTTTACTATATCGACATTATATGAAATATCTGTTATTTTCTCTCACAATTTTACTTTTTATCTCTTGCAAAAGTTACAAAACCGATAGTTCAGCAAATAAGAAATACGAAATTGAGGAAATCGGTTTTAGTAGAAAACCTTGTTTCGGAACCTGTCCGGTCTTTGTACTGAAGATCAGTAAGAATGGTGCTGCGCAACTGGATGCTGATAATTTTTTGAAAAACGGACTTAAAGGGCAGTATGCTACGCAGATCAGTACAGGTGATCTGAACAAAATAATTAAACAGCTTAATGAGTTACAATTTCCGGAATTGAAGGATGATTATGGTAACAGAGGTGTTTCGGATCTGCCTGCTGTACATTTAGAAATCCGTTATCAGAATGATAAAGTAAAGAAAATCCGTGACTATGGAAATCGAGGTACGGTTGAACTGGAAAAGTTGTATAAGACGATAGACGAAATTCTGTACGCCCAAAAATGGGTATCTGCACAATAGGTTTTATAAGGATCTTCTACAGCATATTTTACTTTCTTTCTGATTACCGGTTAAAAGAAAGATGTAAGTGATAAATAATTAATACTTTAGTGTATCCAATTTTTATTAACCACTCTGCTGTATGAATACTGAAATACAAAAATTGCATCATATCTGGCAGAATTCCCGTGCTGTCAAAACGACCTCTTTTTCTAAAAATGGGTTTCAGGAACTTGCCAATACAATCACCAGTTCGGGGCCTTTTTATTATTATATCGTAGACTTCTATGATATGTCCCTATCTCATGTCAGCCCTGCTATATACGATCTGCACGGATCGGATCCGGATACTGTAACTTTCGATGACATCCTTCAGCTTGTCCACCCGGATGATTTGGATTTTGTGTCCAGGGCAGAGTCTAGAATAGCGGATTTCTTTAATAATAATATCGGTTCAGATAAGTTGCTCCATTATAAGATAAGTTATTGTTTCAGGGCATTTACAAAGGATAGCGGATATGTATTATTCAATCATCAGGCACTTATGTTGACACTTGATGATACCGGAAAGTTCGGCAAATCTTTAAATATTCATACACGTATTGATCATCTCGCTAAAGAGAATACAAATAAAATTTCACTGATCGGACTTTATGGAGAACCTTCTTTTATTCATTTGAATGTGGATATGCAGGAGAAGAAAGATACTAAATTCTCGAAGCGTGAAATTGATATTATCAGGTTGATAGCAGAGGGCCTTAGTAATAATCAGATAGCCGATAAATTGTTTATTGCATCGGTTACTGTGAAAAAACACAGACAGAATATATTGTTTAAGGCTGGCTGCAAGAATACGGCACAACTAATCAAAAACAGTATTCTTCAGGGGCTGATCTGATCTTATGATCATTAAAAAATACTTCTTTAGAAGTATTTTTTTAATGATCTGGTCTGAAGTAAATTTGTTGTATCAAGTCATTAATACCTACGTCTGCTATATGAATAAACCTACATCCTCCCGAATCAAAGCAGTATTATTTATAATGTTGTTTCTTCCCGTTTCCCTTGTATATGGTCAGCTCCATTTTAAAAATAAATACCTGAAACTTCAACATGAGATTATTTTGACTACCGATTATAATAAACTTCCTGATTTTATGATGAAGAAAGGCTACCTGGTGGATGACAATCTAAAAAACAGCGTGGAGCAAGATATGAAGGACCGTAATACGGCCGGTTATTGTCATGCATTTAAAGATGATAGCCTGCGGTATGTACTGGTATACTACGATGAGCCTAAAAAAGTTACAACTATCTTAAGCAGTGTTATAAAACCTGGGGGGACTTTGCTGGAAACCGAGTTACTGGAGCTTGGATTTACAAAAAAGGTTGATAGTATAGATGCCAGTGAACAATATACACTGTTTGAGCGATTTGATTATCCTCATAGTTTTACCCATCAGAAAGTGGAAGGGACAAATTTTACCTGGTTATCTCTGGTTGCGGATAAGCGGGAGAATAAGGAATAGCTATATTTCTCCTGTCCATCAGATATGCTGATCAATAAGTATGGGATTGCCGTCCGGATCCACAATAAAAAATCCTGCCGGACCTGAACTTTTTACATCAACATCTTCAAGTGGCTGGATGCCGGCTTCTTTGAGTGCCATCTGTATAATGCGTACATCATCAAAGTTTGAGAGTAATTTGGCATTCGAATCCCAGCCCGGATTAAAAGTCAACAGATTTTTGTCAAACATTCCCTGAAACAACCCGATTAGGGTTCCTTCATTTTTCATAATCAGATAGTTGCTTTCCAGACTTCCTGCAAAAACGGAAAAGCCTAATTTTTCATAGAATTCTTTTGACACGTTAATGTCTTTTACATTGAGACTAACAGAAAATGCACCTAATTTCATAATACTTTATTTTTAAAATTATCGGGATCGTGTATAACTCTGGTTTTATATCTACAAGTTAACAAGATCGTCTTACCCGTACAACTTTTATTTGTTTCCGTTGGTCAATGTTTTAGTTTTGAGGCTGTTATTACATTGTAATTACTCCTTGTACACAATGTGTTTTGCTGCATTTTCAATCCAAACTGTTTAAATTAGCTGTTTTCGGGGATTTTAAATAGCAGTCTGAAGCGATACTTTTGTTGAAGTTTAATCATCAAAAAAAATATCATGGACAGAAAAACGACTGCAATTATCTCTTACATCACTATTATAGGTTGGTTGATAGCTTATTTCCAATACAAGGATAAAACGAAAGACGCCTTTGTAAATTATCATCTGAAGCAATCGCTGGGTATTTCCATTATAAGTATCCTTCTTGGATTGGTATTGAATATTGTCGTTATAGCTGTGCCAGCATTAGCCGTACTTACCTACGCCAATATTTTTATATTGATTTTATGGATTTTAGGAATTGTGAATGCGTCAAAAGAAGAGATGAAGCCGGTACCTGTAGTAGGAAGTATATTCGAACAGAAATTTTCTTTTCTTGATTAATATCTCATCTTGGATTTTGTAATACTATTGACTTAAAAATAATAATTATGCAAAAAATTGGTTCATTTATGGTTGTTATCGGCATACTGGCGGTAATACTTGGTTTCTTTAATTATGTACCCAAAATATTGATGTGGATCTACCAGTGGGGAGAAGGAATGGCCTGGGGTATTAAAATCGGTCTTATTGTTTTAGGTGGGCTTTTGTATCTTTTAGCAGCAAAAAGTCCTGAACAAGTAGAAAGTTCTGCTGCGCAGCAGAATGATACCGGACAAAACTGATTGGTTTTATTGTTGTTTTTAAGGTTTTGTAAATATAAAGCATGGCTTTATAGTGCAATACCGAAATGAAAAATACGCCTTCGGGCGTATTTTTTTTGTTATGCTGTGTAATCTTGTACTTCTTCAAATTGGAGATAACTCTCATTTGCAAAATCCCGGAAATTAAAGCCTTCAAAAACGATTTTTCCTAAGATAAATTGTAATCGCAATAGAATTTCCTGTTTTTTCTTTCAGCATTAGCGTGAGTTTAGTAGGGTTATTGTCTAATTCAAAACCTGATTTTCTAACCGTTATTTCTTTTCAGCTTCGTATTGCAAATCAAAAATTCAGGAGAATTCTTCAACTCTATATTCTTCATCTGTTTTACTTTTTGATTCGTTCAAATGTATAGGTGTTAATGCTTTCTGATTTTTTTAAGAAGTTGTCTGTAAAGTTGAGCATACTGTTGCATTCATAGAGAAGGAGATTTTTTTTGGAAACAGATATTTCACAATACGGTGCGTGATGATCATCATTTTCTGCGGGCATAATAAGTTTATCTCCTTTGATATAGGCTTTATACGCATCTATATTTTCAGCCCTTGATTTGTCTTTAACAGTCTCTATACCTCCAGTCCAGTCATTAATCAATACATAGGTTAAAGCAGCATCGTAGGAAATGCTGATATTTCTATTATTTGCGTTGTCTCTCCATATACCCTCATATATTTTTTTTGAATTCATTATCTCCGTTTTACGCTGGGCATATGCAGTCTGCGAAATGCAGACAAATAATAATATTATATATCGGATATAAACGGTCATACTATC
Organism: Sphingobacterium sp. UBA5789; assembly: GCF_002418355.1. Taxonomy (NCBI): domain Bacteria; kingdom Pseudomonadati; phylum Bacteroidota; class Sphingobacteriia; order Sphingobacteriales; family Sphingobacteriaceae; genus Sphingobacterium; species Sphingobacterium sp. UBA5789. The sequence continues at coordinate 550,594 of NZ_DIDX01000007.1, read as the reverse complement.
TACAACTTTTGAGATTAATGCTTACCTAAAAGTAATAAATTTTATTAGTCAATTGATCGTTTTATTATGAGATTTAATGCGGAGCGTCTTCCCTTTTTAATTTAATAACTACATTATTATCACCGGCTTTCAATGTGACAGCCTGTTTCTGAAAATGATCTTTTTGAAAATTTAGTTTTACTTTTTTGCTGGTGCCGATAAATCCGCTTCTTATTTCATAAAACTCAAATTGTCCGGTGGAATCCGTAAGATAGGGTATATTGCTCTTTTGAGTATTCTCAGCGATATATTCAACCTCAGAAAGGGGTTGTCCCGTCTGCGCATCGACTACGTATCCGTTTACTCTTACCATCATGTCACAAGATGACAGGAATAATGTCAGAAAAAAGATTATAAAATATCTTATCATAACGTAGTGTTTTGAATACTCAAAAATACACATCTCCTTGTAATTGTACATCCCTGTTTTTCGGGATATTTTTGGTTTTTATAAAGTTGGAATTACTAATTGATTGTTTTTTTTGCTTTTAGATAATCATTATTTTTGGTTATCAAAGGATGCTAATCCGACTTGATGTAATCACTAACTATGGCATAAAATAAGAAAAAGCGGGTTTTACTCCGTCAATATCTTATAAAGCCAATAACTAAAGAAAGGACAAATTATGAAAATCGAATCAATTGTAAACAAAGCACAGGAAGCGATGAACAAAAAAGGTAAATACCAGCAATATACAGAAGCACAGGAGAAGTCGTTGATCAATTTTATATTGTGGGCAAAATCAAAAAACAGAACCTTTGATTTGGATTATATTACTGGGCATGATGAATTAAGAAAAGAAGCCGGAAAAACCGGAGAAAAACAGGATCCTGGTGGAAGTTTAAGTATGCCAATGCAAGCATTGAGAGATCTTGTCAAAACGAAAGCAATAGTGTTATGGATCTGATTGAAAAAAGTAGATTTGGAGGTTATCTTTTAAGCTGATTACACTTGTAATCGTTTAAAGTGTGCATAAAATTTTATGCACACTTTATTATTCCTTTTATCTTAGAACTGATATTTGATAGATGCAGCTACGTTCGTTGGAGGTAGCGGATTATCATTGATTCCCCATATTTTGACGTTTGCTATATTATTTACTTTTAGCGCTAATCTGATTTTGCTCCCTTCGTAAAACAACGTTCCGTCTGTAAGAAAATAGGCATCAGTTTTGGGATCTGTTGTGTATTTGTTGATTTCTCCTACGTAATTCGTTCCGCCACCGATTCCTATATTTCGTAATGCACCGTTTGTGATTTTATACGTCACCCAAAGATTGGCATAGTCAGCCGGCAGATAGTTGCGGCTTGTAACGGCTACTCCGTCTTCACCGACAACGGTAAATGTATTTTTATTGTAACCGTATCCTGCAGTAATGTGTAATCCGTCAACCGGAGCTGCGTTCACATCAATTTCAAATCCTTTGCTTTTCTGTTTGGAGTCCTGAAAAGTAACTCCCTGCTGAGTTGTACGGATAGCATCTTTAATATCAATATTGAAGAAACTTACTGTAGAACTCAGTCTGTTATTGAACAAATCTGTCTTGAACCCAAGTTCATATTGATTTCCGCTTGTCGGCTTGGCATTGAACAGTGAGGCGTCAGGTTGTCTTACAGGAGCATTATTCTGGAAAGAGTTGGTGTAGCTGGCAAAGGCGCTCAGTTTATCTTTCATGATCTGGTACACTGTACCGAATTTTGGAGATAAAGCTGTTTGTTTATAACCGCCGGTAAATTCTCCCCGCATTACTGCTGTCCCTTTGTTATCTAATCTGTCTACACGCAATCCAAGTAAAACTGAAAGTCTGTCCGTAAGATTGGTTACACTCGATGCATATGCCGCATATACAGTATTCTGGCTGGTTTGATACCCATTTATCAATGTTTGTCTCTTAGCTTTTATCTTTTCCAGCGAGAGAGGTGAGTAGAGTTCATTGATTTTGATGACATCTTTATATTCTTCACCCAGATATCCTTTATCTACATTTTTATAGTGAAAAACATCGAGACCCAGTACGAATTTATTTTTTAATCCCGCTATATTAAAATCACCATTAAAAAACTGTTGAAACTGGTAGGTGTTTTCATTCGTAGAGGAGCTGCTGGCGGTCCGTTCTACTTCAGTGGGAGAGAGGAATCTGGCTCTTGTATAGACTGCTTCTTTCAGGTCATTACCTGTAAATGACGCTACTGTGGTTGATTTCCAGTTTTCAGAAATCTGATATTCTGCTCTTGCCAGAATGTTTACACCCCCGCCATTGAATATAGGGTCATTACTGCCCAGAGACTGATTATGTTTGAGAGGAATCTCTTTTATATTTTTCAATCCTAAAGCGCTGTAATCAACATAGGGAAGCATGCTCATAGTTGCGTTGCTCATCTCGGCATCAAGACTAAGTTTCAGCCTGTCATTTACTTTGTATAGTAATGAGGGAGCGACTACATAACGCTTATTGAATCCCCAGTCCATAAAACTTCCTTCGCTGTGATAAGCTGCATTCAATCGGAATAAGACAGAATTGTCCTCATTTAATGGGGTATTAATATCTGTTGCAATGCGATGTAAGCCAAAGCTGCCAATAGTGTAATCAACTGAAGTTTTACGCCCTTCAAAAGGTTGTTTTGTGATCAGATTAATAAGTCCTCCGAATGAAGTCGTTGCATTGCCGTAGAGAGTTCCTGAAGGACCTTTTATAGCTTCTGTACGCTCCACTACTGCCGGATCTATTCCGGACCAGCTGCTGGATGCAACACCATTACGCATACGCACACCTGTCCAGAAACCTCTCAATACTGTATAAGCAAAGCCATTGTTTACAAAACCATATGCAATACCTCCACCTGCAATATTGCGTAAGGATTGTTTATAATCTGTGATGATCTGCTGCTCCATGATCTCTTTGCTTACGGAATTCAATACCTGAGGATTTTCAATATCCTTTAACGGCATTCTAGAAACGTAGTCTGAGCTTTTATTTCCTACACGGTTTCTACCGTCTATGATAATTTCCTGGAGTTTTTTGCTGTCTTCAAAAAGAGTAAAATTCACCTCTTCTTCAGTTGATTGAAGAGTGATTGTCTTTTCCTGTGTGAGGAGACCTATATACGAAGCGACGATAGTGTATTCTCCGGCAGGAAGGTTTTTTAATTGAAAATGTCCTTTGGAATCGACAATTGTACCCTTATTGATACCTTTCAAAGTTATGGAAACATAGTGTGCCGGACGTCCGTCTGATGTGTTGACTGTACCTCTTATGGACAAATCACCTGTTTGGGCAAGTGCACTGAGGCTGACTACCCAAAAGGTCAGGAAAGTAAATAATTTCATAATGAATATTAAGTTGTGTTGATAAAAATTGTGTAAAAGAACACCTTATTTTTAATTAATCCAAATAATAATAATAAAAATAAGATGCTAAGATTTTAATACACAGTACTTTCCTGATATTTCAGTATGATGATTTACCTTCCTTTCAGCCAGATCTACTTTGGTTGTTGTTGTGTGACACAATGTACCATACCACCGTTGGCAAATAAATTACGGCAATCTATGCCGATTACTTTTCTTTCCGGATACAGCTTTTGAATAGTAGCATTGGCAACCACGTCATTAGGATCGTTATAATTGGGTACCAGTACCACATTATTGCCAATATAATAATTGATGTAGGAAGCCTTTCCGACATTTTTTCCATATGTTGTTATTACATCATGTTTAGTAAGAGGTACATTTACAAAATGGTAAGGCTGCCCATCCTTATTAACAGCGTCATATAATGTACTGATGTCATGCTCAGGTACCTGCCAGTATAAAAGATCCTCATCTGCCATTGTGATAATAGTAGATTTGTTGTCAAATCTGGCAAATCCGTCAATATGCATGTCGGTAATATCGAGCCCTGCTTGTCCTTCCAGCCAGATAAAATGGGTAGCACCCAGATATTTGGTAAAGATAGTTTCTGCCTGTTGCTGTGTCATACCCGGATTCCGGTTTTCATTAAGTACTGAGCTTTTACAGGCCATTAAAGTACCATTTCCATCAATCTCTACACTTCCGCCTTCATTAATCATTACATCATTGAGGTTTATGGATTGCATATTTTTATTTGCAGCCAGTTGCGAAGGGATTCGGTTGCAATTTTCATAGTCAGCTTTTTCTCCCCAGCCATTGAATCCCCAGTCCTGGACAAGGAGTTTTCCATTTTTATCTTTTACATAGATCGGTCCATTGTCACGGATCCATACATCGTCTGTAGGAGCAATTGTAAAATTCACATGAGTAAGCGTGGCCTCAGCTTTCTGTAGTAATGCTGTAACTCTTTTCAGTTCGGTATCGTCATACACGATGATATGTACTTTTTCACTCTCTACAAGAGCTTTGGTCATCGCTATCCAGGTGGCATCCAACCTTTCACGAAATGTCTTGCCATATTGGTGTTCATGTGGCCATTGCAGCCAGGTACCTTCATGTAATGCTGATTCTTCCGGCATCCTGTACAGGGCTGTAGAATCAATAGGAGAGACCGGTTTTTTTATGCTGCTATCTTTTGAGCAGGATAAATAGAGGGTGGATAAGATCATAAGTGTTATTGTCATTTTGCACATCATTAATGTTATAAATTTTGTTAAGGCAAAACTACGAGCCTGAAAAAACAGATTGTTGTCCAAAATTGACAAACTTATTTTTTTAATCTAAGGGTAACCATATGTAAGTCATCTGGTCTTCTTCTGAATCCGTATTGTCCGGGTGTTTCGCGTATTTTTCGATAACTGGCGTAGGAGCAAACTGTAGCCCTGCAGTCAGTATCCAGCCGGAATATATCTGGCTGTATGTATCTTCGATAGTGTCATATCTGCCGTGATGTGTAAATTGCGCATATTTTCCTCCACCAATGGTCTTGGATGGCAGTCTGCTTGTCAGGGATTGCAGTGATGAACAGGTGTCGTACCTGCAGTTTAGATTTTCCCTGATAAGCGGTTCGTCAGCAACAACACCATAAAATTCATTACCCTGCTGCGGAAATTCGTATTGTAAGAATGTATCCCACTGAGATTCGATCTCTGTATCGATATAATTAATAAAGGAACTTTTGTAGTAAACTAGTGTGGGACGAACATAGATAATCTCCGGTTTGAGAATCGGTGTCGCTTCGACGGGTAAAATGTCTGCTTTTGTAAATAGGGGCGTCTTTCCGGCTCTGGCTTCGGTCGGAGATATTAAAAAATGTTGTTTAAAAGCTTTTGAAAATGAAGCTACATTGGAAAATCCTACTTTTAATGCAATGACAGAAATGGAATGATCACTATAGAGTAACATTTTGTATGCATTTTCTACCCTCAACCTCTTTTGATAAGCACCAATAGTTTCTCCGCAGGTATAGCGGAATATCCGTTGAATATTTCTGTATGAATAATGGGAGATATCTTCCAGCTGTTCAATAGAAATAAGCTGATCATAGTGTTTTTCTATAAAGTTCAAGGTGTTGTATACACAATTTAGATTTGAAGAAATAGCCTGTTTCATCCGGATTTTGCATTATATAGTCAAATATACCTGAATCAAGTGGAGTGTTGAATTACCCTTATGTATCCTGATAATCTCTGTCTTTTCGACCCACCTTATGTAAACAAAATACTTTGATTGTTGTTGTAGTTTTATTGAGATATAAAATCTATTCAGTCTTTGTAGAATATTACCTGACCAAACTCCAGGCATATGAAAGCGAAAAAAATATGGGCAAACTTCAGCGTTAAAGATGTGAACCGCACCCGCGAATTCTATACATATTTGGGGTTTACACCAAATAAGATTAGCAATAATCCTCAACTTGTCAGTTTTCTTTTCGGGGATAATGACTTCGTTATCCATTTTTTTGAACAGGGATCCCAAATAGATACGTACTTATCTTCCGAAATACACAACAGTGAAATTATATTCACACTTTCGGCAGAAACAGCTTCGGAAGTGAAAGAGTGGTCGGATAAAGTGAAACAAGCCGGAGGTACTGTTTTTAATGAAATGACGAGAGATCATTCTAATTATTATGGATTCGCCTTTGCAGATCCTGATGGTCACAGGTTTAATATACTCTTAATGGAGCCGGGAATGTGATGGAAACAGCTGACTTCCTGTTTATGTTGAAGTTTTTCTTTGTCTTAAAAATCTGTAGCAAAGAAAAATGATCAGGGTAACAATACCTGCAAATATAATATCCCCAATTAGTGCATAGGCAGAAAATTGAGTTGACTCACCAATCGTTCCTGTGGATAAGGACATTACGTATACCAATTTTTCATAGATCGTTAAAGGAAATCCAAATGACAGACTGCCATCATTATGGGTATCATCGTGGTAGCTAAGCAGGCATATGCCAACAAAGACCAGTAATGTGCTGATACTATATTTTATGATGTTGTTAAGTCTTCTCATCTGTGATTATTAACCCTTCCTTCTAAAATTACCAAAAGGGATTATGATCTGCAGATTTTTTATACAATATTCTTAAGGTAGCCTGCAAGATCTGTCTCTGCATCCAGATTAAACTTTTGTTTGAGACGATATTTGGTCATACGTACGCTTTTGGGTTCTACATTGAGCAGATGGGCAATTTGCTTGGTTTCCATACCGAGGTAAAAATAAGCGCAATACTTTAAATCAAGGTTTGTCAGTTTCTGCCGGGCCCTGTCATTGAGATTCTTAAAGAAATCGGGATGTAGCTCCTGTATACGGAACCGGGCTTTCTCAAACTCGTTGTCCATACGGTACTCTTCTTTGACTACCTGCCGGATATTAATGTCTTTATCAGATAATTTGCTTTCCAGCTGTTGAAGAACTTCGTTTTTATGCTGCAAGTGGAGTTGGTTTGCGAGCACTTCACGCTGTAGTTGTTCTTGTTTCAGTGTAAGCAGTTCCTGTTCAGCTTTTAGCCTGGCTTTCTCTTCTTGTTCCAGTTTATACTGAATTTCAGCTTCATGTTTTTCAGTGGTCAGTTTTTTCTCACTTTCTAAGGAAAGACGTAGCTTAAAATGATAAGACCGGAACATGAAAAATGCACCTGCCAGACCGATAATTCCTAATCCTATATACAGGAGTTTTTCACGCTTCAGGCTGGCCGCTTTTTCTGTCAGGGCTTGAAATTCAGCTTCCCTTTTTTGAGTCTGATACTGTGCTTCCAGTTTTTTTGCGATGGCTGCCTGGTTTTCATTATACAACAGGCTGTTGTATTTCGTAGTTTTGGCCTGGTATTCATATGCTTTCTGAAAATTTCCCTGATTCGCATACAATTTTGCCAGATCGCTTACAATACTCAGCAGTGTATAATAATAAATGGGGTTTTGAGTCATGGCTACAGCTTCAGCCTTAAGTAAGTACTGTTCGGACAGCAGGATATTATTATCCTTCATGGCCAGGTTGCTCAAAATACCAAGTGCACCCGTCTGAACGGGTTGACTGTTGGATATATTTCGTGTAAGACGTAGTATTTCATTTGAGGCGTTTTCAATTTCCTTTCGTACTGCGGGTTTGATTACCGGATACATCAAATTATAATTTGCCAGATTCAGTAAAGATAACGCATAGGTGTATTCTGAAATACGTCCCGGGAAGCGGTGGTACAGTGCTACGGCCTTTTGACACATCTCCACCACAGCATCCAGATCTTTGATATTCCCGGTTTTCTCATATTTATATGCATAGCATACCGCTAATGCAGAGTATGCAGAGCTCAGCATATTTTTATTTCCGGATATTTCAGAAAACGTTATTGCTTTTTTAGCATAAAGAGTTGCATTTTCAGCATCATTCCATTCCGAATAGATGCCATAAAGGATATAGTTGAGTTTCGCTTTTAGCAACACTTCATCGGGTTGTTTTTCTAGTTCCGGTAAGATGGTCTGAGCCAGTTTTATGGCATTCTCATATTCTCCTAAAGTGTTGTAATAATATATACGCAGATAACTGGCATACCATTGCGCGATTTTATTAGCGGCTTTTTTTGCGGCTTTGTCTGTTGCTTCCAGGTTTGTCTGAAACGTATCGTATTCCGATTTATTGAGTATGATTACCCCTCTCTGAACCAGCGCCTTCACTTGTTCTGTATAATTGTCCACATTTTTAGCTAACAGAAGTTGCTGTTGGAGCGTTGTTTCTGCTAAGGAATACTTGTCGTTTATCCGATACAGTTCCGTAAGCTCGTTGTAAATTCTGAATTTTTCGGTAGCAGAAACAGCTCCGTCTTTCAGCCTGCTCTGTAAGCTGTCTATAAGCGAATTTTGTGCATCACAGTATGTAGCAATACAAACCAGTATTATAAATAGAAAACAGGAGTTGATTTTCATGACGTTAAAGTACAAAAATTGTAGACACACAGCAATGATTTGTCAAGGTTTTGAAATAGCCTGTTAATATATAATGTGTTGATTTTTAAATTTTTAAAAAGTTTTGTAGTCGTTTTGTAGTAGCCTGATGTTCTTGTAGTAGCTGTTTTGTAGGTATTCAAAAATAAATTTTCTGCAGAAATACCTGCAACTTTGAATCAACGAATTCTAAACACAAAATTTTAAACTTTATCAAATACATTATTATGGACAACAAAACAATCTCAATCCTGTCGTACATTACGTTAATCGGATGGCTTATTGCTTATTTTTCAGGGAAAGAAAAAGCAGACGATGCTGCAAAATATCATTTGAAACAGGGGCTCGGTTTGATTGTGTTTTCTTTTGCATTGAGTATTGCGCTTCAAATAGTAATGAGCATTACGCATACCTATGCACTAAGCTATATCAGTATTATTTCTCTTGTGCTTCTTATTATCGGAGCTATCAATGCTTCGAATGGAGCTAAGAAGCCACTTCCGTTAATAGGTGGATTTTTTGAAAATAAATTCGCTTTTATCGGATAGGTTCTCTTCTGATCAGAGAAATTTCGCTTTTCATTTGGGGAAAGTTTTATTAAGGGGTGTTTTAGCAGTGTTGTGATTGACTTAAACAGCCAAACTATTATCCGTTGACAGGAACTGTTTTCAAACAAGGAATCAGTTCCTTTTTCGGATACTTCAAATTTTTACAAACAGAATAATGCAGGCATACAAATATCTTACACCGGTCGGTAATGGTTATAAACTGAGAAGTTTTATTTCTTTTTTTCATGTCATCATTGTGGTCTGGTGGCTTATTGGTATAGCAATAGTAGTCTATAGCGACCATTTCAAAACGGGTCTCAGCATTATTGCTTTTACCTCGCTGCTGCTGGTTTTGGTGGTTTTAAGAAATTCCAAAACCAGGATATTTCCTGATGATAAAAATTTCAGAATTGATACCGGGGTAAGGGGACAAGCTCCTTTGCAGTATAGTTTTTCGGAAATTGAAAGGTTAGAAATACAGGTTATCAAATGGATTTTCGGTATACCGATCCATGTTACTTTGTATGTGAAATTTAAATCTGCTGATAAAACAAAACGTTTTGAGCTGGCTTCGTCTTTCAGTAAGAAAAACATACAGCAACTTTACAACGAACTGGAAGAAGTGTTAAATCAATAATATAAAAAATGAAAAGAATATACTATGTAATATATGTCCTGTGTCTAGTTTCCTGTGGGCTGGGAGGGAAAAGTTACCCTGAAACAGTGTTTGAAAAAGTAAAACTGAACAGTAATAAAATCCCTAACGGATTCAAACAGCATTTTAAGGAAATTCGGGGACAACTGAAAGTAGGAAACCTGGTTATTGTTACTCCTCAAAATGAAGTGAAAAATGTAAATGCTACGGAGTATGTGCAAAACCGATATATAAATATGTTTGATAATGATATCCGTGACCTGAAAGATCTTAAATCCAATGAGGAAACAGCGCCCATACTGAAAGCGGCTTTGGATATGTTTCAGTACGCAGATGATATTTATAAAAATGATTTCCCCCGAATTGCCAAAATGATTGATGAGGGCAGACCAGCATCTGAAATTGATGCAGCTATTGCAGAACTGGAAGAAGAAAAAAGTGTTTTGATCGATGAAAAATATAATAGCGTACATGATATGATTATGCCTTATGCAGACAGGCACGGAGTGCAATATAAGATGCTGAATACACCGGCTTTTGGTAAATCTTCTGATCACTAAGCCACAAAGGAAACGCTTTATCAAACGTCGGTTAACATCATACTCTTGAAAAACAGGAAATAAACAAATGAAAAAATTTACAAGAAGCGGAAGCGAATACAAACTAAATCCGCAATGGGGGCTGTATATTCCTTTGGTTGGAACTTTTTTATTGTTCACTATTGCGGGTTTTACAGCAATGCCTGAATCTTCGTTTAAGTGGTGGATGACAGGAATAACAGTGTTGTTAATGCTTTCTATTTTAAACAGTTCCCTGATCATCAATGTAGATAAAAGAGAAATCCGTACCAAAACGGGTCTTATAAAAGCTTCTAAAACGATTCCTTTTGCAGATTTAACAGGTTTCACCATTCATAAAACATTACAGCTTGGTTTTATTACTACGAATGTGGGACTCGTCGCCAATTATTTTGATAAAGAGGGAAAGACGAAAGAGGTACAGTTGGCACAAAGCTTTTTTACCAGACCTATACAACATATACTAAACGAAATAGACGAAATAATAAGTGATGAACATCAAAGATAAACTCAGATTTGAGGATGCATCTGCCGGAATCTCTCTACAGCCTAACCGAAAAATTATATCTTCGCTGTTATGCTATGCTGTAGCAGTAGTAACAGCTGTTGTCGTACTGAATTTGTTTGCTCAGCAACTTGGCGAAGGTGGAATGATCTTATGTTTAGCTATAATCATCTATTTTATACTTCATGGATTATATGATATACTTTTTCGCTTAAATGTGCGGTACATTTTTGACCGGTACAATCGGATTATCTATCGGGAGAATCATCCTTTTGGGCGACGAAAGCTGATGATGTTTGATGAAGCTGTGATTTTTATTAATGCGGATTCAGGCAACTGGCATTATAGTCTGGGTGTAAAGAAGAAGCAGTTTTTAAAGAATTATAAGATCAGCCCCAATTACAGTAACGGAAAGATTTCGGAAAAGCAGGTCATGGAATTTGAAGAAGAAATATTAGATCCTTTATTACTGTTACTGGAATCCTAGAAAATGGGAATCTTTTTTAGGCCTAAATTGCTGTTTTTTATTTTCGTAAGGTTATATTCCGTTTCGTATTTGCTGTTAACTTTATGCTGTGAATAAAATAAAGAGAATAACGCCTACAGATTTCAGGGGACAGTTTATGTCCGAAATGTCAACTGAATTTGCTGTTTTAAGAACTCCTATTCAGATACATGATATAGCAAAAACATCTGGTTTTATTAAAGTGCCTACACCGCTTCACAGGCCGGAATTCAATTTTATTGTTCATATTACCAGAGGGAGTGCAAAGCAGCAGGTGGATGCTAATCTGGTATCCATAAAAGAAAACGAGATCTTATTCGTGAGACAAGGGAATGTAACTTCTTTAAGAGAGGTGAGTCCGGATGCTGCGGGATCTATGATTTTATTTGAAGATCAGACACTCAATCAACTGTTATCCAAGCAGGAACTTATAAAACTCTTTTCCGCAAATGTGGTTGTCCAGTTGCCGGAAGAAAGTAGTGTCTGGCTTAACTCATTATTTGAATTGTTGAGCATTGAGCTCTATCATCCAAATCCAAATCTGGGTATATGTTATTCCCTTTTCCAGGCAGGACTACAGAAAATATTTACTTCAAGTCAGGAGCTGAATAAAAATATGAACCGAAGTGCTGAGGTTACATTTAATTTTAAGGAACTGGTGTATAAGCACTATCAGGAACATAAAACCATTTCATTTTATGCAGCTACATTATCTGTTTCCGAAAATTATCTCCACAGATGCGTAAGCGAGACCATAGGAGAAAGTCCTAAAGAATGGATCAGCAAAGTAAGTATTCTGCAAAGTCAGCTGCTGTTGCAGGATCTGACAAAAAGCATTTCTGAAATTGCTTTTGAACTCAACTATGGTGACCCCAGTTATTTCGGCCGACTCTTTAAAAAAATAACCGGAGTAACTCCATCGGAATATCGGATTGCTTTTATGCAAGATTTGTCCGAGTAAAACGTGGTTTCGTTTTAAAGCAATCTTTGTTTTCAGACCATCTTTGTATTAATAAATTCAAAGAAAATGAAAACATTAACAATTCTTCAAAACGGTGATATCAGTACTCCGCTTCCGGTTATCCCTCCTTCAAAACATAAAGCTTTGAACACATGGAGACATCTGTGTATAGTCGCTTTATTTTTAATCTTCTTTTCAAACAACAGCTACGGTCAACTTATTCAGGATATTGTAGGAGTTGCTGTCACCAGTCATAACAAGGCAACTTTTAAGGATTTTCCTTCAGAAAATTTAAGTTCAGCGAATAAGTTTCAACTGAATACCTACGATGCATGGTTAGCAGTGCCGCCGGTTCAAATAGGAAAGACCAGTATCTTCACTAATCTGAATTATCGCTTGATGGACTTCAACTACGATGATAAGTCAATAGCAGATCCAAACCGAATAGAACGAATTCAGGAGATCAAATCTGTTATTATTATTCGTAGCCCTATATCACGTAAATGGTCTGTTCTGGCGATAGCTATGCCAACACTTGCTGGAGAAAAGTCCGTTTCATTTGATGACCTGATTCTGGACGGAATATTAGGTGTGTCCAAAAAATTTGGTGCCGAATCTAATCTTGAAGTCGGATTTGGTGTACATGCACTCTATTCTTTCGGAGAGACATTGATTACGCCCGGAATATCTGTTGATTACCGTAGTACCAATAATAAATGGTTGGCGCAGTTCTACTGGCCCAGATTAAATGTACTTTATAATGTAAGTGAAAATACACAGGTAGGTTTGGCAGGTTCCATAGACTGGACCCGGTTTAACCTCAAAAATTACCACAACAATAAGGGCAGAGAAATAGATTATGCACAATTCTCTACTATTCACGGAGGTTTGCAGATACATCAACGGATCGTTGGAGGGCTGTGGTTGCAGGCACAGGGTGGGATGGGGCTTTTGAATAGTTATGAACTGTTTGACAGCAAACAAAAAACGGTAAATGATTTCTCTATTTCCAACATGGCGTACGGAAAAGCAGCATTGACATATCGTATTGGCCGCAGATAAATAAATACAGTCCATTAAAATAATCCATTGATAATAATGAAAACAACCATTTTTACAGCTCTCCTCCTGTGTGCTTCAGTTGTAGCCAGGGCTCAACACGCAAAACTGAGTATCAACGTCACCAATGTCGAACCGGGCAAAGGCACAGTCGTTTTGAATGTTTATGATAAAAAGGAAGACTTTTTGAAGAAAGTCTTCCTGAGTAAAACACTGAAAGCAGATGGTTCAAATCTGACATTCGTCATTGATCTGCCAAAAAAAGGTCTCTATGCTATTACAATTTTTCAGGATAGGGATGATAATAAGAAATTGAAACAAGACTGGTTTGGTATTCCACAAGAACCTGTGGGGTATGGTAATAATTTCAAACCTTCTGCGAAGCCCGGATTTAAGGACTGCGCAATTTCGGTAGATCGTGATCATGTAATCCAAACGATTCAGCTTTATTAATCTCAGGTCAGAATCGAAAGGATCCTTTTATGAAAGTGTTCCGGTTCTTATAATTCAATTAAATATGATGACAAATAAAAATTATCTTTCTTCAGCTTACAGTCTGCGCGCGCTGATCGCTGCAGCTTTGCCTTCTTATATATTTCCTACCCTGATGTCTTTTTTATCCGGATATTTTCTCCAAAAAACAGAACTTATGCAGGCAAGTTATACGACTATAGGATTGTCTTCTCTCTTATCAACAATATTTAGCTTTATTCTACTTTGGCAATTGGAGTCTAGACAGATCTTAGTTCAAAACAGAATCCTACGTTCTCTGTTGATCATTTTGTTAATGATCACTTTGGGGGCATGCTTTGTGTCCCTGCTTAACCTTCCTTCAGAATGCTTTAACATTACATTTTCAGCCTTTCTGGGTGCAGCAATAATAACCATACGTCAACAACTAAAGAATTATAGAAATGAAGAAAATTAAACCTACTATAGTTGTTTTCGGATGTACGGGTACTGTTGGGAAAGAGGTCATGCAACAGCTGCAGGATGGTGACTGCATGGTACGAGGGATACTCCGAAATCCTGAACGGGCTTATCCGGTAAAGGCAGATACATGCTCTTCGAATACTACATATGTAAGTGCAGACTTAAATTCTAAAGAGCAGCTTCAAAGAGCTTGTGTCGGAGGAGATGCTTTGTTTCTGTTGACAGCGACTTCTCCTAATCAGGTGGAACAGGAATTAAACATCATTGACGCAGCGAAGCAAAATGGTATTAAAAGAATTGTTAAACTCTCGGCTCCGATAGTTCAGCCATCTGCTACTGTGGAAGTAAGCCAATGGCATAGTACAATAGATAATTACCTTATTCAAAATATGGATGAATACTGTTGTTTGCGACCTCATTCGTTTATGCAGAACTGGGAAAGAAATACATTAACTATACAATATTTTGGAAAAATTTACGGTGCATTAGGGAATGTCGGGCGAAATTATATCGATTGTCGTGATGTGGCAACAGTAGCGGTGAAATATCTGCTGGCCCAGGAAAAAGTAAGACAGCCATCACTTATTCTTGCAGGTCCGCAGGCTATTACCAATGAGGAAATGGCCGAAAAATTAACCCGTGTGACAGGCCGTAAGATTGAATATGTGGATATTACTCCGCAGGAATTATTCAGTCAATTAATTAAGAGAGCAAAGTTGCCCAAATGGCTGGCTACTCATATTGTGGAACTTGATAATCTGGCTATCAACGTTCCGGAGCCAGAATCCGATACCATTACCGACTTAATTTTAAGAAAACCACGTATTATGGATGAATACCTGCAGGAATACAGACATCTTTTTAAAAGAAAGCCTCTCTGGAGGTTGTTGATTTAAATAATAAAAGCTCAACTATATGATTGAGCTTTTATTATTTAAAATCGCCTGCTGTAAAAAAACAAAGTCTGGAAATAGCTGATTTGACAGAAGAGTTATTATTAAAACAGCAATTTAAAGAACGAAAATAGGAGTGCTTTACATATTATATCTTTCCAAATAAAAAACTTACCCCGGACCATTTTATCAACAACCTGTGAATTTCTGCTAAGCTTTGCAACGGTTTCACTTTTTTTGACGTCTTATCTTAAAATGTACTACCTGATTCAGATTCATCAAATTAGCATCTCATGAAAAATTTAGTAAAAACCAGTATACTGTCCTGCCTTATAGTAGTACACATCTTAATTCCTCCTGTTAGCAAGGCTCAAAAAATTACTCATTATGAAGGTACAATCTCTATAGATTCATTGAAAATTATCAATGCAGCTTTTAATCTGCATTATCAAAATGCAGATAAGAATGAGCTTGATTTCTATATCAATAAGAATGCGGATATTAAACAGCTCCGGTTCGGGAATCAATCTGTAGACTATAAAATTGATGGTGTTGTAGAGGATCTCAAAAAAATAAGCGTTAAAAATACATTTCCAGAAAAGTTTGTGTTGAATATCGTATATACCTATCCTCTGGACAAGATTGAGAGTAAAATATTTGCCTATAATCCCGAATGGATTGAGTTAAGCCTTTATACTGGTTGGTTTCCTGTAAATATTGATGATAAAAACTATTCGTATAAATTACAGTTTAAAGTGCCCCAAAATTATGAGATTATTGCTAATGGTGTACTTCGAAAAAAGGGTGAATACACTATTATAAGCAATACGAATAACCACTTTGATATCCCTGTTGTCCTTTCAGGTAAATTCCAGCGATTCAGTACCGCTAATAATAAAATAAAATTTTATGGGGTACAGCTTTCCGCTGATTGCTTATTTCAAAGGGCCTTTTATGTTATATCAGCTGGAAAAAAGTATAGGAGAGGAAAAAATGCTGCAATTTTTGAAAAAGGTCTACAAAAACAAGATCTCCACCACAGAAAAATTAATAGAGTTGTTAAAAAACTATGCTGATGATAAGTCTGTAAAAATATTAGAAAATGAAATCTATTAAATACCATAGCTGAAACGGTTGTTTCAATATCACGGATCTCGAAATGATAAGGTATGACCAGATAAAACCACAGGATGTAGCAGCATAATTGAGGGGAAATCACTAATTACATGGGTTTTATAATCCATAAGATTGATCTCATGAATTAAGTGCTTTAAAGACTTGCTATCAATCTATCTTCAACAAAAACAAATGGCAACAGGCTTTTAATTCCGTTAACTTTCAAGACTTCCCCATTAAGACAATAAAACAATACCTGAATAGGTCTGTTCTGTTTCATTTCAAATTCGGCCATTACCTGTAAACAGGCTCCGCAAGAAGTTATTGGTTTGGTAATTTCAAAAGCATTTGTTTGAGCAGTAATAGCCATACTCTCTATTACTCCATCCGGATGCATGACTCCAATTGCAAAAAGCGCAACCCGTTCGGCACATAACCCTGAAGGATAAGCTACATTTTCCTGATTACTGCCTAAAAAAGTCTCACCTGATTCAAGCTGAATGGCTGTACCTACTCTAAATTTGGAATAAGGAGAGTAGGAACTTTCCAGTGCCTTCTCGGCCATCTCACATAAATTTTTGTCTGTCTCGCTTAACTCTTCAATATTGGTATAATGCTCGTAAGTTATATTTAAATCGATCGATCTCATCTTAATGTCTTTACTAAAATAAACCCCCGATAATTTTAATATCGGGCAAACAAATTAGGGTAATTTATTGGATTATTAAAATAAATATGATGTTGTACCCGATTTCGGCTGTCTGGCTATTGAAATATATAAATGTGTAGGTAAGCTGATGAAATCCGATCTAATGAGTGTTTTGGTTTTGTAAATACTTAAATATGAGTGTTGTATCTGTATTATTGTTATATTTATTCAAATTAAGCTGGCCGTAAAATAATACTGAAACAGATGGAAAATAAAGATCGGGTAATTAACAGAGTCGGCTGGGTAACACAAATGAAATCTACACCGCCATTAACGGAAGAATATATCCAAAGACAATACCGTTTCTTTGAGAACCAGATCAGGTTTCTTCAGGACAATGGTTTTACCACACGCATTATTTTGGAAGCGGATCAAAGCGCTTCCGATGAATCACAAATAACTGTTGGCGATCTCACTCCCTCAGGACTGAAATTTTACTTGTTTGGCATCAGACCGTGGACTGCACGATATGACAAAAATAAAGACAAGGATAAAGCCGTTGATGATCTGAGCTTTATCAATAAAAAACTGACGGATTTTATAAAAATAAATGGTGTTAAATAGGGGACGAGGGTAAATAGAATGAAAGAAAATAGTAATGATAATTTCAGTTCTGTGGTTGCCGAATTCGGAAACCTGATTAGCGATTTTGGTTTCTCTTGTCCTAAGAAGCTTTGGTATCCTAATCTTGTTTCATTGAGTAAAAATATAGAGGATATCTATTACTGTTATGTTATAGCCCGTGCATATAACTCTTTAGTCCGTCTAAAACCTTCTTTCGAATTCTAATACTGTTAAAAAAAGAAAAGCTCAATCTTTCGATTAAGCTTTTCTTTTTGTGAACCCACTGGTACAGAACTCGAACTCTTTTTTGGAAGATTTGAGGAGATTAAACCAATTGAAAGATATTCCGTTAAAAAAGAGCACCCAAGTGCGCTTTTTGTGACCCTGTCAGGATTACAAGATAAATTACAGACAGCTTAATTAGAGCTACTTGAATATATCTACTTCAATAATTAATCGATTAGGTAGCCAATTGAAATAGTTCGTTATAATACAAAATGAAAAAGAACGTCCAATTTTGAAGATACCAAATGAGTTATATCTAATCAAATAGTTTTATGAAAAAACTTTAGAGTTAAAGAATCCTCTTTAATACAAAACAATTAAATCATATCTCCGATATGCCCTAGAAGGTATTAATAGATTGAATCGTGGTAATTAAGTAAAGATGGATATCAAATGTTTGGTTTTGATATAAATAGCATTCGTCATAGTTGGGAGGGAGGCGCTAAAATCAATATGTAATAGGCAATATGTTAGGCATTGTATAATAGCGTATTATTGAATGTTCTTTTTGAATACAAACACAACAATCCTTGATTTGAGCACAAACTAGAAAAATCACTTAGCGAACTTTGTATCATAAAATACTAAGTATTATGAGCAAACAAAAAGTATGGTTTATAACCGGAGCATCTAAAGGAATGGGATTGGAAGTTGCCAAAACAGTTTTGGCAAATGGCGATAAAGTCATTGTTACCTCTCGCAGTTTAGAAGAACAAATCAAAGGTTTAGGTGCTGAAACAGACACTCTATTACCGCTGAAAGCAGATATTACGAATGAAAATGAAGTAAAAAATGCCATCGAGAATGGAGTTGAAAAATTTGGTCAGATTGATGTGGTTTTGAACAATGCAGGATATTACTTGGTAGGAAGTTTAGAGGAAATCAGTGATGCCGAATTTCGAAGAACCATGGATGTAAATGTTTTTGGAACAACAAATGTGATCCGTAATGTGATGCCTTATTTACGTCAGCAAAAATCAGGACATATTATCAATGTTTCGTCCAGTATGGGATACATTGGATATGCAAACACAGGAAGTTACAATGCTTCGAAGTTCGCTGTGATTGGACTTTCGGAAGCATTGTCACAGGAAGTAAAGCCCTTCGGAATTTATGTAACAGTGGTAGCACCAGGTATGTTCAGGACTAATTTTATGAGTGATAGCACCTTGGCTGTAGCTTCAAATCTGATTCCGGATTATCATGTGGCAGAACATGTAAAAATGTTAAAAAGCTTTGATGGCAATCAACCTGGAGATCCTCAAAAATTAGCCAAAGTATTGTTGGATATTACTACATTGAACGAACCTCCGCTACATTTGCCATTGGGTGCAGATAGTTATCAATCGATTTTGGGGCAACGGGGAAGCGAAGCAACAGAACTAAAAAATTGGAAACACCTGTCTTTATCTACTGACTTTTAATTTATTTGTACATTTACGATAATGAAAGTTGCTGCACCACATATCATCCAATCCATTTCGGAACTGCATCTACGCTTTGCACTTCCCAAGCCCGATCATCCTTTGGTGAGTGTGATTGATTTTGAACAGCTGAGTTATAAACACAGCGGCGTCTGGAAGCATTTTGCCAATGATTTTTATTGCATCACGCTCAAAAAAGGAAGCAATGCCAATTTCAAGTATGGACAAAGAGATTATGATTTCAACGAAGGCATGATGACCTTTACCAAACCCGGTCAGGTATTTTCTGTAACAGCCGTTAATGATAATCCGGTAGCAGGATATATGTTGGTGTTCAAATCTGAGCTCATTCGTCCGTATTCATTGGGTAAAAACATCGGCATGTATGGCTTTTTCGATTATCAGATAGCAGAAGCCTTACATCTTTCAGAGAAGGAGGAAAAGATCATTTCTTCACTCTTAAAGCAAATGCAGGATGAGTTAAAGAACAACATAGACAGTTATAGTCAGGATGTGATTGTTTCGCATCTTGACTTGTTACTCAACTATTCAAACCGTTTTTATAACCGCCAATTTCTCACCAGAAAAGCGGTTAATACTGATTTGTTATCACAACTGGAGCAAATCTTAAATGATTATTTTGATGATGAAGCACCATTAATAAGCGGACTGCCCAATGTTAAGTTCATTGCCACACAATTGCATCTTTCACCCAATTATTTGAGTGATTTGTTGCGAAATACAACGGGACAAAACGCACAACAGTACATTCAGCACTATCTCATTGAAAAAGCAAAAGAACTCTTAACAATTTCAAATAGCTCTGTAAGTGAGATTGCTTATCAATTGGGATTCGAGTATTCTCAATCGTTCAGCAAACTGTTTAAAAAGCTTACCAATCAGACTCCTTTGGCATTTCGGCAGTCATTTAATTGATTATTTTTTGCTGGAGGAAATTTTTTCTATAATTTTGTAACGATTATTACAAATATAAATGAAAGGCAGGCCGAACATCCATCAAAACGAAGAGATTATCCTAAAGGCACAGGAAGTATTCTGGCAAAAGGGATATTATGCAACATCTTTATCTGACTTGAGCGTTGCGACAGGGGCTGGAGCAGGAAGTTTGTACAATAATTTCAAAGGGGGAAAAAAGGAACTATTCAAAAAAGCATTACAACAAAGACGAGCAGATTTTAATGCTTTCCAGGAAAAATTAGAGCAAAGTGAAAATCCAATTGCTTTGATAAAAGTGTTCTTTTTAGAATTAGCTAATGCAGATAGCGTAAGTCATCAAAAAGGTTGCATTATTGCCAATACAGTTGTGGAAATGAGTTTTACAGACGAAGAACTGGAAAAAGAAGCTACAGAAATTCTAAAAGAAGCAGAGGCATTATACAAGTCTGTTATTGTAAAAGAGCAGCAAAATGGAAACCTTAAAACCACTGTTTCTGCAGATCAATTAGCGAAATATCTGATTACTATTTGGTGCGGTATCAATTCGCTAAGAAGAATATATCCCGATCAAAAGATACTAAAAGAACAAATTAAATTACAGCTAGAAATAGTAAGCTAAAATTTTTTTTAATTATTTATTTAACAATCATTACAAAAATAAAATGGATTTACAATTAAAAGGAAAGCGTGCGTTTATCAGCGGATCTTCACAAGGAATAGGTTTTGCTATTGCTGAACAATTGTTACAGGAGGGAGCTTCGGTTATTATTAATGGTAGAAATGAAGTAAAAACACAAAAAGCATTGCAAATCTTGAAAGATAAATTTCCAAACAGTGAAGTCAGTGCTCTTGTCGCAGATTTTTCTAAAATTGATGAAGTAGAAAAATTGCTTACAGAACTCAATGATATTGACATTTTAATCAACAATGTAGGCATCTTTGGTATTGATGATTTTTACAAGACTGCGGACGAAGATTGGTACAATTATTTTGAAGTGAATGTGATGAGCGGCATGCGTTTATCCAGAAAATTATTACCAAAAATGATTGCCAACAATTTCGGAAGAATTATTTTCATCAGCAGTGAGTCGGGTGTCAATGTACCTGAAAACATGATACATTATGGAATGACAAAAGCGGCCATGAGTGCCTTGAGTAACGGCTTGTCTAAACTTACAAAAGGAACAGCCGTAACTGTAAATACCATTCTAGGCGGACCGACGTATTCAGCAGGTGTTGCCAATGCAGTTGAACAGATAGCATCATCACAACAACTGGAAGTGGAAACAATGAAAAATGCCATCATTCAACAATCCAATCCGCATATCTTATTGCAACGCTTTGTTCAACCAGAAGAAATTGCATACTTGGCGGTTTACCTTTCCAGTCCACTTTCGGTAGCAACAAATGGCTCTAGTTTGCGAGCGGATAGTGGGGTACTTAAAGTTATATAAATCCTTCAGAAACAAACTTTACAGGGACTAGACTTCCGGTACTCCCTAGCATAAAGAAAACTGGCTTTAAAATTAAAGCCAGTTTATTGTGGGGATGCGGAGTTTGTAAGGTACTTTCGACAACAATAGGTTTATCTACTTCGGCAGTTGTTTCGACATATTCAACTCCTAAAAAAGCAGCCTTCAGCATTTTTGGGTTGACTACTCCATGCTGCTTAGATAATATCCTAAAGTGAGCTTCGAGGTCTTTTGGTGCATCTTCCAAATATTTATTGTAAACCTGATAATCTGGATAAACTGAAAGGCAAATCTTTTGATTCTTTTAATCCAGTCTACACGGGCTTTTCCAAAGAATCTGATGCCCAATTTAAGAAAAAATTGGGCATCAGAACTGGGAACCAAATCGGTTGTTGCTGTATGTAATTAATGAACGAAAATTTGTAAAAAAAGCAGTTTTGGAGCGTATAAACAAAAAAGCACACCTTAGTGTGCTTTTTTGTTTATGTGATCCCGCTGGGATTGGCTCAACCCCGCAATGCCCAATCACGCACCCTGAGCCTCCCAGAATCGACCCCAGGCCTGCTCTTCTTTTCGAATCCAGATGGCACAAAAAAAAGCCTCACATTTCTGTGAAGCTTTTTTTGTGATCCCGCTGGGATTCGAACCCAGGACCCATACATTAAAAGTGTATTGCTCTACCAGCTGAGCTACGGAATCCTTTCTTTTTGTGAAACTAATTCCGTTTCTGAAAGTGATGCAAAGGTAGGAATATAAATTATATATGCAAAGAAAACCGTTGTTAAAACATAAAAAAAAGTAAAACGTATTCATTTATAGCGATTTATTTTTTTAAATAAAATTGCGCTAATGATAGTGTTATGCTATATTTCCCTTTTCTTTCCAGAATTAAACCCTTATTTTGTAAAATATAAGAAGAACAAAGCATGAAAATACTAATTGTGGAAGACGAACTCGAATTGCAGAAGAGTGTGCAGGAGTTTTTGGAGGCGGAGCAATATGTCGTGGAAGTCGCTTCAGATTTTTCTTCAGCCTCGTCAAAGATTAACCTGTATACATATGATTGTATACTTTTGGATATAAATCTGCCTGGAGGTAACGGACTTGCGTTGTTGGATGAGCTGAGAGGGAAAGAGCAGCAACATACCATTATTATTTCGGCAAGAGATTCTATAGATGATAAGATAAAAGGACTGGATCTAGGTGCGGACGATTATCTGACCAAGCCTTTTCATCTTTCCGAACTGAATGCCCGTATCAAAGCCGTACTGCGACGTAAGCAGCTTGCAGGCAATCCTGTTGTTCAGCTCAATAATCTGCAAATCAATTACGATACACGTACAATTTGTGTCGATGATCAGGATCTGCATTTCAGCCGCAAGGAATTTGATGTATTTTCATTTTTTGTTCTCAATAAGAATAAGCTGGTCACGAAAACCGCATTAGCCGAGCATGTATGGGGAGACGATTCGGATATGGCCGATAATCTTGATTTTATTTATTCACAGATTAAAAATATTCGTAAAAAGTTGAAAGAGCATCATGCACAGCTTGAGATACAGGCAATCTACGGTATAGGATATAAAATGAGCGTGTAAGATGAGACTGCTGAACCGAACCATGTTGTATCTTTCCGGAGCATTGCTGCTGATCCTGAGTGTATGGGCGGTGATCTTCTATCTGGATATGATGGATGAAGTATACGACAGCCTTGACGATGGTCTGGAAAATCATAAGATGCTAATTATACATAAGGCATACGAGGATGAGATGGTATACCAGAAGAGGGATTTTGGGGAAAGCAATTACAGATTGATTCCTGTCCCTGAAGATATCGCCATCAGCGGCCTGGAAACCTATTCTGATACGTCGATGTATATGGTTAATGAAGAGGATTTTGAAATCGTTCGTATGTTGACAACCTATTTCCAGGATAACGATGGCAAATATTACAAGTTGCAGGTTATCTCTTCCATGGTGGAGGAAGATGATTTGATCAGCAGTTTACTGTACTCGCTTCTCACGCTATTTGTTGTCGTTATGATATCCATCTTTATTATCAATAAGTTGATATTGAGTAAAATATGGAAACCATTCTATCAGCTGGGGTATCAGTTGAAAAAATTTGAACTGGGAAAGAGAAATACCTTTATCGCTCCCAAAACCTCTGTGCTCGAATTCAAAGAGCTGAATAATACAATCACCCAGCTGCTGGATGATAATACCGCAGTCTATGAGCGGCAAAAAGACTTTGTCGAAAATGCTGCACATGAATTGCAGACACCGTTGGCCATATCGCAATCAAAAGTAGAAATGTTATTACCTCATTTTGAGAAAGATGAAGAAGTATTAAGTCAGCTGGCGGAGGTACTGCATCAGCTGGACCGGATGAAAAGATTGAACAAATCGTTGTTACTGCTGACAAAAATTGACAACCGCCAGTTTTTAAATCAGGAACCAACAGACTTCAATGTTCTCTGGAAAAAGCAAATAGAGGCCTTCAGAGAGCTTTTGGAGCATAAAAGTATACATGTAGACCTGTCGGAAGAAGAGGAGCTTATACACGATTTTAATCCGGATCTCGCGCAGATGCTTATTTCTAATTTGCTGCGCAATGCACATATCCATAATTACGAGGGAGGGCGTATTGTTGTGCATATCGGTAAGAATGGATTTTCTATAGCCAATACCGGTAAAGAAAAGGCACTTAATGCGCAGCATATCTTTGACCGTTTTTATAAGGACGTGGAAAATCAGCAATCAACCGGCCTTGGACTGGCGATTGTCAAGTCTATAGTGGATACGACAAATGGGAAAATTGACTATGCATATACGGATCACATGCATAGCTTTACGGTACATTTTGGCTAATTAATCATTTCTGAGGTACTCTTCATCTTCTGCGCTCAGTGATCTGGCAGCAGGAGGGAGTGTTTCTCCGGCTTCACCTGTAATACTGTAGACAGAAGGGTGCTGATCTTTTTTCTTTCCCGATCGGGCAAGGATTAACCCCACAATAATACCCAACAGAAAGAAAATAGCCAGAATAGCCAGTTTGGAGACACTATGGTCACCGAAAATCCAAAAGTTGACCGATTCCGTATTTTTCATCAGCACAATAGTGAGCAGAATGGTCAGTATTAATAAGAATATGGTCTTGATACGCATGTAATAATGGATTACCTGATACCGAAAGTAATAAAAAAAGGAGATAACTTGCGTTATCTCCTTTATATTTTGTGTTGAATAACAGTTATTATTCAGCTACTACTTCGAAAGGAACCTGAACTTTAACTTCTTTGTGAAGGTTCAAGTTAGCGATATATTCACCAACTAATTTTGGTTCAGTTTCGAAAGTGATGCGGCGACGATCTACGTCAAAACCTTGCGCTTTCAAAGCATCAGCAATCTGGATGCTGTTTACTTTACCGAAGATTTTTCCTGATTCACCAGCTTTAGCACCGATTGTCAACTTGATAGCTTCTAATTTAGTCGCTAATTCTGTCGCATCTTTTTTAATTTTCTCTTGTTTGAATTGCGCTTGTTTGATGTTTTCAGCTAATACTTTCTTTGCAGAAGATGTAGCCAATACAGCGAAACCTTGAGGAATTAAGTAGTTACGACCGTAACCCGGCTTTACTACGACAACATCGTCTTTTTCGCCAAGGTGTTTGATATCATGTTTTAAGATAATTTCCATGTCGTATTCTCCTTATTTTAATGAGTCAGTAACGTAAGGTAATAAACCGATGTGACGAGCACGTTTAACGGCCTGAGCAACTTTACGTTGGAATTTCAATGAAGTACCAGTAAGACGACGAGGTAAAATTTTACCTTGGTCATTCACAAATTTCAAAAGGAAGTTTGCGTCTTTGTAGTCAATGTATTTGATACCGTTCTTTTTGAAACGGCAATATTTTTTACGGTTGTCCTCTACTTTAGGAGCAGTTACGTATTGGATGTTTTCGTTTGCCATTAGTTTGCTACCTCCTCAGTTTTAGTTTCCGCTTTCTTGTTGAATGCTCCGCTACGTTTTTTCTCGCTGTATGCAATAGCATGTTTGTCTAATGCAATCGTTAAGAAACGCATTACGCGCTCATCACGTCTCAATTCAATCTCAATTTTTCTGATTAATTCACCTGGAGCCTTGAATTCAGTTAAGTGATAAAATCCAGTTGTTTTTTTCTGGATAGGATACGCTAATTTTTTCAAACCCCAATTGTCTTCAGCGACAATCTCGGCTCCGCCTTCTGTTAAGATGTTTTTGAATTTTGCGATTACTTCTTTCGCAACATCATCAGAAAGCAACGGGGTAAGAATGATTACAGATTCGTACTGTTGCATTTTGTTAAATATTTTTGTTAATTTAAAATCTCCGCACTTACGGAAGTGCAAAGGTATAAAATTACTTTTATTTATAAAAGAGAAATTTAGAATAAGTGACCTATTGTCAAAATCAGGGTACAAAGTATTCCCTCATATAAATATTTAATAACTTTACTTCCTATGAAAACAATCCAAAATTACTTTCTAAGCCTTTTTCTAGTCTTTTTTATCAGTGTGATTCCCTCTGCAGTTCAGGCACAAAAAGATCCGCTGGATGACGGGGTATTGCGAATATTAGCTATCGGTAATAGTTTTTCAGAAGATGGCATTGAAAATTACCTTTACGAACTGGCAAAGACCAGCGGTAAAACCATGGTCATCGGCAATCTGTATATAGGAGGGGCGCCTTTATCTCTGCATGTACGCAATGTAAATGAAGATAAGGCCGCTTACAGCTATCGTAAAATAACCTCTGACGGGAATAAGACTGTAACTCCGGATGTCCGTATATCGGATGCACTGGTTGATGAGCCCTGGGATTATATCAGTTTACAACAAGCCAGTCCGCTTTCCGGAAAATATGAAACATATCAGGCCGATCTTCCGGCTTTGTTTGCTTATGTAAAAACGCATGTGCGATATCCTTCTACAAAGTATATTCTGCACCAGACATGGGCCTATCAGCAGGATTCCAAACATGATGGCTTTGCGAACTATGACAGAAGCCAGCTAAAGATGTATGAAGCTATTGCGCAGACTTCTCAGCAAGCATTCAGACTGATTCCCTTTGACTTATTAGTTCCTGCAGGTACTGCTGTACAGAATGCGCGGACAAGTTTTATAGGAGATCATTATACCAGAGACGGTTACCACCTTAATCTGGACTACGGACGTTTTACGGCAGCCTGTACTTGGTTTGAAACTCTTTTTCAGCAGGATGTCACAACAAATGTTTACAAACCGTTAAAAGTGACGGATATCCAGGCTGAAATAGCAAAGAAAGCAGCACATGAAGCGGTTTTACATCCTTTTACAGTAACACCTCTTAAAGCCTTTCAGGTAATGGAAATGGCAAGGTAACCCTTTGTATTAATCAAAAACCAACCTATAAATAATGATAAACCTTCAAAAAATCAGGCTGCTTACTGCTGCCTTCTTATGTTTGAGCACGATCGGACTAATGGCTCAGGAAAGAAAGCCAAATATTGTGTTTATTCTGGCCGATGACCTAGGCTACGGGGATCTCGGTGTATACGGACAGAAACAGATACAAACCCCGAATATCGATCGTTTAGCTGCGGACGGGATGAAGTTTGAACAGTTCTATGCCGGCACCTCTGTATGCGCCCCTTCACGGTCTTCATTAATGACAGGCCAGCACACCGGTCATACTTACATCCGGGGAAACCGGGAAATTGAGCCTGAAGGGCAGCAACCTCTTGCAGACTCGGTACAGACTTTTGTGCAGCTGCTTCAGAAAGCGGGATATGCTACCGGTGCCTTTGGTAAATGGGGACTGGGTATGGTGGGCACCACCGGAGCGCCGGGCCAAAAGGGATTTGATGAATTTTACGGATACAATTGTCAAAGGCAATCCCACCGCTATTTTCCTACTCATTTATGGCATAATGATCAGCGTGTGGAACTGGAAGGAAATGATTTGAAAAATAAGGTACACTATGCACCTGCATTAATTCAGGAGCAGACACTCCGGTTTATAGATGCACACAAGGATGAGCCATTTTTCCTGTTTATTCCTACCGTACTGCCGCATGCCGAATTATCCGGAATTGACGATGAACATTATCAGAAATATGCCTCCCGGTTTGAGGAGACTCCGCATAAAGGTAATGACTATGGTCCCGGGGCAACCGTTGCTGGATATGCTTCAGTAGAAAAACCGAGAGCAACATTTGCCAGTATGGTAAGCCGCATGGATGCCTATGTAGGACAGGTATTGAAAAAACTGGATGACCTTGGACTTACGGAAAATACCATCGTCATCTTTTCCAGTGATAACGGGGCACATCGTGAGGGAGGTGCAGATCCGGTTTTCTTTAATAGTTCAGGTGGTTTGAGGGGATATAAACGGGATCTTTATGAAGGAGGTATCCGTACACCTTTTATTGTCAGATGGCCTCATAAAGTAAAACCCAAAAGTACAAGTAAATTTGCCGGAGCTTTCTGGGATGTCATGCCTACTCTTTTAGATATTACAGGAGCCGGAAAAGCCCATTATACCGATGGGGTATCTTTAGTGCCTACACTGCTGGGCAAAACAAATGCACAACAGCAGCATCCTTATTTATACTGGGAATTTCACGAAGACGGTGGCCGCCAAGCTGTGCGCTCAGGAGACTGGAAAGCTGTCAAACTACAGGTAAAGAATAAGCAAAAGACCGTCATAGAACTATATAATCTAAAGAAAGATCCTGCCGAAAAAAAGAATGTCGCCGCAGAGAATCCTGAACAGGTAAGGCAACTGGAAAACATTATGAATCAGGCACACACAGCTAATCCTTATTTTGCGTTTTAGACCGTATATAACCTATGAAAAGAAATTTATTAATTGCGCTGCTTTCAGGTGGGATTCTGATGAATCTTTCCTTCGTTATTGATCCGAAAGTCACAAAAGAAGGAGAGGAGAAGATTGTGTTTGCATCCGGAAAGGAAGGATACGAAAGTTATCGTATTCCAGCTGTTATCAAGGCCGCCAATGGTGATATCTTAGCCTTCAGTGAAGGCAGAGTTGCGCATGCCGGAGACTTTGGAGATATCGATATTGTAATGAAAAGAAGTACAGACCAGGGAAAGACATGGTCTGCTCTGGACAAAGTAGTGGATTATGGGAACTTACAGGCAGGCAATCCTGCTCCGGTGCTGGATATGGCGGATCCGGAGTATCCGAACGGACGTATCTTTTTGTTTTACAATACAGGGAACAATCATGAGGGGGAGATCCGTAAAGGTAACGGTGTACGGGAAGTCTGGTACATCACTTCGACAGATCAGGGAAAAACCTGGTCTGCTGCAGTGAATATAACGACTCAGGTACATCGCCCAAATGCGCCGGCATTCAATCCTGCATATACTTCCGGAGAAGACTGGAGAAGTTATGCCAATACTCCGGGACACGCCATGCAGTTTGAGTCCGGAAAATACAAAGGACGCATCTTTGTATCTGCTAATCATTCTGCGGGTAATCCTCAGGCTGGTTTTAAAGACTATCAGGCGCATGGATATTATACGGATGATCATGGCAAGACATTTCATCTGGGAGCTACTGTACCGGCTGAAGGAGGCAACGAGTCTATTGCTGCACAGATCAGTGGAGACCGGTTACTGATGAATTCCAGAAATCAGCAAGGTCAGGTGCGAAACCGGATAATAAGCATAAGTAGTGACGGAGGTTCAAGTTGGGATACCACTTATTTTGACCCCCATCTTCCGGACCCTGTCAATCAGGGAAGTGTATTGTCACTGAGAGGGACGAATTCATTGCTGGCTTTCAGTAATGCTGCCAGTAAAACGCAAAGAGATAGTCTGACAGTGCGTGTAAGTGAGGATGATGGGAAAACCTGGTTTTATAATAAGCGCATTGCAACAGCTCCTGCCGGATATAAGGGAAGTTATGCTGCATACTCCGATCTGGTACAGCTGGATGCTAAACGGATCGGTGTGCTGTATGAAAAAGATAATTATAAGAATATCGTGTTTCTGCCCGTGAAATGGCGATAAAAAATAAATAAAAATAACGACTCCCGTTATGTTTGTCAGACATAACGGGAGTTTTCAGTTCCCGGTCAGGCTTCTTCTTAGTATTTAGTGTGTGCTGATTTTTTTTGAATCCTTACCTTTATTCTTTGTACTGTCCTGATTGGCTTTTCTGGCCATTTCAAACAGAGCGGGATCAATGTGGCAATAGCCTTGTGGATTTTTGTCCAGGTAATCCTGATGATAATCTTCTGCTTTGTAAAAATTAGTCAGAGGTTTTACTTCAATGGCCAGCGGCTTTAAATAATTTTTAGATAGTGCGGCTATACATGTTTTGATGACAGGCAAATCCTTTTCATCTTTATAATATATGCCCGTTCTGTATTGTTCTCCGATATCATTGCCCTGACGATTCAGACTCGTAGGATCAATGGTTTTAAAATAGAGTTCTATCAGTGTTTTGAGTGCAACTTTTTCCGGGTCATAGCGCACTTTTACAGTTTCCGCATATCCGCTTTTGGTGTGAGAAACGATATCATAAGTCGGATTTTTAGTCTTTCCGTTTGCATATCCGACTTCAGTACTTTCTACGCCGTTGATTTGTTTGAAAAAGTGCTCCGTTCCCCAGAAACACCCTCCTGCAAAATAAATTTCCTGTGTATTACGCCCTTCTGTCAGAGGGGGTAAAGTCGTGTCTTTGCTCTTTACAAGTCCTGCACTCAGCATGAGGATTATCAAAGTGATGATGTTATATTTCATGGTATTGTGATTTAATATTAACAGATTTTTTTAGTTTGTACGCAGTGGGGAAGGCAGATAAGGAAGCATAAGGCCAAATCCGAGCAACAGCAAATCTTTAAGGATAAAAAAATCTGTTGTTGGAACTCCTTCTTTTAATTTCCACATTCCTGAAGTGGTGAACAGAAAGCTGAGGGTAAGCGCAAATGTAATAATCATACCAATAGATGCTATTTTCCTGAATCTGCTCCATTTTATACCAAGTATCAATACAAGTGCCAGTAACACTTCCGTAATACCTATTATGTTAGACACCCGTTGTATTGTAAAAATACTGTACATCCAGGAAAGTAACGGATGTTGCTCGACCAGTGGTCTGATCGCCTCTGCCTCAACAGCAGTAAATTTATAAACGCCTATCCAAAGCAGTATAAGAAAGCTTCCTGTCAGTGAAATAAAATATCCGGCCTTGTACATGACTGTTGTACCAGTGCGGGGTGTCGAAATTAAAGATTCCATGTTTCTGATGAGTTGATGATAACTGTATGTTTTATAATCATAGTCGCTACCAGATGGAAATCCTGACACAGAAAGAAGTTATTTTTTTATCTTTTGTTTGACTTTTTCTATAAAGTCCTTGTTGTCAGTGAAATACTTTTTTGCATCCCCTTCATGTTGCTCGAGATAATGTGTAATTGCATGTTCAATGAAACCGGCTTTCTTTGAATAGCTGTTACAGGATCTGCAGGCTTTCAGATGTATGCTGAGCTGTATCTTCTTCCATATGGGAATATCTATATGAAATCTCTTTTCCACCAGCAGTGTTGCCTGACTGCAGGGGAGGATGATAGTATGTATGATTTTGTCAAGCATTATTTGTGTTGTTAAACCATTTGATATCCAGACATTTTCGTAGCTGCATACGGCTTCGTTGCAGAATCTTCCAGTAATTAGTCGTTGAAATATTTACTTCCTGACAAATTTCTTCTGCTTTTTTCTGTTGAATGTAACATTGTCTGATTAGAAATCCCCATTTCTGCGGGAGTGCCTGCAGACATTCCTGAAGTGATTTGTTGAAATTCTCATTATCCAGAAGAGATGCAGACGTGTCTGTGCTGATATCCCAGTGATTCCGTACATCCTGATCACGCCAGCCTCCGTTCTCATCAAAAAAGTAGTCCATGCTGACCGTTTCATTACCTCTGTATTTACGTCTGTACAGATCGGCAGCTTTATGGTTTAGAATACCTTTGAGCCAGGTCAACGGGCTGCTCTTTCCCTGATAGCGATCTTTCATCAGAAATGCTGTCATAAAAACATCCTGTACCAGATCTTCCGCATCCTCTTTATTGGCCAATAAAAAATAAGCCTGTCTCAGTAACGATCCGGAATAGTTTTCAATCCATAGTTCAACATCTTTTTGGGAAGAACTCATAGGTATTTAATAATTGATTGCAAATATCAGCATCCAAAAGTATCAAATTGTCCGGATATATTAATATTACTTTCAATTTCTACTATTCGTTTGATGTAAAAATATTTAGTTTATCATATTTAATTACTATGATAATATTACTTATCTTGTATTCGGATCATAAACCCTCAAGTTTATGCGCTCCGATTTATTAATCCTAAAATGCTAACCTATGAAAAGCATTGTGACTATAGCTATAGCAGGACTACTCTGTTATTTCATCTTCCGTTGTATAAATACGTCTGCTGAGGCCATCCGTACAGCTGACAACAGATTGCAGATGCGTATGCATGCTGCTTATATGTACTTTGGATATTGCTGTCTGATGATCTGTGCCGGTATTGTAGGTGGAGTGTTATATGACTATTCAAAGATTGATGCACCTGCTGCAATACTGGCAATCACTATTTTTATTCTGTTTGGTATCCTGGGAATCTATAATCTGAAATTATATTATGTACATACCGTACTTTATAATAAGCATCATATAACCTGTTATAATACGTGGGGAAAAGCAAAAGTCTTTCACTGGAAGGACATCAGACATGCGGTCTATAATGGCTATACAGGGAGTATCAGACTATACAGCAGCCGTAAGGAGCATATCATTATTCATCACGATCTGGGAGGTATTGATGATTTTTACCGTGAGTTTTACAGACAGAAACCCCGGATAGCGCAAAAAGTAAAAATAAGAGTATTAACCTGAGTGTATAACATCATATAATAATGAAATTTAACTACTTCATGTTCATCTCCATTACTTCTTTACCTCGTCTTGTTCAACCACAAACCTTATTCATATCTACATACAAAAAATCTATTTCTGTATTTTTTATTAAAGTGCTGGTAATTAGTGTTTTGATATCTTTATAAGGTTCCCTGAGAATATTTCTGTTATTTTTTTTAAAACTGACTAGCCCTTGCATGGGGGCATTGCCGTCATATACTAAAACCATAGTATATAACCCTTGTTTATGAAAAATCAGGAAGCCAGAGAATTGCTGAGAAAATATAATGAAAACATATGTACACAGGAGGAACTGTCTCTGCTGCATACATGGTATATCCGCTATCAAGCAAAAACAACAGAAGACTTATCTTTTGAAGACTGGATGTTCCTTATGGATGTTCAACCACAGCCACAAGCCATTAAAAAAATAGGGGTAAGCTGGAAACGTATTGCGGTAGCTGCATCTTTAGTGTTTTTGATAACTACAGGTGTACTGTTGTATTATAGTAAACATGAGGTTTTACCTTCAAATGAGAGCCACATAATAAAACCCGGTGGGAACAAGGCTATCCTGACTTTATCTGATGGTCAGCAAATCTCTCTTGAAGATGCCGGGCAAGGTGAGCTGGTTCAGAAATCAGGTGTCAGGGTTATTAAGACTGCCGATGGAGAAATTGTTTATACTGCTCCAGATATAAGTGCAGAAAAACATCAGGAGAATACGGTATCTACTCCCCGAGGCGGGCAATGGCAGATACGCTTATCTGACGGCTCACGTGTGTTTTTGAATGCTG
Organism: Sphingobacterium sp. UBA5789; assembly: GCF_002418355.1. NCBI lineage: Bacteria > Pseudomonadati > Bacteroidota > Sphingobacteriia > Sphingobacteriales > Sphingobacteriaceae > Sphingobacterium > Sphingobacterium sp. UBA5789. The sequence goes on along the minus strand of NZ_DIDX01000007.1, from coordinate 517,257 downwards.
AATCGTCTTTAAGCTTTCCGGGGTCTTTCTCCGGAAAACAAAAGAGAACCGTACGGTTAAAAGGAGAAGCTTATTTTGAGATAGCAAAAGATATACGACATCCATTTATTGTGACTACGGAAAAGCAATCTATAGAAGTTTTAGGAACGCATTTCAATGTAAGCAGTTATCTGGATGATGGCTATATCCGTACAACACTTCTGGAAGGTTCTGTAAAGATACATGCTGACAACGCTGCTGTTGCAGATGTTCTGTTAAAGCCCGGAATGGAGGCCTTTTATAACGGAAATACCCTGCAATTGTCCAACGTAGATACCGATGAAGCTGTTGCCTGGAAAAACGGACAATTTAGTTTCGAAGACCAGGATATCTACAGCATCATGCGAAAAATCGGCCGCTGGTATGATATAGAAGTTGAATATGACAATAAATTAAACACAGCAACTTTTGGAGGTAAAATATCTGTTAACAGACCGCTGATAAAAACGCTTAATCTGTTGAAATCAACGGGGAAAGTTGATTTTCAAATAAAAGGAAGGAGGGTGATCGTGCTATAAATCTCTTAAACATGACAGATCAAAGCTGAACGGAAAGAATGCCCTGCCCGGGATATCCAGCTGTTTTATCTGCTGATACTTTAACTCAACCTCAATCACACTAACTATTAACCGTATCCCCGTTTTCCAAAAAATAGGGATTTAAACTTAAATGTATGAAATTTTATCTGGACCATTTGGTTTCATGTCAGATCCGGCATATAAATAAGACCAGATGTCTGATGCGTATTCATCTGACTGTAATTATGTTCACCACATTTTTTATACAAATCAGTACAGCCACTTACGCACAGAGAATCAGCTTACACAAAAGTAATGTCCCGCTTAGTCAAGTATTTAAAGAGATAGGTAAGCAAACCGGATATGACTTTGTATATAGTACGGAGCTTATGAAAAAAACTCAAAATGTAAGTGTAGATGTAAGCAATGCTTCATTAGAGGAGACTTTAGACGCCTGCTTTATAAATCAACCTCTTGATTATCAAATTGATGATAATAGTATTATAATTAAAGCTAAAATCTCAGCAAAAAAAACGGTTTCTTTTATTTCATTTGCTCAAACGACTATTACTGGCTGGGTAACGGATGAAAGCAACAAACCTCTATCCGGAGTAACCGTCCGCTATGCCAACAGTAAAATTACAACGATTACTGATTTTTCAGGAAAGTATAGCATTAGTATTCCCAATAGCAATGAAGAGTTAATCTTTACACATTTAGGATATGTAGTATACAAGATAAAACCCGGTAACGAAAAAGTTATCCCGGTCGTCTTAAAGTTATCCAGTAATGAACTGGATGGCGTAGTAGTCACTGGACTCTATTCCAGACCCATTGAAAACTTTACAGGAGCAGCTACCACTGTGACCGGCAAAGAACTCAGAGATGTAAACAGCATGAATGTATTGCAGGCGCTGAAAGTATTTGACCCGGCCATCCGTATGCCCGATAATATACAGATGGGGAGTAATCCTAATACTCTTCCGCAAATCAGTTTGCGTGGTACCAATAATTTTCCAACGCAGGGAGCTTCTTCCACTATCCCTTCTTCCGGAGCTGATTTTATGTCGGCTTATATATCTAATCCCAGTATGCCTCTTTTTATATTAGATGGTTTTGAAGTGAGTCTGCAAAAGATATATGATCTGGATATTAACCGTGTAGCCAGTATTACTATCCTAAAAGATGCAGTGGGTACATCTGCATATGGTTCTAGAGCATCAAACGGTGTAATCGTGGTCGAAACCATACGCCCTAAAGAAGGCAAACTCCAGCTTAATTATACCTCAACGCTGCAGATTACAGGTCCTGATCTTAGCTCCTATAAATTACTGAATGCCTCAGACAAACTTGAACTCGAGCTGATCGCAGGTATGTATAAGGACCGGGGGCAAGATCCAGTAAATCAACTTTATTATGATAGGTTGTATTCGAAAAGAAGAGCAGATGTGGAGAAAGGAGTAAATACCTACTGGCTGTATCAACCTTTGCAGGTCGGTATAGGAAACAAACAATCGTTGTATGTGGAGGGTGGAGATGAGTTTATTCGCTATGGCGTAAATTTTGGATATACCGCAAACAGTGGGGTAATGAAGAGCTCGTCCAGAAAAAATTATGAAGGCGGAATGTTGTTATCGTATCGGAAGAAAGGCCTTCTGGTGCGAAATCAACTAAACCTTAGTGCCAATCGTGCCGATGAATCACCATGGGGAAGTTTCGGCAATTATTCTTCACTCAATCAGTACTGGTCACCCTATGATGAAAACGGCAAACTCAGAAAGATAATGGAAGTCACCATTGTACCCGGTTACGGAAACTCTGAGAGAGTTTATACCAATCCTATGTACAATGCTACACTCGGGACAGCAAACTATTCCAAATACACAGGCTTTAATAATAATACCATGTTGGAGTGGCGGCTTGACAATGGTCTGAGGTTAAGTGGAAGATTGGGAATTAGCAGTCAGAAAGACCAGTCCGATCTTTTTTTACCGGCCGATCATACTGCTTTTGCTACCATTACCAATTATAATTCACTTGAATATTTTAACCGGGGAAGGTATACCAAAAGTAACGGGAGTTTTATGGCGTATGATGCCGGTCTCTTTGCGGATTATAGCCGCAGTCTTAATAGGCATCTTTTTTTTGGTACGTTAGGTCTGTCAGCTGCTCAGCAAACCAGTGAAAGTTATGGTATCACCGTTACCGGTTTTCCGAATACCAGACTTGATGAGGTATTTTTGGGAAACAGCTATCTCAAAGACAGCCGTCCTTCAGGTAAAAACAACATTAGCAGAAGAGTCTCTGCCTTTACGAGTCTTAACTATACCTACAACAAACGCTATCTTGCTGATTTTTCTTTTAATATGGACGGATCGACTCAATTTGGTGCCCAAAACCGATTTGCGCCTTTTTGGGCTGCAGGTGTAGGCTGGAACCTTCACGAAGAGAAGTTCATAGCAGGATTAACAGGAAACGTTATTAACAGATTCAGGATCAGGGCTGGAGTTGGTACTACAGGTAATCAGCAATTTCCACCCTTTATGGGGATAAGTACCTATCAGTATAATACTTCGAAAGATTATTTAGGTATGCTGGGAGCCTCGCTGATGGGATACGGCAATGAAGCACTGAAATGGCAGCAAACCCTGAAAAAAAATCTGGGAGCTGATATTTCCTTATTTAACGACCGAATCGGCATACGTCTGGACGCTTATATAGAAACTACAAACGATCTTTTGTTAGACATCAATACACCACCCTCACTGGGAGTAAGCAGCTATAAAGAAAATGTCGGAAGGCTGCAAAATAAGGGTATTGAAGGAAATATCAACTTTATTATCCTCCGGAATCCGACAAAATCTACCACTTGGAGTGTATTTGTAAGCGGTATCCATAATCAAAATAAAATACTGGAAATCTCCAATTCCCTGAAAAAGACAAACGAGGAAAATGATGCTGAACTGAATCCTAACGGATCACTAAAGCAGGTAAGGCCTCAGCTCAGATTTCAGGAGGGAGAATCGGTCAATGCGATATGGGCTGTTCGTTCCGCAGGAATAGATCCCAGTAACGGACAGGAGATCTATATCAAGACCAACGGAGATATCACTTACGACTGGAGTGCTTCCGATAAGGTGATTGTCGGGGATGCCCTGCCCACACTAAGGGGGAATATGGGTACTAATTTAAGTTATAAAGGATTGCAGCTAAGTCTTTACTTTAATTACCAATGGAAGGGACAACTATACAATCAGACACTGGCTGACCGGATAGAAAATGCTAATCTGGCGCTCAATGTTGATGAACGTGTGCTGTTGGGAAGATGGCAGAATCCGGGTGACCGCACCTTTTTTAAGGGTATCCGGGATTTGGATGGGTTTCCCGTTACGACTCCCACTAATACGACTTCAAGATTTGTTCAGCGGGATAACTTTCTGCAGCTTGAAAGTCTGTCACTCGGATATGTTTTTCCTGACAAAACTACCGCTAAATGGGGATTAAGGAATACACGGATAGGATTTCAGGCGAATACCTTACTCCGATTTGGAAGTATACAAGCCGAACGGGGACTTGATTATCCTTTTGCACGAAACTTTACATTCAATTTAAGTACTTCATTCTAATACCTTATTGATATGAACCGTAAAAGAATATATAATCTGCTTTTGTCACTGATCTTGATCTTCAGTGGTACAGCATGTACAAAATGGCTTGATGTGAAGCCCAAAACGGAAGTAAGTGAGACCGTTTTGTTTGAAAATGAACAAGGTTTTAAAGATGCTATGACGGGCGTCTATACCCAGTTAGGCTCCGTTGATCTTTATGGAAAGGAATTCACAATGGGACTCATGGATGTATTGGCACAGAATTATAATGTAAGTATCAATACACACGTCTATTATCAGGCAAGAAACTACAATTATCTTGATATAGGCACGAGAAGTAAAATTGATAATTTTTGGATTTCTTCTTACAAGGCCATCGCTAATCTTAATAATTTGCTCAGGCAGATAGACCAGAAAAAGAATGTTTTTGCTGGTATTAATTATGAGATCATTAAAGGAGAAGCACTGGCTTTAAGAGCCTTTCTCCACTTTGATCTGCTAAGAGCTTTTGGACCGGTGCCGCTTAATAATATGGATGCGGAATCTATTCCTTACAGCAGGGAGTTTAACATGAATGTCAAACCTGTCCTAAGTTTAAAACAATTCACGCAGGAATGCCTGGATGATCTCAGCGAAGCAAGTAAACTACTGGCCTCTGACAAAAATGTATATTACGGAAATAGTGAAATGTACAAGGCCAATACCCGTAATCATATGAACTACTGGGCTGCAACCGGGCTTATGGCCAGAATATATTTGTATAGAAATGAGCACACGATAGCTTATCAAAAAGCAAAGGAGGTAATAGATGCGAAAATATTTCCTTTTATTAGCTCTTCTTCTATCAGCAGCAATTCCAGTCCTGACAGGATTTTCAGTACCGAACATCTGTTTGCCGTTTATGTGGCTGATCTGAGAGATATTAATGATGAACTGTTCAGATCTTTTGTCAACTTTAACAATGTCCTCACTAATACTTCCGGTTTTACCAATAATCGTTATGAATTGAGTTCGGGCGGAAGTACCGATTACCGATTCCTTTTTTTATGGAAGTCAGATGGTGTTACAGCTGCAAGATACCCAGTGAAGTACCGGTTTGATGATATTGGTAGCAATGCCGGTTCGACTACCATAAAAAGAATACCTCTGATCAGGCTCTCGGAGATGTATTACATCTGCGCCGAAACCAGTACTGTCAGTACTGATAAAATAGATTTTCTAAATGAGGTAAGACTAAACAGAGGTTTGGCAACATTGGCGAAAAATTTAACTGATCAGGCGATTGAAAACGAAATATTTAAGGAATATAAAAAGGAATTTTATCAGGAGGGACAGCTGTTTTATTATTACAAACGTAAAAACAGATTAAAAATAGAAGGTTATGGTCCTGACGTAAGCAGCAAAGTATATGTGTTGCCTGTGCCGGATAATGAAACGGAATATACCACGGAATAAAAAACGAACATCATGAAAAATTATGTATATCTGATAATGATTCTTGTTGGATCTTTAAGTGTGAGTTGTCAAAGGGATCAACTCATGTCTTTTGAACAAAAAGCTAAGGTTTATATCTATAAAACCAATTTGATAAATTTGGCAACGTTTCTTACAAGAGACAGTGTCACCTACTCATTTGCGGTTCTACCTGATTATGCCAGAATGGATACTGTTTTTATTCCGATCAGGATTATGGGTGATGCGGCAGAACGGGACCGCAAAGTAAACTACGAACTGATGGCAGTGTCAGATGCGGATAAAGAAAGTTATGAACTCCTTCCTGCTTTGATTAAGGCTAATAAATTTGAAGGCCGGATACCAGTATTGGTAAAAAAAACAACCTCACTCAAAGTTAAAGAAAGCAGATTGTGGTTAAAGATTACAGCTTCAGATGATTTCGAACCCGGTATTGTCAGTCAGCTTACTTACCTGATCAGAATTAACAATTTTCTTTCCCGGCCGGCTACATGGAGCGATTATTATTTTGGTAAGTACAGTAATACCAAATACAAGTTTATCATAGAAAATACCGGATATACTGCATTCAACCAAGATTATGAAAGTGAAATAATGTTTATTGTCCAAACCTGTAAAAATGCATTATTGGAATATGAATCACTGCACAATGAAACATTGATGGATGAAGACGGAGAGGAGATTATTTTTCCCTGATCATTTTAATTAAACAACAATGAAAAAATATATTAATATACTTTTGGGAATATGCATATTGCTGATAGCAGGTTGCTCCAAAGATAAAGGCAATTATGATTTGAAATCAATCAATCAGATCATTATTACAGATACGGTCGGAGAATCCGTGTGGGTATTTCAATATGATAATCTGAAGTTGTCACCAAAACTCGAACAAACTATAGCTGGAGATGAAAGTAAACTGCAGTATTCCTGGTCGGCATATGCATATTCCAATCCGGATATCTCTTATCCTATTGGCAGTTCCAAAGAATTGGACGCCCGGATAGATTTAGTACCTGGCAGATATACGGTACTTTATACAGTCAAAGATCCCGGAACGGGTGTGTCCGTTTTTAAAGAATACAGGGTAGAGGTCAATACCAGACTGGGAGAAGGCTGGATGGTATTGGAAGATTTGCCAACCGGAAAACAGGAAATATCAATGATTAATACCGGAGAAGAAGTGTTTCATAACCTTTATCAAATGGCTAATAATGGTCAGAATCTACCCGATAACAGTCATACGATACGCATACTGAATGAGGGCTATGGCGGCATTCAACATATATTTGTTTTGGCGGATAAGAATGCAGTAGAGATAAATTATGCCGGCTTTAAGAAAATCAATGGTTTGAAAGACTGGTTCTTTACTACTCCGTCCACTGTCAATGTACAGAATTATGAGTACGGAAGAGTAGGAGCTGCCGCTTATATGGTAAACGATAATGAGTTTTATTCATTAAGTCAAATCAATGATAATACAAACCGAAAGTTTGGAGCACCGATAAAGGGAGACTGGAAAATTTCACCCTATATATTCCCCTTCACGTTTGGTGATTATGCCATACTCTATGACACGAAGAATCAACGTTTTCTAAGCCATATCTACTCAGCGATATATGAACTTTCAAACTCATCTGGATCTGCCTTTGATCCAGGAAATGTCGGTAAAAAATTGATTTTCGGAGGAGCCGGTTCTAATTCCGGCAGTTTATTTAATTGTCTGATGAAAAATAACAACGATGATCATTTCTTTGTCTATACGATAGATGCCTCTTATTTTACAGATGTTATTGCAGTAGATAAATATGAAGTGAAGGAGGCGTCCGAACTTCTATATGCTAAGCTTTTTGCTTTTTCCGGATTATACCCTCACATGTATTATGCAGTAGGGAATAAGATCTATCTGCTCGATCTGCCTGCTCAAAAATCAAGGTTAGTCTATGCCTTTCCCGCCAATGCGGAAATAACAGCTATCAAAATTAAGCAATCAACCAGTATGGTTGTGGATTATCCGGATGACCATAAACAGTTTGTCGCAGCTACTTATCAGGCTGGTGAAGGTAAACTTTACAAATTTGATATTGGCAATACCGGAGATTTTGTAAATAATACATATGCTAAAGAGTATAAAGGCTTTGCCAAAATTAAAAATCTGGAGTATAAAAATAAACGATAGTATCCCACAGATGACAACGTATTTATCAATGTAAACTATATTAAATGATTAAAAAAATCTTAACTCTTATATTTCTGAGCCTGCTGTCGATATGCCTCTGGGCTCAGAATGTGGCTCCTGTACAAATTAGAGGAGAACTTACAGCAGAAAAAGGTCCCGTCCGGCTATTTAAGGTAAGCAAGGGTAGAATTGTAGAAACTGCAAATATTATACCTGCAAAAAATGGAAAGTTTGGGTTTCTCTTTTATCCTGAATACGAAGGGATTTATGTAATAGGAACAGGTAAAGAATATTTACAAAACAGCAATTACCGGTTTTATCTTAAAGGTGGAGATCAGTTGGATGTAACGCTGACAGATACAGCTTATATCCTTAACGGTGACTCGAATTCAAAGGAAAATATTGTGCTGAAACAATGGTTCGATTTCATTAATCCGTTGTTTCAAAAGGCCATTCATTTTACACGTGTACATAGCACTTACGTTGATTATTTTCCGCAACAGGAGACTATAGTCGCAAAATCTAAAAGCTTTTTTAAAGGAAAGGCTACAGGTAATAGCACATTCGATAGAGAAATGAGTGACATCATGGAAATGGATTTGATTAACTACGCTACCAGTTTTGTAGGCAGTCCACGGACAGTACATCCCCGTCCTGAAGAATATAGTGCTTTTTATAATGCAATAAAAATAAAGGAATTAGCTGCTGATACACGAAAAATATATAATTACCCATATGGTTTGCAGATATTATCGTCCTTAGTCTGGATAAATATGGAGCGAGATAAAGTAAGTGATCAGGGGCTGACTAAAGCCCTGGATTACATTCCAAATGACACATTAAAGGGAGATCATGTGCTGGAATATTTAGCAGGGATTAAAGATTACAAGATGTACAAAGCTGTTACGGATAGATTTGGTAAGTATGTGCTTACCGGAACACAAAAACAAGAAAATGTAACCTTAATAGCACCTTTACTAACGTACGAGCGGGGAACAGATGGATTTGAATTTAACTTCCCGGATCAGGAGGATAAGCAGGTTAGTTTTGTTGATTTTAAAGGAAAAGTAGTTTTAATCGATGTCTGGGCAACATGGTGTGGTCCTTGCCGAACAGAGTTTCCGTATTTAAAACAGCTCGAAAAGGATATTATAGGAAAACCTATTCAACTGATAAGTATTTCAGTAGATGATGACAAAGATAAAAGCAAATGGCTTAAAATGATCAGAGATGAAGATCTGGGAGGAGTACAGTTATTTGCCGGGGAAAATGACGACTTTTCTAAGTATTACAACATCACTAGCATTCCAAGATTTTTAGTGTTTGATAAAAATGGAAAAATTGTTACTGTAGATGCTCCGCGTCCTTCAAACCCTAAATTAAAAGAACTGTTATTTTCAGAAGCAGCCAGGTAGAAAGAAAAACCGTTTTTGACACAATTCCCTCTCCTTTCTAAGGAGAGGTTTTATGGTTGTATTGTTTTCCTATCCTTTCACTCCACCCAGTATACTAAAAGTGATAATTGCCAGTACAATAAAGGTGATGATAATATACAGACGGTCTCTTTCCAGTACAAAGCCAAATAGCGAGCAGATAATCCGTAAAATAGGAGTGGCAATAAGAATAACGACACCAAGCTGAATAATCTGTGGTGCCTGAAATTTACCTACACCGTGCAGGATGCCACTTATTGTGGTATTAACTTCACCTTCACCTACAAAATGCTGATAGTCCGGTACCAGTTGTTGCCCGTGCGCAATTAGGTAAACAATACCTCCAATGACAACGACTATGGAAGCAGAGATAACACCGATTCTTAATATCTGACCTACGAGTATCTCGATATCCTGATCTGCCCAGTAGTCTTTGGAAAATATTTTTTTCATATGATTAGAATTGATGATTAAGACCATTGTATATCATCTCGATGGCGACCAGAGTGATGGCCACAGCAAAGATGATGCGTAATACTTTGGGATTGATTCGGGTGAGTAACTTAGAGCCCGTGAATGCTCCGGCGAGTACACCCAGTATCACCGGAAAAGCGATGCCAGGATCCATATATCCTCTTTGCAGATATACTACAGCCGAAGCTGCGGCGGTTACGCCTATCATAAAATTACTGGTCGTCGTACTTACCTTAAACGGAATGCGCATTGCACCATCCATCGCTAATACTTTCAACGCTCCTGATCCGATGCCCAATAGTCCCGATATCACCCCTGCCAATGTCATGATCGAAAAGCCTCCGGCGACATTAGTCAGTTTATAGGAGACATTTTGACCATTCACAGGGTAATCATTGTTGAGTTTGAGCTTTTCTGCCAGTTTGCTTCCTTCCGTAAGTGCACTCTCATTTTTCTTTCTCAAAGTCATGGCAGCGGAAAAGATAAGAACTACCCCGAAAAGAACCGCAATAGTATTCGTCGGAGTATAGATCGCTACGAGCGCTCCGATGACGGCACCCAGCGTGGTCGCGATTTCCAGAAACATTCCGAGTCGGATATTAGTGATACCCTCTTTTACATAGGCTGTAGCAGCGCCTGATGAAGTAGCGATAGATGCCAGCAAAGCTGCGCCTATGGCATACCGGATATCTACATGAAAATACAGTGTAAGAAGGGGAATGACAATAACGCCGCCTCCTAATCCGGTCAGTGATCCCAAAAGACCGGCAAAATAAGCTCCCAAAAGCAGGATAAGTGAAAAGATAAGAATTGTCATTATGAATGATTATGAGTCAGGATGTGAGTCAATACATGAAGAGCCTGTTGCTCATCCTTTGTTTTGATGGCCGAAAACAACTGTTCATGCAGATGATGACTCATCGCAAAGTAGCTGATTCCGCGGGTTTCACGTTCCTGAAAAAAATTAGAAATTAGATGTGTAAAATTCTGATATAAAATAAAGAATACATGATGATTAGCTGCAGAAGCGATCTGGAGATGAAACTGAATATCGGCATGAATACAGGCTGATTTATCTTCTGCGAGAATGGCCTCTTTTCGGAGTTGCAGATAATGAGCTATTTGATCAATCTGCTCAGAAGTGGCAAAAATACAGGCTCTGCGCACGAGTTCTGTTTCCAATAGTCTGCGGGCATCATTCACCTCTTCAAAATTTGCCGTTCGCAGATGTTCGTCTATAGCAGACTCTTCTGTTAGTCGCCGGATATAAGTGCCGTCACCTTGTTTGACTACAAGTATACCCGAGCGGGCTAAGGATTTGATAGATTCACGAATCGTAGAACGTCCCGCTTGATAGATACTCATGAGCTCACTCTCACTGGGAATTTTATGTCCGGCCAGGTATAAGCCTTTCTGTATATCTTCTTTGATTCGTGTATACACCTGATCTGATAGTCTTTCTTTTTGTTTTATCATGATCTTTTATAAAAACTGTACAAACATATGATGTTTAATTTAAACATCATATGTTTGAGTCGAAAATAATGCAGATTGTTACAAAGGAATATGCTTAACTTCTTGAAATACAGTTAATATCTCTGTATTTCAAAAGATATGTTACATGTTATTAATCAGTATAATAGATACTTATTTTATAAGTTGGGGGATGTAATACTATTTCCTGTTTTTGCGTATAGGAAGATAAGGAGGTATGTCCAGTTGGAAATCGAAAAGTTGGACTGGCTGAATTTCTAACGCTCTGCAAACAGCCATAAGTCCGCTTAGGGAGATATTATTATTGCCTCTGACTATTCGGTATACCTGACTGTAACTGAAGCCGGTTCGGTCTTGTATATCCTCGAGTGTAATTTTTTTCTCATTAGCAATCTTCCAGAGATTATCACGAATCATCTTTAATATTTCTCTATCGATATACTGCTCTGCCATGTATATCAAAAAGAGTACATATTTGTGAATTTTATTATTCCAAATTTGGAATAATAAAATATTATCTTTAATATTGTTGATAATGTTGATAAAGTGAAAATATTTATTTTAAAAGGTTTGTTTTCGTTTTTTAAAAAATTCATATAGATTTAATGAAAACATATTTATAATTTTTTTAAATAAAAGTAATTTGTGATCTGTTGTGTTTTTTTGACCCACAGATTTTGCAAGTTTTTTGATAAAAAGGCTTATTGAAGCTTTTTTTTAAGTTCTTTTTCATAATTGTCGAATGCGCACGCTGTAATTCCCCCCGCGACTCTGATCCGATTCCACTTCTATAATAAAGTAGTCGTAAATTACAGCGTAAGCGCTTCGATATATTCTCCAAAACAGAATTATAGCTCTTAAATTGATTGTTTTGATTTCCTGATTCCACTTCGTTCGTTCCGTCTAAAATAGTAAATTTGAATTTCAGCCAAAGTAGATTCGTCTACAAGAACAAAAAATCTTTACTTCGCATCGGGAATAAATAAAATACATCATTATATGGAAGAATTACTTGCTCAATTGTCTGCCGGACAGGCCAGATTTGCAGATGTGCTGGCTTACATTGCTCTGCGTTATGAATATACACCAGCTGCTTTTCAAAACGGATTGCAACATAACGCAGTGAGCGAAAATCAGGGGAGTGCCAAAATATTTGCATTTGCCCGGGATCAGGGACTTACACAGGATCAGACCCTGGCCTTATTTGCAGAGCATTATGCAGCTGTGCTGGAAACACCTGAGGGAGCAGATCATCAGAATATCCGACAGTTTATGATCAATGGATGGGATGGTATCCATTTTGAAGGACAGGTTTTAAAATTAAAACAGGATTACCTGTAGTAAAGAAAAAGGTAATGATTATCTATCATTACCTTTTTTTATTTTATAGGATCAGTCATCCAGTAGCCTTCTGTGATAATTAATCTGACCGAGATGATAGGTCAGATGAGTAGTAAGATGTACTAAAAAATACATGACCGATGTCTTTTGCTCAAATACCACTATCGGATATTCGCTATGAAGATCTGATTCAGATAATGTATTCAGAGCATCGTGAACTATCTTTATCGTATCATCCAGATGCCGGATGAGTTCTGTCCGCGGAATATCCCGAAGGGAGAACTCCAGCTCCCGATGACGTATATATCCTGTTTTGCCTATTTCTGCACCTATATATGTATTTAAATTTCCGATAAGGTGGAGACATAAATTTCCGGTAGAATTCGCAATTCCCTTGTCTATAATCCAAAGGTTTTCTTCATGTTTATATAGGAGGATTTCTATTCTTAATTTCTGAAGATCCCGCTCAAACAGTGTCTGCAAGGTATTTATAAGCATATTGGCTATATTAATCTTTTTTGTTTAAAGATACCTTTTTCTCCAGATTTTCAATGATAACAGTTGTGTAGTCTTCTTCATTAAGCGCAGAAGCCTGAGGTAATGCACCAGGACTGAATACATTTATCTCCATGATCTTATTACCTACGATGTCGAGTCCGACAAAATACATACCGTCATTTTTTAGTTTTTCGGATACTTTCCCTACCAGGGTCAGTATTTCAGGAGTGATATGCGCAACCTGGGCTTTGGCTCCCTGATGGATATTGCTTCGGATTTCTCCAGCCTGTTGTACACGATTGACACTCGCATATTTCCCGTTTACAACCACAGGTTCGCCATCCAGCAGGAAAAAACGTATATCTCCCTTTTGAGCTTCAGGCAGATATTCCTGTGCAATCAGATACCCGTCCCTACAGATTACTTCCACAATCTGTTTTAGATTTTTGACTTCATTCTTATTCACCAGAAATACATTCTTCCCACCGGAACCTTTCAAAGGCTTGAGAATAATATGCTGATCCTGTTCTTCAAAAAATTGCAGTACGTCTTCATAGCTTCTGGTTACCATAGTCTTGGGTCTGACTTCCTCGGGGAAGTTTTCCAGATACAATTTGTTTTCTGCGCCAATCAACGCATGCGGATCATTGATAACAAAGACAGACTGTTTTTGTGCAAGCTGTGCAAACTGAAGTCCCATAGTAGCAGCCCAGGGTCTGCCGATCATATCCAGTACCGGATCAAATCTTAACCACATGACATCAATATGGTCCATCTCAATCCGTAGTTTGGCCGTTGTGCGGAGGATTTCCAGAAGCTGTTTAGTATCTGCGATATCCGGTGAAGGAGCTACAGATCTGGCATGAGCTGCTACTCTTTCTTCTTCCAGATAAACAAAATCTGCCAATCCGATATAGCAGATGTCATGTCCTCGCTGCAGGGCCCTTAATGCCAGCAAGGTAGTTGTAAAGCTTGCTTCTTCTTTGTGTGTCTGATTAATAACAAATGCGATTTTCATATATAGATAGATGTGTTTTAGAACTTCGAAAGGTTGAAAATATTACCACCTTGTGTGATAGCATTGATATTGTGAAGATAGGGTTCTGAAAGGTAACGGGGTTTGAGGACAGGAGCAAGAAGCAGCCCACGCTGAGTAAGTTCCTCTACGATAGGAATGTAATCTTCCCTTATTTTACCTACAGTCAGTGCAGACAGATTACGTCCCTGCCTGATATATTCGATAATACCTAATAATCCTTTAAGGTAGAGTGCATCCTTTGTAAGGCCGCCACCCCTGTATACGCGGCTTGTCATATGAAAAGCTGTTTCCTCATCGAACAGATAATCTTCCACAAGAAGGAAGAACGTATCCACAAACGAATTTCCGGCAAGCATATGATGTACAGCTACGACACGTGCAGCGATGATACGAAGTCTTTCGGGAGTAAGCCCGCCAACCATAAACTCAGAAAATACAGCCATCCCTTCCTGTAGCTGCTCATAGCCCGGAACTCCCAGACTAAAGAGTTTGAATGGCTGAGATTTGCCATTGAAATAAGTAACAATATGTGTGCCTACTTCATGCTGCAAAAGTGCCAAAGCCCGTGATTTTTCTATGTGATAATGCGTGCTGATATTAAGTATTCCGCGATTGACCATAATTCCCGAGATGTCCTCCCGTACGCGTACTCCGCTTTCCAAGGCAGGGAGTTGTTGCTGCAAAAAGCGAAGCTCTTCCCTTGCCAGTTTTGCAAATTCCTGTGCATTGAGCATTTCGGCATTTGTATTTGCAGATTTGCCCTCCGATCCGTAAACAACCAGAATGGCCTTTGCCGTTTCGAGCAATTTGTCGTCCACATTGCCGAATATCTGAAGACTCCCATGTAAGAATCCGCTATTACCTCTATCCATGAGCATAGTCATCATTGCATCCAGCTCTTTACGTTTATCACGAAACAGATAAGCAATGGTCGGGTCATCCAGATCTTCTATACGCAGATTATATAGGTTTCGCTTCACCAGTTCAGGGTCTATCGGCATTGGTCGATACTGAAACCGGGGTGTTTTCATAAATTTATCTTTTCTGAATTGCAGCCAGGCCTCGTGTGAATTGACAGGACTCACCAGTAATAAGAAATCAAACCGTTGGCTTTCCTGTGCTAACGCACGATCTATTTCCCATACTAAAGGTTGCAGTTCTGTAGTTCCCAGCATTTTAAACTGTGAAACTTTCATCGAAGTATGAACCCGTATAAATTCAAGAAAACTCTTGCGTATGCTTCTTGAGAAAGTGTCGCGGTAGCTTCTCAGGATCAATGGATAGGGTTTACCTGTACTATGATCTATATATCTTGGTTTAATGCTGAGGCCCAGTCCCAGTAATTGTTTAAATTCAGGAGCCTGAGGATCAATCAGAGGTTCAGTTCCTGCTGGTTTTGGAAATTTTGTTTCTTTCTGAAGATCTATTCGGAGATGAATATACGGATCATCGTTGCTCTGTAAACTTTTACGCAGTTTTTCTGCAATATTAAGAGCGGTCTTTTGAGACAGATGAATCGCAATATCCTGTTCCAGATCCTCCTCTCTCCATATTTCTATGAGCAGGCAGGAGCCAAATTCTTCAATGAGCTGACGTACGACAGGTTGTACTATGCTTTGAAAATTCATATCCTTTTCTTTACCAATCAGAAACGAAACTTCAGATTTGGCGAGAGCGGATATCATTTGATCTTTGCCGGATTCGGGTATACGGTATACCAGCAGAAAAGGGTTGATCCGTTTGAAAACCAGCTTGCCTTCTCCGGCAAACTGAATATGTACAGGCTCTTTTTGTTTGATCGCCTGAATAGCTTTCTGTATTGATTTAGCCTGTTCCATAATTTTAATTGATTTGATCCGGTACCATGAATGCGACAGAGCGCTCCAATAGCTGACGAAGTTCTTCCAGATGTTCGGGATACAGCTCACCTGTCCATTCGTTCATAAAATCTTTTCTGAATTCTATAGACAATACACATCCGTATGATCCATAATGTTCGTTGATCCACTTAGACAGATTGCCGCCTGAAAATTTAACATTTTCACGTATGTCAATTTTTTGGCCGTCAATCTTTTGTGTCTCTATGTACGAAATGAACGTATTGATAAGCGGTTTCCACTTAAGATCGTTATGGATAGTTCCTACATTGATCTGCGGATTCGTCTGTGTGTCCGTGATCTCATCCGGACCGGAACGTTTACTGTTGTAACTATGGATGTCATAAATAATGAAATATCCGTATTGCCGGATAGTCTCTTCTATCAGTAAACCTATCTCGCTCAGTATGCTGTGATATGCATGCTGTATGTTAAGAATCTGTTTTTCCTCAGGATGCGTCTTCCATACCTGTAAGCCCCAGGCCTGTTCAGGATGGAGGTAGATCGCATTCTCTAAAGGACGATTCAGATCAACCTGAAAACGGGATGTAGCTACTATGAACTGACTGACATTAATAGCTGTGAGCATCGCCGTGTAAGGATCCTCTTCGCGCAGGCGTTCTGAAGAGGAGAGATGCAGTAATTGCTGCAAATCTTTATGCACCTCATGGCCATCATGTACAGCAAAGGCCCATACAGGCCCGTCCTTTTTCTTCAACGTATAAGCAATATCCATAAGCAGAGGTATTCAATGTGATGTACCTCATATTAACAATCAGGAAAGTAAATGGTTTGGCAGATTGATGATTCCTTATCCCTGAAAATGGCTAATTATAATCCATAAACAGGATCTTGGATCGATGTTTGTTATTCATTTGTGGCTGTTTCAAGTGCAGAATTTAAAGGCCAAAACCAAATTTTTTATATCTTTAACAGAAACACATTTTTATGTTAAGAAGAATTGTAAGTTGTATTATACTTTTTGTCGTATCTCTTTCGCTGACGGGCTGTCTGGATATCGTAGAAGAAATTGATTTAAAGTCCAATGGATCCGGAAGTATTCAGGCAACACTAAATCTGAGTAAAAGCAAAACAAAAGCATCCTCACTGATGATGCTTGATCAGGTCAATGGTATAAAGATTCCATCCAAATCCAAGATTCAGACAGAAATCAATACCATCGTCAAACTATTAAAACAGACACCCGGTATCTCCAATGTTAGTTCAAAGGTCGATTTTACAAACTTTATTGCCTCTATTAAATGTGACTTTACAGATGTAAAAGCATTGAATGCATTTACAACTACACTTTCTAATCATTTTAAGGTTAAAGTATCGGGGCATACCAGCTATGCTTTCGACTCCGGTAAAAAAGCATTTACACGTAATTACAAGTTCTCTCCGGAAGGAAAAAAGGAATTTGGAAAACTGAATGCTGAAAATCAAAACGCATTTAAAGATGCCTATTACACCAGTATCTACAGATTTACAGATCCGGTGAAAAAACAGGAAAATACCAGCGCTAAAGTATCACCTAATAAAAAGGCTGTAATGCTCAAGACAGGTATCGTAAATCTGATCAACGGACAGATAGATCTGTCCAACCGAATACAATTGAACTAATACCGCTATTTTTTAGTAAAAACCCAATATTAATATATGAATATGAAATTTTTGCTTACAGTATTGATGACTACTGCTGTCTCTGTAAGCGCTTATGCACAGGATCTGGTTCGTAAAATACCTGCAGATGCCAATCTGGTTGTCACTCTTGATACAAAGAAATTCTTTTCTTTTGCCAATCCTCAGGACTTTAATGAAACATTGAGAAAGGCCGGATTTTTCAAAAAGATGGATGAAAGCAATTTTAGAAATGTAAAGAACATCGAGGATCTTGGAATAAATCTTTCTTCTCAGGCCTATATTTATAACCTTAAGAACGATAGTATTAACTATATAGGTGCATTGATTCCATTGGCGGATGCCAAAAAATTCAGCGCTATGATCCCTGCGCATAAAAAGATCGAGATGGTAGATGGAATGCAGACATTCTATTCTAAAGATCGCGAGACACGTGTGAGCTGGGACAACAATACGTTGTATATGCTGACAGGAATCATTACAGATGAATACTTTCAGCAAGATAGTATTGCAGGACGCTATGGTCTGCAAAGCAGGGGACTGAGTCACCTGTATGATGATGTGGAGGTAGATTCTGCAATGGCGGATACTACTTATGCTGATATGTATGATGATGTGCAGGTAGATACTGTAATGGCAGAAGAGGTGCCTGAAGTAGAAGCTATAGAGCTCACGGAAGAAAAAACGCTGTCTGTCCCTATATCTCCGCCTAAATCTCCTGAAGTCATCGCTGTTCCGGAGATAGAAACACCACCAACCGGTGTTCCCGAAATCGTAATGGATGTACCTTATGATGACAGTGAAGAGGATGATGAGGATCAAACGGATTATTATAAAATGGTTGTACATGATGATTCCATCAAAAGTGCCATTGTTACTCAGGCGATGAATCAAAGGTTATCCACCATTATTAGTGCGCAGGGAGCGAATAACTTTTCCAATACCGGATTTGCAAAACGTCTGAATCCAAATGCGATTGCTAATATCTGGGTGAAGAGTGTGCAAGGATTGTACAATGACTATTTCCCAAAATACTTCTTGTATCTGACTACCGGATTCGACCCGTTGTATGATTCCAAATTCAAGTTTGGATTAGGAGAATTGACAGCTAATCTTGTTGTTGAAGGTAATAAACTGCAACTGGTCGCAGATATGGAAGTGGATAAAAGTCTGGTTCGGTATTATAAAGATATTTATAAGAAAAAACCAAACCCTAAGTTTTACCAATACGTAGATCAAAATGCACTTGGTGTGATTTCTGCAAATATCAATACAGAAGCTTACCTGAAGTTTATGCCGAAGTATATGGAAGGCTATTATGCTTCTCTTCTACCTAATTACAAAGAAGCACTGACTTTAGGTACAACCTTATTTGATATCCTGCTGGACGAAAAAGCGATCGCTAAAGTATTTCCTGGGGATAACCTGTTTGTGTTGAATGGTGTCGTCAAAGAAGAAGTGAAATATACAGACTACGAATATGATGAAGATTATAATAGTATTCCAGTAGAACGTACCAAAATGGAAGAACTTCCTAAGTTTTTGTGGATGTTCTCTTCTGCGGATCCCAGAATTTTTGAACAATTGCTGAAAGTCGGACTGAAAGAAAAGGTCGTGCTGTATAATGATGGTGTATACGAATTCGTACGTAAGAGAGGGCAAGATTTTAATGCGTTTGTACTGATCAATAACGGAATTGTATTCGTAGGAAATGACCGTCAGGAATTAAAAGATATACGGGATAATAAAATTCACAAAAAAGCAGGATCAACATATACCAAGTTATTGAAGAAAAACAGTTTCCTTGCTTTTCTGAATACATCCCGCATTCCTCAGTTATTAAGAGATCTGAATGTTCCTGTTATATCAGAGATGCAGGAGACTGTTAATGAGCTGGAACAATATGGTCCGGTTTATATTGCTTCTCCGGGTATGAAAGGGAATAAGATCAGTGGAGAGATGTCTGTCGAATTTCCGGCAAAAGGAAAGAATGCAGTTTCATTTATCATGGGTACAATAGATTCTTTTCTTAAAACAGCAAAATAGATAGAAGCGCATGAAAAAGGTATTCCTATGGATTTTGGTTGTGATTATTGTAGTAGTGTTGGGCGTGTGGGGGTATCTGACTGTGCGGCAATCTGCTTCGGGAGATGCACAGATACATGTGCAGAGTAAAGCTGTAGTCCGTATCTCTGTTGACCGGATGCTGACTTCACTTGCGAAAAATGCATTGATTCATCCGGGCACTTACTTTGGTGGTAAAAAAGAACCAAAAAGAGATAGCCTGGAGCGGATTAAGATCTGGGAATCCGGATGGGATATCCCGGCGAATGTCTATCTGTTTTCACTACAGAATGATCCAAATACCTACTATACTATACAGTCACTGAAAGATAAGGAGGCTTTTGCTAAATTTTTGAAAGTCAATTTTGCGCTGGAACCCGTATTAGTGGAAGGAACCCAATTCTATTTTGTACAGGCACGAAACCAACGTTCTGCGGTTTTATTCAGTCAGGACAGATTTGTAGTTGGATTCGGATTGGGAGCGGCAGAACGTCTTACCATAATGCGTGATCTGTTAGAGAATATTAAAAATCTCACCACTGCCAAATCCATGCAGTTAGATACATTGGAAGCAGATCTGCTGTATACAGATCTGCAGAATAAATCTGTTGTAAAGACAAACTTTTATAATGGGAATATCAAACTGGAAGGTAATATATATACCGCTTTATGGCATGCACCGGAGCAGGCAACAGCGCGTCAGCTGGATACGTCAAGTGTAGCCTATGGATGGTTAAACGCTGATCTCAGACCTGTTTTAAACCAATATAAAGACAGTCTGGAGAAGCATAAGATTCCGGTGGATACACTTTCCAAATATCTTGGAGGCTATGTAGATATGCAGTGGAAGAAAGATCCTGTCAAACAGATCGATACAATTGTCACCTATGATCTGGATGATAATTTTGAGATGTCGGAGAAGAAGGAGGTCAGGGAAGCTGAGGTGCCGGATCTGCAATTTGTCATACGTTCATCTCCACATTTAGCAGCTTATCTGCCTGAAAAGATGTTCTACAAATTCAAAAAGCAGGTAAAAGGTGATCTAATAGCTTTGAATACCGGAACTCCTGCAGACTTTACAGATACCAGAAATAATGTGCCGAATTACTTCTATATGCATTTGCGTGAAGATAGCTGGAACAGAATATTTGTAAAAAAAGATTCCGGATCGGCATGGAATCATATCGAAAATATCACTTTGAGTGCGACAAGAACAACAGCTGACTGGTCTGTTTTGAAAGGGGAAATTAAGCTGAAGCAAGGGGATATACATGCTTTATATCAACTGTTTTAAGTAAGTTATGTCCTGATACGGATTATGAGCAAAGAGAGCCTGAACTAACTTCAGGCTCTCTTTTTATTTTAAGATCTGTGTTTAGAACCTGATTTACGGAATAATTACTTTGCTGGTGAGAACTTCGTCAGATGCAAAATGGAAAAATAAAGGATCTTTAGCATAGTGAAACTTTCCGGCGCCAGTTGCCGTCTGCAGCAACTATTAAAACCTTGGTGGTGAGAATATCATCAAATGCAAAAAGGGAAAATAAAAGATCTTTAGTATAGTGAAACTTTCCGGCGTCAGTTGGTGTCCCCACCAACTGATGAAATCTTGCCCATGAGGAGTGAAAAATGAAAAATCCTCAAACACCGGGGTGATGAATGAGGATCTTATCAATTATTAACCTAAATTATGAAAAGTCATTTTTTACACTACTATAACGCTGTCAGAATCGCTATAGTGTGCGTCGAAATGTTAAGAGATGTTAAAGTGTAACATCATTGTCCTGCAGAGATCTTGCTGATATCTGCTTGCTGACAAGAATATGGATCAGAAGCTGCAGCTTTTGCTGGTATACTTTAGTAATCTGCCCGGGCAATCCCTCTTCATACAATAACGGTTTTACGATCGGTACACTGAAAGGTACAGGCCAGGCACGCAAAGATTTAGCAATAGCATCCATGGCATTAATACCCTGAAGTGCCTGTCCGCCATCAGCCCATGAAATAAGACCGATCATTTTGTCTGTCAGGTAAGGTTTGGGTTCCTTTGCTGATATTTCTAACCAATCCAGACAGTTCTTCATCACTCCTGTCATACTGCCATGGTAGAGTGGGGTAAGCCAGATATGCGCATCAGCTTCTCTGAATTGCTGCGCCATAATCTCTACAGCGACCGGTGTTTTAGAAAGAGTAAAATCAAATAGAGGTATGGCAGATCCTGCCAGATTGAATACGGTAGAATGGATCCCATTTTCTTCCAGTGTTTGTTGTAAAAATTGAATGATACTATGTGAGGTAGAAGATGGTCTTCTCTCCAGAGCTCCGTTAAAAATAAGTATGTTCATAACCTGTATTATTTTTTGTAAATGACTTTTGGCATTCCCACTTCCCCATACATAAGTCCGGAAACCAACGGTAATAATCTGGATGTAACAGCCATATAGATTCCTTCGGGGACTTTGATATCGTTACGGACGGCTACCTTTTTTTCCTTGAGATGAGTAAAATCGGCAGATGTAATGGCGTTGGTCCAAAGTGATTGATAGTGATGATCCTCCTCACCAAAGGATAGGCTGAATGCATAAGGGCGTAGCAAAGTTGTCAGCAGCATATACGCCCACTGTGGAACGATAGCATCCGAAGAACACATAATAGTGACGGCCTTACCTTTGAATATAGAGAAATCCAGTTGCTGCAGTTTTTCCCTGAATTCCTTCTCTTTGAGCATCATCCCCATATACAACATATCTTTGATGTCCAGTTGTATAAAAGATACCTGAGGTGCATAATCCATAAGATCGAGACCGATGATACCTGTCTGCTGCACCTTGTTCACAATTTCTCCTGTCATGATTTTCTGTTACGTATAGCATCATAATTTCGGGATACCGCTTCCCA
Organism: Sphingobacterium sp. UBA5789; assembly: GCF_002418355.1. Classification (NCBI taxonomy): domain Bacteria; kingdom Pseudomonadati; phylum Bacteroidota; class Sphingobacteriia; order Sphingobacteriales; family Sphingobacteriaceae; genus Sphingobacterium; species Sphingobacterium sp. UBA5789. The sequence goes on along the minus strand of NZ_DIDX01000007.1, from coordinate 494,681 downwards.
ATCTAAAATACTCCAGAAAGCAGCCAGATAATCAGCCCTTTTGTTTTGATATTTTAGGTAATAAGCATGCTCCCACACATCTATACCCATTATCGGGAATCCTCTGTCTGTGCTATTAATGTCCATTAGTGGATTATCCTGATTAGGAGTAGAACAAATAGCAATACTGCCATTATATTTGACATATAACCAGGCCCAACCAGAGCCGAAACGCGTCATTGCGAGCTGACCAAACTGTTCTTTGAAATTTTCTAAAGAACCCCAATTAGCCAGAATGGCATCTGCAAGTGCTCCCTGTGGTTGTGTCTGGGCCGATGGAGAAAGAATATTCCAGAATAATTCATGATTGTAGTGACCACCTGCATTATTGCGTACAGCAGGAGAATAGTTACTGATATTTTCCAGTAAAGCTGTTAAAGATTCAGGAGTAGTCTGACCTTCAAGAGCTTTATTCAGGTTGTCTACATAAGCCTGATGATGTCTGTCATGGTGGATTTCCATGGTTGCCTTGTCGATGAAAGGTTCTAATGCATCGTATGAGTAAGGCAGAGCCGGTAATTGATAAGCCATAATTTTTGTAATTTTGTTTTTGTTTAACAAAGGTATTAACTTTGTTTATTAAACCAAATAATTACTTTGTTTATTATGAATAATAGTTTGCCGGATAATGAAAAATCACTTTGGATACTCAAAACCAAAGGGGCACTTCCGTTGACTGCTTTGGCCAAAGAGATGGGAGTGACTACTGAAGGCGCACGTTTCCATTTGTTAAAACTGGCGAATGAAGGTTTGGTAGAGTCTACTACGGAATCAAAAGGAAGGGGACGTCCACAACAAATATGGGCACTGACTTCCAAAGGACAATCCCGTTTTCCGGATACACATGCAGATCTGACTGTTAATCTTATCCGTACTATCCGGGAGACATTAGGAGAAAAAGCATTAGAGCAAGTCATAAAAGCTAACGGGGAAGAAATTCTGGACCGTTACACACGACATCTTACCGGGATAAGAGGTCTCGAACCGCGTATAGAAGCACTTGTCGATATTCGTCAGCGGGAAGGGTATATGGCCGAATACAGAAGCGAAGCAGATGGTGAATATCTTTTTATCGAAAATCATTGTCCTATCTGTGCGGCCGCTTCACAGTGTCAGGGATTCTGTGATAATGAACTTAACACTTTTCAGTCTGTACTGGGTACACAGGTAACAGTAAATCGTATTAGCCATATAGTAGCAGGAGCTCGCCGCTGCGCTTATCTCATTAAACAAAAGGAGTAAGATTTCTTTACACTTTCTAAATCATTTGTTAATCTATTGGTGGTCATAAGTTAATACGCTACAACTATTTTAGCCCCATCAATCAACAATGTATATGAAAGGATATTTACTTACTATTTTATGCTTATTGTTATGGGGTCATTATGACGTCATGGCACAAACGACACAAGCCAGTATTTCCGGAAAGATTACAGATGGGGCAGGACATGCAGTAGCAGGAGCGACTGTACAGATCCGAAACGAATCTACAGGATTCAACACCAAAACATCTACAACAGCTAACGGCGATTTTACATTTAAAGAACTTCCGTTGGGAGGCCCTTATGTAGTACGAGCTACATATGTAGGATATAGTGAGCAGGTCCGTAACGGATTTATGCTTAATCAGGGAGATATCATTCGCGTTGTCATTCCGATGGAAGAATCCAGTAATACACTGGATATCGTAGATGTGACCGCCAATTCTATGAAAAATAAGATCGAGAATCTCGGAGCAGCTACAGCCGTATCTGCAAAAGATATCGCAAAACTTCCGGTGAACGGACGTAATTTTACTTCTCTTATGGATCTTTCGCCGTTAAACAGAGGAGATAATCTTTCAGGTCAATTAGGTTCATCCACTAACTTTACCATCGACGGTATGACTGCAAAAAATCCGACTTCTGCAGGTTCTACTACCAGCCGTAGCGGTGCACCATATTCTATTTCAATCGAAGCTGTCCGTGAATTCAAAGTGGTTACCAATCAGTATGATGTGACCTATGGAAGAAGTGGCGGGGGGACAGTGAGTGCCGTGACTAAGGCTGGTACAAATACACTGAGCGGAAGTGCCTGGACATATGCTCGTGCAGACTGGTTATCCAGTCCGTATGATATTCGTGGTAACAAACGCAGCAATAAGTTTTCTACGTATCAGTATGGTTTTACTTTGGGAGGTCCTATTATCAAAGATAAACTTCATTTTTTTGTAGCCTGGGATCATCAAAGAGATGCACGTCCTCTGATTATCGCTGATGTACAATCTGCAACAGACGAAAGTCGTTTTAATATTACACGTGCTACTTTAGATCAGTTTGTAAATATAGGTCGGAATAAATATGGTCTGGGAGAAGGGGCACAATACGGATCATTTGACAAAACCCGTGGCTCAGATGCGGTATTTGCACGTATAGACTGGCAGATCAATGAGAAAAATTTATTGACCATCCGTGATAATTATACCAACGACAGAAACAAATTAGGACTGGAAGATAATACAGCTATTAATATGTTTGAATCATACGGGAATGATAAAAACATAGATAACAGTTTGCTGGCAACTTTGCGTACATCATTATCACCACGACTGACCAATGAACTAAAAGTACAACATCTTTACACTTACCAAAAAAGCAGCCCGGGTGATCAGCTTCCGGGAGCTAATATTCCAAGAGCTATTGTTGAGAACATCGCTTCTCCTGTAGACGGAAAGTCTCTGGCTACTAATGTGCAGCTTGGAGGACACCGTTTTGCTCAGGAAGGATTTACAAATAATGTAATCCAACTGGTGGATAACGTGTATCTAAGTACGGATAAAATAAACTATACATTTGGGGTAGACCTTATGTATACGCATGCGAAGTCCCTTTATGGCAGTGAGGTTAACGGACGTTTTCAGTTCAGACCAAGTGATCAGTTTACGGCATTGCAAAACTTTGATAATCTGACTCCATATGCATTCTATCGTGAGGTACCTTTAATGGCTGATCCAACGGTAACCGGATCTATCTTTAATGCCGGTATCTATGGACAGATGCAGACCAAACTTGCAAGAGGTCTGGATATGACAGCAGGTCTTCGTCTGGATTATGGCCACTATCCGACTTCACCTTTGAATGAACTGTTACTTTCTGAAGTAGGAGTTCGCACTGATAATAAGCTGAAATCATTTGTAGTACAACCCCGCGTACAGTTTACCTGGGATGTCAATGAAAACAAAACTGACTTCCTCCGTTTCGGAGCAGGTATCTTTGCCTCAGACATCAACAACTATATGACCATCAATAACCTGACTTTTGATGGAAAGCATTTTGCAACTGTAGACGTACGTGGTGCGGATGTACCAAGACCGGATTTTAATGCCTATCGTCAGAATCCGGGTAGTATTCCGACATTGGAAGCTTTTCAGGTTCCAACCATCAATACGTATTCCGATAATGCAAAGATTCCGGTTGTATACAAAGCCAATCTTTCCTACACCCGATTCATCAATGATCGTATAAAAGTAGGGGTGACAGGTTTTGCGACATTAGGACGTAATAACTACATGTATGTAGACCGCAATATGGTCGCAGATCCGTTCTTCAGATTAGCGAATGAAGACAACCGTGGCGTTTATGTGCCGGCTACAGCAATTGTAAATGGTGCTGCTGACTGGAAACAAGGGCGTATCAGTAACAAATTTGGCCGTGTATTGGAATTGAACAGTGAAGGTAAAATCAATCAATTCGCCGTAGTCGTGGATGGATCATATCAATACTTTCAGGACGGCTCTGTATCATTGAGCTATACGTGGAATGATACAAAAGATAATACTTCTTACAATGGTAACGTCGCAAATACAGCTACTCTTTCTCTTCCTGTAAAAGATGATCCTCGTGATCTGAGTAAAATGAGCTATTCAAACGGCCAGTTCAGACATAAAGTAGTATTCTATGGTACCTTACCTACATTCTACGGTGTGAGTGTCGGTGTACGTTACTCCGGAATCGGTGGTACACGATACAGCTTACTTGCGGGTGGTAATATCAACGGTGACTTTGTATCTAATACGAACGATCTTGCTTACATATTTGATCCGAACAGTGCCAACACAGCAGCCAATGTTGCGGCCGGGTTAAATGATCTTCTGAATAATCCGAATGCGAGTCAGAGCCTCAAAGATTATATCCTGAAATATTCAGGTAAAATAGCTGAGCGTAACGGCGGTGTAAACGGTTTCTACGGAATTGTAGATTTACGTATTGCGAAGAAAATCAAATTTGGACGTACACAATCACTGGAAGTATCAGCTGATATTTTTAATCTTGGTAACCTCTTTAAGAAAGACTGGGGAGTCAACGAATCTTTGGGTTCACAGGCATTGTATGCATTGGGAATACCTGAGAATAAAGAAACAGGAACACCTGCTGTACCTCAGTTTGATGTCACAAAACAACAGTTCAATTACCGTGTAAACAACTCCGGAATTGTCAATCCTTCCGGTAATCCCTACCAGTTTCAGTTGGGTTTACGCTACGGATTCTAATCCATAATGATCTTTATCAAAAAAGCACGTCTGCAAAGACGTGCTTTTTTGATTCTTATAAGTTCTTAAATACAGGAGAGTATAAAAGAGATAAATTGTTTACTGTTCCAATGCTTCTTTAAGCAATTGTAAACGTACCCACGAAGGGCATTTTTCTACATCTTTTTCCCACATATCCACGCATATAAAGCTTATTCTTAAAAATTCGGGAATATTTGTCACCACCATGTGTGAGGCTATTCGGATTTCGGTAGGTAGTTCTCGGCTTGAAAAATACTGTTTTAGTTCAGCTGCATCCATAGCCACAAATATAGCCAAATAAGCAATAGATATGTGTCAATTAATGTTCAATCTGAAGATTATATTTATCCAGTAGTCCGGCTATTCCTGAAACTGAAAACCTGGCTTTTTTAAGTTTATTATTTTCAGGGTCGATTGAATAATTGTAAGCTGATCTTAAGTCGGCTTTCTCCAGATTGGTATGATAAAAACTGGCCCTTAGCAGATCACAATCTTTAAAAGTTGACTGGGAAAGATCACTCTCCGAAAAATCTATTTCCTGAAGGGAACATTCATTAAAAACTATTTTCTTTAGATTCAGCCCATAGAAAGATGAATGCTGCAGCTGACATCGTTTGAATGAAAAGGCGAGTCCGAAATCAAGGCAGTTTTCATAGCGTATGCCTATCATTTTGCAATCCTCAAACAGGATATCGCGTAGTGCTGTTTTTTCCAGACGGACGAGACTCAGATTACAATGCTTAAAACTGCAGTCTATAAATTTGAATCCCGAAAGATCCTGTTCCGCAAAATTGCAGTTGATAAATGTACAATTGTCATATTCTCCTTTTGCCAGCGCAAGGGAAGTATAGTCCATTCTTTCAAAAGTTTCATCCTGTATATAGTGTTCACTCATGGGATAGATCTGTGTTAGCTTGATTTGATTTGTTAAATAGTTCTTTTTTTAATACCATATTCAGAGAATTCAGTACTTGTCCGGTAGATGATGCTATGATTCTATCCTTTTCAGATCGAAAGGAGAACCCGTTCTTCTGGTAACAGTGTATGGCTGCCGTATTCCAGTCAAATACGTTTAGCTCGATTTCTTCGGCCTGCAGATCGCAGAATGCATAGCTGCATAAGGCATGAATCAATGCAGAACCATAGCCCTTTCCTCTGTCTTCGGATGTCCCGATTAATATTCTGCAGATCTTATATTGAAGCTGTTCGCTCTTGTACAATTCTGCATGACCTATATATCTGTTTTCAGACAACGTGTAAACTGCAAAAGCAAGTCTGTAAGGATCACCTAGATAGAATTCTAATTGTGGAACGGTAAGTGGAAATGAAAAAATAGTGCCGGCAAATTGTACTAGTAATTCTTCACTTGGCACCATTTGAATTAATTGCTCAAAGTTAGATTGTCGGAACGGAACCAGCCGGATCATATACGCATAGTGTTAAGCACTAAAGATACAAATCCTTTCAGAACAGCCCAAAATGCTGTTCGATTTTCAGTGAAGAAAATAGTTCCGTAGAGGAATTTGACCTATTTGGAATATTACATCAAAAAAGAAGATGCTAAAATAAACCCATAGTCCAGACTATTTCTGAAATCGGATTGATTTTAACATCTTCAAACATACCTCTTGAGAAGCTATGCTAATTCAAATGATGTTTTTCATTGTTTTCAATATCCCTTTGCGCAATCAGTGAAGATTCACGGTTAAGAACGTCACTTTTAGCCGCATAATTCTGATTATCCGCATAGATATAAAGAAGAGTTCCTTCTTTAATCGTGTTGATAATCTCTGCATTAAGTTCGCGCGGAAGTGCCGGGCATCCATAACTCCGACCCAGACGTCCGGTAGAGGCAATGACCGCTTCACTGCAATAATCAGCACCGTGCATTACTACAGCTCTTTCTTTTGCATGGTCATTTATTCCTTCTTCCAGACCATTCAGCACAAGCGAATACCCGTTACCACCCTGGTATGTCTTTTCTGTAACATAAAAACCCAGTGAGCTTTGGTACGAATTGTTGCGGTTGGAGAAAGAAGTCGCAAATTTTTCGCCGCTGTTGCGGCCATGCGACACCAGACTGTGATAAAGTACTTTTCTGTTTTTCAGATCAAGTACGTACAGTCTTTTTTCTGTTGAAGGGAGTGTAAAATCAATAATCGTCATCGTGTCCCTGTTATCCGTTGACAACATACTCCGTCCGCGCATAGCTTGCTCAAAAGCCTCTAATTTCAGAATAGGCTCCAGATGCATGCTGGCGTACAGTTGTTGAACAGGAGATACTTTTTTAATTGGTTTTACAACGGTTTTTTTTTCAATATGCTTACCTGTATAAACAGATGCTGATGACGAGGTAAACAATACTAACGAGAAAATATACAAAAATCTAATCATAACACAAAATCACAATTTTCCACTACAAAGGTAGTAATAATATGATTTTCAAAATGTTAAATAACGTTAATCTATCACTATGACCAGTGCATTCATGGGTTTAGCCCAATTATAGACGAATTTTGCATGTGAAGAAGCGTTGCGGACACACATATGTGAACGGGGAACTGTCCCCAAAGAGGCGCTGTACTCAATAATAGCTGTAGCCGGTTTATTGACGGGTATGCCATGTATATATGCTCCGTTGGTAAAACGGCTCGCATAAGGTGCAAAGCCATCAATAGTGGTTGTTCCATCCTTATAATAAAACATTTTAGACTTGTGTTCCTGTATCATAAACAAACCTACAGGTGTCTCCTGAGCATGAGGTGGTTTATGCCTGCCGGAAGTGGCCGGATTCATACTCCGTATGGTCCAGTCTTTACCCGAACCTTCTAATGTACATATATTCTGATTGCGCACATCTACTACTACCACATGATTGAAAGTCGTGGAATCACTGATGGCTTTGACATACCTTTTGGGAACATCCCAGGTTCCGTCAAATGAAATGCCTTCGATCTTGACCATATCCAGTGTATCGCTGCTCATGAGTCTGACCAATGAGCCGTCTCTTCCGTATCGGATAGGTTGGTCCGTTTCACCGACAACATATAATGGGGCTGACTGATAGCGCTCCACTCCAAGAGAATCGGATACGCGGGTATAAGCGTTACGCTCAAAATGCTTGACAACAGGAGCTTCCCTGTTTTTGTTTTTATAGTTCTGAAGGATAGCATATTGTCCGGTTTTCTTTTGAAAATTGACGACATATGCCAGACGTTCTTTTATCTTATCCCATTGAAAATTACGGGTAGTATCCTTGTAGGGATAAGTATCTTCCAGACTATGTTTGTCATAGAGAAACTCTTTTTTCAGGTTGATATCTGCAGCTTCAACGGGCTTCTGCCGTTCGGCTTCCTTTTGCATTTTGGCTACCTGTTCCAGTGAATCCTTTTTGTTGTTTTCTTGTGTTTGTTCAGGACTCTTTTTAGAGGTACATGAAGATAATAAGAGTATGAGGTAAAAAGTTAAATAAACCTGTTTTGTTTGTTTCATAATTTAGATAGCTGTTGCTAAGTCATCCTGATGTGCCTGTTTTTTAATTCAATATACTGCCACTTTTTTTTATTTCAAAGCAAAATCAAATAATCCGAGTAAACCAAAGATGAATTTGTAATAGCTGAGATATACAAAAAGTGTGCTAAAGTATCCTGATACATAATCCCGTATCCGGATTATTGTATATTTGCAACATTTTTCAGCGAATAAGTACCTGACAAAAGAATAAAAGGTACTATAATAGAGGTAAATGATATGGATATATTGAAAGATCGAATTTTGAAGGACGGGCAGAGCTTTAAAGGAGGTATCCTGAAAGTAGATAGTTTTATAAATCATCAGATGGATCCTGTATTGATGAAATCTATCGCAGTAGAATTTGTAAGACGTTTTGGCCATCTTTCTGTAAATAAAATTATCACCATTGAAGCAAGTGGTATTGCACCCGCCATTATGCTGGGGTATCTGCTGGAGCTCCCTGTTGTATTTGTTAAAAAGGCAATGCCTAAAACTATGCAAAATATGCTGGTATCTTCGGTTTACTCTTTTACTAAAGACAAGACATATGATATCTGTGTAAGCCGTGACTTTCTGGGACCTTCAGACAGAGTTGTATTTATTGACGATTTTCTGGCAAACGGAAATGCTGCTTCAGGGGTTTATGATCTGGTCAAGGAAGCTGGAGCGACGTTGCTGGCAATGGGATTTATCATCGAAAAATCTTTTCAAAAGGGAGGAGAATTGTTAAGGGCAATTCCGGATATACAGGTAGAGTCGCTGGCAAAAATTAAAGAGCTGGGTGACGGACACATTGTTTTCGGATAAGAAATTGACAGTATCTTTCTAATATAAACAGCCCGGACAGTATCGATACTGTCCGGGCTTTCCGTTTATGATATATTATTTGTACCTGTTATACTTGATCGGACAAATAAATCTTTGATTATATAACGGGTAGTATATTCCGAATAGTATGCGTTAAATACAATTTAACATAGTTTTTAAACATAATATTGATTTTCAGAAGAATAAAAAAAACAGCTGATTTTTTTCTGTTAGCCACATGTTAAATTGCTGTTAATATTGGCTTTTTAGCTCTTATTAAGCCTTTTAAGGGAGCATGTAGGACCCGTTTTTTGATTTTATTTATTATGTTTGAAAGAGATGCCTTAAAATATGAAAATATTCTTGTAACATAGATTTGACAAACGCAAACAAATGCGAATGTAACTGTTGGTTGACGAGCAGGTATTAAAAGTAAATGATACACAAATGAAAGATAACACCATATTCAAGATAAGTTCAAGAATTAAAGAAATACGTAAAGGAAAAGGTATTACTATACAGGATCTGGCCGACAGAGCAGGGGTAAGTAAAGGTTTAATTTCTCAGGTTGAAAATAACCGGACTGTTCCCTCACTCTTGGTTTTGATTAATATTATCGGAGCGCTGGAAATTGACCTTACAGAATTTTTTAAAGGATTTACATCTGATGGAGATTTAGGGCCAGTTATTGTTCGACGTAAAGAACAATATGAACCCTTTGAAAAAGAACATGCATTGGGATTTATGTACAGAAGGATCTTTACCACCTCCATCGTCAATTCTACAATGGATATTGTACTTCTGGAATTAGAGCCGGATGCAAACCGTCCTATGGTCACTACAGAGGCCTTTGAATACAAATATATTCTGGCAGGAGAGGTGGAATACATTTTTGAAAATGAAGTAATACACCTCAAAGAAGGAGATTCTATACTGTTTGACGGAAGACTTTCTCATTCTCCACGTAATCCGGGTACACAAAAAGCAAGTATGTTGATCGTGTATTTTTTTGAACAGGATAAAGCCTGATCAATGGGACTGTAAAAATAGTTAGTCATTATAAGCAGAGTGCCGGGCCTGATCATACTTTATTTTATATAATTATTCCGGCTAAGGAAAAAAACTTTATCCCACTGTTTTACTTTACACAATGGTTTCATTCTTCCGGATATAATTATTTTTGGAAAAACATTGATTTAACATTAGCTTAGCATTACAATTATAACTTTGTGCTGTGGATAATACACTATTTCACAGGTAAAGAATACTTAAATTTGGGATGGAAAGTCATGAATACGTGGTCTGATAAAGAATTGTTCGATGCAATTAAAAAGAACAACACACAAGCCTTTTCAATTTTGTTTGACAGGTACTCGGATATACTTTTTCGTTTTATCCTGAAAAGAATACGTTCCGTTACAGATACGGAGGACATCTTACAGGAGGTGTTTCTGTCATTATGGAACAGACGTGCCAATATAGAAGTGGGAGATTCGATCTATCCTTATCTCTTCAAAGCTGCACGTTACGAAGTGATCGACTGGATGGTCAAAAGTGAAAAGCGGGTAAAGCATTTTGAACAATTACAGGTCAAAGCAGAAAAGGATATAATTTGTCTGCACAATACGGAGGATAAACTGATGGCTCAGGAACTGGCCAAATTACTGGAAGATGAAGTGCAGAAAATGCCGGTCACAATGCGCTCCATATTTAACCTCAGCAGAGGAGAAGATATGTGCATAAAAGATATTGCCTCCCAATTATCAATCTCTGAACAAACCGTCAAAAACAATATTTCCCTGGCCATGTCGCGGCTTAAAATACTTGTCAAATAATATTTTAATTTTTTTTTATTTTTCTTCGGTACTTTTCTCTGTTTAGTCAGGTTATAAGGTTGTATGAATGAAGACAACCTCAATAAGCAGGCTAAAAAATTATTACAGAAATATCTGAATGGTCAATGTACTCCTGAAGAGGAGCAACAGGTAATAGAATGGTTTTATTCTTTTGGGGATGAACTGCCTTCTGCAGAGCAGGATAGTACAGATAGCCTCAAAAGGTCAAAGTCGGTAATCCTTGATCAGATAGAGCGGGAAGAAGATACACAAACATCTTCAGGATTCTTTACATGGAAGCGTCTGCTTGTTGCTGCGGTTATGCTTGTTGTCATGGGAGGGTTATTAGGGATATACTGGAAAAGTAATTATACATCCCACGCTGTGGAGTTGGCGGCTGTAATTCCGGATTCCAGCGGACAATATAAAAATGATATTATGCCCGGTTCTTCCTATGCCGTTATTACTTACCCCAATGGCAAGCGTGAAACAGCAATAGATTCGGTGAGTGATCACAACCTGCATTCGACTGCAGAAAATGGATTACTGACAGTAGAGGTTCCGAAAGCAGGGAAATATAAGCTGACTTTGAGTGATGGAACAAATGTATGGCTTAATTCTTCCTCGGAACTGTCGTATCCTACAGTATTTCATTCAGACCAGCGCATAGTAAAATTATCCGGAGAAGCCTATTTTGATGTTGCAAAGGATCCAAACAGACCCTTCCGCATAGAGTTGAACGGATCTGTAATAGAAGTACTGGGAACCAGTTTTAATGTCAATGCTTATACGGATGAGATCAGTACCTCACTTGTAGAAGGAAAGGTGAAGATTATTTCCGGTCAAAAGGAAACCTTGTTATCTCCCGGAAATGAAGCACTCATAAAAGGTGGTGAAGTTGCAGTCTCACCAGCTGATATTCAAAAAAATACAGCCTGGCAGCGTGGTGAATTTTATTTTGACAGTGATAATCTGTCAGAAATTATTAAGGAGGTGGCCAGATGGTACGATGTTGAAATCGTAAATGCGGAATCTTTAATCGTAAATACAACGTATAAAGGTGCTATCAGCAGAGAGGCTAAACTGTCTGAAGTATTGAATATCCTGTCATCAGCAACACAACGCAGATTTGAAATAGATGGACGTAAAGTCATCGTGAAATAGTAAATGATATGAATTATTAACCCAAACCACAAAAATATGAATCGAACCTGACCTCTCTGATTTAGTGCCTTTACAATAAAAAAAGGAGGTGTTGGAGCACCCCCTGTATTGAAAAAGGCAAATTTTTAATTGAAATGTGAATTCTATTGATTTATTAACCTTTAACAATTCAAAGTTATGAATTTTTTTTCTCCATTAATAGAACAAGTTGACTGGAGAAGTCGATCAAATCCACTTGTTTTTAAAGTCCTACTAACTATGAAGTTAATTTGTATTCTGGTCCTGCTGTGTACACTAGGAGCCAGAGCATCAGGATATGCGCAGGAAGTGAGTCTTTCCATGAAAAACGCAAGAATAGAAAATGTACTTCAGGAGATAACCAAACAAACGAAGCTACGTTTCTTTTATGATGAACAATTATTGGAGCGTGCAGGCCGCGTCAATGTATTTGCTTCCGAATTGGATGTCCGGGTTGTGCTGAATCGTGCACTTAAGGATCGGAATTTAGCCATCGAGATTCTGGGAGGTACTATTGTCATCAAAGAAAGAAAAAAAACAGATAATGAAATTTCGGGAGTTGTCAGTGATTCGACTGGTGTCATGCGTGGAGTCACGGTATCTGTATTGGGAGTCGCTGGTCTTTCGACCAAAACGGATGCTAATGGCAGGTATTCTATCCGTGTTCCTGAAAAAGGAATACTCCTGTTTCGTTTTATAGGATACAAAGACCAGCAGGTAGTCGTATCAGGCAAAAATGAGATCAATGTGCGTATGGAAACTGAAGAATCCCACCTGGAAGAAGTCATCGTAGTAGGATACGGTACACAAAAAAGAGTGAATCTTTCCGGAGCTGTGGATCAGATTGGTGAAAAATTCTTAGATAGCCGTCCGATTACAAATGTCGGAACAGCCTTGCAGGGAGCTATGGCCAATCTGAATATTACACCTACCAGCGGAAGAGCCAACAGTTCTCCTGAGATCAATGTGAGGGGATATACCTCGCTTTCGGGAGGAGGGCCGCTGATTGTCATCGATGGTGTACCTACAACCAATGATGAACTGAACCGTATGAATCCAATGGATATCGCTAGTGTAACGGTACTCAAAGATGCGGCTTCTGCTGCGATTTACGGTAGCCGAGCGGCATTCGGAGTTGTATTGGTCACTACCAAAGCAGGGACTAGTGCAAATATTAAGATTGCTTTAAATTCTATTTTTGCGGCAAAAGCAATTACCCGCTCCGTACAGATTGAAGATGATCCGTATGAAGTCATGAAGTACCGGAATATAATGTCTGCACCCTGGTATAATCTGTATGACGAAAAAATGTTGGAATATGGTAAACAGCTAAGTGAAAATCCTTCTTTGCCTCGTGTGATCACAGATCCGCAAAATCCGAATGCTTACATCTATCTGGGATCTACAGACTGGTTTAAGGAAGTTTATAAAGATGCACAGCCTTCTTATACCAATAACATCAGTATATCACAGAAAAATGAACGTTCTTCCTATTATATTTCAGGGGAATATTTCAGACAGAACGGTATGTTGAGAATCAGCCCTGATACATACGACCGTTACAACTTCAGAGCCAAAGGTGATTATAAAATAACGGATTGGTTTACCTTATCAAATAATACAACGTATACAAATGATAAATACGATCAGCCGTCTGCAATAGACCAGGGTTATCTGTACTGGCATAATGTAAACCGTCAACCTTCTCTGGATATGGTCTACAATCCTGACGGAACATACACGCAGGCAGGGGTCAATATGATAGGTGCTGTTGCGGAAGGCGGAAGAAGTATTAAACGGGTAAATGATTTCCAGAGTAGCTTCGGTGCGAAAATAGACTTTATCAAAGGCGTCTGGAGTCTGAATGGAGATGCTACATTCCGGAGAGTTTCCGGTAAAAGTCATTTCTTTCAGTTACCACTACAGTTCAGTACAGGTCCAGGAATATTAAATCGCCAGAATTTTAACAGTATGGCTTCCAATAATAGTGATGAGACACGTTACAATGTCTACAATATCTATTCGCAATATCAGCAGACAATTCAAGATCATTACTTTTCGGTCATGCTTGGTTTTAATCAGGAGGAACGTATATATGAAGGATTTTCTGCATCCAGAGATCAGTTAATTTCCAATTCTCTTCCTACTATTGGTCTGGCGACAGGAGAGATCCCTACTGTAGGAGCCTTAGATTATGCCTGGGCGGTAAGAGGAGGATTTGCAAGGTTAAATTATTCCTATAAAGATAAGTATATAGTGGAGTCTAATCTGCGGTATGACGGATCATCCAGATTCCCTAAAAAGGATCGCTTTGCATTTAACCCGTCTGTTTCCGGAGCATGGGTAGTTTCTCAGGAAAAATTCTTTGAACCCCTTAAAAATACGGTTGATAATTTTAAGCTGAGGGCTTCGTACGGATCTCTGGCTAATCAGGATCTTAAGGATAATTATTATCCGTATATCGCTAATATGCCAAAAGGAACAGGTGTAATTCTGGATGGCAAACGTCCTCCAATTGTGAGTAGCCCCGGTTTGGTATCCTCAACACTTACCTGGGAGACAATTACACAATCCAATTTCGGGGTAGATGTCAGCCTGTTTAATAATCAGTTTTTCGGATCCTTTGATATGTACAGAAGGTATACAAAAGACATGCTGACTGCAGGTCGTGTTTTACCGATTGTACTTGGAGTAGGTGTGCCAGTTGAGAATGCAGCAGACCTGATGACCAAAGGCTGGGAGCTGACGTTGGGCTATAATAAAGAATTTATGCTCGGACATAAGCCTCTTTCTTTCTCTGCACGATTTAATCTGGCAGACAGCAGAGCATTTATTGAAAAATACAATAATCCCAAGAATAATCTGAACGATTATTACGTAGGACAGGAAATAGGAGAAATGTGGGGATTGACCACTTTAGGATTTTTCCAGTCTAAAGAAGAAATTGCGGCTCATGCGAATCAGTATGATGTCACTTCTTATCCGGGAACGCGTGGACTCGAACCAGGTGATCTGAAGTTTGCGGATATCAACGGAGATGGCAAAGTAAACCGTGGCGACTGGACACTTGCTAATCCTGGTGATTATAAAATTATCGGTAATTCCAGACAACGGTACACCTATGGTCTGGATCTGAGTTCGGCCTGGAATGGTATTGATCTCCGCGTATTTCTGCAAGGTGTAGGTAAAAGAAATTATTATCCGTCTGGTGGAGATCATTACTTCTGGGGTATTTATGCACAACCGTGGGCTAGTCTTACTAAATTTAATCTGGACCACTGGACTCCGGAAAATCCTAATGCTTATCTGCCAAGACCAAAATCTTATGTTGCTGAGCAAAGTGGAATCGAACTGGCAGCAACGCAGACCAAATATATCCAGAATGCAGGATATCTGCGTGTTAAAAACGTGACTGTAGGGTATACATTACCCAAATATCTGACAGACAAATGGGGGGTAGAGCGCATACGTATATTCGGAAGCGGAGAAAATCTGTTTGAATTTACCAAACTCATGGACTATCTGGATCCGGAAATCGTAGGAGACAGAACGGCTTATCCATTTCAGCGAACTTATTCTTTAGGCCTAAATTTTATTTTCTAAAAAAGGAACACGATCATGCAAAATATAATAAGAAAGATAATAGCAGGAGGCGCTTTGCTTGGAATACTGTCTCTGATGACAGGCTGTAATGATGATTTTATGGATAGATATCCGACTACATCTATTACACCAGAGGTGTTTTTTACCAGTATTACAGATTTAAAGACATATACGGATGGTTTTTACGGATATCTGGATGCACCTATTGCGGATTTAGGTACGGACAACTTAGCACATCACAATTCAGGAAGTACTATTGATGAAATAATGAGGGGAGGAGTTACACCTCAGAATGCATCTGTATGGAGTTGGACCAGACTTCGGAATATCAACTTTTTTCTGGAAAATTACGGACGGGTAAAAAATGCAAAAGCAGAAGATGTCAATCATTATGTGGGGGTAGCTAAATTTTTCAGAGCACGGTTTTACATAGATAAAGTCAATACGTATAACGATGTGCCGTGGTATGGCAGTACAATGGGTACAGGAGATAATGAACTGCTTAATAAAAAGCAGGATAGCCGTGCCCTGGTTGTAGATTCAATTATGGCGGATCTTGAATTTGCAGCAGCGAATATAAAGCCTGACGGACATAAATCAACAATTACCAGATGGGGAGCTTTGGCTCAGTTAGCACAATTTGCATTACAGGAAGGTACATATAGAAAATACCATACCTATCTGGGCTTGAAAGACAGTTACAAGAAATTTCTGGAAAGAGCGGTATCCGCATCGGAGAAAATAATAAATGAGGGCGGGTTTCAGATCAGTAAAACCGGAGGAGTAAACCGGGCATACCGTGATCTTTTTATCAGTCAGAATCTGCAGGCAAATCCGGAAACGATCCTGTTTATAGATTACGATAAAGATCTGGGACGCAGACGAAATGCGCATACGGTACTGGATTACGAATGGGCTTTAAGCCAGACACTCATGGAGAGCTATCTGATGAAAGACGGAAGTCGCTTTACGGATCAGCCGGATTATAAAACTAAAAATATTGATGAAGTATTTGTAAACAGAGATCCGCGATTTGAGCAAACATTTATGAAACCCGGGTTTCAGGCTGTAAATGCTACTGCTCCTCATCGTCTCAAACCGACCTTAGGTGGATACAATCAGATAAAATTTTATCCGGAAGTAGCGGACATGATCAGCTGGGAAGCTGCATATACAGATGCATTTGTATTCAGATACGCCGAAGTATTATTGATTTTTGCTGAAGCAAAAGCAGAGCTGGGTATTCTGAATAATCAGGCCGATCTGGATAAATCTGTTAATCAGTTGCGTGCCCGGGTAGGCATGCCGAATATGATCCTTAGTCAGGTGAGTGCATCAATAGATCCCAAACAACAAGCTTATTACAGCAATGTGAATGAAGGTGATATCGGTCTGATTCTGGAAATTCGTAGGGAAAGACGTGTAGAGCTGGCATGCGAAGGTCAGCGATACAGAGATGTTTTCAGATGGGAAGTCGGGCAGCGGCTTGCAGATCAGCAACAGGGAATGTATGTAAAAGCATTAGGACCTATGGATGTAACCGGAGACGGTAAAGTAGATATCGCCATATTGGAATCAGCGACCAGTACAGGACCGATAAGTCATCTTACAGAAGCAGAATTAAAGAACATCACGTTGTACTATCTCAAAGATGCGAATGGTAATAATACGACTATCTATCTCGAAAACGGGAACAGCGGTCATATCATGTTTACCATAGCAAGAGACAAAAAGAAAGAATTTGTTAAACCTAAGTATTACTATTATCCGGTGGCCAACAGTCAGTTGGTACTGGAAGGAAGTAATCTGGTACAGACACTTGGGTGGTAAGTACTGATGAGGCTACAGGAATCAGTTCAGAATAATTTTTCAAATTGATTTCTGTATGCTTAATCGCATTTTTTTAATTTCCGGGTTTGATGGCCTGTATAGTTAATGAATGCATATTCCTGACAAACCTGTCAGGAGTATGCATTTTTTTATGTTTAACAGTTGTAAACATATTCGTTTTTCTATGTCATTTTGGTTGTATAAATAGTGTTTAAATGTTTGTCTAAGGCATTTTTGTTAATTTTATTTGTTTACAAATACTTAACAAAAGTTTAGTTTTTAGGTAATATCTGAATTTTATTTTTGAAATGCAGTTAAACGCTTTTTTAATAAGCGCCTACTGAATGAATCTTTTAAAACAAAGTATTAATAAAAACAAAGGATGGCAATTAAACTCGTTGTATTCGACATGGCCGGAACTACGGTCAAAGACAAAAATTATGTTGGACAATCATTTACAGAGGCTATGCTTAAGCAAGGCTATAATGTTAGTGTGGAAGATGTAAACCCTATTATGGGGTACAAAAAACCTGTAGCGATACGTATGATGCTGGAAAAATATGAGCAGGATAAAACGAAAATTACAGATGAATTAATCGATATTATTCATGACGATTTTGTTGCGCTGATGCTGGATTTTTATCATACATCACCGGATATTACACCTTTGCCAGGCGTTGAAGAAACTTTTGAGCAGCTTCGTTCTTCAGGTGTACACATCGGGCTGGATACCGGTTTTTCAAAAGATATTGCACAGGTTATCATAGACAGACTGGATTGGAATAACAAAATAGATATCATGGTGGCCAGCGATGAAGTAGAAGCCGGACGTCCTTATCCTTATATGATTTACAGGATGATGGACAAATTCGGAATTATTTCTGCAGAAGAAGTAGCTAAAGTAGGAGATACGGAAGTAGATATAAATGAGGGGCTCCAGGCAGGTTGTAAATATGTGGTTGGCGTCACTACAGGCTCCTTTTCACGAAGCGAGCTTGAACCATACGGACCGACACATATTATCGATTCTATCGCCGATATCTTACCTATTATCCGGTAATAGTTATGAAACTGCTCACGTTCTTACGAAACAAAGCATCAAACTGGAATTATATGATAGTTTCCGTTTTTGCGGCTTTGGCAGCTTTTAGCTGTTATACGAGTATGTACGCCTTCCGGAAATCTTTTGCGGCAGCCACATTTCACGAAGCTGAATTTTTGGGACTGGATTATAAGGTCTGGCTTGTTGTCGTACAGATGTTGGGCTATATGTGCAGTAAGTTTTATGGTATACGTTTTATTTCAGAATCGAAAGGCAAGAACAGAGCAAAGTATCTGCTGACTTTAATTGGTATCTCCTGGTTAGGGCTACTTGGATTTGCACTTATACCGGCACCTTATAATATCCTGTGTCTGGCTGTCAATGGTTTTCCGTTAGGAATGATCTGGGGGTTAGTTTTTAGCTATTTGGAAGGACGTAAAAGTACAGAGTTCATGGGAGCTGTCATGTCTGTCAGTCTGATCTTTGCTTCAGGATTTGTCAAGACTGTAGGGCGGACATTGATGGATTTATTTTCGATTAATGAGTTTTGGATGCCATTTTGTACCGGGTTAGTTTTTATGTTACCTTTTCTGATCAGTGTATTTTGTCTGGAAATGATTCCCATGCCAACAGCAGAGGATGAAAGGCTAAGAACCAAAAGAGAGCCTATGAATGCGCTGCAACGCAGAAAATTTCTAATGGCTTTTCTGCCGGGGATCATTATCACGATTGGGATCTATGTGATGCTGACAGCTCTTCGGGATATACGGGATAATTTTGAGGTCGAAATATGGCAGATGATCCATGTACAGGATAATCATATATATGCAAAGGTAGATGGCTTGATATCCATTGCTGTACTGATCTTAATCAGTCTCTTGATATTGGTAAAAGACAATCTGAAAGCTTTTAAAGCTATTCATCTGTTGATTTTCTGTGGATTTGTAATTGCCGGATTGTCCACTTACCTCTTCGACAGACAGTATATCGGAGGTGTAGCATGGATGAGCGCAGTAGGTCTGGGACTTTACATGGCATACATCCCGTACAATGCCATTTTCTTTGAACGTATGATTGCCAATTTTCATGTAAAAGGGAATATAGGATTTATCATGTATCTGGCCGATTCTATCGGATACCTGGGAAGTCTTTCAATTCTTGTCATCAAGGAATTCAGCCCTGTTGAAATCAGCTGGGCTATGTATTTTAGTCAGCTGGTATTTGTGATGGCTGTCATAGGTGCAGGTTGTGTGATAGCTTCATGGATTTACTTTGCAAATAAAACAAAATCAAAAAAGAATATATTTATACAAACGCAGGATTTAAACGTAAATGAACACTTCAGCCGAAGTATTATTTCTACTAAATTTTAATAAAGAAAAAGAATAATGGAACAGCAATCTTATGATTTAATTGTTATTGGTGGGGGGATTCTGGGTACTTTTCATGCTTATCATGCCCTGAAGCTTGGTAAAAAAGTACTCCAGTTGGAAAAAGATAATTTTCCGGTAGGCTCCACTGTTCGCAATTTTGGTCAGGTAGTTCCGTCCGGAATGTCTGGTAAATGGTTTAGATATGGAGTGAGAGGGTTGGATATCTATCAGGAAATCCAGCAGGAATTTGATCTTTCTGTACGCAGTAACGGAAGTGTATATATTGCATCTGATGAAGATGAGCAGACACTCCTGCATGAACTCAAGAATTACTATGATACACTGGGATATACACAGGAGTTATTAAATAAGCAGCAGATAACGGATAAATATCCTGCTATAAAAGATTCGTATGCAAGAGAGGCCTTGTTTTTTGCACAGGAGCTCAGTGTTGAACCACTGGTCATGATTCGCAGATTACAGGAATATCTGAAAGTGAAATTTAAAAACTATACGTTGCGATTTGATGCGCCGGTTATTGATTGTGCAGTAACGGGTTCGACTGCGGAAGTGGTATTAACGAACGGTGAAAAACTGCAGGCTGATAAAGTGGTTCTGTGCTGCGGATATGAATTTAAACTCCTTTTCAAAGAATTATTCGAGAACAGCGGACAGGTTATCAGTAAATTGCAGATGATGCGCACAAAACCATTAAAAGATATTGGTCTTAACGGAAATATTCTGACAGGTCTTACGATAAGAAGATATGAGAGCTTTGTAGACAATTGTACGTCTTTTGGTAAAATAGCGACACCAGCACATTATGACGAACTCAAGAAGTACGGCATACATATACTCTTTAAGATGGCTCCGGATGGCAGCATTATTATTGGAGATTCACATGAGTATTCCTCTGGTTCAAGATTTGATGACCTTGGATTTTCATTAGATTCCTACATTAATGAACTTATGCTAAAAGAGGCCGGGAGAATAGTGAATTTTGATATCAATCAGCTCGCAAGTAGCTGGGCCGGTTTCTATGCACAACATGAAGACGGTATTCTGGAATACAATATTGACGAGCGTATTCATATCCGTACTTGTATAGGAGGTAAAGGCATGACTGCGAGTGCAGGATATGCAGAAGCCAGTATTGCCGATATATTTCAAGTGTGATAGCATATGATCCTTGTAAAGATTAAATGTTTTAAAATGCAGAATTAAGGTTCTGCATTTTTTATTTATAGGAAATACGATTCTACCTTTGTTTTGTAGCTGTATAGCTACAACTTTTTGATTTACTGCATACTTACGTTATTTTAATTCCCCTAATCCTGACAGGTAAGGTATATTTGTTATTCGTTTTAACAGCATGTTAAGCAATACTCCGAAAAAGTGATAATGTAATCATTTGACGGAATATCAACCTGATGGAAATATTAACTTCTGAATTTAGACTGTACAATTTTAATTTTTGTCAGGTTGTGTATCCTTACGCAAGCGAGGAAAATACGTCGCCTTATGCAGTAGGGCCGTGTCTGAAGCATACATTTAGGATTTGTCATTCGGATATACGCAATCAATTCTTGTTATGGGCATGATGATTTATATTGTTTATACCCTGTTGATGACAGCTTGTCTGCTCTCCCTGCATCTTATCTACTCTTTGAAAGAGCGTAGAGCATTCGACTGGGTAGGAGTAGGGCTGTTGATCGTAGCAGGGATTCATGTAATACACAATTCAATATTCAGAAGTACATCTGTCGATAATGTACTCATGTTCAAAATCGCCCCATTTGAGTTTTTGTATGGACCGCTGTTATATCTGATATGCGTCATTTCGGATACGAGAAAATTATCCTACCGGTATCTCTTTCATTTTATTCCATTTGGATTAGCCTGTGTTTTTTATTTTATCATTGTATTTGATTCTGAAAAAACATACCTCACTCTATTTTATGATCTGCATGATTATATTGTGGCGTGCTCATGGCTTGTCTATTCTATCGCCATATGGATTCATATGGCTTTGCATCAGGATAGTCAACATTATCGTTCCAGGGGATTATACTGGATTGCCACGGCAGGAGGATTGTCTTCATTAACAGTTCTGGTAATTGATGTTTTTGATGCAGATGAGGAGTCCAAAATGCTGCTTACCAATCTATCTAATTTCTTGTTGTTTGTACCTGTACTTATCACGGTCATTTTTCTATACTTGTATTATTTCAAATTACTTTTCCTGGAGAGTGTTGGTACAGATAATGAAATAACAGAAGAGAAGTATCCCAGTTATAAAAGTTCATCTCTGGACAGTTCGCAGATGGAGGCCTATGCAATAAAGATAACAAGATATCTGAATACGGAAAAGTATCTGGACAATACCTTTAGTCTGGATGTATTATCCAGTCATACCCGGATTCCTAAGCATCACCTTTCTCAGGTTTTTGCCCGATATTTTAAAAGTAATTTTAACAAACACATTAATTTGCTCCGGATCGAATATGCATGCCGAATTCTTGAAAATCAGGATTTTACAGATAATGTAGATAATCTGGTTGAGAGATGTGGTTTCAATTCAAAAGCTTCTTTTTACCGCAATTTTAATCTGATCCGGGGGTGTACTCCATTGGAATACAGGCAATCAAGAATTGCCGGTGCCTTTAAACCGGAACCGGATAATACCCGTATGCGGAAATTGAATTAAAAACAGATAGTTAATTCCAATCTGTGTCCTTATTTTTGTTCATTAACTTATGAACTGAAAAATCTGAAAATTATATACATATGAAAATACAAGGTTTAATATTACTTGCAGTAGTAGCTATTGCAGTAATTGTAGGATTGATGTTTGGGTTACCCAAGTATTCTGTATGGCAGCAGGAAATGGCCGGTAAAGCACGACTGGCAGAGGCCACTCAATCCCGTCAGATACTGATTGAGCAGGCCAGAGCTGAAAAGGAAGCTGCTGTTTTACAGGCGGAAGCAATTAAAATCATGGGGGAGGCTGCTCAAAAATATCCCGAGTATCGTAAGCAGGAATTTATTGGAGCATTTGGAGAAGCCCTGAAAGCCGGAACCATTAGTCAGATTATTTATGTACCTACAGAAGCTAATATTCCGTTATTGGAAGCAGGAAAACGAAGTAATGTAACAGAATAATTGCAGCTGCTGAGTAACTTTGGCACGCATATTGAATAATATCTAACTCATAATTTAGGTTAATAATTGGTTAAAAAGCCCTGCATCTCCCCGGTGACGGGGCTTTTTGTATAATAATGAATCTCAGTTATAAAAGCTTGGCTGTTGTTTATCATTGAGCAAGTTGTATAATTGAGCTATGTTTTTGATTCCAAGTTTTTTGAACAACCGGATTTTATAGGTGCTCACAGCTGTTTTGCTTAAGTTCAGCAATTGTGCTATGTCCTTTATACTCGATCCTCTTACCAGTAAAAAAGAAACCTCCAGCTCGCGGGGAGACAGTATTATACTAATAGATTTTGTATCGTTATTTGATTCTTTTAAAGTAAACCGCTTGTTGCTTTTCTCTTTTCTAAAATGTTTGGCTCCTGATAATACGGTTTGTATGACATCTCGTATATGCTCTATAGATTGATCTTTACATACATACCCGAATGTCTTTTTAATAGAATTTGATGAAGTCAGAAATTTTATATCCTTCTTACTTAAAAGAATAATCTTAAGGTCATTTTGTATATCCAGAATCTGATCAATTATAGATACCCAATCACAATTCGGCAATTCGATTTCCATAATAAGAAGATCGTATTTAACGACAAGAAGCATGGATTGCAATTCTTCAAAATTACCAGCTATATAAATATCGATATCATTGAGAAATTGCTCTAAAAGTGTTGAAAGACCTAATCTTGCAACAGGATGACTATCAGCAATTAATATATTCCTTGTTGACATTTGTTAACATATTTTGAAATTATTCTGTTTGCCATATGCCTAATGTGAAAACTATAAAAGCGTAAATGAATTAACTATATGAGTATATGTACACCATTCATTGCCGGAGCTCAGGTGTTGTTCTGTTTTTAATTTAAAAATCAGCACAGACCATTGCTTACAGTTAAAGAAGAGCATAACACTATCTCCTAAAGTTGTTAAACATTAGTGTTTTTATTGTTTATTATTAAGAATATGTTTCTCCGTTAGTGTGAGAGAATTATTTATGCAACATTACAGAATTTATTGAATAAAAACAAGAGGAGGCTCGTATAGAATTGGTTCTGTTTATAATAAAACTATTTATTTAATTAATTTTCAAAATTTGGAGTCTGAATGCTTTCTGATTTACAAATGGTTCAGCAGAACCAGCAAGGCAATAATGGCTTTATGCAAATGCTCTCTGATATGACGCAATGCGATGGTGATTTGATTTTCAACAGTTCTTTGAGAAATTTGTAGTTTTTCTGCAATTTCCTCATTCTTAAGGTTTTCGAATCGACTCATGATAAATATCTCCTGACATCTTTTTGGAAGTTTTGACAGGATATTGCGTAAGGTAATGTCCAGTTCTTCAGATTCTAATTTATCAATTGCTATATTATAGTTTGTGTCATGGCTGATAGCAGACAAGTCATCCGTAAACTGTAACCGGGATTTTTCTTTATTTCTTATGTATTTATATACATGGTATCTGGCAGAAGCATGCAGATAGGCAGGAAATGATGTAATCTGCAATTGATGACGCTTATTCCAGATATTAAAAAAAATGTCATGTGTTATCTCTTCACTTTGTTCCTTGTCTTTCAGGTAAGAAAAAGCAGTCCGAAATAATAAAGACCAATATCTATCAAAAAGTAAAGCAAAAGAAGATTGACAGTCTTGTGTCTGGATGGAAAACCAGAGCTCCTGATCGGTCTTTGTTAGATTATTAATTGATGACTTCTTCCCTGACTCCATACGCACTGACAACTATAATTCTTGGATGTGATAATTTTTAAAATGAGACTATTGTAAATATAGCTAAAATTTAGAAAATGAAATAAAATTGGAAATAAAATTAAATATCTATGTGTGTGTGTGCTTAAAATTGTCTCTATTTAATTACACATAGTGCAGAGATTATCAAACATGGCAGACTTGGATCTGCTTTATATAACATAAGAATCTGAACACTAACTATCTAAGTCCTTAGGACGCTCAGCCCGTTGTTTACAACGGGCTTTGTTTATCACAGGTGAAGCTATAAGCAAACATATTTCAGCCTTTTTTGAAAGATTAAAAAAATAAATCAAATATTTATGTGTGTGTAAGATTAAAAAAGGCTCTATCTGGTTATTAAACCTCATATGAAAAGCAATGCTATCTAAGGAACAATATATACAGCTGTATGAAAAATATACAAGTGGTAATTGCAGCAAGGAAGAACTGCAACAATTGGAGACCTACAAAGATAACTTTCAATTTGTAGATATTCCATGGGATAAAACGATAATGGGAGATGCTGACGAAGTAAAGAGTCGTATCTATAAAAGGTTGTTATCTGAGATGAATGAAAATTCAAAAACAAGATACAGTAATTACTTCTGGCTTAAATCGGCTGTTGCTGCTGCTGTTATATTAATTATTATGGGAGCAGTATGGATGATGCAAAAAAACAGTGAGCCTGTCAGATCTGCATCAACCCTAACTAAAAACAGTATTACTCCGGGGGGTGATAAGGCAATACTTATCCTGGAAGACGGTACACAAGTTGATCTGGAAAATACAGTTTCAGGTGAGATCAATGAAAATGGAAAGTTTGTGGCGACAAAGGTGGGCAATGGTAAATTGGAATATAACGATGGGGACGTTAAGACCACTTCTGCTGTTAGTTATCATACTTTACGGACACCAAAGGGAGGGCAGTTTCAACTTCGGTTACCTGATGGAACAATGGCCTGGCTTAATGCTGCTTCTTCAATAAGATATCCTACAGCTTTTGTCGGGTCAGAGCGCAAGGTGGAGATCAGCGGAGAGGTTTATTTTGAGGTTAAAAAGCAAAATGGTAAGCACTTTGTTGTGCAGGTTGATGATCAGAAGATTACGGTCTTGGGCACCCGGTTTAATGTTTTTGCTTATTCCGATGAATCGTTTGCGCAGACTTCGCTGATAGAGGGTAAAGTACAAGTTGAAATTAAGGGTAAACAACTGGTTCTTAAACCCGGACTGAGTTCGGTTTATAATAAGAGTACGGATAAAACAGAAATAAAAAACTTTGATCCGGATGAAGCATTAGCCTGGCAACAGGGATATTTTAACTTCAATGCGGAGCATATTGAAAGTGTAATGCGCAAAATCTCCAGATGGTATGATGTAGAGGTAGTGTATGAAGGAGATATGGAGGGTAAGGTATTCTCCGGTACGTTGTCACGATTTAGCAATGTTCAGGATATCCTGGAAATCATGACACTTACAGGAGAGGTGAAATTCAAGGTCAAGGGTCGTAAAATATACGTTACAGGTCGACATACGTAGTCATTTTTATCAACTTTTTTTTGGGAAGAAAGTTGTTGCGTGCTGAATTTAAATTATTGAACATTCTTTGGAAATGGAATTTTCCTGAATATGTCACATAAATGGGTGGTGAAAAATGGTTCCAAAGGGACCATTTTTATTTTTACAAATCAAAGATGAAGAGGATCTTTTGTTAACAAAAATAAATGATGTTGTTAAGAAAAGGAACAGTAATAAACGTATTCAAATGATATGGATAATATAGAATCTTTCAGGTATCTGATTAAAGAAAGAGATGTAACGATTGTGATCTCTGCAGCGGATATAACACACTGTATTTCCACAGGAGCATATACGGAGTTGATCAAGGCAAATCAGAAAGTATATATTATCAAAAAAAATATTAAAACTGTTCTGGAGGAACTTTCTCATCCTTACTTTATAAGGGTGAGCAGATCAGTAGTTGTAAATCTTAAATATTTAAAATGTATCCATAACAGAGAGAAACAATTAGAGCTGGAAAGTGGTATTCGTCTGGAGTTTAGTGTAGCTGCTTTTCAGTTGATTAAAGATGTAGAATGTATATTTAGCAGTAATGCTGCCCGTATCCGGTCATTATAGTAGGAGAAGAGTGTGTTTAGATTATTGATTAAAAGTGTATAATGCTTCGAATTTTTTAAGAGGAGGACTGCTGTTAGATAAATAACAAAATCGTCAGCAAATGATCTAATTTACTTCTGATAATTTTCAGTGCTGCTTTTATATGGTTTTTTACAGTAAATTCTGAAATACCCAATTCTTCAGCAATCTCTCTGTGGCTTTTGGGTGTGTGTCTGCTCATGATATACACTTTGCGCATTTTAGGAGGAAATGCATGGACTGTTTGTTCAATAAATCGTGTAAATTCTGTCTCTGCTACATGTTGATCCGTCACATATTGCCCTGTATTTATAAATTCCTGAAGTGAATCTACATATTTACTTTCTACGCGAAGACGTGCTATATAATCCAGTATACGATTACGGAGAATGGTATGCAGATATCCCTGAACATTTATAATATCCGGTAATGTATTACGTCGGTCCCATAGATTTGTAAACAGCTCCTGAACCAGATCTTTAGCTTGCTCCAAATCTCCTGTTTTCTGATATGCATGTACCGACAGAATCAGTTTATACCGGCTATACAGAGTCGAAAAAGCATGCTGATTATCTTTTTTTGTCAATATAATTAACTCTTTGTCCGAAAGAGTAGGATAAGGTTTCATGATCAATATAATTGCAGCAATTGGTGATTTGCTGTTGTTTAGATTAATGGTTATATTCGTTTGTTAAGAAAGCTGTTGTTTTCTTAGTGTGATTATTGTCTAAGTTAAGAAGTGTGCTTAAGTTTTGCAAATAATTGCAAAAAGTTTTATGAGCTTAAAGGTTCTGATTATATTAAAATCTAAATAATAACTATATGAGTAGAATTTGTAAAGTAGTATGCTGTATCTGTGTGGCAGTCTTTGTATTATCTTTAAATGCGAAGGCTATCGATGTGATACCGAGACCTTCTTCTGTATCACAAAGGCAGGGTGAATATTTAATTAATAACAATATTGGTATTTATGCGAATAGGAGTTTGGATAATGAGATTTCCAGCTTAGCAAAGATTTTAGAAGAGGAGCAGGGGGTGAAAGTATCCAAAGTCACATCAGCGAAACGTGCAGGTATTCGGTTGTTACTTAATCAAACATTACAGCATGATTTGGGTATTGAGGGTTATCGTCTGCAAGTCGATGATAAAGGTGTTTTGATTGAAGCTCCTTCTTCAACAGGTATTTTTTACGGCATCCAGACTTTAAGACAGTTAGTGAAAAAGGAAACCGGTGTAGCCAGAGTTGGCTTTGTACTCATCAGTGATATACCACGGTTTTCATGGCGGAGCTATATGCTGGATGAAGGCCGTGCATACAAAGGCAAAGCTGTGGTAAAAAAGCTCCTGGATGAAATGGCTGCACTGAAAATGAATGTTTTTCACTGGCATCTGACTGAAGATCAGGGCTGGCGACTGGCCATAGAAAAATATCCGAACCTCACGAAAATTGGTGGAAGACGGGATTCAACACAAATAGGAGGATGGAACAGTACGAAGTATGATGGAAAACCATTAGAAGGTCATTACACCCGTGCAGATATAAAAGAAATTGTAGCCTATGCCAAAGAACGTCATATCAACATTATGCCGGAAATAGAGATGCCCGGACATGCCAGTGCCGCAATAGCTTCCTATCCGTGGCTGGGCGTTACAAAACTTCCTATAAAAGTTCCCACAAGTTTTGGTGTCAAATACGACATATTTGATGTGACAGATCCAAAGGTTATAGAATTTCTTCACGATGTACTGAAAGAAGTAATAGATATGTTCCCTTCTGCGGTAATTCATATCGGAGGAGATGAGGTGAAATATGATCATTGGAACAAATCTCCCGAAGTACAGGCATACATGAAAGAGCATGCATTGACTTCGCCTGCCGATCTTCAGCTCCTGTTTACCAATGATATTTCCAATTTTCTGGAAAAAAATAATAAGCGTATGATGGGATGGAATGATATTATGGGTGCAAAATTACATGACTATAATCAGGATGCTCCGCCTGTGACGGGTAAACTTTCAAAATCAGCTATTATTCAGTTTTGGAAAGGTAATGTCGATATGATGAAAGATGCAGCTCGCAATGGGTATGACATTGTTAATTCCTATCATGAAGCTACTTATCTGGATTACAGTGATATTTCTCTGGAAAAAGCTTATAGCTTTGACCCTGTTCCTGAGGGGCTGGATAAACAATACCATGCTAAGATATTAGGTCTGGGATGTCAGATGTGGGGAGAATGGATATCTGATCTAAACAATATGTATAAGCAAACATTTCCGCGTATAGCCGCCTATGCTGAGGTTGGGTGGACTAAAGTTGAAAATAAGGATTATGAACGCTTTCAGCAATCTTTACCCTATTTCTACAACCGATGGAATAAGAATGGGATAAATTTTAATAAGTAAGATTTTCATATAAAAGAACTTAATGCGGAGGATGATCTGAAATAATTTCCTGCTTATGAAAATAAACCCATCAGAAATTGTTATATTGTGTAACATCATTCCCTTGAATATGCCCTTTTCAATATTCACGATCGGAAACGGAAGATGATATAGAGTGATCAAAAAGAAATATACTAAATACATGAAATTATGAGTATTGTAATATTTAAAGATCAGGCTTTTGACACTAAGAAATTGGTGAACATTACCCTAAAGAGTGAACACCTGAAGTTTCTGGCTAAATTAAAACGTGTAGATACTGCTAAGCTGGTGTATGTTCATAGCAACACGGAAGAAGGTGGGGATATGCCCGCCTATCTGGATAATAAGTATCTGGCTGAAGTATGGGAAGACAATAAATTTACAGGAAATGTTATTCTTATAAATGAAGAGAACGCGGAAGTAGAGCTCTTCGAAGAATAACAGATTTGATGATTGGTTTTTTTAAATAGTCCTGGAGCTGTATCTATGTGAAATATAGCGGCTGTGCTTTTTGTTTATACTCCCCATTAAAGCTATGGTCACATCATTAGAAAACTAAATCGTATAAATTAGCACGGCTTTGTTTCATTGAGCTTGTCAAAGTATTCGGAAGACTTTGACAAGCTCAATTTGGAAATAACAGATGTCCTGTTAAATTTTTAAGGTAGTAAATCAATGAATTTCTTGTTCTTGGCATCTAATTTTTTCGGTGTGCCAATCCTGCCTTCTCTTACGCTAAATTTCTCTTCACCCATCGCTTTAATATCATCGTAAATAGGATTGATAATCCAATCACCATTTACATTGACTATGCCCTTCAATTCTTCGGCTCCGTCAACGGCTGTGAAATAACCCTCTTTACCAATTGCTTCTATTTCTTTTAGCAATTTAACGTTTACTTTTTTAGTGACGTGCTGCGGTTTGTCATTTTTCACATACACCATTATATAGTTTACAGGTCCTGAGAAATAATATTTTGCAAACTCCATTTGAGCATCTTCAGCAGGCTTTTTAGGTAGTTTACTTTTTAAAAAGGCGTCAACTTCCTGATCTGACTTTAATTTTTGCTGATCAATTAACGCAATTGCTTCTTTATAAACAGGTAGTGATTTTTCTAACCATATTATAGTTTCTGCAGATGAAATACTGTAGGAACTACTTCCTGATTTCTTAAATGCCCTATCGTTCTTATAAAAACCCTGTACATCGTTAAGCTTCTCTGACAAAGATTTTGGATAGCTCAATTTTACCTCGCCTTCAGCGTTGTTTTTCATTTCTATCCAATCGTTCCCAATTTTTACTTTTGGATGTGAGCTATCCAATCGATAAGAAGTAGAAATATGATGCCTGAACTCAACATCAAAATCAACAGAGCGTATAGGTTTTATAGCATCTACCAGAAAATGGTTATACTCTAATTCTTCTACATTTTTATCTGCTTTATACTTAGCATCTGCTGAAGTTCCATCCCAGAAATGTAATATACTTGGTTTAAACTGAGGCGCCACTGCATAAACTTCATCCACACCATCTCCTAATCCTAACAATTCATTTGCTTCCAATAGATTAAGTGAAATTGAGACAAAACTCTTTGGCTTTCCGACTTCAGTCGTCATGAAAA
Organism: Sphingobacterium sp. UBA5789; assembly: GCF_002418355.1. Taxonomy (NCBI): domain Bacteria; kingdom Pseudomonadati; phylum Bacteroidota; class Sphingobacteriia; order Sphingobacteriales; family Sphingobacteriaceae; genus Sphingobacterium; species Sphingobacterium sp. UBA5789. The sequence continues at coordinate 463,750 of NZ_DIDX01000007.1, read as the reverse complement.
AATCTTTATTTACTGTCGAAAGGAAATCATCTATCGAAAGATATTGTGTTTGTTGATCTGTAAAATTATGCTCGTCTTTTTCGTCAAAAGCTTTGTTCGAATTTGCTTGTACAGGTTTTACACTAAACTCCAGCTGTGCTAAATCGATCATATTTTCAGATTCCCCGATATACTCCTCTAGTTCAGCTCTGGTTTGTTCGATGTCGTTCTTTTTAGCTTGCGAACAACCATAATTAATAAATAAACAATATATAAATAATAACAAATAGCTGTTTTTAGTCATGATCTAATTTAAAAATATTATTTATTCCTACCAAAATGACTTTTTCTCAAAACTAACATTCAAACACTTTATAAAGATTTATCTTCTAAAGTAGATATATGCAGCTTTTCCAGGAATAACAAATTGATGATTGGTTTTTATTATAATAGTCAGGGCGCTGCATTTAAGAATAATACAGCGCCCTGACTTAATTTTTAATACAAGTTTAACCTCGCTATCGGCTAAAACAGCAAGCCTATAAAATATCCTTCAGGTCAAATTCCATATCTCTTTCTAAAGTAGAACCCATAAATGCTGAATTGTCTTTCACAGAAGAAAAGGAATAGAATGTTGGAGCATCTCCAAATGGTCTGAATTTGTAGGTCTTTTGATTCATGATTTCAGTAAACAACTGTAATCTTCCTAAGGATGACTGAAGCAATTGACTGAATCTCCAGTCTTCAGGCGTTCCAAAAAAGTAACAGCGTATAGTGGACTTGCTTAAAATAGTACGTTCAAATTCAGATAAACTGTCAAAATTAGCAATAGCCTTATTTAGCATTGCCATTATTTCTTGTGACTGGTTACCTTCTATGGTTACAAATCCATATCGTCCATAAGTTATGGAATTTATAAAAATTGGCATGCGCTCCACTTGTAAAGCATTACTTAACTCTTCTTCTAAGAATTTCCATCCGGCCTTTGTTTTATCTATTTGTATACTGTAATAGTCTTGTCTGAAGAACGCAAAAACACCTTTTCCCGGTACGGGTGTATTATCCGGAGCGTATTCCAGTAATCCTACACCCGGTTTAAAGCTGTCCAAATACATGTTAGATCTGTTAAAGAATACAGAGTCTTTTACATCAGTAAAACTGGAGAAGAATCCGGTTTTGAGGGATACATCCCCTACATGCTGATTTATACCGGGTTCACCGATTTGTCTCAATATATCAGATTGAAACTGTTTGAGACTGGAATTTCGGAGTTCCAACTGCTTTGCTTCAGCTATCTTGACTTTATCCTTTCCGACAATTACAATATCCTGATTGAGAGGTAACGTTTTTCCTTCAAGGGGTAATCCCGTAGAATATACACCATCTTTTACGAATACATTTCCATTGAAAACACTGCCTGTATACAGATCCGGATATGTCTTTTGGTCTGAGCTACCCCCGGGTTCAAAAACACCGAATTCTTTTATACTATTCGCACGGGAAACCCGGAAATTTACTTTTGTACTGTCTTGATTGATAACCTGACTGGATATGGAATACCCCTTTTTTACAAGGTCAGTTTTCAGAGAATCAACAATCTCTTTTTTTGAACGTGCCTGCTGCTCTATTATTGGTGGTTTTGGTTCGTCGATACCATTTTTTTTGCATGATACTACAGTGAGAACAGTCAAATACAAAATAAGGTAAGAGTGTAATTTAATCATAACATAGATATAGTGAGAATCTTATATAAAAATAGAATAAAAAAATTACATATAGGGAATGTTTTTAATATTTATTGATTAATAAATTATTAAATAACTTATAGGTCTGATTTTTTGTAACAAATGGAAGGAAATAAAAATGCAGTATCCAATTTAGATACTGCATTTTTATTATTTTATTGATTGTAACTGTACCGTTGATGGAATAATGACAATAAAGGATTCTTTTGGAGAACTCCTATTTCACCTCTTTTCCCGATTTGTCTATGTGGAACTTCCTGCCATTTTCTACGACTTCAGCTTTACCATTTTCGAATCCGGATACGTCATCGTATTTCAGAGGAATGATTTCATTACCCTTTTTGTCAATTAGTCCCCACTTATCATTCAGTCTTACACGAGCATATCCATTTTGAAAATCAGAAGCCAGGTCATATTTTAAGGGAATAATCTCTTTTCCTGTCTTGTCCAGAAAACCACATTTATCGTTTATTTCAACTTGTGCAAGTCCTTCATATATACGAGGTATATTGTCATATTTTGTAGGAATAATTTCTTGTCCTTTTTTATTTATCACTCCCCATTTTCCATTTCGTCCTACGGGTGCGAAGCCTTCGTTGAAACCCATTATATCATCATAGATCAAGGGAATAACCTCTTTTCCTTTTTCATTGATAAATCCCCATTTTCTATTAGCTTTTACTCCGTAATAGCCGTCTCCGGAATATCCTACGCCATCATATTTGAATGGAGTGACGGCTTTTTCATTTTCATCAAAGAAAGCGATTTTATCATTTTCGTCTTTTAAGGGTTCCAAATCCTGTGCATATAACGATACGCAGAGAAGACCAAAGAGTAGTGTTGTAATTAGCTTTTTCATAAGTGGGTGGTTAAATATGGGCTTATCAGTTTTTCAACAAAGTTAGATGCATAAGTTTTACACTGCAATACGTCTAAAGGAGTATTTTTTGTGATTAAAGAGATGCCTTCGTAAAGGAATAATCAAAGTAATTAAGGCATCATTTACTGTACTTACTTTCTTTTGTCATTTTTAATAAATTGTGTGATGCCGACCAACAGTACTGTTGCGAAGAAAATAAATAGCTTAATTGAGTTTTCCAGAGGATAGAATCAATCTGTAAATTCTTATCTATATCTTACCTCTTAATTATACTCCCTGTTCTTTTGTGGCTTAAAGAATACATAAACTATACATATTCCCATTATCATTGCTGCTATATACCCGATAAATGCAATTGTTTCAACCTGTTGTTCGGTTCCTTTGTGTACTGTTTCTGTTAAAAATCCGGTGTTACCCTTGAATCCAAACAGCCAATGTGTTAGGTTCCAGGCAAAATGAATTCCGATAGAGAGTGCAATGTTTCCTGTTCTCAAGGTAGCAAACCCAAACAGGATTGCGCCCAGTCCAGATCCCAGAAATGCATTTACAACAGAATATCCGCCTAACAGATGTTCAATACTAAAAATAACAGTGACGATAATCATGGCAACCACAGATCCGGTCATTGTCTTTAATTTCCAAAGCATATATGTTCTGAAGACTAGCTCTTCACGAAAAGCAACAAAAAGAAACAGGGGGATATTCAGGGATAGAATATTAGGATTAAATGTTTGAGATCGGGTAAAAGTAACATCGCTGAATGTGATGGTAATTATAGTCATCAGCAGCACCATAATCACGCCAATACCAAATCCGGATACAAACCTTACCGGACTCTTTTCATCAAAGCCTAACCCGTTTTTGGAAAGTACACTTTTGTCACTTCGTACAAACCAGTAAATCAAAATAAAAGTAAATATAGGTGCAGTGATTAAAGACAATAAATCCGGTAAGGAGCTTTGCTTTGTAAGGGCGGAAGAGCCGATAAAGACGAGCAATGTGAAGAGATAAAAAATAATTACCTTCAGGTAGCCGGATACTTTCTTCATTTCTAATTGGTTATTTTACATGAAGTTAGTGAATTGCTTGCTGAAAATAGCAAGTGCAATGCATAAAAAAAACCTTCATCGAAAGATGAAGGTTTTGCGGAGAGGGCGGGATTCGAACCCGCGGTACCTTGCGGTACACACGCTTTCCAAGCGTGCTCGATCGACCACTCTGACACCTCTCCGTTAGGAGCCACAAAATTAATATCTTCCGGCAATAAACCAAAACATTTCTGCATAATCCGTATAAAAATATAAAAGAAAAGATAACATTTGCGGCAACTTGTTAATTATCACTACCTTTATTTTTGTTAAATCACATCATATGATTACCAAAAACAAATTATGGGCGGTATTGCCGGCACTAGCTGTGCTTGGCTCCTGCCAATCCAACAACAGTACGTCTACATCTGAAGAGGTAAGAACTAATTTTTTCGATGTCAGCGGTATGGATACAACCATTAGTCCGGGAGACAATTTCTTCTTATATGCCAATGGAGGGTGGCTTAAGAAAACAGAAATTCCTGCTTCAGAAACAGGTTGGGGATCTTTCTATGTCCTGCAGGATGAGAATACAGCCAAACTGCATCTTATACTGGAAGAAGCTGCTAAAGCAAACAGCGCCAAAGGCTCAGATGCGCAAAAAGCCGGAGACTTCTATGCCAGCGGAATGGATACCCTGGCTATTGAAAAGCTGGGTACAAAGCCTGTTGAACCTTTGATCAGCAAGATCAATGCGCTGAAAGATATCAATGAACTCATTGCATTCAGTGCAGATGGTTTTAAAGAAGGAAACGGAGATCTGTTTCACTTTTATGTAGCTTCGGATGACAGGATTTCCAATAAAAATGCCGCTACTTTCGTGCAGGGAGGATTAAACCTTCCGCAGGCGAGCTATTATCTGGATAAAGATGAAAAGTCAAAAAAAATACTGGAATCCTATAAAGCCTATATTGTAAAATTATTTACGCTAAGCGGTGAAGAGAAATCGGCTCAGCTGTATGCGGATAATATTATAAAGCTGGAAACAGCTATCGCTAAGTCCCATCTCACCCCTGTAGAACTGAGGGATCCGGTAAAGAATTATAACAAATTTGCTGTAGCCGCTTTTCAAAAACAGACTCCAAACCTCAACTGGCAGGATATTTTGTCCCGTCTGTCTATTAAAACGGATACCTTACTCGTTCAGCAGCCTAAGTATTACGTAGCACTCAATACGCTTTTGAAGTCAGAACCTTTAGATGTATGGAAACAGAAACTAAAATTGGACGCACTTAATGATGCCGCCAGCGCATTGCCAAAAAGCTTCAGAGATGCCAAATTTGATTTCTTCGGTAAAGTACTTAATGGACAGAAAGAACAGAAGGAACGCTGGAAGCTAATGGTAAGTGCTGCTGATGAAAGTCTGGGTGAAATCGTTGGAAAACTGTATGCCGAGAAATACTTTAAGAAGGAAGCCAAAGAGCGTATGATGACCCTTGTGGATAACCTTCAGAAAGTTTACCGCACTCGTATTGAAAAGCTGGACTGGATGACTCCGGAAACTAAAAAGAAAGCTATCGAAAAACTGGAAGCATTTACAAAAAAGATTGGTTATCCGGATAAATGGAAAGATTACAGTGATGTAGAGATCAGCAAAGATACTTACTACGCTAATCTCCAATCTGCAGAACGCCATGCATACAAGGAAATGGTAAATAAAATGGGTAAGCCGGTAGACAAGACGGAATGGTTGATGACTCCGCCTACGGTGAATGCCTATTATAATCCGCCATATAATGAAATTGTTTTTCCTGCCGGAATTCTTCAATTTCCGTTCTTTGATTTCCATGCAGACGATGCTATCAATTACGGAGCCATCGGAGCAGTTATAGGTCATGAAATGACACATGGCTTTGATGATCAGGGAAGGCAGTACGATAAAGACGGTAATCTGAATGACTGGTGGACTAAAGCGGACGCAGACCAGTTTAATGTGAAAGCCAAAAAAGTAGCCGATCTGTACAGTGGATTTACATTACTGGACAACCAGCATGTCAACGGAGAGCTTACGCTGGGTGAAAATCTTGCAGACATCGGTGGTCTGAGTATTGCATTTGATGCTTTCAAGCTGACTAAACAAGGGCAAACCACTGATAAAATAGATGGCTTTACGCCTGATCAGCGCTTCTTCCTGGCATTTGCACAGGTATGGCGGATTAAAACACGTGACGAAACAATGCGTCTCCGTCTGAAAATGGATCCGCATAGTCCTGAAGAATTCAGAGTAAACGGTCCGCTGTACAATATGGAAGCTTTTTATAAAGCCTTTGATATACAGCCGAATGCCAAGAGTTATGTGTTGCCTGAGAACAGAGTAAGAGTGTGGTAGAGAAATTTTAATAAAAGATGTTTGAAAATTGGGAAAAAGTTTATACTTTTGCCCTTCATTAAATAGAAACATAAATAATTTATTAACAATGTACGCAATAGTAAATATAGCAGGACAGCAATTCAAGGTTGTAAAAGACCAGTATCTTTTTGTGCACCGTTTACAAGGAGATGAAGGCGCTAGTATTGAATTTGACAATGTATTGTTAGCAGAAAATGCAGGTAAATTCTCAATTGGTACACCAAGTGTAGAAGGAGCTAAGATTTCAGCTAAAATTTTGTCTCATTTGAAAGGTGAAAAAGTGATCGTTTTCAAGAAAAAACGCCGTAAAGGTTACAAAAAGAAAAACGGACACCGTCAACAGTTCACTAAGATCTTGATCACAGATATTACATTATAATTGAATTTTTAATCAGACATTAGTCTTAAATTAAGATAAAGAAATGGCACATAAAAAAGGTGCGGGTAGTTCGAAGAACGGCCGTGAGTCACATAGTAAACGTTTAGGTATCAAAATTTTTGGTGGTCAGGCTGCTATCGCTGGTAACATTATCGTTCGCCAACGCGGTACTCAACACAACCCTGATTTGAACGTAGGTATTGGTAAAGACCATACATTGTTTGCTTTAGTAGATGGAAAAGTAGTTTTCCGTAAAAAAGCAAATAACAAATCTTATGTTTCTGTAATTCCTGCAGAAGAGAAAGCATAAGGCTTCGCCTAAAATCATTAAAAAGCCTTTCGGAATTCCGAAAGGCTTTTTTTTGTGCTTTATGATAAGAAAAAGACGTTCTGTTTTAACTTTCAATATTCGAGGTGATGATGGTATTCTTGATTTTACTTTTTTTCAAGGAAGTGTTCTCAGCATTCCTGCATAAAGAACCATTCATAGTCCTTTTGTGTACAAAGAAATAAATGCTGTAGTGATACAATATATAGTGATGAGCCATGAGAGAGCTTCCTTACAGATATTTACTCTGCTGTGAAAGCCAATGAATGAATGATGCAATCTAAGCCGTACTTATAGTAAGATTAAACAGAAATGCAGTTGCCTGTTGACGTATTGCGGTTTTATTGCTTTCCGCAGATCTGATAATCCGGGGAAGCTGTCAGACTATATTGCTTCCAGAAGCTGTTTCTCATGCAATTCGTAGTATTCTCCACCCATAGCCATCAGTTCCCCATGTGAACCCTGTTCCACAATGCGTCCCTGATCCAGTACAAGGATATGATCCGCATTTTTGATAGTTGAGATACGGTGCGCAATAAAAATAGAAGATTTTCCTTTCATAATGCGGCTCAGGTTATTCAGTATCTGCTCTTCTGTCTTGGTGTCAACTGCTGACAGACAATCATCAAAAATCAGAATTTTGGGTTCTTTTACTAATGCCCGTGCTATGGAGACACGTTGTTTCTGGCCTCCGGATAAGGTAATACCACGTTCACCTATTGAGGTTTCAAATCCCTCTTCAAAAGCGATGATATTATCGTATACAGCAGCATCCTTAGCGGCCTGTTCGACCTGATCTGTTGTAAATGTATCAAGGCCAAAAGCGATGTTGTTGGCAATCGTATCTGAAAATAAAAAGACTTCCTGTGGTACGTAACCGATCTGTGAACGCAGATTTTCAAAATCGAACGCCCTGATATCCGTTCCGTCATAAGTAATGGTTCCCGCATCGGTATCAAACATACGCATCAACAGGTTTGCCAGAGTAGATTTGCCCGAACCGGTTTTGCCAATGATGGCCAGCGTCTTACCGGCAGAGAGCGTAAAAGAAACATTGTCTATGGCTTTGATACCTGTCTCCGGAAACGTAAAGCTGATATTTTTAACGGTTATATCTCCCGCCAGTGTTTTTTCAACCGGACCTTGTTTAATATCAGACTCTGTCTTTAGAAATTCATTGATCCTTTTTTGAGATGCTGCTGCACGTTGTACCAGTGAAGTTACCCAGGCTAAAGACATAGCGGGGAAGGTAAGCTGGTTGACATAAATAATAAATTCAGCGATATTACCAGCTGTAATAGTTCCTTTATTTACTTCCAGTCCGCCTATATATACAGTAATAATGGTACTTAATCCGATCAGAAATACGATCAAAGGAAAGAAGATAGCCTGAATCCTTACCAAAGCCAGAGAAGTGTCTCTGTACACATTACTTTCCTTCGCAAAAGATTTCATTTTATCCTGCTCACGGTTATACGTCTTAATTACCCGTATACCTGAAAAAGTCTCCTGTACAAAAGAAGAGAGCTGGGATAATTGTCTTTGAATCCGCTCACTCCGGCGATTGATAATTTTATTAATGACAAGGATAATAACAGATAAAATCGGTATGGGCAGCAAGGAATAGGTCGCTAATGTAGGGTTGACATCATACATGGCGTAGATAATCATGATGGATAGCACAACTGTATTGATCGCATACATAATGCCGGGGCCGAGGTAGTTTCTTACCTGATTGACATCTTCCGTAGCCCGGTTCATAAGGTCTCCGGTATTGTTTCTTCTGAAAAATGCAAAATCGAGCTTTTGATAATGCTGGTATATTTCATTTTTGAGATCGTACTCAATATGTCTGGACGTCAGAATCAGCGTTTGGCGCATCATAAAAAGGAAAATTCCTCTTAGTATAGCAAGGATCAATACTATACAACCGAAAAATAAAAGGCTGCTGCCGAACACCTGATAGACGATCTCCTGTCTGTCAAAACCTTCGTACAGACGAAACAGATCAATATTTTCTTTGACGAGATCAAAGGCTACACGAATCACTTTTGCCGGCAGGATACCGAAGTAATTCGAAATAATAACAAACAAAGTTCCCGGAATAAGTTTCCAGCGATATTTGTAAAAATATTTATTGAGGTAAGCGAGCTCCTTCATAGTTCAGGAACAAAAATACAGTATTATTCAATAAACTTGGCGAACCTATAGTTTTATTACTGTCATTAATTGATACAACGCATTTATTTGGCTTTTTTATCCAGTGGAGTGTAATTATTTTTCTACTTTTGTAAAAGTTGATTTTAACTATATTTAAGAGTTATCTGTTATGCAAAATAGTAATGCGTCGCTATTTGAAATGATGGGTCAGTTTGGCCATCAAAATTTATTGTTCTGTAATGATGAGGCAGTCGGTCTGAAAGCTATCGTGGCTATCCATGATACCACCCTTGGACCAGCGATAGGCGGAGTTAGAATGCTTCCTTACAATACGACTGAAGAAGCCATAGAAGATGCGCTTCGCTTATCAAAAGCGATCACTTACAAAGCTGCTGTAGCTGGCCTGAACCTCGGCGGAGGAAGTGCCATTATCATTGGTAATCACCGTACAGACAAGACTGAGATCCTGTTGAGAAGACTGGGGCAGTTTGTCGAAGGACTGAATGGTAACTTTATCGCATCTATCGATGTCGGTACTACTCAAAAAGATCTGGAATATATTCACACCGAAACAAACTATGTAGCTGGTCTCCCGGAGTCATTGAACGGGGGAGGAGATACAACAATTTTTGCTGCAAGAGGAGTTTTTTACGGAATCAAAGCGGCTATAAAAGAGCTTTACGGTGACGATAGTCTTGCTGGCCGTAAGGTAGCTGTACAGGGAGTCGGTAGTGTGGGAGAGCATTTGGTGGCTATGCTGAGAAACGAAAATGCACGTGTGTATGTCAGTGATATGACTGAAGAACGCAAAATGAAAATTGCGGCAAAGTATAAAGCAGAACCTATCACTGATTCTACAAGTTTTGAAATGGATGTGGATGTCTATGCACCATGTGCATTAGGCGGTACTGTCAATACAGAAACTGTTCCGCGTATGCGTTGTAAGATAATTGCAGGATCTGCAAATAATCAGCTGAAAAACGAGCAGGAAACGACTCGTATGCTGAAAGAGCATGATATCTTGTATGTGCCGGATTTTCTGATCAATTCAGGAGCTTTGATCAGCTGTTATTCAGAATTAGAAGGATATGGTTCGGAGCGTACTGAATCATTGATCCGTAATATATATACCATCACCAGAGAGGTGATTCAAAAATCAAGAGAAGAAAGTATAACTACGCTGGTCGCTGCAAATCAGATTGCCGAGCAACGTATCGCTGATGTAAAGAAAATCAAGCGTTAGTGTTTTCTGAAAATTTACAATCGTTCTTATATTAAAAATCGTTCTTTATAAATTATGTTAAATAGAAGACACCTACGGGTGAAAGTGATGCAGACATTGTATGCATACAGTTTGTCATCGGACAAGCAGGTCAAAAATTATGAAAAGGCACTTTTAAAAAGTGTGGATGAGGTGTATGAAATGTACATCTGGACGCTGAATCTTTTGGATGAGGTTTCCGAGTATGTACTTATCGATGCCGAAGGCCGTGCGAATAAATTCTTGCCTACGGAAAAGGATTTGTCATTGACGACACGACTGAACAACAATACGTTCATCGAATCCTTGAGACAAAACAGAGATTATCTGGAAGGTGTCAAGAAGTATAAGGTGGACTGGAGCTTTGACCCCGAGATTGTACGCTCTATCTTTGCTCAGCTCAAGGAATCGGATATCTATCTGGAATATCTGCAGTCGGAAGACCGCTCTATTGCTACTGAAAAAGATATTATCAAACATATCTTTAAGAAGATTATTCTGAAGTCGCCTAATATTGAGCAGACCTTTGAGGATAAATTCATCAACTGGCCGGTTGACAAAGAAGTACTGCAGGCTTTGATCGCCAAGACTTTTAAAAATTTCAGCAGTGAGATTCCACAACAGAATAAACTGGCGGAATTGACACAAAACTGGCTTGATGACAGAGAGTTTGTGTTGGATCTGCTGGCAAATACAATCCGTTACGGAGAAGAATATCAAAGTCTGATCGCTGCTAAAACCAAAAACTGGGAAGCTGATCGTATAGCATTGCTGGATACTATTCTGATGCGTATGGCGATCTGTGAACTGATCAATTTTTCGTCTATTCCGGTGAAAGTAACCATCAATGAATACATAGAATTGTCAAAAGTTTTCAGTACACTGAAAAGTAATACATTTATTAATGGTATCTTAGACAAAATATTGGCTGATCTGAACCAGCAGGGACGGATCCGTAAACAAGGTCGTGGATTAAAAGATTAATACAAATGAAAATTAACAAATTAGCTTTTGCAGGTATATTGTCAATGGCTTGTCTGGTAAGCGCCTGTGGTAACAGTACTAAAACAAACGTTGCAAAGGCAGCACAGGGTGATAGTGTTGCCGGAGATACAACGCAGCAAAAGGGACAGGAAGCATTGGGTAAAATTGAATTTGAAGAAACCGCATTCGACTTTGGTCAGGTTAAAGAAGGGGAAATCGTACAGCATACATTTACATTTACCAATGTAGGTGAGGCTCCGGTTATTCTTTCTGAGGTAAATGCATCCTGTGGATGTACTACACCTAACTACTCCAAGTCACCTGTATTGCCGGGTAAGAAAGGTGAAGTAAAAGTTGCCTTTGACAGTAAAGGTCAGGTTGGTAAACAGCAGAAGATCGTGACGGTCATGTCTAATGCAACCAACGGCATCTCTACAGTACAGTTAAGAGGTGAAGTGCAAAAAGCTAATTAATTTTAGAACAGAAATAAAAATAAATAACACACAAAAATGATAAGTACAATATTCTTACAAGCCGGTGGATCAGGCGGTGGTTTTATGACATTCCTTCCAATGATTTTAATCATCGTGGTTTTCTATTTCTTTATGATCAGACCACAGATGAAGAAACAAAAAGATCACAAGAAATATATTGAAGAGTTAGGTGTCAATACTAAAGTCGTAACTACTGCTGGTATTCATGGACGTATCGTGGAAGTAAGTGAAACTACTTTCCTTGTTGATGTAGGTTCAGGAGTTAAGATCCGTTTTGATAAATCAGCAATTGCATTGGATGCTTCCAAAGCAGCTAATGATGCTAATAAAGAAAAATAAGAAGTCACGAAAGTGTTCTTTGATGAGGAAGCCGCTAAATATTAATTTGGCGGCTTTTTTGTGAAGAATACTGTTCATCTTCTGATCAAAGGTGAAAAATGCTTAAGTTTGTGACATATGGCTTTAAGACGTTTTAATAAATCCCAAAAAAGAAAAATTTCCATCTTCTTAAGATGTATTCTGATTTCTTTTATTGCGTGGACTTTATTTGCCATTTCCAATAAATACGTTTATTCTATGAAGGCCGGAATTCAGTACGTGAATCTTCCGGACAATAAAGCCTTTCATCCGCTGCAGTCTGACACGGTCAGTCTAAAGGTCGAAATGAGTGGCTGGAAACTGCTGCTTTCACGCTTCAGACAGGACACGGCTAATATTCAGGTAGATCTGAGCGGACTGAAAAATCGCAACTGGATCGTGTTCTCCAATCAGATTGGTTTCATCAACAGGCAATTTCCAAGTGATAAGCATGTGGTATCCGTAAGTCCGGATACGTTATATTTCGATTTTTCTAAACAAACACAGCGCAAGGTGCCGATTAAAGCGGTATACAGTGTGGATTTTGCAAAGCAGTACGGTATTATCGGTGATACCAGGAGTTTGCCTGAATACGTCACGATAACAGGCCCTCTGGAAGATGTGGCTAATATTGAGTCCTGGGAAACCGACACTATCCGGGGAACGGGAATCAATGCCGATATCCGTACAATGGCGTATCTGGATCGTAATCAAAAAGCAAATATCAATGTATATCCTGCCTATGCGGAAGTGACCATCCCGGTGGGAGAGCTGACAGAGAAAGTAATGGAACTTCCGATCAAGGTCGAAAATGCCGAGAAGTATACTTCCGTAAGAACATTACCTACTAAGGTTAAAGTAATTATCCTTGTCTCGCTTAAAGACTATAATAAATGGACGCAACGGGACTTTGAAGCAGTAGTAGATATAGAAGACTGGGAAGAAAACAGAGTTCCTAACCTTCCTGTCATTCTGACCAAGATACCGCCTTATTGTAAGGTCGTGAGTGTAGAACCTCAGAATGTAGACTTTTTCATTCGTAAATAAATAGTCCTGCTACAGGAATATTAAAACATAACAAACAAGCAGATTAAGATAGTGATATGGGATTGAAAATAGGAATCACAGGAGGTATCGGTGCCGGTAAAAGTATTATCTGTAATATTTTTAAAGTATTGGGAGTACCTGTTTACAATGCTGACCAGGAAGCTAAAGATATTATGATCAAAAGCGAAGAGGTAAAGGCTGCATTGAAAAAGACTTTTGGAAACGAAACCTATTTTGAAGACGGTTCTTTAAACAGAGCTTTTCTCTCTTCAAAAGTATTTGGAGATGAGGCTCAGTTGAAACTACTGAACGGTATTGTGCATCCTGCTGTGATTCGTGCAGGGGAGGAGTGGTCGGAAAAGCAGACAGCTGCATATTCTTTAAAAGAAGCTGCCTTGCTTTTTGAAACAGGTTCTTACCGTCAGCTTGATTATACCATACTGGTTACAGCTCCCGAAGATATCCGTATAGCCCGTGTCGTTGCCCGTGATCATACCGATGAGGCGAAAGTAAGGGACAGAATAAGTAAGCAGATGAGTGACAAAGAAAAATCTGAATTAGCAGATTTTATCGTAATCAACGATGGTATACAGCCTCTTTTACCACAGGTACTGCATTTGCATCAACAATTTTTAACATTTTAAATTCAAATTATGCCCGATATACTGGCCGATTTTTTAGTTCGGAGACCAGAAGGATATTATTGCCGTTACGGAGATTTTTATATTGACGCTTTAGAGCCTGTACGTATAGACGTAGTGTCACATGCACATGGTGATCATGCGACCAAAGGACATGCGCAGATTATAGCTACTGAAGCTACTGCAGCTTTTATGCAGTACCGATACAGTAAGCAACCTCTCAATACCTTCCTTGTAAAAAGATTTGAAGAATCGTTTAACATTGCTGAAGTCGTGCTGACCTTTATCCCTGCGGGGCATATTCTGGGCTCTGCACAGATACTGATGGAGTATAAAGGTATTCGTTACCTCTACACAGGAGATTATAAAATCGATTCGGATCCTACATGTGAGCCTGTACATATTGTAAAAGCTGATGTGCTGATTACGGAAAGTACCTTTGCTAATCCGGAAGTGAGTCATCCGGATGCAGTGGCGGAGATTCTGAAGCTCAAGGATCGTCCTTTTAATATTTTATTGGGGTGTTATGCTCTGGGTAAAGCACAGCGGATTACAGCACTCTTAAATCAGCATTGCCCCGAACGGCATGTACTCGTGCATCATAATATATTGCCCTTCCATCGCATCTACGATCAGTTGGGTAATTTCCCTATGAAGTATGAGCCTTACAACAGGCAGGTCATGAAACAGGGGGAGCCGGATAAGGTTTATTTAGTACCTCCGATGACTTTTAACAGCTATTTCAGAGCCACTAAGGTGCAACGGGCATTTGCTTCAGGATGGAAGCGTTTGCAGCAGCACAATGATATAGAATTGTATATTTCGGATCATGTAGACTGGCAGGATATTCTGGATTACGTAGATCAGGTGCAGCCCCTTCAGATATGGACCATACACGGAGACGGCAGACTACTTAAAGAATATTACGGAACTAATCTGGATGTCAGGGATATTCTTTAAGATTAGTCAATCAACCCTTCATCCAGCAAATGTCTGAAGATGATCTCATCTACAGCTGAACACTTTTTTGCATCTGCGGAAGACATAAAAGAGAGCTCTTCTATTTCACTCATAGGCGATAATTCCCCTTCAAACAAGGCGGAATAACAAGTCATCCGGACTATTTTCCCTTCAGGGTGGCTGTCGGCCTGTGCTTTGAAAATGCCACAAAACCGGATAGAAGAAGGGATGATGTCAACATCAAGCTCTTCTTTTATTTCCCGTATAAGTGTTGCGGTATCATCCTCTCCGGCTTCCCGTTTACCTCCAGGAATATAATATTTGTCTTTTCCTTTTGAACGTGCGGTCAGAATCCTGCGATCCTGAATATATATCAGGGCAACTTTGTCTATTTCTGTCATGTAAGGGTGAAGTTAAGAAAAGAATGTGGGAAATACTGGGTTCGAACCAGTGACCCCTACCTTGTCGAGGTAGTGCTCTAAACCAGCTGAGCTAATTTCCCAATTGGAACATTTTAAAAAAAGCTCCGGATAGTTCCGAAGCTTTTCAGGTGTGTGGTGCCAGCTGGATTCGAACCAGCGACACAAGGATTTTCAGTCCTTTGCTCTACCAACTGAGCTATGGCACCTTACCAAGATTTTTATTTGAATCTGTTTCTTGTCAGATTTTAAGGTGGTGCCAGCTGGATTCGAACCAGCGACACAAGGATTTTCAGTCCTTTGCTCTACCAACTGAGCTATGGCACCTTTTGCAGCAGAGAATAATTTTTCTTTGCGTTGCAAATGTATGTTCTTTTTTTGAATTCCGAAACTTTTTGGTTCAATTATTTTACATATAATCGACAAAGCATTGATTTTGATTAAGATAAAATTACACCAAATAAACACGCTGCAATTGAAATAAGCCTTATCTTTGCACTTCAATACGTTAAAATGAGTAAAAGAGGAAGAGTACTAGTAGCAATGAGCGGTGGAGTGGATAGTTCGGTCGCAGCCGTAATGCTCCACGAACAAGGATATGAAGTAATAGGGATCACGATGAAGACCTGGGATTATGCATCTTCAGGCGGTTCATCCAAGGAGACAGGTTGCTGCAGTCTGGATAGCATCAATGATGCACGTGCACTGGCTGTAAACTATGGATTTCCACATTTTATATTAGATATCCGGGATGAATTCGGAGATTATGTAATCGACAATTTTGTAGATGAATATATTGCAGGTCGTACGCCAAACCCTTGTGTATTGTGTAATACACATATCAAGTGGGAAGCGCTGATCAAGCGTGCAAATAAACTGGATTGCGAATTTATCGCTACCGGACATTATGCTAATATCCGCCTGCATGAAAACGGGCGTCATGTGATATCCAAAGGGAGAGACGAGAATAAGGATCAATCCTATGTATTGTGGGGAGTGACACAGGAGAATCTGGCACGTACTCAGTTTCCGTTGGGAAGTTTTACTAAAAAGGAAATCCGTCAGATGGCTGCGGATATGGGACAAATGGAGCTGGCGAATAAGTCAGAGAGCTATGAGATCTGTTTTGTGCCGGATAACGACTACAGAGCATTTCTAAGACATAAAATGCCTGATCTGGATGAAAAGGTAGGTCCGGGTAATTTTATCCTTTCTGACGGTACTGTTGTAGGTCAGCATATCGGTTATCCGTATTTTACAATCGGACAGCGTAAAGGTCTTGGAATAGCATTGGGAAAACCAATGTTTGTGATTGAGATCTTACCTGAAAGTAACTCTGTGATGCTCGGAGAAGAGCATGAACTGGAAAGAGCGGAAGCTTATGTTCGTAATATTAATCTGGTGAAATATGCCAGTCTTTCCGAGCCGATGGAAGCTGTGACAAAAATACGCTACAAGGATTCCGGTGCATTGTCTACTATTACGCAACAGGGTGATATTATGAAAGTGGATTTTGAACATCATGTAAAGGGAATCGCTCCCGGACAATCAGCCGTATTCTACGAAGGAAACGATCTGATCGGTGGCGGATTTTTAATGAAATAATATGTACAGAAGAAAAAGAGGTTGTCCGATAACATGAGTTTTGGCGACCTCTCTTTTTTCTCATTAGTTACTTTCTTCATTAACTGCAACAATAACATATCGAAAATAAAGCCATATAGCTGATTCCATAGCTATTGGCACATCAGTTTGCTTCCCCTCCGGGTCTATTCCTCCCTTACAATCGTAGTGGGTACTCAATAATCACTATTTATGGAATTTTTAGCTTTCCTGCATCTATAGTACAGATGATGAGGAAGTCGAAGGAAATCAGGTTATTCGGATTTATTGTGGTGATGTTTTGCTTCATCATCTATTATTCCTTCTTTAATTAAAAAAGGTCATGGTGTGATACCATGACCTTTTCTGTTATATAAGGTGTAAACCTATCGAAGATTACGATAATTTACCTACTTCTTGTACAAGATCTACGATTTTGTTTGAGTAACCCCACTCATTATCGTACCATGCTACAACTTTTACAAAGTTGTCGTTAAGAGAGATACCTGCTTTTGCATCGAAGATAGAAGTACGTGCGTCACCTAAGAAATCAGTAGAAACTACTTCATCTTCTGTATAACCCAGAATACCTTTCAATTCGCCTTCTGAAGCATCTTTCATTGCTTTTTTGATCTCTTCATAAGAAGCGCCTTTTTCCAGACGTACTGTTAAGTCTACTACAGATACATCAGCAGTAGGAACACGAAGAGACATACCTGTCAATTTACCTTTCAGAGAAGGTAATACAAGACCTACAGCTTTAGCAGCACCAGTTGAAGAAGGGATGATGTTCTGATAAGCACCACGTCCGCCTCTCCAGTCTTTTGCTGAAGGACCGTCTACTGTTTTTTGAGTTGCTGTAACCGCGTGAACAGTAGTCATCAGACCTTCCAGAATTCCAAAATTGTCATGCAATACTTTTGCTACAGGAGCTAAACAGTTAGTTGTACATGATGCATTAGAAACGATATGTTGATCAGCTTTTAATTCTTTGTGGTTTACACCCATTACGAAAGTAGGGGTGTCGTCTTTTGCCGGAGCAGACATAACAACTTTTTTAGCACCAGCATCGATGTGTTTCTGTGCTGATTCCTGAGTAAGGAAAAGACCTGTAGATTCGATGATCACTTCAGCACCTACTTCATTCCATTTCAGGTTAGCCGGATCTTTTTCTGCAGTGACACGGATAGTTTTTCCGTTTACAACAAGGTTGCCGTCTTTTACTTCAACAGTTCCGTCAAATTTACCATGAGTTGAATCGTATTTCAACATATATGCCATATAATCTGGCTCTACCAGGTCATTGATACCTACTACTTCTACATCTTGGCGATTGATCGCAGCTCTGAATGCTAAGCGGCCAATACGACCAAATCCGTTGATTCCAATTTTCATCTTTTTAATTTTTATTGAGATTTAAATAATATTTTACTAAGTTGTGAATGGGTTCCTTAATGATTGTTCCGATTTCCAGGCCAAATTCATTTTCGCCTATATCTCTCAGCCAATCTGCATAATGTGTCGCTACAGATCCGGTAAAGTTGATCTTGTGATCCGGATAGCGCTCGCTTAACGGTACAAGATAGGTGTCGCAATACAAGAACAGACCTTCTTTTATAATAGTAGACAAATAAGGTTCATCTTTGTTTTCCTGTACGAAGTCAGCAAAAGAGGTAAGGAAAATGTTGGGATTGGGATGGTTATAGACTTTTTCAAGGATAATTTTCCGGTCCAGATTGTAACGGGATAATAGCTTTTCTCGGATATCTACCGGCATAGTGCCGCTTAGAAAATCTTTTAATAGCTGTCTGCCTATCCAGTTTGTCGAACCTTCATCTGCCAGAATATAGCCCATTCCGAAATTGTTCTTCAGTATTTTCCTGCCGTTATAGTATGCTGCATTGGATCCGGATCCCAGTATACCGATGATTCCTTTTTCATCTCCGAAAGTAGAGATAGCAGAGGCCAGTACATCATGATTGACTTTTACCTTTGCATTTTTGAAGAAAGATTCGAATACCTTTTTGATTTTGGATTGTCTCTCCAGAGACGATGCACCCGCACCGAAAAAATAAATGCGCTTTATTTTTTCTGCATAATTAATCAGGTTCGTATTCTTATTCAGGAGCTGGGTAATAAATCTTTCATCCTGAATATAAGAATTGATTCCTGTGGTTCTGAAACCACTGACAACACGGCTCTTATCGGCCAATCGCCAATCCGCATACCTTGATCCACTAAAAACGACTGCAATCATATTGCTTATAGATAATATGTCTAGATCGCCATGATCTGGGAGATCTCTAACATATCGTTACTTAATTTAAATTCCTTGTTATTGAGGGCTTCTTCCAGAGGAGTCAGGATAATCTCATTTCCTCTCAGGCCTACCGTCATTCTGGTTTTCCCCTGAAGGAGGTGCTTTACAGCTGCATATCCCATTCTACTCGCCAGTACGCGGTCAAAACTACTTGGAGAACCCCCTCTTTGTAAATGCCCTAATATACTAACTTTTGTGTCATAATAATCAAATTTTTCTTTGACCCGCTTTGCTACATTGTATGCACCGCCATTTTTATCCCCTTCGGCTACGATAACGATAGTTGAAGTTTTTTGTTTAAAGGCTGCGCGTTCCAGCAGATCAATCAGCTCGTCTATAGCTGTTTCTTTCTCCGGCAGCATGATGGCTTCGGCTCCTCCGGCAATACCGGCATTAAGCGCGATGCATCCTGAATCACGGCCCATTACTTCTATAAAAAACAGGCGGCCATGAGAAGCTGCAGTGTCACGAATTTTATCTATAGCATCAATAACTGTATTTGTAGCGGTATCGTATCCTAATGTATAGTCCGATCCATACAAATCATTATCAATCGTGCCGGGTATACACATAACCGGGATATCATATTCTCTGGAGAAAAAATCTGCTCCTGTGAATGTACCGTCACCGCCGATGGCGACTAAACCATCTATGCCCTGTGCTTTTAGGTTTTCATAAGCTTTGGCTCTTCCTTCCGGAGTTCTGAACTCCATACATCTTGCCGTTTTGAGGATGGTTCCGCCTTTTTGGATAATATTGCTCACTGAGCGGCTGTTCATTTCGACAAATGTACCATCCAGCATACCCTGATAACCATGGTATATGCCTGTCACTTTCTTCCCTTCGTAGACTGCTGTACGTACGACTGCACGAATGCAGGCGTTCATGCCCGGTGCGTCTCCTCCGGATGTAAAAACTCCTATATTTGATATTGTATTCACGTGTTTATTTCTTTAATCAGGTTTCACGAATATACAGTGTATTTTTTACACTATTAAATTTTTTGATTATTTTTTTTGTTACTTTGCTATATTTAACGGATACTTGTGTATAAGGCATGTGTAAATTCATGCAGGTCTAGCTTTTAGAAGTCTTAAACTAATAAATTATTGAGCATTGTTTACAAATTTCACCATTGATTGCGTCATATTTGGCTTCCATGACGGTTATTTAAAAGTTTTATTGACAGAAAGAAATGAATATCCTTTCAAGGATTGGTGGGCTCTTCCTGGTTTTTTCGTAAACAATGACGAAGAAATGGAGGACGCGGTCAAGCGTATTCTGTATGAAAATACAGGGTTGAAAGATATTTATATGGAGCAACTGGCCGCATTAGCCGGATTAAAACGTCATCCGCAGGGAAGGATTCTGACTGTTGCCTATTTTGCACTTATGCAACTGGATCATGCCAAGATCAAAGTAAAACCCGTGACATCTTATATGCGGCAAGCCAATTGGTTTTCTGTACATGAACTTCCTGATCTGGCTTTTGACCATAAACAAATTATAGAGCTCAGCCTAGAAAAATTAAAACGCAAAATCGGATATAGTCCGGTAGCTTTTGAATTATTACCTGAAAAATTTACTCTTACCCAATTACAACTCGTTTACGAAGCTATCCTTGGAAAGAAGCTTGACAAACGTAATTTTAGAAAAAAAATGCTCAATTACGGCTTCCTGAAGGAACTCTCTGAATTTCAGAAAGGTGTGTCGTATCGGGCCGCCCGATTATATAAACTCGATAAACGCAAATTCCATAAAGCATTTTCGCATGAAGATTAATTATTTCTTTCACAAGGGATAATTGTCATCTTAAAGTCTTTTTTTAATACTTTTTTCAAGATTATATCTCTGGAATTTGATTTCTGTTGCTCTTTTTTTACTTTTGACCCTGATTTGTAAAAAGTCAAAAATAAAAAAATGGATAATACACAAAAGAAGAAAAACCAGATTGTTAAAGCCGCTCTCAAACGCTTTGCTCATTTCGGTATTCCGAAAACTACCATGAGTGAGATAGCGGATGATGTGCATTTGACAAAAGCTAATCTTTATTACTATTTTCCTGATAAAATTTCCCTGATCAAAGATTCTATTCTGGCTATAGTGGCTGAAATGGATGTTGTGGAACGGGATGCCATGAATACCGAAAAAGGAGGGGTACTGGTACTGTTGAACAGATTACTGGATATAAGGGCCTTTTTCGTAAAGAAATATTACATGTTCTACATATTTGAAAATGTAGACTGGATCAAAGATCCGAGTATTTCATTAGAGATAGATTCTCTTATTCAGCAGGATGAAGATCAATATTGTCAAATCTTTGAAAAGGCCAAGGAACAGGGCGAATTAGCCGATCTGGATCCACGTTATCTGGCCAAAAATTACAGCGATACTATGCGGGGACTAGGATTGATGGGAAATGTGACCAATATTATACAGGGCTATCCGAGTATTGATAATCTGGATGATATCCTGGAAAGACAGAAAGAGGTCACTGAGATTATGTTCTACGGCATGCGCAAAAAATAGAGAAGACAATCACAATGTACATACTAAATATAAATATGAATAGAATAAGCAAATTGTTAATGGTCCTGCTGAGCTTCGGAATCTTCGGTTCTGCACATGCTCAGGAAGAACTGACACTCAAAGAGGCCATACAGTATGCGCTTCAGAATAAAGCTGATGCTAAAAAATCAAAACTGGATGTAATCAATGCAGAAAATAAGATCAGCGAAGTGCGTTCCAATGCTTTACCTCAAATTAACCTGAGTGCAGGTTTGACCTACAATCCGATTATACAGAAAATTGCTCTTCCGGATTTTACAGGACAGACAGGCGGAACGACATTAGTCGAGATGGGACAGAAATGGCAGGCGACTCCAACCGTTTCACTGACTCAGCAGATCTTTAACCAATCGGTATTTACGGGTTTGAAAGCCGCAAGTACAACCCGTGCTTTCTATCAGATCAATCATGAAATGACGGAAGAACAGTTGATCGAGCGTGTAGCAAACAGTTACTACGATGTATATCAGGCAAAAATGCAACTGGAAACTATAGAGAGCAATCTCAAAAGTACCCGGAAAACACGTGATGTCATCTTTGGTTCATATTCAAACGGACTGGCTAAAAAAATAGATCTGGACCGTACAGATGTAGCAGTTAACAATCTGGAATCGTCCAAATTGCAAAAGATGAATGAAATCCAGTTGAAAGAGAATGCCCTGAAATTTGTGATCGGTATGGATGTCAATAAAGATATTCAGATGCCAAAAAGTACATTTAATATAGATCTTAAAATCGCTAATCTGGATACAGCACAACTGGATAACAGAACGGAGATAAAATTGCTGGCTACACAAAGAGAACTGAATGTATTCAATAAAAAATCAATAGAAGCTCAGTATTATCCGACTTTATCTCTACAGGCAAGCTATGGATATGCCGGTTTCGGACAGAAATTTCCATTGGTTAACAACAATGGGGTATGGGCGAATTTTGCTTCCATCGGTGTGAATCTTTCCTTCCCTATATTCAACGGATTTTCGACACGCTCTAAAGTAAGACAGGCACAGATCGATATCGATAAGCTGGATGTGGATATTTCGGATAAAAAACTAAGTCTGATGACCGATGCGAATAATGCACAGAAGCAATTGAAAAACAGCCTTCTGAACATCAATATGCAACAGGCAAATATGGAACTTGCAAAAGAGGTCTTGTCTAATGTCGAGAATAACTATAAAAATGGTTTGGCTACATTAACAGATCTTTTGGATGCAGAAAAGGCATATGCTGAAGCTCAAAACAATCATTCTACAGCTTTGTTGAACTACAAAGTTGCTGAAATACAAATTATTAAATCAAACGGGAATTTAAAATCACTTATCAACGAATAATTAACCACAGATGAAACGGACAATCATAACCATCGTAATTATAGTAGCAGCACTGGCTGGTATTATGTTTATTTTGAATAAGAATAAAGAAAAGAATAAAGCGGAAACTGAAATCGTAGCACAACAGAATGCAGCGGTAGCTGTACGTATTGATACTGTTGCTGTTCGCGAAATGAATGCCCAGTATATTTCTAATGGTACATTTATGCCATTTAAAGAGATGAGATTATCTGCCGAAACACCGGGTAGAGTGAAAACTGTACTGGTCGATGAAGGTGATTTTGTGACCGCAGGACAAGTACTTGCAACTGTAGTAGGAGACAAGCTTAATGTGAATACACAGAATGCACAGGCTTCCTATAACACGTCTAAAGCAGATTATGAACGATACAAAAATGCTTTTCAGACAGGAGGTGTGACACAGCAACAACTGGATCAGGCCAAATTAAAAATGGAGAGTGATCTGAATAACCTGAAAAGTGCGCAGCTGAATGCTTCTGATGCAACGGTAAGAGCAGGGATCAGCGGAACGATCAACGAACGTAAAATCGAACCGGGCACTTATGTATCTCCGGGTACTGAAATGTTCTCACTGGTGAATGTCGGTACGTTGAAACTAAGAGTGAATGTTGACGAGAAGAATGTTGTAAAGCTAAAAGTTGGTCAGAATATCAAAATTACTGCAAGTGTATATCCGGACAAATCTTTCGAAGGAAAGATTACCTTCATTGCTCCTAAAGCAGACGGAAGTCTTAATTTCCCTGTGGAGATCGAGGTAAAAAACAATCCTAACAATGAACTTCGTGCAGGTATGTACGGTACTGCAGTATTTGGTGCAGATCAGTTATTACCGGTACTTACTGTCCCTAGAACAGCATTCGTTGGTAGTGTAAGTTCCAATCAGATATTTGTCAATGAAAACAATAAAGCAGTCCTTAAGACGATCACTTCCGGACGCAATTTCGGTGACTATGTAGAAGTGCTGGACGGACTTTCTGCAGGTCAGATCGTGATTACAAGTGGACAAATCAACTTGCTGAACAATACGCCGATCAGCATTATTAAATAATTGTTTGAAACAAAAGATATTTCATGAAAATTTCAGAAATCTCGATAAAGCGCCCCAGTATAATCATCGTACTGTTTATTATACTTACGCTGGGCGGTTTGTTTAGTTATAAGCTGTTAAGCTACGAGTTGATTCCTAAGTTTGAGGTCAACGTTATTACAGTACAGACGGTGTATCCGGGAGCCTCACCTTCTGAGGTAGAGAATACGGTATCCAAGAAAATTGAGGATGCGATATCTTCCCTGGAAAACGTAAAACGTGTAGAGACAAAGTCATATGAGAGTTTATCATTAGTGATGATTACCCTTAATGATAATGCAGATGCCAACTACGCATTGAATGATGCACAACGTAAGATAAATGCTATCCTGAAAGATTTACCGGATGATGTGGATCCTCCTTCTCTGGTTAAATTTTCACTGGATGACATGCCTATCATGAATCTTTCCGTGACCAGCAAATTGTCTGAGAAAGAACTTTACGATCTTCTGGATAAGAAAATACAGCCTATCTTCTCCCGTATCACCGGGGTTGCACAGGTAGATATGATCGGTGGACAGGAGCGTGAAATCAAAGTAACGCTAGATCCTAAGAAAATGGAAGGTTACGGATTGAGTATCGCTCAGGTGCAGCAGGATATCTTATCATCCAATCTGGATTTCCCTACTGGTAACGTCAAGACCAGAAGTAGTCAGATCCTGATCAGGCTGTCCGGTAAATACAGATCTATTGAGGATATGCGTAATCTGCCTATTACGGCTAAAGCAGCCGGTAGCGGAGGACAATCTCTGGATATTCCGATCCGGCTTGGTGATATTGCAGATATCGAAGACGGTCAGAAAGAGGTTGAAAAGATCGCTCGTCTGGATCAGCAGAACACCATCCTGATGCAGGTCAAAAAACAATCTGATGCCAATGCGGTAGAGGTGAGTAAGCTTGTAAAAGCAACAATTGAAACGGTACAGAAGGATTATGCTGAACAGGGTATTAAAGTCCTGGTGGCGAATGATACATCTGAATATACGCTGAAAGCGGCTAATAACGTTTTGTTTGACCTTTTCCTGGCGATTGTACTTGTAGGTGTGATCATGTTATTCTTCCTGCACAGTTTACGGGATGCGGCAGTCGTCATGGTAGCGATTCCATTGTCACTGATTGCAACATTTATCGGTATCTATCTGATGGGCTATACACTCAACCTGATGAGTCTTCTGGGACTTAGTCTCGTGGTTGGTATTCTTGTGGATGATGCGATCGTAGTCGTGGAGAATATTCACCGGCATATGGAGATGGGTAAGAGTAAAATCAGAGCTGCATATGACGGAGCGGCGGAGATCGGATTTACAGTAACAGCGATTACTATGGTAATCGTGGTGGTATTCCTTCCTATTGCAATGGCAAGTGGTCTGGTTGCTAATATCCTGGCTCAGTTCTGTGTGACGGTTATTATTGCGACAGGATTATCTTTATTGGTATCATTCACCGTAGTGCCGTGGTTATACTCCCGCTTTGGTAAATTAGAACATATCAATCCGCATACTTTCTTTGGTAAGATCATACACGGTTTTGAAGCTGGTCTGACAGCTTTTACACACAGTATTTCAGATTTATTGAAATGGTGTATCGATTCCCGCAAAAATAAGGTAATTACCCTGTTTGTTGTATTGATCGTCTTTGTCGCATCTTTAGGTCTGGTGGGTGCCGGATATATAGGTGGAGAGTTTTTCCCGTCTTCGGATAAAGGAGAATTTTTGGTGCAGTTGGAACTGAATAAGGATGCTTCTATCGAATCTTCCAACTTTATGACGCAGCGTGCTGAAGCTTATATCTCTAAATTTAAGGAAGTAAAACGTACGATTACGACTGTCGGACAATCGAGTGATGGTATGGGAGGAACTACCGGTACGAAATACAAGGCCGAGATCCATGTCATTCTGATAGACCAGAAGGAACGAACAGAGAGTACGAAAGTTTTTGGGGCCAAACTGAAGAGAGGACTTGAAAAAGAACTTGTCGGTTCTAAAGTGAAAACAGTAACCGTTGGTATGATGGGAGCTGAACAGGCACCTATCACAATGACTGTAATCGGTTCGGATATGAAAGATGCTCTTGAATTTGCGAATAAAGCGGCTGATCAGTTGCGTAAGATTGAGGGTGCTACAGAGGTCAAGCTGACATCTGAAGATGGTAACCCGGAGATCAATGTACAGGTGGACCGCGATAAGATGAATTCTCTTGGTCTGGGACTTTCTACAGTAGGTATGGCCATGCAGACTGCCTTCAGTGGTAACACGGATGGTAAATTCAGAGCCGGAGAGTATGAGTACGATATTAACATCCGTTTTGGAGAAGAAGACCGTAAGAATATTGAAGACGTAAGAAACCTGTTGTTTATCAATAATATGGGTCAGAAAATACGTCTGGAGCAATTTGCAACAATCAGTTACAGTTCGGGTCCGACCTTATTGGAACGTCGTGATAAATCTCCTTCTGTATCTATACAGGCGCAGGTTATCGGACGTCCTTCCGGTACTATTGCAACAGAATGGGAAGCACAATTTAAAGAGTTGCCGCGTAAACCAGGAGTGAGTTATATGTGGGGTGGTGATATGGAAAACCAGCAGGAAGGTTTCGGTACATTAGGATTTGCGTTGTTAGCATCTATTATCCTTGTCTACCTGGTGATGGTGTCTCTATATGACAGTTTTGTCACACCATTTATCGTTATTTTCTCTGTACCGTTGTCTTTTATCGGAGCATTACTGTTAATGGCTCTTACCGATACTTCTCTGAATATCTTTACGATTCTGGGGATTATCATGTTGATTGGTCTGGTCTGTAAAAATGCGATTCTATTGGTCGATTTTGCCAATATGCGTAAAGACGCCGGTGACAATACACATGATGCATTAGTTGCGGCCAACCATGCCCGTCTCCGTCCGATCCTGATGACTACTATTGCGATGGTATTCGGTATGGTGCCGATTGCGATAGCTACGGGTGAGGGTGCAGATATGAACAGAGGTCTTGCGATCGTAATTATCGGAGGGTTACTTTCCTCCTTATTCCTGACACTGGTAATTGTACCTGTTGTCTATTCGATATTCGACAGTTTACAGAAACGCTTTGGTCAGCATGAGAAGCTTGATTATGAAGCTTTAATGAAAGCTGATTACGAGCCGAATAAGGATTATGTAGACGAGATGTCTGTCAAACACTAGAATACCTTTATTTTACAATTTGTTTATATAAGCCATTCCGGATTCCGGAATGGCTTTTTTTGTTATGGAAAAAATCTGCGATAATACAACCGGATTGATTCGCTCAAAAAATGCTAAATATGATATAACCCGGGTACCGGTTAATCTGAACTGATTTTTCCGTGAAGGTTTTCAATTCTTGTTCTTTTGTCAATTTATTTAACAGTTAACTAACAAAGGTTTAATCTATTACGGTTTTATTTTGGAATATGATGATGGGTGTAAAAAATTTCTTTTTATTTAAAATATTTCATATATTAGGGCTGTTAATCTTTATTAGTGGAATTACAGATCAATTTTTAATTTTCTCCTGAAAGGTGTTTACGGGGATTACTATTTTCTTGTAAAAGACTGGAAATGCTATAGGAGTGAAATTCTCAGATTCGGTAAAAATCAATTAAAAATGAAAAGAATCATTTGTCTTGCGCTGTTAGGTGTGGCCATAAATGGGGTATATAGTCAGCAGCAATTAAGTATGGAGGATAGTAGAGGTACAGCATCCACTCCGGTTCACTATAATTTTAAATTGAAACCCTCTTTTAAGTACAACACCGATATTGGACTAAATGTACCCGGGAATTATTCTACTGTTTTGGGTTTGAGAGGTTGGTGGGATGATTCCGGAGGTAAAGCTCACGAAATAGCCTTTACAGATAATGATCTTTATATAAGGTCCGGATATGATAGCGGCTGGGAAGGCTGGCGGAAAATTCTTACGACAGATGCTAATGGCTATGTCGGAATCGGAACAAATAATCCACAAACATTTTTGACTTTGAAAAATCAAACAAATGATAAAGACTATATTTCAATTATAAGAACTGATGATAGCCCCAATATGGATATAATTTCTTCCTATAATGGATCGGATGATATTCAGTCAGGATCTTTTGCTTATGGAGTCAGACCTGTAGATGATGCATGGCAGATATGGAATAGAACGACTGGTATTAGTTGGGTTAATCTGGTTTCTGTCAAGGCAAACGGGAACGTAGGAATTGGTACAGCTACTCCGCAGGATAAATTAGCTGTCAACGGTAATATCCGTGCCAGAGAAATCAAAGTGGAGACTAATAACTGGCCGGATTATGTATTTGAAGAAGATTATAAACTGAAGTCTCTGGCTGAATTGGAAACTTTTATCAAAGCCAACAAGCACCTTCCGGATATCCCTTCTGCTAAAAAGATAGAAGAGGATGGACTGTCAGTAGGAGAGATGAACAAACTTATGATGAAAAAGATAGAAGAGCTGACTTTACATCTGATTGAGAAAGACAAGCAGCTGCAACAACAGGACACATTTCAACAAACACTTTTACAGGATGTAAATATGCTGAAAGAAAAAGTAAATCAGCAGGCTAACGAAATTAACCAACTAAAGAATAAATGATAATGAAAAGATTTGCCGGACTTTTAATCGCCTTAAGCTTATTTCCAATACTCGTATGGTCACAGAGCAGAAATGATGCTGGGCTGCGGGGTGATGCCGGAGCCGTTTCCGGATTTTTTGATGCAAATATCCCTGTTAATTTTCCAAGTGTAGCCAGTGAATGGTGGCATCTGCTGGATGTCAGGCACTCAAATCCTAATAACAACTTTGCCATGCAGTTTTCGGGAAGTTTTTTTGACCAGCATTTATACTTCCGGAAAACAAATAATAATCCGGCTACCCCCTGGAGTCGGGTATTGCTGGAGACAAATGGTAAAGTCGGAATAGGTACTGATGACCCGCAGCAAAAGCTGGATGTAAAAGGGCATATCTCTGCAGAAGGTACATTAATATCTACTTTTTCTGATCCAAATATAGGAGGCACTATTTTACTTAGCAATCCTGCAAAAACAGCTAATGGTGCAGCCATGTACTGGAGAATATATAACATGGCTGGTGCATATGGTAATAGTCTGCAGTTCTGGGCATATGACGCAACAGGATGTAATTCAGGAGGCCTCTGTGCCAACAGGTTTACCATTATGGATAACGGGAATGTTGGAATTGGTATTACTACTCCGCAGGATAAATTAGCTGTCAACGGTAATATCCGTGCTAAAGAAATCAAAGTGGAGACTAACAACTGGCCGGATTATGTATTTGAAGAAGATTATAAACTAACTCCTCTGGCTGAAGTAGAAACTTTTGTCAAAGCCAATAAGCACCTTCCGGATGTCCCTTCTGCCAAAGTGATAGAGGAGGATGGACTCTCTGTAGGAGAAATGAACAAACTTATGATGAAAAAGATAGAAGAACTGACTTTACATCTGATAGAGAAAGACAAGCAACTGCAGACGCAACAGGAAGAGCTGAATACGTTAAAGACGCAGTTCAGAGCTTTTCAAAATAAATAGATCTTTAAAATTTCAATACAAAAAGTACACATGAAAACAATACTTCTAGTCTTATGGATAAGTGTTTTAACCACTTTGGTCGATGCACAAGTTGCTACTACCTCATTTTTTGTGAACGGTGACAAGGATAAATTCTATCCGGTAATATTTCAGGATAATAATTGGGGAAACAGCGTTGCTACAGTAATAGAAATCGGACGGTCAGATACCCATTATGATGAAGAATGGAGGGGGTCGATGATCGCACGTTTTCGTATACATAATATGCTTTGGGGACATGGTTCCCATTTTATTGAAACGGATATCTATCAGGGCAGGCATGGTAATGTCGATATTGTTCCATTTATTGCCGGGTATAAGGATGCAACTAGATATAGTGACAATAAGGAATTTATTATATGGTTAAAAGGAGCTTCGACATATTTTTATGTATCTAACGCCGCTCAATCTCCCCGAATATATGATAATGTTCAAAATATATTACCTTATCAAGAGGAAGGCGGACCTGCGCATACCTTCAAGACCAGTGTGGAAGAGTATGTAAATTCGAGGGGATCCAATACGGATGGTGTTATTCATGTTATGGGACAAGCTACCAATTATTTTGCCGGAAATATCGGGATTGGTAAACGGGATGCTACCGAAAAACTGGAGGTCAACGGCAATATCCGTGCTAAAGAAATCAAAGTGGAAACTAACAACTGGCCGGATTATGTATTTGAAGAAGATTATAAACTGAAGTCTCTGACAGAAGTAGAAACTTTTATCAAAGCCAATAAGCATCTTCCGGATATCCCTTCTGCTAAAAAGATAGAAGAGGATGGACTGTCTGTAGGAGAGATGAACAAGCTTATGATGAAAAAGATAGAAGAGCTGACTTTGCATCTGATTGAGAAAGAGAAAGAGATCAGGGACTTAAAAGGAATAAAACAAGAAATTGTTGTGCTTCAGGAAGAAATACAACAACTAAAAGAGAACTTAATGCGAAAGTAAGATGAAAAATAAAAAAACGGCTTTTTGTATACTATTAATGCTCTATCTGGCAGGTACAAAATTAACCATACAGGCACAGGTGTATCGCAACTTAGTCGAATATTCTTATAATGGTGTCCCGACACATGGTGTGAAAATAAAAACCAATATTCCTTTTATGCATCAGGTTGATATGCCGACTGTTAAAATTCAAGGGTACAACTATGGGAATGGTGAAGTTATGGATTTAACTCTTGTGTTTTACATCTTTAATAATGATGCAAACTTACCTAAAGTATGGGCGTCTTCTGTATCTACCGCAGGTTCTTACTCACCAAGAATATTCTTAGCTCAGGAAAACGGGAAGGTGGTGATTTTTATAGATGATAAAAGCTATTTTCTACGTTTTTTTGTTGATGCGTTTACGCATGGTTTTAATAATACCCCTGTATATTACACAAGTTGGGCCACGGCTGATGAAGCATTAAGTAGCAGTGAGATCGTCGAATTGCAATACAAAAACTCTTTTAATGGAGTTGTAATGTTTCCTGAAAATGGAATCTGGAATACAGACGGTAATGTAGGTATTGGCACGACTACTCCTACGGAACGCTTAGCTGTGAACGGTAATATCCGTGCTAAAGAAATCAAAGTCGAATCTGCCAACTGGCCGGATTATGTATTTGAAGAAGATTATAAACTAATTCCTCTGGCTGAAGTAGAGGCTTTTATCAAAGTTAATAAGCACCTTCCGGATGTCCCTTCTGCTAAAAAGATAGAAGAGGATGGACTGTCTGTTGGAGAAATGAACAAGCTCATGATGAAAAAGATAGAAGAACTGACTTTGCACCTGATTGAGAAGGAAAGGATTCAGAAGCAATATGAACAACAATTAGCCGATATGGCACAAAGACTTAAAAAACTCGAAGAAAAGCAATGAAAAATAAAATTTTAAAAACAACAGGAATAGCCCTAAGTATTTTTTTTACACACATCGCCTCTGCTCAACAGGATAATAGGGTACAGATTGGTTTAGATGCACCTGCATATGGTGTTAATCTACTAGCAAATTTTGGAACCGGAGTGCCCGGAGGATGGGCAAGAGGATACCGTATATCCAACAATGATGATTCAGAATCCTTTATTCAATTAGGAACAAATGGGTATCTCGATGCAGCAGGAAAATCATTTCAATCCTATTCTTATATAGGTAAGAACTATGATCGTCCGTTTATGATCTTCCAGCCGGATGGAAATATTGGTATAGGGACAACAACTGTTGAGAATAATGAAGGGTGGGAAAAGGCGCTTCAGATTAACGGAACTGATCATGCCAAGTTATTAGTAACGACTAATGCAGTGAGAACTGGTATGTGGTCCCACAGCAGCGGATATTATGGGGCTGTCGCAGGCGGTATGGTTGGAACACATACCAATCATCCATTTTCTATTGTTACAAACGGAGTGTCTAAGGTCACTATTTTATCCAATGGTTATACAGGTATTGGCACGACTACGCCTACGGAACGCTTAGCTGTGAACGGTAATATCCGTGCAAAAGAAATCAAAGTCGAATCTGCCAACTGGCCGGATTATGTATTTGAAGAAGATTATAAGCTAATTCCTCTGGCTGAAGTAGAAACTTTTATCAAAGCTAATAAGCACCTTCCGGATGTCCCTTCTGCTAAAAAGATAGAAGAGGATGGACTGTCTGTAGGAGAGATGAACAAGCTTTTGATGAAAAAGATAGAAGAATTGACTTTGCACCTGATTGAGAAAGAAAAACGACAGGAAATACTGTCACAACGTGTACATATGCTTATAGAAAAAGTAGATCAGCAAGCCGGCGAAATCAATCAGCTAAAGAATAAAAGATAATGAAAAAATTAGCAGTATTTATAATGGCGACCCTTTTATCACCTTTTCCGGGGGTAGCACAACTTAGAAATGATGCGGGGCTGCGGGGAGATGCGGGAGCGACTTCCGGATTTTACGAAGCTAATGCACCGGTCAATTTTCCAGGTTCTGCTACAGGATGGTGGCATCTGCTGGATGTCAGACACAGTAATCCGGCCAATAATTATGCCATGCAGTTTTCGGGAAGCTTTGTAGATCAGCAACTATACTTTCGCAAGACAGATAATGATGCCGGAAGACCCTGGAGTCGGGTATTGCTGGAGACGAATGGTAAGGTTGGAGTTGGGACTTTGAATCCGGGTACGGAACTGGAAGTTAATGGTACAGCCATCATTTATAATAAGAATGGTAATAATTTTAATGAAAATTTGCGTCTTCCAAGTTCTCAATATGGCTCAGCCAGCATTGCCTTAGGCGCTATACCCGGAGCATCGGGTACAGGGTATGGTCAATGGTCCTTAGTTAAGTTTTCAGAAGCACAAGGATCAAAATTCAGTATAAGACATTTCCATACCGGACATTTAAATATTCTGACCAACGGAAATGTTGGTATAGGCCTTGAAGAGCCGGCAGAAAAGCTATCCGTTAACGGCAATATCCGTGCTAAGGAAATCAAAGTGGAGACAAACAACTGGCCTGATTATGTATTTAAACAGGAATACAAACTCCAGCCGTTATCCGAATTAGAAACATTTATCCTTCAGTATGGTCATCTTCCCGATATGCCGCAGGCAGCGCAGGCTGAAAAAGAAGGTGTATCATTAGGCGAGATGAACAAGCTCTTGTTGAAGAAAGTAGAAGAACTGACACTGTATCTGATTCAGAAAGATAAAGAGATCCAAAGACTGAATCAGATCTTAATCAAAGAAGAAAAATAAGCATGTTGCCTTTGGTATAGATGGCATTTTATCTTACGGTTGATTTGAAGATATTGCCTGATTTTACAAGCGGATTATATTCTTTATTTTAGCTTTTTGTCAGATAAGGTCCACAGCTTATGAGGCAGACTTATTCTTATCAAACCGATTATTATATCCTTAGTCCCTCTCCGAAAGAAAATAGCAACCTGCTATTATTTCAAATCCGTTTATTTAATAAATAAAAAGCACAGGCTTAATACCTGACCTTCATACGTTTACTTATGATGAAGAAAATAATAAATTGCGTTTCGTTTTAAAAAATTTCTTATATTAGAGTCGTTAATCTTTATTATTGGAATTGCTGATCACTTTTTAATTTCTTCCTTAGGAGTATATTTATTCGGTTTTTTATTTTTTCTTTCAGATAAACAGAAAGTCTACAGCCCTTGAGTGAAATGTTTCGGTCGGCCCAACATTATTTTAAAATGAAAAAAATAATTTGTTTTGCCTTCTTATCTATGGCTTTTTCCGCGGTATATGGACAGCAGGAGTTAAGTGTGGAAGATAGTAGAAGTACACCTACTACTCCTCTGCAATACAATTTTAAACTTAAGCCTTCTTTTAAATTTAACACTGTTCTGGGTTTAAATGCTCCCGGGTTTTATTCTACCGTTTTAGGCATCAGAGGCTGGGGAGATGATTCAGGAGGTAAGGCTCATGAATTAGCCTTTACAGATGCTGATCTTTATATAAGATCCGGATACGATGCCGGTTGGGAAGCATGGCGAAAAATTATTGTAGCTGATGGGAAAGGATATGTCGGAATAGGAACGAATAATCCACAAACACAACTGGAAGTCCAGGGAACGGCAATTATTTATAATAAGAACGGTGATAATTATAATGAAAACCTTCGGCTACCCAGTTCTCAATATGGTTATTCTTGCATTGCTTTGGGAGCTATAGCAGGAACAACAGGTACCGGATTTGGTCAATGGTCATTAGTTAAATTTCCTGAAAAGCTGGCATCAAAATTTAGTATAAGACATTTTGATAAAGATCATTTAAGTATACTGACTAATGGATATGTTGGAGTTGGTACCACTACTCCACAGGAAAAACTGTCCGTCAACGGTAATATCCGTGCAAAAGAAATTAAAGTCGAAGCAACTAACTGGCCGGACTATGTGTTTGAAGAAGATTATCCGCTGACACCCCTCCCGGAAATAGAAGCATTTATTAAAATCAATAAACATCTTCCGGATATACCGTCGGCTCAAAAGATTGCTGAAGAAGGTCTGTCTGTAGGAGAAATGAATAAACTGATGATGAAAAAAATCGAAGAGCTGACGCTTTATTTAATTGAAAAGGATAAGGAAGTTCATAAACTGAATGAAAAAATGACTGAAA
Source organism: Sphingobacterium sp. UBA5789 (assembly GCF_002418355.1). Classification (NCBI taxonomy): domain Bacteria; kingdom Pseudomonadati; phylum Bacteroidota; class Sphingobacteriia; order Sphingobacteriales; family Sphingobacteriaceae; genus Sphingobacterium; species Sphingobacterium sp. UBA5789. The sequence continues at coordinate 429,023 of NZ_DIDX01000007.1, read as the reverse complement.
TGGAAAAAGAAATTATAGCACTTAAAAAAATAAATAATTAAAAATGAATAATTTAAGGAAGCTTTATAGCTGCATGCTGTTAATCATAATGTTGTGGCCTTCAGCAGGATATAGTCAGCATTTTTTTGAAAAATCTTTTACCGTTTCCTTTCCGCATAACCAATCCGGAATGGTCAGTTATATTCAGATTCCAAAGGGACTTCCCTTTATCGGTATTGTAGAAGTTTCCCTTACCGGAGGATATAATTATCAACTGAACCGTGGGCTGTTATCAAAGAGAATAGATATCGTATATGGTGGAGGGACCGTTAATACTTACCTTAGTCAGTCTTCTGAGATTGCAATTGCTTCTGAACCGCTTGCCTTACAATGGAATATCGGTGATTTTGATTCTGTTCGTTCCGTTATCCCTGTCTACCACCTGACATCATTCGGAAATGATATTTCGGTAACCATCCGTATGAATTTGCTCCATGAAAATTATATAGCTCCGCTGCAATCAGGAATCACTATGTCTGAAGCTGTTTTCGAAGCGAATACAGCAATACGTCCATACCGTTTTTTTGCGGACTCGCGTATTGGGATCGGGACTTCCGATCCGGAGTATCGTCTGGATGTAGTAGGTGGAGTACGAGCGCATGAGCTACGTGTGGAAACGACAAAAACTGCTGATTATGTATTCGAAGAAAGTTATAACTTACCGGATCTGAAGAGTGTGCAACAATTTATCAAAGAAAATGGCCATCTGCCGGATATTCCTTCAGCGGCAGAGATGCACCGGAATGGTATTAACGTAGGTGATCTTCAGATTGACCTGCTCAAAAAGGTTGAAGAGCTTACTTTATATATGATAGAATTGTCTGTTGCCAATAAGCAATTAAAAAATGAACAGACAGAAATGAAGAAGCAGATCCATAGTCAGCAGCAAGAAATAAAGAAGCTGCGAACTAACAAAAGGATACTAAAATGAGAAGAGTAATTTTCTGGCAAATCGTATTAACTGCAGTTATGGCTGTATTGGTGTCCAATGTGTATGCTCAGAATTTCAATCTGGGAAATTCAGAACATCTTCCCGGATGGTATAAATTTGGAAGACTGACCCTGCCTCAGGGAGGTGCAGATGCCCGGATCAGTATTCTTAGCGGAAAAGGATATAATGCCGATGTTCTCCAGAATGGCGAATGTTTTATTCATTTCAGAACCAGTAACGGAATTCATCATACCGATAATTTTTACGGTGCTGGTACTTATTATATTACAGGAAAAACAAAGATTATATCGGAGCTGACCATTGTACAGACCAATCAGAATACATGGGATTTCTATGCTGTTTTTCCATATTATACAGGTTTTTATGCTGTGCTAAATCTGGAATCAGTGGCAGGGCAATGGCAACCGGCTTTTGAAAAAGCAGAACCTCCTGCTCATGCTGTTAAACAGATATTGCCGGAAGAGCACACACTGCAATCTGATTTATATACTGTCGCAAAAGTAGGTATTGGCATACCCAAGCCTACAGAGCAACTGGAAGTTAACGGTAATATCCGTGCAAAAGAAATCAAGGTCGAAGCAACTAACTGGCCGGACTACGTATTTGAAGAAGATTATCAGCTGACACCCCTCCCTGAAATAGAAGCATTTATTAAAACCAATAAACATCTTCCGGATGTCCCTTCTGCTAAAAAGATAGAAGAGGATGGACTATCTGTCGGAGAAATGAACAAGCTTATGATGAAAAAGATTGAAGAGCTGACGCTGTATCTGATTGAAAAGGATACCATTATTAAGAAGCAACAGCAACAGTTGGATATGGTTCTTAAGCGATTGGATAAAATAGAAAATTATGAAAAAAAGAATTAGAATTTTGTGTACTGCACTTCTCAGTACAAGTGCTTCATGGGTAATGGCTCAATCGAATACGTTTCCAACTACCGGCTATGCAGGAATTGGTACACTTTCACCGTTGGCACCTTTAAATATTAATCTGGGTGCTGGGGGAATTAATGGGACTGTAGGGTTGCGTATTGGATCAGATAGCAATTATCCGAGCTTAGAATTAGGGATAGAAAATACTTATGATGCACAGATAAGAACATATGGAAATGATCTGAATATTTACTCCGGACATTTCAGACAACTAGGGGCAATTTCCACAGAGAACCACTCTATTAAATTCTTTACAAGTAAGATTAATTCTACAAATTGGAGTATTCCTAAAATGGTATTAAATGAAGATGGTAATTTGGGAATCGGTATTACCACACCTTCAGAGAAACTGGCTGTCAAAGGCAATATTCGTGCAAAGGAGATCATGGTCGAAGCAGCTAACTGGCCGGACTACGTATTTGAAGAAGATTATCCGCTGACATCCCTTTCTGAAATAGAAGCATTTATTAAAAACAATAAACACCTTCCGGATATACCGAAAGCAGAGATAGCTGAAAAGGAAGGAATATCGCTGGGTGAGATGAATAAACTGCTGCTTAAAAAGGTTGAGGAGCTTACGTTATACCTGATAGAAAAGGATAAGGAAATCAGGGAATTAAAAGAAATGCGCCAGGAGATAAATGAACTTAAAAATAATATGAAATAACATGAAAATGCACATAAAATACTACTTACTTGGACTCTTGCTGGCTGGGTCATCATCATTATCTTATGCACAGAATTTATTAAATCTAACCGACTGGAAGACAGGAGCTGGCTCAGCTGGAATGTTTAATCAGAATGGTCAGACGATCGAAAATACAAGAGAATGGGGAGTCGGGCCACATGCTAATCGGGTCGTACTCTGGAAAGCGAGTCCGGAAGGAAATGCTGACGGTGACGGAGGCTGGGATAGTAACCCGGTAGAAATAGATTATAAAAAAATGTATCGTTCTTCTGTTTGGATCAAAAAAACAAATTCACGCGACGGGACTACTTATTTTGGTTGTGTATCTGTTGCGGGACTCGATAATGTGGCGGATAATAATCCCTACTTCTGGCAAGGGGATCTGCCGGTACTGGACCGCTGGTATCTGCTGGTCGGATACATTCACGCTGCGGATGATCCTTCCACTCAACATTTTGGAGCAATTTACGATGGTACTACAGGAGAAAAAGTGATAGATATGGTTGATTTTAAATTTTTGCCTGGCAGCTGGCATACCAATCATCGTACATACCTCTATTATGATCCCAATATTAACGACCATCAATATTTTTATGCTCCGAGACTGGAAGTGGTAGATGGTAATGAACCAACAATAGAAGCGCTGCTGAGTATAAATAAGGGACAGAGTGAAGTTGCTTATTTCTCAGGTAAGGTAGGTATCAAAACGAATACACCTAGGGAGTATGATCTTGCCGTTAATGGGAAGATTCGTTCGCAGGAAGTCAAAGTAGAAGCCGTCAACTGGCCGGACTATGTATTTAAGCCTCAGTATAAATTACAGTCTCTGGAAGGCTTAGAAAACCATATTAAACAGTATGGTCATCTTCCTGAAGTTCCTTCTGCTAAAGTGATAGAAGAGGACGGTCTTTCGGTAGGGGAGATGAACAAGCTCATGATGAAAAAAATCGAAGAACTAACGCTGTATATTATTGATCTACAAAAACAAATTGACACGTTAAAGAAAAATTAAATTTCAAAAACATGAAAACTATCTTAGGAAAGTTAACCAGAACCGGAGTAATAGCTATGCTGTGTTATGTTGTAATGTCTGTACAGGGAGTTGCACAGACTAATACCTTTCCGGCTTCAGGTCCGGTCGGAATAGGAACAACCTCTCCAAAAGCGATATTGGATGTAGCTGCCCCTTATATTCATAATGGCCAATTGGGAACGGTTTTAGGCCGGTTGCTTGAAGGTGATGTTACAGGAGAAGGTACCTTTCTGGGCGTGCGCGGATATGGTACCCAATACAGTACGCAGTATGGGTGGAAAAGTTTTGCTCTTGAACACTCCTTTTACGGATACATTAACAGTTCTATTAATTTTCTAAGAGGGGGTGATGCGACAGGAGGTTTTCTAACCTTTAATACCTATAACAATATTGAGCGTATGCGTCTGGATGCAGAAGGAAGATTGTTATTGGGAACAACTGTTTCCAGAGGTGAACTTCTTTCCGTCAACGGTCATATCCGTGCGCAGGAGATCAAAGTGGAAGCCGCCAACTGGCCGGATTATGTATTTGAAGAACGTTATACTTTACCAACGTTATCAGATCTGGAGCTCTATATCAAAACACATAAGCATCTTCCTGAAGTTCCTTCTGCTAAGCAGGTTGCAACGGATGGAGTTTCTCTGGGGGAAATGAATAAGGTGTTACTGAAAAAAGTCGAAGAACTGACATTGCATCTTATAGAAAAAGAAAAAATTCAAAAACAGCATGAGCAGCAATTGGCTGATATGGTTGAAAGATTAAAAAAACTGGAGGAGAAATAATGAATATGAAAACTATAAAATCAGCAGGAGTAGCTCTGGGTTTACTTCTTACTCAAATAGTATCTGCACAGCAGGATTATCGGGTGCAGATTGGTTTGGATGCACCTGCAAGTGGGATAAATATGAATATGAACTTTATAGGTAGTGGTGGATGGTCCAGAGGGTATCGTATATCCAATCAGGATGGAAGCCAGACATTTATTATGTTAGGTTCATACGGTAATCATAGTAATGGGATTAGTTCTGAGAAGTTTTCTTATATCGGAAAGAACTTTGATAAAACCTATATGGTATTTCAGCCTGATGGCAATATCGGTGTAGGTACAACAGTAGTTGAGAACAACGAGGGCTGGCATAGAGCTTTTCAGGTCAACGGAGAAGGACATGCCAAGATGCTGGTGACTACAGGAGTCGTGCGAAGTGGTCTGTGGTCACATGAAAGCGGGTATTATGGAGCAGTTGCAGGAGGTATAGTCGGTACGCATACCAATCATCCCTTTTCCATTATTACAAACGGGGCTTCCAAAGTTACAGTTTTAGCTAATGGCTATACCGGTATTGGTACAACTACACCAACAGAACGCTTGGCCGTCAATGGAAATATCCGAGCAAAGGAGATCAAGGTTGAAGCAGCTAACTGGCCGGATTATGTATTTAAGAAAGACTATGAACTAAAGCCACTCTCTGAGCTTCAGTCTTACATCGAAGAACATGGTCATCTGCCGGATATGCCAAAGGCTGCAGAAGCCGAAAAGGAAGGGGTGTCATTAGGTGAGATGAATAAGCTTCTGCTTAAGAAAGTAGAAGAGCTGACGCTGTATATTCTGCAAATGCAAAAGAATAGTGAAGTACAACAAGTGCAGATAAACCAGTTATTACTTCAGAAAAAATAGAATATGAAAATCACACTTTCTCTTACCAGTTTTATAGCTTTTATGCTGCTTTGTCATTATACCCTTGCCCAGAACATTGTAAATCTCAGTGATTGGGTGCCGGGTACCGGAAGTACTGCTTTTTTGGAGGTGCATGGAGATCCAGGTAACAGTATAAGAGAATGGGGTGTCGGACCCTATGGTAACCGCGTAATATTATGGAAAGGAGTTGGGGGAATAAATGATGCGAATGCGGGATGGAATTCCAAACCTTTTGAAATCGATCATCGGAAAATGTATCGATTTACGGTCTGGTTGAAGAAAACGAATTCTACAGATGGTTACAGTTACTTTGGTTGTCGGAATGTAAATACACTTAATAATGTACCTGATGCTAATCCTTATTTCTGGTATGGTGATTTACCCGAACTGGATAGATGGTATCTGGTCGTTGGCTATATTCATGGAAGTGCTGATCCGTCAACAACATATTACGGAGGTATATACGATGGTGTCACAGGAACCAAGGTCGCCGAAATACAGGATTTTAAGTTTCCTGATTTAGCCACCACTACTTTACACAGAACTTATCTTCATTACGATACTAATCCAAATGATCGTCAATATTTTTACGGTCCCAGAGCAGAAGTTGTAGATGGTAATGAGCCGACCATAGAAGCACTTTTGGGAATCAATAAAAGTCAGGCTGATGTAGCCTATTTCTCCGGAAAAGTTGGTATCAAAACCAGTACCCCGCGGGAGTATGATCTGGCAGTAAACGGTAAAATCCGTTCACAGGAAGTCAAAGTAGAAGCTGCCAACTGGCCGGATTATGTATTTAAGAAAGACTATGAGTTGAGATCGCTTTCCGAGCTTCAGACTTACATCGAAGAACATGGTCATCTGCCGGATATGCCAAAGGCTGCAGAAGCCGAAAAGGAAGGTGTGTCATTAGGCGAAATGAACAAACTTCTACTGAAGAAAGTAGAAGAGCTGACGCTTCATCTTATTGAAAAGGAAAATCAGCTGCAGCAACAGAATAAACGTATTTCTGAAATTGAGCAACAACTGAACAGAATAAACCTAAAATAGAATCTGATGAAAAGTAACCATATTTTATACACTGTTATCTCAATTGTTTGTGTTTTTTTAACACAATATGAAACACGAGCACAAGGCCCGGCAGGGCAAAAGCCTGAAGTAATTCGTTTACCTGATCCGCAACCACCAAATGCTGCAGAACTTGGGAAGTATGGGGTGTATCCTGCAGCAGAATACACTGGTGTACTTCCTGTTTCCATCCCTTTGTTTGAAATTTCAGTTGGAGGCAAGAGCCTGCCATTCAGTTTAAACTACCATGCTTCAGGGATCAAAGTTAGTCAGAGAGAGACAGAAGTTGGATTAGGGTGGAGCCTATCATGACGAAAAATAATACGGACAAGACATTAGATAAATATAAAAATAAGTGATGATAAAATATGAAGAATTATTAATTGGGGTAGGACTGCTTTTGATATCAATATTTATTTTTAAAGTTTTTATAAAAGGAAAGAAATCTCCTGTTTATGATGAAACAAGAACAGATATATTGCCCAGTAATTATATACGGTTATGGATTTCAATAGTATGTTGGTTGTATAATTTGCGGCCTGTATTTCGTTATGAAATTTTTTAATTAATTACATGGAACTTTCGTATTTAATAAGCATGTTTATTTCTGCTTTCTTTATAGCAGCAGGACTTATGGTTCGATATTCTGTATATGATGGTTGGTCTGCACTCAAAAAATATTGGTTTTATTTTATTGTTATAGGCGTAATTCGCTTATTATACGATTTCTATAAATATTTTTGTTTCTGATTACCCCCGGAATAGGTATTATTCACGTTAAATAAAATGAAAATTATACGGATATCGTGAAAAGCTTATACAAATTAATTTTAAAGTAGATTCTACTCTTCTTCCTAACGTACTCATGTGAATAAGAGTCTGCAACTATGGTAAAAATAATAAATACAGCCTACCAAAGAGATGATTACTAGTCGTTTGGCTTGCAGAAATCCCCAAATCCTGTATATGGAAATAATAAGTATCCTTATCAGCCACAGTGGGCTGACAAGTGTTGGCGAAGAGAAACAGGAGGAAAAACTTTAAATGTTAAAGATCATAGTTCCCAAGATGATGGACCTATTATAGAAATTTATAACCCAACAACAAAACATAAGGAAACAAAATTTACATATTAATTATGAATGATTTTATAAAATGGGAACCTATTATTACTCCAATTCCTAAAGATTTGTATTTTGTAAGTTTATCGGATAGTGAAGGTATACTCACCATTCGGTTAGCAGAAATGGAGGATAATAAAATATTAGAATTTAATATTAAAGGAGTAATGGCGTATCGAGTTGTTGATGAGGGAGCTCGATTAAAAACATTATATGAAAACTCATCCTACAGGAGATTTGTAACCTCTGATAATTCCAGTTATTTAAAATGGTTTCATATGGAAAGTAGGGAAATGTTTGAGGATTGGGGACTGAAACACTATTCAATAGGAAATGTTAACAATATAATAGATATTATTTGTGGAAGTGATATAGTAGTGAAATGGAAATGATAAGTATTGTAATTACTTTCCGATAATCTGGGAATTGGCTAATAAGAACAGGAGGAGTTAAGCGGCCAGTACGATTACAGGGCTAGGTTATATGATGCGGAGATTGGACGATGGAATGTGGTGGATCCGTTGGCGGAGCAATACAGAGATTGGTCTCTATATAACTAAACTATTAACAATCCGATATACTTTATCGATCCTGATGGGATGGCTGTTGAGGAAATCGAGGGAAGATTCAAGTATACCAAAGAAGATGCTGTAGCTATGTTCAGTCAATTGAAAAATGAATATTTGGATCAGAATGAACAAGACCCTCCAAAAAAGAAACTTTTGAAACAAGAATTTGAAAAATAAAAATCTATACAATGGCAAAATGAAACATTATTAGTATTTAATAAAGCACTATTAGAAATTCGGACATTATTTGCGGGTTTTGGAGCTGATAAATCTTTAAAAACTACAAAAGGAGTGGGGGCAGGTAATTACTATAATTAAAATTGGAAATTAATATGCAGTTCAGCAAACATCAATCTAGACTTTGGCGTAAAATGATTGGATTAATCGCAGGTTTTCGTACTGGAAAACTATTTTTTTTTGATTTGGTAAACGAATTAGAAGGAGCATTATATGCAGGAGAATTTAAGGATCAAGATCTTATTATGAAATGGTATGATTTCTGGACACCTTTGGAAATTTTAAATGCAACAAAAGGAAATAGTGTGACTCTTGAAGATGCTGATAAATACTTATTACAAATGGAAGTGTTTTTAGAGGAGAAATTGATTTTTATTATTGAATAATATTTTAAATAATAACATTTAGTAGTGAATAAATAAAATTAGCCTACTAATGGCAAAGAATTGGTTGGCGATATTGTTAAAAACCCTCTAACCGCGTCAAGAAATATCGGAAAGCTTTAAAAAAGAAAAAGTAGCAAAAGACAAAATTAAAAAGGGGACACTCATGGTATTTGAATGCCACTTATAACAACAAGAAGAAGCAAAGTAAATTAGTATTTTGAAATATTAGACTATAAATTTAAGAAGTTGATGAAAAATGAAATGCCAAATAAAATCTTGCTAAAAGGAATTTTGATTGTTTTCTTATTGAGGGAAGTGATTGATTTTAGTTTTCAGGCATCTAAGATTTTAACACTTTTGTTTTCGGAAAATTTGGATATTTGGAAAGTAGTTTTCTTTGGCGTAATTAGCTTTGTTATTATTGGCGAAATAATATTTGTGAAGTTTGTGCCTAAAATAAAAATAAGTCTAATACTTATTTCATTATTAATCCTGTTATCATTAAACAAAATAACAGATTTTGTAGAACCTTTGTTTTTAGAATATGTAGGAATTGATTACAGAAAGATTAGACCATATGAAAAAATGTTGGAATTTTACCCTTCAAGAATATTTCAAATACATTATTATTTAATCTTAATTTATGTAAGCTACGTGATATATCATAACAGAAAGTTAAAAAGATAAATAGTTAGAATCATTGTTGTGCGATATTACTTTTACCCTAATTTATCTAGGACAGCTGAAATGAAAATCATCCGGAATCCTTGCGATATTCAGAAAATTGTTTTTTTTAATTCCTGAATATCACAGTCTAGATAAATAAAAATATGCAAACAAAGGACTTCAACAGATAACTGGTTCTTTAGAATGAGCTATCAGAGAATAAAACGTATTATTTAAACTTAAAAATAAGGATAGTAAAGTATGAATTTCATTTTGATTATTCTAAAAACTATTACTCATCTGGAACATCGGAAGGTACATGGCGATCAGAATCAGACCGACCACTAATCCGAGAAAAATAATAATAAAAGGTTCCAGTAAATTGGAGATAGTGGAGGTACGGTATTCTACTTCTTCGGTCAATTGATCAGCTATTTTTTCAAAGAAAAAATCCAGTCGGTTTACTTCCTCTCCAACCTTGATAAGCTGTACGATCTTGGCCGGATAGAAGGAAAACTTACCTAATGACTGGTGTAGTGATTCTCCTCGCATAATAAGTGCTTCAGTCTGCCGTAAAGAGTCTTCAATAGGATAGAAGTCCGCCATTTGCTGTACAAGCTGTATAGATGTTAGTAATGGTGTATTTGTACTGACCAAAAGGCGCATAGTATTGGCAAATCTGGCCAGATGTATCTTGCGTATAATATCCCCGAATAGAGGTAACTTAAGCAGTACTTTGGCATAACCTTTTCGCCACCACAGCTTCTTACGGTTGACATAGGCAATAATGATTACAGTAAAAACAATCAGGATAAATCCCCAGAATGTCTGATCCAGAAAATTAGAAACCTTGAGTATAAAAGCCGTGATCCAGGGGAGCTGACCACCAAATCGGGTGAAGACATCTGCAAACATAGGCACAACGAATTTCAGCATAAAGAATACAGCTCCTATTGAAGTTGAAAATACAATAGCTGGATAAGTTAGCGCGGATACAATCTTGCGACGCTGGCTGATCTTATTTTTATAAAACTGAGCCAGTTCTTTCAGGACCTGCCCTAATTTGCCTGTTTCTTCTCCGATCCTGATGCTGTAATATTCATAATCACTGAATTTACCTGTCTTACGTATGGCTTCAGAAAGTGCATCTCCTTTCAGTACTTCATCTTTTATGCCGGTAAAAATTTTTCCATTCTTGGATTTTTCTTTTTCCAGTAAAACCAGATCAAAGGATGTCCTCAGGTCTACTCCTGACAACAGAAGCGTGCTCAGTTCAAGGTAAAATTCTTCTTTTTTACGATCCGGTAACTGACCATCTCCAAAACTGATATCCTTGTTCATAAACGACCATATGCTTGCTTCCTGATCAGTAACAGGTCGTCCCGCAGTTGTCGTTTTTTTCTTTTTCTTGTATTGGGAGATGTCAATATTCGGCATAGTCGTGTTAATTAAAAGAGTATTGCAGATTTTCTATACGCATCAGCTGCTGTGCCGTATAGTTCTTAGATAAGGATTGACTCCATGTTTGTTTTTCCTGCTGCAGCTGTAAGGAAAGTCTGTTGATCAGATTTGGGTCGGGTAATTTGGGACCTTCAAATTCAGCTTTGTGTTCCAGTACTTTCATCTGAAAAGTATCTGTACGAAGATTATATTGGTTTCGTAAGATATGATTTGCAGAGAGTGTATATTTTATCTCTCCGCTGCTATCCTGTATTGTTAACCGTTCATCTTCCAGATAAATAGCTCTTGCATGGTCAAAATCCCGGACAAGCAGATGCTGTAAAAGCTCTGCCTGAAACTGCTCATTTTTCTTTTGCTGCTGTTCATGTGACAGATTCATAAACAATTGAAACGTATAATAGCAGAGACCGATTACTACAGCTGCTATAAGCATTGCTATCGTAATCTCAATCAGGGTAAATGCTTTTAACTTATCCTTATTCATCTCTGTTCTCTTTTAATACCACTAAACTGTCCAAAATAAGATCGCTGTGAGGATGTCGGGCAGAAGCCGTTATTCTTTTTAATCGGGGATAATCCTGACTGGCCACAATACGAATGGTATAGGCAATACTGTCTCTGATGATATGTTCTTCCGTTGTGACAGGGTACTTTTCATATTCTTTTTGCAGATCCTTGAGTTGCATTTTTATCTGCTGCTGTGTCTGGCTTCGGGATGCTTTGTTTATATTAGCGAATATAACCATTCCTGCTGCAAATACAGACATAATAATCAGTAATGCAATCAGCACCTCCACCAGAGTAGATGCCCGTAAAGATATATTCATCTTATTGACCATTGTTCAGCGACTGAAGAAGTGAAGCAGAAACTGTTTTCTGTGCAGGATCCCATAAAAAAGAGCGAAGGTAGTACGGACTTAATTTCTTGCGGTCCAGGGTCAGATCGATAAGGAAGTTTTCATAAATGGAAGCCGGTGTTTTGACAAGAAAACGATAACAATAAGTAGTCCCTATAAACTGTACAGGCTTTTCATACTGCAACATGCCGTATACAAGCATATCACCTGAAATTATAGATTCTTTTCCTATCGAGACAACAGCTGGTACAGGCGATCGTTTATCTTCATAATAGAACACTGTTCCTTCGATACGACATTTCTTACCAATACGTATCTGAGGTTTTGAATCTTCTTTTGACGATTTTACAATCCCCAAGACAGATGGAAATTGCAGATGTACCTCATCTTCTACCATAATGGAGTCCAAAGCAAAGAATTGGGCACTGCCCTTAAAACCTTTTTCAATGTTGATGGATCGCGCTACAATTATGGCATTGTGAATAGCCGAATTGGAGGAGATATGTAAAGTGCTGTCCACTACTAAAATGACATGTCCGGATATATTGTCTGCAGTCAGTTTCAGTGCTTCCATACTTCTGTATTGTGCTGCAGACCTGTAGAAGGATTCCTTTAAACTGCCTGACGGAATAGAAGCTAAATCTTCATTATCCAGCAGATCATATAATTGCTGTATATGATCCAGCCGTTTCTTTTGTAATTTGGGAAGTTGACGTTCGCTGTCTTTCTTTTTTCCCTGTACAATATCTTTATGTCCGGAATAATATTTGCCATCCACATAGGCTGGCTGAATTCCGGCTTTAGGAAGCTGAACATTTCCCACAATGTCGGTTTTGCCACTTACAGATATCGGCCGGTCTTCATCCGCTACATACAGAACAAGACTATCCTGCAATGGTATACCCATCATAAAAACTCTCTGAAGAGTGTCTTTTTGAATATAGCTTCTGACATATCCGATATCAAATATTCCCCATTGCTGCTTGTTCACCGAAATGGAGTCTCCGGAATACAATACAGAATGCAGAACACTGTCTCCGGAGGTATATGGAAAATCAAGCGTTTGCATAATGGTGATACCAGCTTCCAGTTCCTGTTGAAGAAGATCATAACGGTTGAATCGTGCTGTCTGATCTCTGAAGAAGAAGGCCAGATAAAGCATAGATCCCAGAATAAGCGTTATGATCAGCGAGATAATAATTGCCAGATGTAATGCTGCGGCCTTCAGCATAATTATTTCTGTTTGGGTTCTTTATTTTTATTAAACAGTTTACCGAATGTACGACCAAGATAACTGCCGGACTTCCGGAATAGATTGCTGTTGGTGTACTCTTCCTCGGAGATGGATTTTCCTTCGTTGTAGTACTGTACAGATGTACTGTCTGATCCGGAAAATAGCTGGATAGCACCGTGCAATTTTCCGTTTTTCAGTTCTCCTTTCTTTTCCTGTTTGCCATCGGAGTTATATTGGACAAATGCACCTGTTTCTATACCTTCTACCCAGTTGGATTCTTTAGTCAGCAGACCTTCAGCAGACCAGCTACGCCATAAACCATTTCTAAGGCCAAACTTAAAAATACCTTTCTCAGCGAGATTTTTATTGGGATAATAGCGGGTATACTCTCCGTCGAGAAGTTTGCCGCTGAATCCTCCGGCAGTACGTGTTATTTTATTAGAGGCATACCAGGAATATATTCTGTCAGATTTTGAATTTATTCTTTTGTCTTCCGCAAAAAAAGTCTGCTTTGACCCGTCTTCACCGTTTATGGTAAAACGGTTATATTGTACCTCTTGTCTTTTCTGCGCTCCCGATGATAAAACCAGAGAAAGGCCGAGCAAGGTTAAATAAATTCTAATCTTCATCTTTATATATAATTTTGGATTCGCCGTCTACCTGAACTTTTACAAAAGTGCTTTTGATCTGTAGCACTTTTACACCCTGTAATTGATCTCCCGCATTGGCCATATGTTGTTTCCCCTGTATAGCCAGGATGGCTGTTGCATTTCTGCCATTTTCATTTTCGATGTAACCCAGATAATCTACTTTAGTCTGTGGAAGTACAGGAGCCGGAGTAAAATAAGGAGCAGGATTAGTGCTGGTTACAGCTGGTGCATCTATATTTTCCTGAGGAATATCCATGCCTCTGAGCATAGGGTCTTCATAATCCAGAGTCAGCAGTACATCATCTTTGATCCGGTAATAGTTGAGATTGACAGTTTCATTTTCTATTGTTGAAGCCCGTATAACAGCAGTTGTATTGTCTTCAGATACTGAAGCGAATATGGTGTAGATAATATAGCCCCACAGTGCGATCACTACAATAATGAGTCCATATGTCAGTGCTTTGTTTTTCATTTAATTCTTTGCCTTGATTTCCAGCTTGCGGTAAGTGTAAATCCCTACGCTGCCATTATTTTCCGGCCGTACACGCCATGTGTAAGCTCCTGCTTTGAGTGGCAATCTGGCTTTATCTCCTGCAACCAGTGTATCGATAACATCACTTCCGACCTTTTCAAAATCCGGACTTACTATCTGTAGTCTGTAAGCTTTGGCATCCTGATGTGTGTTCCACCAAAATGTAATCAGTGTATCTGCAGTAGAAAAATTGTCTGCAGGACCAAGAAGAGCTACCTGTTCCTTCTCTAAAGGGTACTCTATAAAATCAGCACATGAGCTAAACAAAGCTATAGCAGCGATAAGGAATGGTATCTTCATATTCGGGTTAATATTATTTCATAAAGATAAGAAATTTGATGAATAGGGGTGAATAGTTAAGGGGTTATTTTTTGAAATGTAGCATCTGTAAGGGTTGTGGTATTTCTTTTATTTTAAATTTTGTTTTACTTTAGTTGTAATTGCGTTATATTTGTTTTGTTTAAGTAATATTTTTTTCGTAGAATTTTTATTGCTATTTGTTTCTTAAGAAATTTACTATAAATAATACCCGTACCTAAATGTATATATCATATCGGCTTTAGGAAGCTAACGGTATTGATTATGATCAATTATATCTGGATGTATTTTGACTTTTTATTGAAATAAATTATTAATTGCTATTATGTTAAATGTCATACTAAAAATGGTGTTAAAATCTATTTTATGTTACAATAAAATACGTATTTATCTATCGGTTTGTTTATTGATTTTATGTTGTTATCCGATATATGGTCAGCAACAAAAGGTTGTAAATCCTGTTTCTATTCCACCTTCTCCTGATGCAGCAGGATTGGGCGTCTTCGGAGAATATAAAATGGATAATAATTCTGGAAAAACCAATCTTACTATCCCTTTATATGAATTGAGAACCTCCAGATTCAGGTTACCTATTACCTTAAATTATGTTGCATTTAATGGAGTCCGGGTTGATGAAAGATCAGGATGGACAGGTTTAGGTTGGGTATTGGATTTAGGTGGAGCTGTTTCCAGAACAATAAACGGAGGTGATGATTTTGGACCTACAGGATTCAAAAGTATCGGACTCCGATCTGTGGAAAGTATAGTACGTGAGGGTGCAACCCAAAATAATCTGAATTACTTAAAAAGGATTGAAGAGGGTTATGAGGATACAAAACCGGACAATTTCTATTTCAATATAAATGGTCGGAGTGGCAAATTTATATTTACTCCCGGAGGTCAGGTCGAGATGATAGAATCTAATGCTGTAAAGGTAAAAGAGGATAATGGAAATAGTTTTATCCTGACAGATGAAGATGGGAATGAATATCAGTTTTATGACAAAGAATACGTATCGGCTTATTTTCGTGGGGATGTACCTCTTCCCAGCGGTTGCTCTACATGGTATCTTTCCAAAATGATATCTGCTGATAAAACAGATACTATAAAGTTTGAATACATAAGTGATTCCTATCCGACACAGGAATATTCACATAGTTTTTCGCAAAGTTATCAGGCAGATGATAATTGTACCGGCATATATAATCTGGGACCTGAAATCAGTGGAATGACAACCCGGAAATACACTTCATTGAGACTTAAAAAAATCAGCTTTAGTTTAGGTTATATTGAACTTACTTCTGTAGATCATCGTGAGGATGGAGGTGGAAGGAAATTAAGTAAAATGGAGGTTTACGCTGTAAACCCTAACTTAAGTAGGTACGAAAAGATCAGAACAATAGATTTTCATACCGATTATTTTACAGCAAATGAAAATGTGACGAACAGTTTCTTGAAAAAAAGATTGAAACTGGATTCCCTTACAATAGATCAAGACCAGAAATATCGTTTTGACTACAGTGAAATAAAATTGCCTGCAGTAAATAGTTTTGCTCAGGACGAGTGGGGATACTATAACGGACAACTGACAAACACATCATTGTTAAAAGCAAGACAAGATATAGTGAATCAGAATATAGTCAATGTCGGATCTGCGAAAAGAGATATCTCCTCAGCCCATATAGAAGCCGGAATACTTAAGAAGGTTACTTATCCAACAAAAGGATATTCCGTGTTTGAGTATTCAAACAATCAGTTTGTCAAAAGTTACAGAAAGCAGTCAAATGAATACATATCCTGTGTCGCAAATGGAGATATGACTCCGGTTAATTCACTTACATTTACTATGCCAGAGCGTTTAACAGGTCCCGCCATAATGACTGTTAATATCCGGAAGTTTGCAGATTTGCCGGGAGTCAACAGCAGACCGTTTATACGTTTAACTGATTTAACTACAAATCAGGTTATTTTTGTAATGGGTGGAGATCCTCATAATGATCTTTTGCGAAACGACGTTGCTCCATTGATAGCCGGAAGAAAGTATCAGCTTTATGCCGAGGCTATCGGAAACAGGAGAGCATTTGCTGAGATTACAATAAAAATCCCCGTTGAACAGGATGTTAAAGAAATCGGGGAAGGTTTTGGACTGCGAGTACGGAGAATAGTTAACTATAATGCTGATAATAGTATAGCTGTAGCTAAAGATTTTAGATATGGACAGCAGGAAGAAGGAACCGGAATAATTATTTCAGCACAGTTTAATAAAATAGGCTATGCATATACCGGAGAATATATTACGGGAAGTTCGGGCGGTTTTGGAGGTTGTACAAGATGTAATACTAAAAGAAAGGTTTATCTGGGAAATTCTTTTTATAATCTGAGTTCTTTTAGCGGAAATCCGATTTGTTATGAAGAGGTAGCCGAATACACCACAAATATGAATAAAGCAAATGGTAAAATGGTTTCAAAGTATACTGTTTTTACGGATCGTGGTCTATATGGATCCCCTATATACCCTAATACTATATATCAGATTCCGTTTTCATGGCCAAATGGTAAAGTAGAGTCAGTTTCTGTATTTAAGGAGATTAACGGCTCTTATGTACTCACTAAAGAATCCCTATATGATTATGAGAATGTTGAAAGGTCTGTAGGAAAAGGAATTGAGATTGGAAAAGGAGTCGTCAGAGGGGGCTGTGCTGATCAATTTGTTGCACTAACTGATCAATATTCAGATTATTATATTTTTGATTACCCTATTTATTCTGGTGTAAGAAGATTGAAAAATATATGGGAGAAAAATTATGATAATTTCAGTAATCCACTAACTTCCAGTACAAATCTTTTTTATAATGATAAATATCAGGTCATAAAAAAGATTGTCAACCGAAGTGACGGAACAAGTTATTCAGAAGAGAATACATATACTTCAGATGTAGAAGGAACTGGAAATAGTATAGTAAATAACATGATTCAGCGAAATATGCTGAATTCAATAATTGAAAAAAAGACCGTTTTTTCTTCAAATTTCATTTTAGATAAATATAATTACGTTAATCCCTATCCTCATTTTTTTGTTCTGGGTAGCGTAGAGTCGCGTAATCTGAAAAATAATATTTATGAATCCCTATTATCTGTTAATAAATATTCCGGGAATGCTAATGTGATGTCTTACAAAAGGAATGACGGCATCTATACCATATACCTATATAGTTATAGAGGTTCATATCCCATTTTTGAGATTAAAAATGCAGATATCAATACTGTAGTTTCTGTTATGGGCGGAAATGAAATTTTAAAAGATCTCGAAAATAAAATTCCGTCTGATCAGGAACTTAAGTTTGTCTCTGATTTACTCCGTAATAATTCCAGATTAAGCAATTCTCAGATCACTTCTTATACCTACAAGCCCCTGGTCGGCATGACAAGTAAGACCGATGCCAGAGGGCAGACGGAGTATTATCAATATGATGGTTTGCAACGGTTGCAGCACATTCTGGATCAGTTTCAGCAGCTCAGACAGAGCTACCATTACCATTACCGCCCTTAATAAGTCCGATTATGAAAAGACAGCTTTTATCCACGATATTAACCTTATCAATCCTGCTAACCCTATCAACGGTTAAGGGACAAAATACGGGTCTGATTCTGACCAGCTACAGCGGTCAGAGTCAGATCAAAGCCAGTGGGAGTGTTACCCTGAAGCCGGGCTTCCATATCCCTTCAGGCAGTACGGTACGGATCTATACCAGCAGCAGCCTGCAGACACATCCGGTTTTACAAACCCAGCCGAGTGGTAACCAGAATTATATCCTGACACGTACCTTTCGCAAGGCAGGGGTGACGCTCGCAAACTTATCCCAGTCCCGCACCGTAGAAGAGGAGAACCAGACAGTACAGTACTTTGACGGCTTAGGCCGGCCACTGCAGAGTGTACAGGTCATGGCTTCCCCTACCCACAAGGACATCGTACAGCATACAGAGTACGACGGTTTCGGCAGAGAGAGCAAAAAGTATCTTCCTTATGCCACTTCTGCAAGCATGGATGGCAGCTATAAGCCCACAGCCGGAGTGGATGTAATGAATTTCTATAATCCTACCTCCGGTTGGGATGCAGCAGTAAAGAAAACAGGCTATCCCTATTCGGAAACCCAGTTTGAGAACAGTCCGCTGAACCGGGTGCAGGCTCAAGGCTCACCCGGCGAAGCCTGGCAGCTGAGTTCAGGCCATACCGTACGTACAGACTATGGCACCAATGAAACTAATGATGTGAAACTATGGCAGCTCAATGCATCCGAAAACGGCGCCACAGCCACTTATTACCAACCGGGCAGGCTATATAAAACCACCATCAAGGATGAGAACTGGAGCAGTGGCAAGAGTGGCACCGTAGAAGAATACAAAGACTTTGATGGAAGAGTAGTCCTGAAACGGGTGTGGGAAACAGATAGCAAAAAACTGGAGACGCATTATGTCTACGATGACTTCGGCGATCTTCGCTATGTGGTCCCTCCTGCAGTAACTGTAAACACATTCAGTGAAGATGCTGCAGACCCCAGCTACGATGCATACATCTATGGTTATAAATATGACGGACGCAGACGCTTGACAGAGAAAAAGATCCCGGGCAAAGGAAAAGAAGAGCTGGTGTATAATAACAATGACCAAATAGTACTGAGCCGTGATGCCAACCGCAGAGCAGCCGGAGAATGGCTGTTCAGCAAATACGATGCATTCGGCCGGGTGATTATGACCGGTATCTATACCAGCACAGAGAGTGCAGCTGCGCTTACTGCCCAGATCAACAGCAATGGCCAGACAGCAGGCCGGCTTTGGGAAAACCCGACAACCACAGATCAGGGGTATACCAATGCTGTCTTTCCGACGAATATTGCGTATTACCATACGATCCACTACTACGACCGGTATGACTTTCCGGAGAACAGCTTTGGCGCTCCTGCAGGAAATCAGGCTTCCGGAGCAAGGGTCAAGACCTTACTGACCGGCACCAAAACCACCACCCTGGGCACAGGTACTATGCTGCTGACCACCCACTATTATGACGACTATGGCAGAATAATCCAGAGCAAGAGTCAGAACCATATTGGTGGTACAGATATCACGGACAACAGCTACAGCTTCACCGGAGAACTGGAAAGCAGCATCCGCAGACATACCGTTAACGGACAAACCACTACCATAATAACCACCAACGAATACGACCATATAGGTCGTCTGGTCAATAGCAGACAACAGATCAACAGTCAACCAGAAATTACCTTACTGGCCAACAGTTACAATGAGATCGGACAGCTCAAGACAAAGACAGTAGGAGCAGATCAACAGGGAAATAACCCTGTGAATACGACAGATTACCGGTACAATGAGCGGGGATGGATGACAAACACTACTTCACCTCACTTTAGTCAGCAGCTCAGTTATCAGGATCCGGTCAAAGGAGCAGCAGCACAATGGAACGGCAACATCTCCGAACAGCAATGGGGGCAGACGACAAGCCTCAATCAGCACTTTGTGTACAGTTATGATAAACTGAACCGGTTGACCACTGGAAGCAGTCCTACATCCGGCATGTCTGAAATCCTGAACTACGACGATATGGGTAATATCACCCAACTTACCCGTGATGGATCCGGGATCAGCTACAGCTATACCGGCAATAGACTAAATACCGTATCGGGTGGTATCAATGGCAGCTACAGCTATGATGAAAACGGCAATGCAAAGACCGACCGTATGGGAATGAATCTGAGCTACAATCACCTGAATCTACCACAGCAGGTGACAGGAGCAGGGAACACGATTACCTACCTGTATGATGCAGGTGGCAATAAACTTCGAAAAACAGCAAACACCACGGGAGAGCGGGATTATGCCGGCGGAATAGAATACCAGAATGGAGTAATCAAGTTGATCCATACTGCAGAAGGGGTAGCCTACCGAAATGCAAACGGCACTTATACTTATCGTTATAACCTAATGGATCACTTGGGCAATGTCAGAGCCACCATCTACCGGAATCCGAATACAAATGCAGTGGAGGTACTGCAAAGAGATGATTACTATCCATTTGGGTTACAGAAATCCCCAAATCCGGTATATGGAAATAATAAGTATCTTTATAATGGGAAAGAGAAACAGGAGGAGTTAGGTGGCCAACTGGACTATGGAGCCAGATTCTACGACCCTGTGATTGGAAGATGGAATGTTGTGGATCCTAAAGCAGAACTAGTTGAAATGTCTTCATCTTATGTTTATGCATTAAATAGCCCCGTTAACTTTATTGATACGGATGGTGAATTGCCGATCTACATTAATGGAAATACAGACAGTGACAGTGAACGAGGAAATAAATCTTATTGGGATGTACAATTATTGAGAACGATTGCAAGTTCAGGAATACCCAATCCTGGAGGTCAAGTCTTATTCGTTGATGGGAATAGAGGAGGCGTAATTCGCAATAGAGAGAGGGTTATGAGTAATTACTATGCAATTGGAGCAACTGACAGGTTTAATGGGGGACAAAATGCCGCAAGGGCGGACTTTCAGAAAATTCTCTCTATGTTAGAGCGAGATCCTCTGAGTGGTAAAATTACAGAGAAAATTCAAATTTATACGCATAGTAGAGGGGCTGCATTTGGAGCTGGCTATACTGATGCTCTTTTAAAGCTAATTAAGAAAAATGCAGATCAATTTACAGATCCAAACAATGTTATTGACTATGTGTTGAACTTGGCACCTCACCAATCAAACTCTATAGATGCCCCCAATGAAGTAAATTCATTTTCTATCGATCATAATTGGGATATGCTCTCAGGAAATGATATGGGAAATAATACAAGTTTTAGAACTAGTACAGAAGCAGGACAGGTAAAAAACTCTCATAGAAATAAAACCTTTACAACTGAGGTCGGTGCATTTATAAAAGCGTATCAGAAAAGCAAGGGAGATAATAGTAAATTAATAAACGATTTTATTAACCAAATGAAGTCTTACGGGATAAAAGTAACGGTAAATTAATAATCATATGAAAAAAATATTTTTTTATATACTTTCAATAGTATTGAATGTTGGAGTATATATTCTTTTATCCATCATTGATGTATTAGTAGATTTTTTAGTTTTTGGTACGGGAGCAACAAATAATAGATCTTCATTGTGGCTATCACTTTGCTTTTTGCTTCTACAGATCTTGATATTGCTATTCCTATACAAAAAGAAAATACTTGTAAAAAATCTGGCCTTATTAATTTCAAACATACTGATTACGGTTTGTCTATTCCTATATTTTGTGGTATATCTAGCTAATAATTGACAGGCTGCTGGAGTGTGTCACTGTGTTATAAAAAGCAATAAGTTTCGTAAAACAGCAAACACCATCGGACAGCGGGATTATGCAGGAGGAATAGAATACCAGAACGGAGCGATTGAGTTGATCCATACTGCAGAAGGCGTGGCCTACCGAAATGCAAACGGCACTTATACTTATCGTTATAACCTGACGGATCACCTGGGAAATGTCAGAGCTACCGTCTACCGTAACCCAAGTACAAATGCAGTGGAGGTACTGCAAAGAGATGATTACTATTCGTTTGGGTTACAGAAATCCCCAAACCCTGTATATGGAAATAATAAGTATCTTTATAATGGGAAAGAGAAGCAGGAGGAGTTAGGTGGCCAACTGGACTATGGAGCCAGATTCTATGACCCTGTGATTGGAAGATGGAATGTTGTGGATCCGTTGGCGGAGAAGATGCGTCGTCACTCATCTTATAACTATGCTTTTGACAATCCGATTAGGTTTATTGATCCAGATGGAATGGGACCAACAGATATTGTGTATTTTAATAGAAAGGGACAAGAAACAAGCCGAGTTATCTCAAAAACTGAATTTAAAACTTATGTGAAAGATTCGGATGGTAATTATCAACTAGTTACAATGCCTAATGTTATAACAGGTAAAGGCGGTTCTAATACAACAGGGTCTGTTTATCAAAAATACGATTACCAAATAGCGGCAAGTACAGCTGTATTCAATATGGATAAAAACGAAGGTTCTCTATCATTGGTGACTGATGGAGGGAAATCAATACCATCATCTGCTACATCTCAAATACCTGATCTAGATCCTACTACGGTAAAAGCTATTGCAATGCAAGAATCTGGTGTTGGCACAGGGGCGGAGGCGAATGAGAAAAAAGATATTATGCAGGTTAATAATGGTGTTAGTAATTTTGCAGATTATAGCCCTTATAAAGCGAATTATGGTCTTTCAAAAGGGGTTGTACCTGGTCCTGTTACATCAATTAATGCGGGTATAAAAGATTTAGCAACCAAAGGCTTTAAGGGTGGAGTCGGATATAACCCTAAAACTGATCAAATGAGTTTTAAATTTCAGGGATGGGATAAGGCTATTAATAACTACAACGGAGGTGGCGCTGCTAAATATGGACAGGACTATCTGAAATCTATAAAAGATATGATCAGAAGCTCTGTAAAACCAAGCCCACAAAACTATTAGAATTATGAATAAGCTTTTAATGGTGTTTATTTTGCTTTGTTTGTCTTGTTCTGGACTCTCTCAAGATAAAGAAGATATTGTATTGTCTGTTTTATCCAAAGGCGTTATTGGTGAGACTTTTAAGTTCAATCTGAGCGATAAGGAGGGTTATATTAATGAAGCCTCTATAACTTATTTAGGCAAAATTGATACAAAAACCGAAGGGAAATATTATGTAGTTACATCGGGTCGTGTATGGGGCCCTAATAATCATACTACAGGTGCTGTTTTGTTATATGATAGTAAAAAACAATACTTTGGGAAGTATGTGTTGGGAGCAATAAGTGATTTGCCTATGAAGTTAGACAAGAATGAACTGTTCTTTTATAACACAAATAAAAATGACTGTGACCAATCTTTAGTCACCAAAATTGATTTTTCTGAAGTTCCTAAGAATATCTTCATAAAATGTAATGGTGAATTGGGGGATGTTTATGAACTTAGCTTAGACTCCTTATAAAAGAAATAGTTCTCTGGAATATGGGGGCAGGGTAACACCTCTGAATAAAGCCATTTCTTATTCTTCCGGAAACAATCTGGAGAAAGTTAAACTACTGGTAGATGAAAGAGCTGATATTAATTTCTATAATGATTGGTATAGTTATACTCCTCATTTGCCTCTTTCTGACGCAATTACACATGAACGATTCGATATAGCACTCTATCTACTGGAGAAAGGAGCGAAATATGATGGTATTATGTACAAGACTGTACAAGGAGATTCTATTTACATACTTGGTACTTTAAGGCGTAAGATAATCGATATGAACACGGATGAATACCAGAAAAAAAAACAGGTTATCACTTTTTTAAAGTCAAGAGGGGTGGATTATTCACAGGAGCCTGTTCCTGCTTATATCCTTAGGGATATAAAAAAGGAATATCCTGACAGTTGGGAGGAATATGTAAAGAAGTATTAAGATCAAAAGTTCCCTTACTGGCAGGAATACTTTGGTTTATGGGCTGTCTTAATCTAATGTATCAATCTGATAAACAGGTTCTTATTGCTTTCTGGACTTTGTGTTCGCATGAGACTAAAGTTGTACAGATGTTTATCAGAGTGGATCCTTTGGCGGAAAAGATGCGTCGTCACTCACCTTATAACTATGCTTTTGGCAATCCGATTAGGTTTATTGATCCTGATGGGATGGAAAGTAAAGATTGGATTAAATGGAAATCAGAAAAAGGAACAACTTACTACACCTATGACAGGAATGTAACAAGTGTTGCTCAGGCAAAAGATAAAGGATATGCAAACGTAGATTGGGTCAAAGAATCTGCTAATGTGGCTACAAGATCCGGAAGCTCTTATAATATGAACAAGGGAGGATCTCTCACAAAAGATGGAAGTTCAGGAAATATTAATTTATCAGAGGGTGGCGCAGTTGCTAATGGAGGTGCTGTTCGAATCAATACAGCTAAATCCGGAGCTCAACAGATAGGAGAACCTATTAGTGCTCTTGGTGATGCCACATCAACTGTTGGAGATATAACAACTTATAGTGGTCTTATATCTTTACAACCTGAAATTGTGGTGGTTGGAGAATCTGTTGGTACTATTGGGTCTTTAGTTGAAGTGTTTGGTAATGTAATTTCTAATGAATTTTCACGAAGTAGTATTGTTAACGGTGGTGTTAAGTTAGGAGTTCAGTTCGCTTTTGGTGAACTTGGAGAACAGGGTGTTAAAGCTACGAGAAGAGTCGTCGGTGATGCAGCAGTGAAAAAGGGAGAGAATATGATTGTGGAAAGTATCATAAAAGAAACGGCTGATGTATGGAATAGATTGTTTGATAAATCAAAGGAAAAATAGTATAAATGGAATTTAAATATTTGATATTGGGTCTTTTAATGATTATAAGTGGTTCTTTTTTTGCTTATAAAAATTTGTTCTATAAAGTGTACGATGATCCGATGATAGCAGGTGAGAAAGCTAAGAAATTTTTTTCTGCATTGGGTTTGATAATATTAGGTATTATACCTGTAATTAGTGAGATTTTTAAGTAAATAACGTATAATTATTAGGTGTAGAGGTACTGCAGAGAGATGATTACTATTCGTTTGGCTTGCAGAAATCCTCAAGCCCGGTATATGGGAATAAACAAGATCAGAATTAGAAGAATTGGCTCGAAAGGAGGATCAAGTTGCAAAAAACGAAAAAAATTAGTTGATCAAATACCTAGATTACTGGATAAAACAAGAATAAATGATAGATATAATTAAATATAAAGATCGACTTCTAAACTCTGAAGAGGATATAAGTAAGTTAATTGATGATCTTGAAGCAAAAAAGGAAGATGATAGTTCCTTTTTTAGTTTCATTCAAGAAATAGATGAGAAGTATTTGCTCAATCATAAAATATGCCTGTTGA
>NZ_DIDX01000007.1:147981-403478 GCF_002418355.1 Sphingobacterium sp. UBA5789 | reverse complement strand
AGACGCTTTGGAAAATATGCGGAAATTATTGAAGGGAAATTATGGTGAAGTAGTTGAATCAGATAGAATGATTATTTTTGAAATAATAGAGGATTTGACGACCGGGAGAGAATTAAAAGGGTAATTGAATTTTATGAGAGAATTGAAAGAAATCGATATCTTTATTTTTAATACTTTACGTAATATTTTGTATGAAAAAGTTCCTGAATACAAAGTTATTTTAGCTTCACAAGAGAGTTTTAAATACTCTTCGGAATACAATATATATTTTTATATGAACGAATTTGCAACTTATCTTGCAAGTAGAATAATAGAAGATACAACAAGTGTTTTTGTGAAAAATTCATTTGAGTATATTAATTTATTAGGGCAAAGTGATAATTGTGAAGTATTAAATATAGTAAATATTGGAATTCTTGAAATTCTCTATACTGAAGAGGCTAACAGCAGAGAGTGGATCAAAAAGAATTTGAGCGAAACATTACAATTGAATTTTGAGGCATGGTCAAAATATTATAGATAATGCCTATTAATCTTCCTTGTTGGTGTAGACATGTAACATGTGCGTAAGAGAATAAGTTATTAGAGCTACAATATCGGAATCCGAGTACTGCAAAGAGATGCTTACTGTCTTTTTGGCTCATAGAAATCACCAAATCCTGTATATGGAAATAATAAGTATCTTTATTAGCCAGTGGGCTGACAAGTGTTGGCGAAGAGAAACAGGAAGAATTAGGTGGCCAGTTAGACTATGGAGTTGGATTCAAGGAGATCAATTAATAATTATTTATGGTAATGATAAAGAAATATTATGTATATATCCTACTGTTTATATGCATATTGTGTCAATTCAGGGTTTATGGTCAAAAAGCAAAGGTTGTAGTCGAAAAAGTTAAATGTAATATAAATAAAGAAGGTTATTTTCTCCGAATAATTGTAACCAAGGGCTCTGAAAAATATATTAGAGAAACTAAAGATTATTTTATGCAAAGTCTTTTTGAGAAAAATGTCAATGATCAAGACGTTTTGGAGGTAATAAAGCAATTGATTCCGTGTTTTGAGGACACTTCTTTTTCTTGTCAAGATGTAAAAAAATATTATCTTAATTCTACTCAGTTAGATTTTCAAGATATGCCTGAGCCTAAAAGTAAAAATTATACCATAGCTGTTGATGCTATGTTTGCTATCAATAGATTAGTATTTAATGCAGGGCTTCATAAAATATCTACTTTCCCGGTAATGTTTGATAGTAAAACTATGAAAGAAGTAAATAGTAATCCTGAAATGGTAAGTTATATGGCTGGGAGATATAAGATGTGGTATAAACTGCTTGAAAATGAATTGGAAACTAAAGGAAAAATAAATTGGTATAGTAATAAAGTTGTAAGATATTTAAATAAAGGTACTGTTAAATGGTGGGATATGATATTAGTCGAGAAAGGAATAAGAGTAAGTCTTTGATAGAATACACATATAGTTTTCATATACACTGATGGTTTTTCCTGCAAAACACAAAAAACATTTATGAACGATGGTCAAGTTATATATAACATAAAATTTGGGGACGGATTTAATAATGATATAGTTAATCTGTCAATAATGATGTTAATATTTTTAATGATGTTTATCTAATCCGTGATAAATCCGATGGACTAACAAACAAAAGGGTTAATATAAGCTAGGATAATAAAGATATTTATGTTTTAGTGTCTGATAAATTAAACTAAAAGTAGAGTATAAAGGGAGGGCAAAAGAGTTTAATGCAAAGAATGGAAACAGAATGTATATCGTTATCAGTGATGACGGAATAGGTAATTTAATTTTAAATCGGGGGATTGATAAACCTATTTTTGATTGATCCAATTTATAAAGAAAATCAAAAGGCACTTAATGGTTCACAAGTGCAAGTCTAGACCCTATGGCGAGTCAAAAGTCTGGAAGATATTATTAAAAGCTGAATTAAATCGAAAGTGGTCTCTATACAGATATGTCTACAATAACCATTTACAATATATTGACCCGGATGGCACATGTACTTATATTTTGAAAATTCCGGTAAAAAAACAGATCATTCAATATTTTCCTTTTTTGATGATTTAAGAAATTTAGAAGAGGGTAAGTATATATGGAATGGAAATCAATGGGTAAAACAATAAATGTGATGTCGTTGAAACTTAGAATTGTCAGTTTGTTTATAGTAATAGTCTTCTTGTCTAGTCTTATTACATGTAAAAGAGGGGGAGAAGGTACGGATAGGCAATTTTTAAGTGTTGTGCATATGCATCCTATCAGGTATACCAATGATAGCATCGAAATTTTGAATAAATTGAATGATGCTCTAAAAAATAAGACGTATTCATTTAAAAAAGAGGAATATATAGGCTCAGCAAAAATAATGCTTGATACAATCCTGTATAGTCCTGATTTTGATAAGATGGTTTTTTTTGTACTTGTAGAAAATCCAGTATCAAAGCAGTTATTATCTGTTAAAAAAGATGAATTTTACTATGATGCTTATTGTTACCTGGCGAAGAGAAAAGAAGGTAATATAATAACATTGAATTGGTTTGAAACATTCAGCCTGATTAATTATTACAATTTGACTATTACAAAAGAGGATATAAAAGACTACTATTTTAATCGATTGTTAAAGGTTAAGAATACAAAGGGGCAACCAAAATATAAATACAATGTTGACGATAAACGCTTTTGGGCTGATTCGTTATGGAATGTAATCTATAAAGATACCATTACATATAATTGAAGAAATGTTAAATCTGACGAGAAGTATCAATCTTCATTAAAGGAAATTGGTAATTCATGTTATTATTGCTAATGTATTTGTTCCATTGATATCTATTATCGAAAAGGAAGATGATAGTTCCTTTTTTAGTTTCATTCAAGAAATAGATGAGAAGTATTTGCACAATCATAAAATATGCCTGTTGATTTTGGAGGCTTTACAGTTGTCTAAGTCAGAAGCAATATACTCCACTTTTAATTTGAGAGATATTGAAGCTGTATATGATCTAATGTTGAAGTATTATCCTAACGATTTACAAATATGGAGGGATGCTATTTTCTTTAATTTTAATGTTCTAGATAATGAGAAAAAGGTAAGAG
Source organism: Sphingobacterium sp. UBA5789 (assembly GCF_002418355.1). NCBI lineage: Bacteria > Pseudomonadati > Bacteroidota > Sphingobacteriia > Sphingobacteriales > Sphingobacteriaceae > Sphingobacterium > Sphingobacterium sp. UBA5789. Next base: position 400,355 of record NZ_DIDX01000007.1, on the reverse strand, counting down.
ATATGGTAAGTAAGCTAGCCTGTAAAATCAAATCAGTCTCTGGACAGTTAGATGATATAGGACAGGAATTATGAGAATTGTTTTCACTATAAATAACACAACACAATCTTTCATCGGATTGAGCTGTGTTATTTTTCAGTGTGTATAAGCTTTTCTTACCTAATAATTTCTTATGAGTGTAGTGCATCGAATACAAAGAGTCATGTGGCTAAAGCAAAAGACGCTTTGGAAAATATGCGGAGATTATGGCGAAGTAGTTGAATCAGATAGAAAGATTATTTTTGAAATAATAGAGGATTTGACAACCGGAAGAGAATTAAAATGGTAATTGAATTTTATGAGAGAATTGAAAGAAATCGATATATTTATTTTTAATACTTTACGTAATATTTTGTATGAAAAAGTTCCTGAATACAAAGTTATTTTAGCTTCAAAAGAGAATTTTAAATACTCTTCGGAATACAATATATATTTTTTTATGAACGAATTTGCAACTTATCTTGCAAGTAGAATAATAGAAGATACAACAAGTTTTTTTGTGAAAAATTCATTTGAGTATATTAATTTATTAGGACAAAGTGATAATTGTGAAGTATTAAATATAGTAAATATTGGAATTCTTGAAATTCTCTATACTGAAGAGGCTAACAGCAGAGAGTGGATCAAAAAGAATTTGAGCGAAACATTACAATTGAATTTTGAGGCATGGTCAAAATATTATAGATAATGCCTATAATCTTCCTTGTTGGTGTAGATATGTAACATGTGCGTAAGAGAATAAGTTATTAGAGCTACAATACCGGAATCCGAGTACTGCAAAGAGATGCTTACTGTCTTTTTGGCTTATAGAAATCGCCAAATCCCTATATGGAAATAATAAGTATCCTTATCAGCCATTGGGTTCATGAGTGTTGGCAAGAAAAAAGCAGCAGGAGTTAGGTGGCCAGTTAGATTATGGAGCCAGGTTCTACGAACCGGTGACCGGAAGATGGGATGTAGTGGATCCTTTGGTTGGAAAATTTCTTGATTTGACACTATACAATTAATAATATTTTTATAATGAAAGAAGTAACTGTGATGTTGGAATTCATATCTTTTTTCATTACAAATCTTTGAAGAGATTACATTTAAGGGTATATATTAATTCCGAAGAAATGAAGAAAAGTATGCTACTTCTTTAAATGGGACTAAAATTAGAACGTTAGGGAGAGTGGAATGAAGAATCGTTTAAAAAATCTTCAGAGTGGAGAGCTGTAATAAAGTTCTCAGACATTTTGAGTAAATAGCCTCCTTTTAAATTAGACGGTGCCATGTAATATCACCCTTCTTTGAATATTTACAAGTTAGAGATTGTATCTAGTAGAAGATGGTCAGACTTTGGGGCTGCTCCCTCCCAATGAAAAAATGACTTTTTGGGATGGAATAGTTCTCGGGAGTACTTTGCATCCTGGAGTAAGAGGAGGTTTTTCAATTTGGGGTAAATAAAAATACAAAATATGAAATTGATTGATTTAATTAAAGACATAGACAACATAGACCAAGAAGCTATAATTTTTCAAGAGGAAAAGGAAAATCCTAACTCTGAAATCATACTTTCCTTTGCTGAAGAAGAAGGGATTAAAGAGGAAGGCGGCAAAAAGTACTACTACTTGATAGAAGTCTTTTTAGCAAAAGAGTTTGTAGATGATTGGGTGGCGAGTTTGGACTATGAGCCAACTATAGAAGAAAAGGCAAAACGATTATACGATTATGCAATGAATGACGCGTAAATAACAGTCAGAGGAATAATTCAATAAGATTATTTATATTCAGTTATTCAAACGACACAGTCATGAAAGATAAAGACCTATTCGACTTTGCTTTTTATCTAAAAGCCTGTTTAGTTTTAAAATTTTGGATGTAGGTATCAATGACGTTGAACAGAACCCTTCGCTAGCTTGTTGCCTGTTTTATAAGAAGACTAGTCTCCTTTTGGCTTAAAGAACTCCCCAAATCCGGTATATAGAAATAATAAGTTTCTTTATTAGTCAGTGGGCTTACAAGTGTTGTCAAGTAGAAGCAGGAGTATTTATCTGGATACTGATGGAGGAGGAAATTGGGTTTTATTTATATGTAGTTGATAATGAAAGAAATAAAAATAGAAAATATCACTCTTGGCTTATCAAGCGAAGGTATGAATGTTAGAGTAAAATCAAATAAGGAAAATCTTGTTCTCTCTAACCAAAATATTGATAACGTAGCTGAATTGATCGAGCACAACTTCAATATCGTTTCTAATCATTATAAATTAATAATTGATAGAGAAAAAAAGGAGTTTGATCTCAAGGATATAAATTTTATTAGTATTTCCATTGTCCTACATTATCTTTATATGTATAATTCGTGGAGAGTTATGTATAAAAAACAGGAGAATAAAGATTTGAGATTTAATGAGAATGACTTTAGTAATCCATCTACTCATGATATAGTGTTTAATTATTTCAAAACAAAATATCCAAATGATTGGGAAGAAAAATGTGCTGTTTTATTAGGAATAGAATTAAATAAACTGAACACTTATTATAAAATAAGAGAGCGTTTTTACAACAAGTGAAAAAGGAGCTGTTTATTTAACGTATTAGTGTTTGTTTATATGCTATATAGAGGAGAGATGGATTTAATACAAAGTATCTCTGTTTCTAATAATTTGTTTAATCAGTTATCTAAGGCTAGCATATTTAATACGACTCCATTACCTAATCATCCCTTGATAACATAAAAATCAAATGAATAGATTATATAAAATAGAAGCAGAAATAAACAAAGAACGTGGCCTGTAAAAACATGATATAGGCCAGGTTTTGAATTCATTAATAAAATGCAAACTTCTGGTTCAATAGTACTACTAAATAATGAAGCTTTAAAGCCAGGTGAAATCGGCTAACAAACCCTATTATTGGGTAACTGATTCACCTACTTCTTCAATTCCTGAATTTCCTTTTTCAGTTCTTTTACCTCTTCAGCATATTTTATAAGATAGAGTGTCAGTTCTTCTATTTTTTCTACCAGTGTTCGATTCATTTCTCCCAGCGCAACGCCATTTTTTTCTATTTCCTCCGCTTTGGGGATGTTCGGAAGGTGTCCCTTTTCCCGGATATGAGCAGCCAGTTCATCCAGTTCCATGAGCTTGTAGTCCTTTGCGAATACATAATCCGGCCAGTTGGCGGTTTCCACTTTAACTTCATGAGCTCTTATTTTTCCGTTGACAGAGAGCTTTTCCTGTGGGGAAATCGTTCCTATTCCTACGTTACCCTGACTGTTCCATATCCCATCACCGGAAAGGTAAATATCTCCTTTAAACCTGTTTGTGTACGAAATTTCAGCAATATCTGTACCTGTCAAGGGTGCATCAATAATTGTCCAGCCCTGATAATATGACGGTTGATTGTATCCGGAGAATGCATTTACATAGAACCGTTGAAAATATACTTTATCATCAATGAAAATAACTACTTTTCCTCCTTCATTCGCTAATAAGATTTTAGGGGTATACGCTCCGGAAGAAGAAATCACAGGCTGGTAAAAATAGAGCACATTGTTGTCGTGCCAGATGTAAAAATTAATCTGCAGATTCATGGGAGCTTTGGCGCCATAACTATAGCCGATCAGATTAATAGTAGGCATATCAGCAGAGAGCGTAAACGGAATATTGGTCTGGATTTTAACACCATATTGCGGAATTCCGTAAATGGCGTAACGGGCCACATCGTTGTACACCTGTGCTTTAGAGACAGTTGTCATGCCTATACATAGTAGTAAAATAATAAATCTGATATTATGCATATGGATTAATAATTTAGTTTGGCGATTATAATTTTCTGTATTCTGTGAATATAGTGTGTATTTTGAAATTACAGAAATGTAATCAACCAATTATGGGGTTGTTTTTGCAAATATTACAGGATATAGAGTCTCCCGATATGTATGCAGTATTTACATTGCGCTTAAAAAGTGAGTACAGGTCAATAGGGCTCAGGTATGGATATCTTTACAGTGGTCTGCAAGGATAAGATGTATCTTCTGTTTCTAACGTTCTAAAACATAATTAATCGCATTGATTATTTTTTTGAACCCGAATATTTTATTACCTTTCGTGTAAATTTTGAAATAACCGTTATGAAGATTATTAACCAGCATAAATTAAAAGCATACACCCTGACAGAGATACTTGTTGTACTGGTAATTATAGGGATTTTGATCTTGCTGGCACTGCCTAATTTACTGCCATTGATTACAAAGGCCAAGAGTACGGAAGCTAAAATGCAATTACAGCATGTGCAGACCCTACAGCAAAATTATTTCTATGAGAAATCCAAATATAGTGGAAATCTGGAAGAGCTGGGATTTGTACAGGAGAAGCTAAGTACGGACGGTAAGGACGGAAAGGCGAACTATCGCATTGAAATTGTCAAAGCAGAGCAAAACTCATTTATAGCAAAAGCTACTGCTGTAGTGGATTTTGATGGTGACGGTACGTTTAATGTGTGGGAGATCGATCAGGACAAAAATCTGCGGGAAGTAACTCCGGATTAGTCTATGTGGCTGAAAATCTTTATTGTATTGATTTTAATCCTTATTGCATATCAGGATTTCAGATACCGGGGAGTCACCTGGTATTTTTTTCCTTTACTTTTTCTGGGATTATCAGCAATAAGTATACGTGATTACGGCTGGCATGAGGTGTCTTTGTACAGTGCGTTGAATCTCCTATTTATTGTTTTGCAACTGCTGATACTGCAACTTTATTTCCGGATCAGGAATGGACATTGGCAGTGGATATTCGATACCGTACTGGGATGGGGAGATGTTGTGTTTTTTATTGCTATCGCTGTTTATTTTACCCTATGGGGATATTTTATGTTCTTTGTCCTGAGTTTAGGCTTTGCATTAGTGATGAGCCTGTTACTAAGGATGGGAACTAAAAAGGAAATTACTGTACCCTTAGCGGGATGGCAGGCTGTTTTATTTTTGATATTATTTGTATTGGAGCATTTTAATTATCTATCTTTAAGAGAAATAATTTTACCGAATTTTTATTAACCGAATGTCGATTGAAAAAGATAATACTCTTTTATTAGAAGGGCGTAATTTATCTCCTGAGTTGCTGAATAGTATTCAAAGGAGTGTAGCCTGGCACTACAGGATTATACCTGTTGGCAAAGAAAATGCTGTGCTCCATTTTCTATATGATAAAGCGACGAAGGAAGATGGCTTGCGTAATGAGCTTGAAATGTTGTTTGATTCCGGATTTCAACTGACTGCCTGTGATACAGAACAGATCGATTTACTACTGAATACGTATTATTTCGGAGAACATACATCTGAAGAACAACGCGTAATCCGTTCACTTTCTTTCGATCATGATTTCCTGGACAATCTGATTCAGGAAGCCAGACAACTCAAAAGCAGTGATATCCATATAGAAAGTTATGAACAGAAGGGGAGAGTCCGCGTCAGAATAGACGGAATGATGGTCGAACGGTATGTGTTATCTAAAACAGATTATCCGGCACTGATCAATAAGATCAAAATTCTGTCCAACATGGATATAGCCGAAAAAAGACTCCCTCAGGACGGAAGGATACATTATAATAAAGGGAAAGAACAATTTGATATTCGTGTATCGGTGTTACCTACACTTCATGGAGAGAAAGTCGTACTCCGTCTTCTGAACAATAATGCTGCAAATATTCATATTGATTCATTAGGAATGTCTCCTGAAGATCTGGAAAACTATCTGCACGGTATCAAAAAGCCGAATGGTATTCTGTTGATCAGCGGACCCACCGGATCTGGTAAAACGACAACGTTATACGCTACGCTCAAACACCTGAATAAGACAACTACCAATATCCTGACGATAGAAGACCCGATCGAATATACGCTGGAAGGAATCAATCAGGTACAGTTGAAAGAAAATATAGGATTGACGTTTGGTGCTGCTTTGCGGACATTTCTGAGACAGGATCCCGATATTATTATGGTGGGTGAGATTCGTGATCCTGATACCGCAAATATGGCTATCCGGGCTGCACTTACCGGCCACCTTGTTCTGTCCACTATTCATACCAATTCTGCCTGGGGTACGATATCCCGTCTGATGGATATGGGTATTCCCAATTTTTTGATTGCGAATACACTTAACACATCAGTAGCGCAACGTCTGGTGCGTACATTATGTCCGAAGTGTAAAAAGATACAGGCATTGGATACAGCAATCTATCCGAAGCAGTTTGTGCCCTATTACACACTGACACAACATGCTGTAGCAACGGGTTGTCCGGACTGTTATTATACAGGATTTAAAGGACGTAAAGCTGTTTATGAAATTATTCCTTTGGATCAGGGACTCGCCGAAGAAATCAAGAAAGGTAATACACAGGTGGATGACGAATTGAGAATCAGAAAAATCAAAACATTAGGGGAAAATGCATTTGAACTTTTTGCACAACAGGAAACCACAATAGAAGAAATATATCCATTATTATTTAATTATTAACCACTATGTCCATTCGGATTTTTATCTTATTTATACTTTTTTGTGCCGGATTATCTTCTGTCTGTCATGCCCAGCAGCCCGAAGAGAGTTACAGACGGGTGGAAGAGCGGCTTTATGCATTATCAACTTCAGTTCCGGGATTGCAGAAAAAAGTAAAACTTTCCGTTTCCGGAGTTTCCGTTCAGGAATTTTTACGAGCACTGGCACAGTCTAATGACTTGAATATCAATGTGGACCCTTCTCTTAATTTTAATATTGTCAATAACTTCAGAGATGAAACTGCACTTAATGTTTTGCTGTTTCTGTCTAAAACATACCAGCTGGATATTAATGTGATCGGCAGTATTATGTCGATTACCAAATTGCCAGGCGCCAGACCTGTCTTTAAGGTCAGAGATCCGGACATTTCATATAATGTAAACAACGAATCACTGACTTATAATCTACAGAATGATACCCTTACCCGGGTAGCGCAGAAGATCAGTTCGATTTCAAATAAGAATGTTATTGTGCCCGTCAGCCTTAATGGTAAGTTGGTGTCAGGGTATATGGCGGAAGCCCCTTTTGAGACTGCAGTTGAAAAACTGGCATATGCCAATAGCCTGAAGTATAAAAAGACCAATGATAATGTCTATGTCTTAGAAAATCTGATACCGGGTGAAGAAGTATTTATCAATGATGACCGTCAGACGGATATACGTTTCAGACCCGGAGCACAACAGGTACAGGGAGCAGGGGGGATGAATGTGATGGGAGGTGGCAACACCGGTGCAAATAATTATGCTGTATATGGTAAAAGCAATGGAGACAAAGGTAAACTGTTTACGATACAAGCCTCTAATACTCCTATTGGTGAACTGATAAAACGTGCATCTGAAGATGCCAATGTCGATTACTTCCTTTACAGTCAGATTGACGGTAATATTACGACAAATGTAAAAAATATCAGCTTTGATCAGTTTTTGAGCTCGATTTTTCAGGGTACACCGTATACGTACCGAGTAGATAATGGTATTTATCTGATCGGAAACCGTAAGAATGAAGGATTGCGTACAAGTAAGATTATCCAGTTGCAGCATCGTTCTATTGATACGATGATGACCATGATTCCTATGGAATGGAAACGAGACGTTGAAATTAAAGAATTCAGAGAACAGAATATGTTACTGCTTTCAGGTTCTTCTCCCCAGATTACAGAGATCGAAGCTTACATCCACAAACTGGACAAGATCGTACCGATGGTACTGATAGAGGTTACCTTATTGGATATTAATAAAGGTAATACAGTGAAGACAGGGATAAAAATGGGAGTAGCAGATTCCATTCCGCAAACGGGAGGCTCTTTATTTTCAGCACTAGATTTTACTTTTGGTGCAGGTTCCATTAACCGGTTCTTATCCTTTCTGGGAAAAAATAACTCCTTTAATCTGGGAAGGGTCACGCCCAATTTTTATGTGACATTAAGTGCACTCGAAGCGAACAAAAATGTAGAGATGCGATCCATTCCCAAGTTGTCTACACTCAATGGACACCAGGCAAAACTCAGTATAGGAAGTAAACGCTATTATAAAACTACTACTCAAAATGTAATTCCTTCCCTACAGACAACAACGGTTACTACGGAGCAATTTACACCGGTAGAGGCCAATATGAATATTGATATAAAGCCTATTATATCCGGAGATGATCAGATAACACTCAAAATCACAGTAGATATATCTGATTTCGTAGGAACAGTAAAAGATGGTCAGCCCCCACCCACATCTACAAGCAAGTTTGAATCTATAATACGGGCCAGAAATGAAGATATGATTGTGTTGGGAGGTATAGAACGTACAGAGAATAGCAGCAGTGGAAGTGGTGTGCCTTTGCTTTCACGGATTCCCGTACTAAAATGGCTGTTCAGCAGCCGTGAAAAAACTACTAATAAAGTCGTTTCTGTAGTGTTTATCAAACCAACAATTATTTATTAACGACAGTGAATCTACCTGCATTTATCCGACAATTCTATCAGCTCCAGTCCTGTTATGGTATAACTTATGCTCGGGAAGGAGATCAGGTGCGTTTGGAATATTGCAGATTGCAGTTAGAAAAGGATAGTCTGCACATTGCGGAGACAGGTATGGCTGCCGGTTGGCAGGAGCTTTCGGAGAAACTGCAGCCTAAGCTGCCGATAGCACTGCAGCTGGGAGGGAAACAGGTACTTGTCAAGGAGGTAAATTATACAACCGAAATAGGCACAGCAGAGATATTGGAAATCTTTCCTAATTTTTCGGAAGAATCCTTTTATTACTCTGTACATAAAGGGCAGCATATGAGCTGGATTGCATTGGTACGGAGGAATGTGGTAGATCAGTTGATCGAGGAAATCGCGGCCTCCGGCAATGAAGTGGTACAGCTTTACATTGGGCCTTTTGTATATAACGCTGTTCTGTCGCAGATCAACAAATATAACGGGCACTATATAGTCGATGGACATACGATTCAGATTGACAAAGAGACCAAAGAATGGCTTTCTTACAGCTACTCCAGAGATGCTATCGAAAAATATACTACAAAGATAGGTACACAGGTTATAGATCAGCGATATCTGGGGGCCTATGCCGCAGGTTTCTCCTGTCTGATGTATGACTATCTGGAAGAAGACTATACTGTATCCGTAAATTCTGTAAACTCAGATTACGTTGAGCTGCGGGAGAAAATCCGATTCAATAAAAATCTGCTACTTATTATCGGTTTACTTTTTACTTTATTGGCATTGAATGCTGTTGTTTTCTCTTATTATTACGGACGTAATCAGGAACTCGAATCACAAGTTACAGCTCAGCAGAGCACAGTGACCGATATCAGTAAGCTGCAAAAAAGAATAGAAGTACAGGAGCAGAAAATAAAAGCACTGGGTTGGAATGGAGGTGTGCACCAATCCTGGTTGCTGGATCAGATAGGACAGTCCCTGCAGGATTTTTCAGCAATTGTTATCTCTGGTATAGCTATTAATCCGGTATCTGATAGTAAAAATGAAATCAATGATATAAATCTGTCTCAGCGTATACTCGTAAAAGGACAGTGTCTGTCACTGTCACAGCTCAATGCCTGGATCCGGCATCTGGAGCGGAAGGGATGGATAGAAAAAGTCTCTATAGAGCAGTTTGGAGCAGGCCAGGATCAGATTAATCCTTTATTTACTTTACAGATTCAGTTTAACGACCATGTGGAATAAGCTATCTTACCATAAGAAAAATAAGCTGCTATATAGTGCTGCGGCAGTAGCTTTTGTTATCTGCTGGATCTTTGCCTTTAGCAAGACATGGAATGCGTATTCTCTGAATAACAGACTGGAACAACAGATCGGGACAGGAACAGATAATAGTAAGGCAAGCAAGAATATGATCCTTAAAAGTCGTGTTCTGGATAGTTTAGTGTCCCGATACAGTAAAGACTCTGTACAATGGAATGATAATTTTATAATGAATGCCAGTAAAGGTATGACCGACCCCGGAATAAGCCTTTCTTATACTAACTCTGCTACAGGAAAGCGTAGTAATGATGCCGACACTATAGCGCTTCGCAAAACCATTATGGTGAGCGGAACATACAAAGGACTGGTGCAGCAGCTACAAGCACTGGAAGTCCTTCCCGAGCTGGGACTGCTGTCAAGAGTGACCCTCAAAACCAAAGATTCCCGATACGATCAGGATGCCACTACTATTCAGACAGAACTGGAATTTAGGGTGGTAAGGTAAAACTTTATAGTTTTTGTGCTGATATTTTAAATTTAACATATTGTTTTTATTGCTTTAAGTAGTAGATTTTCAAATGATTTTTATTTTTTTTGTTTTCAGGGTAATTTTTTTAGTGTATATTTTATAATAAATATTTTTATTCGAAAAATATTTACAATATTTGCTTTAAGTGTTATTTAAATTCTTGTTCTGTCCGTATTTCTTTTGGATTTTGCAACGAGATGATTTATATAAGCCAATTAACCAAAAATAGATCATTATGAATTTTTTATGTATATGCATAAGTACTCTGCTTTTACTTACTGTCAGTGTTACATCTGCTCAAAACGTTAAACTCTTTGAGGTAACACCAAAATCTCCAAATGTAGCTGGATTTGAAAAGTTTAAGGAAATTCCTGTTGGTTTAGGAACAGGTACCTTAGATCTTCAGATACCGCTTTATGATATAAAGATCGGCAATTTGACTATTCCGCTTTCTTTGAAATATAACAATAACGGATTGAAGGTAGATGAAATTCCATCGTGGGTTGGGTTAGGCTGGAATCTCTGGACAGGTGGGTATATAGTTATGCGTAGGAACGGTATATACGATTTTGATACACAAAAGGGCATGTTTCCACATGGTAAATATTCTTTAGACCGTTATTTTGCTAACCAAATGGGTGCTCAGGAGAAGTTTTATTATATGGAAGATATTATAGCAGGGAATATAGATTCCGAGTATGATGAATATAATTACAACTTTTCAAATCAAAGCGGATCTTTTATTTTTTTAAATGAATCTTCTGCCCGAACTAATCCTAGATCAGATATTAGGATTTCAAGAACAGCCTCAGGTTTTAAGATTATTGATGAGCAAGGAAATACATTCTTTTTTGAAGCTTTTGAATCAAATGATGTGGTTAATCCTATCAGCGTATCTTCTGACAGTCAGGGCGGTGGTGCCTATTATGTGACAAAGATTATTACAGCGGATAAAAAAATAGCAAATTTTACCTATAAAAGCTATGCTTTACAATACTCCAAGTCTACAGATTTTGTAACGTATAGTGATGCAATTGACTGCGGTCCACAAAATTCTATCGGTCAAAATGTAGCATTAACACGTATCACTTATATGCTTCCCGAGAGGATTGATTTCCCTTTGGGACATATTAAATTTGACTATTCTGTAAGGCCGAGGGAAGACCTTCGGAAAATTGATCCCAATAGTACGGTGCCCTATCTTACCGGATTTTCCGTTTCTAATGGAATTGGAAAAATATATGAATATCAGTTCAATATGGGATATTTCGATTCAGGAAGTCGTCTCAGGCTTAATGGAATAAGCCAGATAGGAACAGGACAATCATCAAAAAAATGGAATTTTGAATACTATGGTTCTAATGACGGATTTCCTGATTTTTTTTCAAAATCCAAAGATCACTGGGGATATTATAACGGAGCGTATTCAGGTAATAATATTCCTAAAGCTGATTATACTTCCCTGATTACCAATAGTTCTCGTGCCATGGGTTTTCTTACTCCTTCTGCAGAAAGAACAAGTAATTTTAAATTTGCTCGAATGGGTATGCTGAAAACTGTTGAGTATCCCACAGGTGGAAAGTCAGAATTTGAATATGAACAAAATCAGTTTTTATTTCAAAATTATAACAATGCCGTATTTTCACCCTGGATGCTTCCTAATAACACATCTACACAATATACAAAAAATATTGCCGGTACTGAAGTAAAAGACGGTACTACTGTTACAGGAAGTTTTACTATCCCTCCAGGAGGTGGATACTACAGATTCTCCTCTTACCGGATTCTTTCTCCGGATTATTTATACAGCCATCCGGAAGTTAGGTTTACGGGAACCAACTCTAATTCGATAAATACACTAAACCAAATTACAAATAAATGTGATTTTCCCGCCAGACAATGCATTAGTGATGAAGTTATATTTTTAGGGGCCGGGACGTATCATTACACTGTTACTGGATCCTACTATGAGCCTGGGACAGGAGGGATTTATTATTTATATGCAGGCTTCAATATTGCCGGAAAGGAAGATAATATAACCACTAATATTTATCCAGTTGGAGGGGGAAGAGTATTCCGTATTACTACAAGATCGGATGCTAATGCATTGCCACTGATAAAAAAATATAGTTATAATGATAGTCTCCATAACGTAAGCATTAAAAATATACCAAATTATATAACAGTGACAAATTCCGTCTCGGATAGGCTTCCACCTTATGGTTCAGCTATTGGTTGTGCGAGCTGCGGATTTTTATATACTGTCAATGAAGAAAATGTACAGCCTGTCGCAGGTGCTACTATTGAATACGGACTGGTCACAGAATACAACGATGCTTTAGGCATTTTGGGAAAGGTAGAAAAGAAACTTAATTTCTCTGAAAATATTGGTGGAAATTATACGATGCCTTATGTCGCTCCGGCTAATACTTCGTGGCGGGCAGGGACCCTGAACGCAGAAAAAATCTATGAGGAGATGCAATCCATACCCAAACAGGAAAATAAGTATTCATATTATGCGAACTACAGCGGTTCCCATATTAACGGACTTAAAGTGGCTTATGATGTTTATTGTCCGGTTAATCTTCTACAGAATACCTATAGAACAGCATTAGTTACTTTTATAAGTGAAGATTATAAACCCCTATCGAGTATAAAGAAATTGAATGAAACAGGAGTTTCAGTAGTACAAAATCAGATGCAGGAATATAATTCTGCAAGGCACCAGTCTCCTGTGGTCACATATCAGGATAATAGTGACGGGACACGAATATCAAACCTGGTAAAATATGTCTTTGATTACGACAATTTGACTATAGCTAATGATAATGCTGCAATGGGGTTAAAGCAATTGAAAAATGCCAATATCAATGTCCCTGTTGAAGAACTTACAGTTCGTAAAATCAATAATGTAGATTACATAACAGCTGGGACATTAAGAACATACAAAGTAAATCAGACCGTTCCTGATGAAATTTATGTCCTCGCATTAAGTAATCCAATTCCGTTAACTGAGTTTATACGTACATCTGTCAACGGATCCGGACTGTTTGTAAAGGATACAAGGTACAGGTCTGAACTGAAATTTGATATTTATGACAGTAATTCAAATATTCTGGAACAACATAGAAGAGATGGAATGAAAACAGTATATCTATGGTCTTACAGTAATCAGTATCCGGTAGCTGAAGTACAAAATATAGATTATGCTTCTTTTTCCAATGTCTTAGGCATTGGAAATATTACAGCCTTTACCAATTTGCCAAATCCGGACAAAAATTCAATTGAACAATTTCTGGCACCCCTGAAAAGTGTATTTCCAAATGCAACAATCAAATCGTATAGTCATATTCCTTTGATAGGTATGAACAGTAAAACCGATTCCAGAGGACAGACAGAGTACTATGATTATAACGGATCTGGAAGACTGATGGCTGTCAGAGATCATCAAGGCCATCTGATAAAAACATTTTGTTATAACTATAAAGGTGATCCGGTTGATTGTAATCTGTCGACAGCACTTGATATGCTCACACTCAGACTACGTTCATTAACCGGAAGTTCAAACCTAAGTTATGCGACCGTGCGTCATAGGGTGACAGGTGAGATTATCTCTACCTCCAAATTTCCGGATAATACGACGGAAACAGCCAGGCTGAATGTACCTATAGCCGATCTGCTATCCGGAAATCTGCTTCTTAAGTTCAGCTCGATGGCCTACAGGCCGATGTTTCCGGATTACCGTCCAGCCGTGAATTATCAGTATCAACTGGGACCTGTAGGGCCGCTATGGAAGATATCCAATGGTACAAGTGGAAATACAGCAAAGATGCTGGAAGTTCCTATGGAAGCAGGTTGGTTATTACCGGGGCAGGATTATACGATTACTATGGATGATGAATCTCCTTCAGTTGTGTCTCCTGTTTCTGAATTTTATACTTCTTCAGATTTTGAACAGATAAGCAGTAGTTTCACTTTGTCCGGAGGAAGAGTATCAGGTAGTCTGAATCTCAGAATCCTCTCCCAGCCTGTATTAGGCTATGGTGGTTTTGTATATGTAGGAGCATTTACCAATGATGCTTATATGCCTGCGGCAAACAGATCCTTCATCTCCGGGAACTGGCTGTGCGAGGTCAGATATGGAGCTTCTCCGAGATTACACATCAAATGGAATGGTAGTGGTAGTCCTCTCTGGTCGACGGGAAATCCGGTTTTCCTGAATATCAATTATAACAAGTAGCTCATGAGTATAAAAAGCTAAATACTAGTTTCATAACTAAACCATGGAGATCATGAAAAGACAGTTTTTATCCGCCATATCAACTTTATTAACCTTATCAACTCTATCAACCCTCTTCACGCTATCAACTGCTGAGGCGCAAAGTACAGATCTGACGCTGGATAGTTATAAGGGTCAGGGGCAGATCCGTGCAAAAGGAAGTGTCACACTGAAGCCGGGGTTTCACATCCCTTCAGGCAGCACCGTAAGGATTTATACCAGCAGCAGCCTGCAGCAACACCCTGCTTTACAGACACAGCCGAGCAGTAATCAAAATTATATCCTGACCCGTACTTTTCGAAAAGCAGGAGTCACGTTAGCTAACCTTTCTGAGTCGCGGACAGTGGAAGAGGAAAATCAAAGCATACAGTACTTTGACGGATTGGGACGTCTGACTCAGACCGTACAAGTCATGGCTTCACCTTCCCACAAAGACATAGTGCAGTATGTAGAATACGATGACTTCGGTCGGGAGCTTAAAAAGTATCTGCCTTATGCTGCTTCAGGAAATGTAAATGGCAACTATAAATCGGCAGCTGGAATTGAAGTGCAAAATTACTACAGCCCTTCACAAGGATGGGATGCAGACGTGAAAAAGACTACTGTACCCTTTTCAGAAACTTTATTTGAAAACAGTCCCTTAAGTCGGGTGCGGGCTCAGGGTGCTCCGGGAGAAGCATGGCAAATAAACAATGGACATGTCGTCCGTACAGATTATGGAACCAATACTGAATCAGAAGTCAGATTGTGGACGCTTAATACTAACGGAGACGGAGCGACATCGGGGTATTACATGCCGGGTAGATTATACAAGACAATTATTAAAGATGAAAACTGGACCAGCGGAAAAGCTGGCACTGTGGAAGAATTTAAAGATTTTGAAGAACGGACTGTATTAAAGCGAATGTGGAATATCAATGAACAGACGCAGCAGGAATATCCACTAAATATCTATTATGTGTATGATTATTTAGGAAATCTGCGATATGTACTTCCTCCAGCTGTCACATCAGGTAGTTTTACAGAAGCCAGTTCTGATTTTAGTAACTATATCTATGGATATAAGTATGATGAGCTTCAACGTATTATAGAGAAACATATTCCCGGTAAAGGCAAGGAAGAGTTTGTCTATAATAATAATGATCAGGTGGTGCTGAGCCGTGATGCCAACCGCAGAGCAGCCGGAGAGTGGCTGTTTACCAAATATGATGCATTCGGCCGTATAATTTTGAGCGGGATATATAGCAGTACGGAGAATGCAGCTGCGCTTAGCAATCAGGTCAACAGTAACGGACAGTCAGTAGGGCGGTTATGGGAAATCCCGGCCTCTTCGGACGAAGGTTATACCAATGATATCTTCCCGAAGAATATGATATCTTATCAACTTATACATTACTATGACCGGTATGATTTCCCCGGAAATGTATTTGGTAATCCGACGGGTAATCAGGCTTCTTTCGGACAGGTAAAAACTTTACTTACTGGCACAAAAGTAAGGACCATAGGTACACAGGAGATGTTATTAACTGTGAATTATTATGATTTGAAGGGACAAGTGGTTCAGAGTAAAAGTCAGAATCATATCGGTGGGACAGATATTGTAGACAATACTTATAGTTTTGTCGGTGAACTGGAGTCTAGTGTCCGCAAACACATCGTTAATAGCCAGACCACAAGTATCGCTACAACAAATGAATATGATCATACAGGACGGCTATCCTTTATGAAGCAAAGAATTAATAATCAGGATGAGGTCACTTTACTTACCAATAGTTACAATGAAATCGGTCAGCTGAAAACTAAGGCTGTAGGAGCTGATATGTCAGGTAATAATCCGGTAAATACTACTGCATATCATTATAATGAGCGGGGATGGCTGACTTCAAGCCGTTCGGATTACTTTAGTCAGCAACTGAGTTACCAGGCAACTGCAAAGGGAGCAATCCCGCAGTGGAATGGTAATATCTCCGAGCAGCAATGGGGACAGAATTTATCTGTAAATGAATATTTTGTCTATAGTTATGATCAGCTCAATCGGCTGAAAGAGGGGAGCAGTCCATCAGCTATGAAAGAACGGATGGAATATGATAATATGGGTAATATTCTGAAATTAACCCGTAATGATTCTCCTATCCATTACAGTTATACAGGTAATAAACTGAATTTGGTATCCGGTTTGGTAACAGGCGGGTATAGTTATGATGCCAATGGTAATGTTACGATGGATCGCAACAATATGCAGTATACATATAACTATCTTAATTTACCACTGCAGGTCATGCAGGGAACTAAAACTGTCACATATCAGTATAATGCTATGGGAGGTAAACTTCGTAGAAGTTCCGGTGAGAGTGGGCAACGTGATTATATAGTAGGCATAGAATATCAGAATGGGGTCATCCATCTTATTCATACAGGAGAAGGTGTGGCCATGCGGAAAACCGATGGTACTTATAGTTACAGATACAATCTGGCCGATCATCTCGGTAATGTGAGGGCAACAGTGTATCGTAATCCCGCAAATAACAATGTAGAAGTTTTACAACGTGATGATTACTTTCCGTTTGGATTACAAAAATCAAGCCCGGTCTCCGGCAATAATAAGTATCTTTATAATGGAAAGGAGAAACAGGAAGAGCTGGACGGCCAACTGGACTATGGAGCAAGGTTCTATGATCCGGTAATCGCAAGATGGAAAGTGGTGGATAAGTTAAGTGAAGTCTACAGAGAGGTTTCCCCTTACAGTTATGCACTTGCAAACCCCCTTAAGTTTATTGATAAGGACGGTAATTTTATTGTAGATAAGGACGGTAAAATAATTGCGACACCAAAACTTGATCAGAACGGCAGACAGATTATAAGGACAGCGACACACTCAGGGGCACAGTATATGGCCTTTACCATAAAGACGAATAAGGGAACTGAGGTAGAAGTCTGGAAATTGGCAAGTGAAAATAAAGCAGACAGAACTCCTCCTCCGGGATATGAAGTAGATCTGTCTACAAACTGTTATGGCTTTGTGCTTACGGATGGTGAATTTTATATGCCTATATATGATGTATACGATAATGCAGACGGTGTAACTACAAGTACTGTCAATGGGAATCAGGAAAATGCATCTTTATTTCTTAGAAGAATTCTTGAAGAAGAAGGGATTATGATAGATTACGCTACGGACGGGTCACATATTACTGCCCGTAATGCTCAGGATGGAGTGTATATGGAAGGATATCATATCTTTCGGAAAAAAAATAATTCCTGGCAGGCAAAGCATGGTTATTGGGGTCCTGTATATGATAAACCGGTGTCTGAGGCTCTTTCATTTGAAGGGGCAGCTACAACTAGAGATTTTTCTTCATTTGCTAAAGGTGAATTCTATCCCTATAAGGATAACCGGCCTATTAAAAACTATACCGGAGTAAATTATAATGTAAATATAAACGGGGTGAATTACAACAATTTAAACCTGGATGAGTTATTACGGATTATTAACGGATTTTTAAAAAATCAACCATAAATGAAATTAAGATGAGGTATATTATTTTTCTACTGCTTTTTGGTATTTCTGTCCACTCCTATGCTCAGCTCAAAATCTTTGTTACAAAGGAGAAAAAAAAGATGGATTATGATGGTTATCTGCTCCGTATGAAAGTGATCAAAGATGGAAAGAGTTATGAGACAAAGCCTGGAGATTACTATAGTTGGGTTTATTTCCTTAATAACTTTGATTTAAAGGACAGGGTCAGAATATTAAAAAAGCTAAGTAAGTATTTTGATGATTATTCTCTTTGCAGTAAAGCCGTGGAGCCCGTATTTCCGGGAGTAGGAATTCCGAGAACTGCAGACCGTTTTTCAACAGAAAAAAAATACAGCATTGCTGTTGAGGCAATGTTTCTAATCAACTGGATGATATTTGGGGATCATGCCTGTTTTATGTCTACCTATCCTATTTTATACAATAAAAAACAGGAAGTTCATATTGCTTATAATGATGTAAAGAGCATAAAAAAAATGGCCACTGTATATAGGAACTGGATCCTTAAAAAAGAGCAAGGTGAAAAGATGTCCTTATATGATATATTTCAATTTAACAATGGCGATATTATCTGGGGAGGAAGTCAAAATTTAGAAGACCCATCTACTGTAAGGTTCTTTGAAGACAGTTTTAAAATGGATAGTTTTTAGAATAAGTTTTGAGGTTTTACTTGAATTCGTTAAAATGAAATAGAAATAAAGCTATGAGATATATTATTTTTCTACTGCTTTTTGGTATTTCTGTCCATTCCTATGCTCAGAAACTCAAAATATTTGTTACCAAGGAGAAGAGCCATCTGGATTATGATGGTTATCTGCTCCATATGAAAGTAATCAAAGACGGAAAGAGTTATGAGACAAAACCTGGGGATTATGAAAGTTGGTTCTATTTTCTTCGAAATTTTGATTTAAAGGACAGGGTCAGAATATTAAAGAAGCTAAGTAAGTATTTTGATGATTATTCCCTTTGCAGTAAAGCTGTAAAAGCTGTATTCCCAATAATAGGAATTCCGAGAACTGCAGATCGCATTTCAACAGAAAAAAGATACAGCATTGCAGTACAGGCAATGTTTCTAATCAACTGGATGATATTTGGGGATCATGCCTGTTTTATGTCTACCTATCCTATTTTATACAATAAAAAACAGAAAGTTCATATTGCTTATAATGATGTAAAGAGTATAAAAAAAAATGGCTGCTGTATATAGGGCCTGGATACGTAAAAAGGAACAGGGTGAAAAGATGTCCTTATATGATATGTTTCAATTTAATAATGAAGATGTTATCTGGGGAGGAAGTGGGAAATTAGAAATGGAATCTACAAAAACCTTTTTTGAAGACAGTTTTAAAATGGATAGTTTTTAGTGTAAGTTTTTTAGGTTTTACATGAATTCGTTAAAAATGAAATAGAAATAAAGCCATGAGATATATTATTTTTCTACTGCTTTTTGGTATTTCTGTCCATTCCTATGCTCAGAAACTCAAAATATTTGTTACCAAGGAGAAGAGCCATCTGGATTATGATGGTTATCTGCTCCATATGAAAGTAATCAAAGACGGAAAGAGTTATGAGACAAAACCTGGGGATTATGAAAGTTGGTTCTATTTTCTTCGAAATTTTGATTTAAAGGACAGGGTCAGAATATTAAAGAAGCTAAGTAAGTATTTTGATGATTATTCCCTTTGCAGTAAGGCTTTAAAAGCTGTTTTTCCGAGAGTAGGAATTCCTAGAACTGCAGATCGTTTTTCAACAGAAAAAAGATACAGCATTGCAGTAGAGGCAATGTTTCTAATCAACTGGATGATATTTGGGGATCATACCTGTTTTATGTCTACCTATCCTGTTTTATACAATAAAAAACAGGAAGTTCATATTGCTTATAATGATGTTAAGAGTATAAAAAAAATGGCCACTGTATATAGGGCCTGGATACGTAAAAAGGAGCAAGGTGAAAAGATGTCCTTATATGATATCTTTCAGTTTAATAATGGCGATGTTATCTGGGGAGGAAGTGAAAATTTAGAAGACCCATCTACTGTAAGTTTTTTTGAAGATAGTTTTAAAATGCACAATTTCTAGAATAAATTTTGAGGTTTTAAAAGAACTGTTAAAAATGAAATAGAAATAAAGCTATGAGGTATATTATTTTTCTACTGTTTTTTGGTATTTCTGTCTACTCCGCTGACACGAGCGTATCGCTCGTGTACAAGTATCAGAGCTACCATCTACCGGAACACGAGTACAAATGCAGTGGAGGTACTGCAAAGAGATGATTACTATCCGTTTGGTTTACAGAAATCACCAAATCCGGTATATGGAAATAATAAGTGTCTTTATCAGCCAGTGGGCTGACAAGTGTTGGCAAAGAGAAGCAGGAGGAGTTAGGTGGCCAACTGGACTATGGAGCCAGATTCTATGACCCTGTGATTGGAAGATGGAATGTGGTGGATCCGTTGGCGGAAAAAATGCGTAGTTTTTCATCTTATGTATATGGTAACAATAATCCAATTCGGTTTATTGATCCTGATGGAATGTTATCACAATCTTTTTTAGATGATATTTGGAATAAATCTCAAAATGAGTCGACATGGACTAATCAAGGAGATGGAAGTTTTTCTGATGGGCAAGGACAGACAGTGCAGGACCCTCAAACACCTTTTGATTTAAAAAAAGGGAAACATGTGTTAGAACCATCAAGTAATGTATTTAGTATATTTTGGAATAAAATAGAGGCCAGGAAATGGAAGGATACTAAAACCGGAATAAACTATAGAGTCGGGGCAGATGGGAAAATTTTAGGCATAGCTCCTATAGGCGTGACTGGAGGATTAGAGCTTATTTCCGGAGGTGGTGCGTTATAAATTCTGAAATACAATCCAACCAAGTTGAAGACCTTGATTGCTACTGAAGAAGGTGTGTAGGCTGCTGAAAAAGTAGCGTCTACAGCGAAGAAAATGGCAGATAAGGATCCCTATATTTTTGCAGAACCTATATATAGGAAAAACATACATCTTAGATGGACATCATAGAATTAAAGCTGCAATACAAAATAATCAAACTATTAATGTTATAGAGTTGAATACAATACAGGCTCTTGATAAATTTAAAAGTGTTGTTCAAGATATACAGAAAGGACTATTTAAATGATGAGAATAGAAGAAATTATTATTGATTATTATGAATTTATACAAGGGTATAAAAATTTAATTGATATAAAAGGAATAGAAGAATCAAGCTTTATTAATAAAAAAAAAGGAGAACTTGGGTTATATAAATATCATTATCATGGAGCAGGTTGTCGTCTTGAAAAAGAAGGTGTAATTTGTGAATATGATTACTTGCCAACAAATGATTACCCTATTAAATTCTCAAGCTGGAAATTATTTGAGTTTATGGAGACAAATCCTAAATGGAAAACTCAAGATTATAATTTGGATGATGTCCATCATTCGCTAATGACATTAGTTGAAAAGAAAAAACTTTTTTTCTTAGATTTGAACGGGGTGATGTTCCCTATATTTCAAATAAAAGATGTAAGATTTTTAGATAGTTGAATTAAGTGGAAAAAATGTTTTAACCATTATTATCTATTTCGGAGAGGTTGTTTTTGTTAAAATAAATAGAAAGTCTAAAGGAAGATGTCTGATTTTTAAAATTTAGAGATGGTGATTTAAAGTTTAAGCGTTCAACGATTTATAATGCACCGGGAGTAGTAAGAAATTTACCTAAAGAAAAGCTTTAATGAAAATATTAATATACAGTTTATTTATATGGCTATTCTATAGTTGCAACAATAGGAATCAGGATCGTGTGATAATTGATTCTCCTAAACAAGAGATGTTGCCCAAAAAAACATTGGATTCTTTATGCCGAAGAGCAATTAATGAAGGTGATTTTGAGGCCTATCATGTGTTAGCTACAGAGTTTTTTGAGCAAATAAAAAACTATGAGCTTTATTATTATTCATTAATAATGGCAAATAAATACCAATGTCCTGAAGCTTACGAAAATCTATATATCATCTTAAATACCTCAATAACTATAAATGGTATAAAGATGTATAGTAATGATCGTCTTACCGAATATTTTTCTAAATTTTACCTCCTTAAGGCATATGAATTGGGATATGATAACGCAAAATATAGTATTCATGAAGCTTTTGGGGATGACACTATACCCCCGAAATCCTCTTTTTATCTGGAGAAAATAGAGGAAGAATATAAAAATATGGGTCCTAAGGATATCAACAAATAACTGACTCTCTAAAATTAGATTTTAAATTCCCCCCCTCCGTTGGCCCCCCGCTGGTGCGAGCGTATGGCTCGTGTACAAGTTATCAGAGCTACCATCTACCGGAATCCGACTACAAATAAATACAGTGGAAGTACTGCAAAGAGATGATTACTATCCGTTTGGCTTGCAGAAATCACCAAATCCTGTATATGGAAATAATAAGTATCTTTATCAGCCAGTGGGCTGACAAGTGTTGGCAAAGAGAAGCAGGAGGAGTCAGGTGGCCAACTGGACTATGGAGCCAGATGACACCTGTCCGCCTATTGGCGGATGATCCGGTAATTGGAAGATGGAATGTGGTAAATCCTCATGCAAGTTTGTATGATGCACATTCTCCCTAATCTTATGGTTTTAATAATCCTATTAAAGTTATAGATCCTAATGGTAAAGATGGAATTGTGACAGGGTCTGGTACTAAAGATGATCCATTTAGAGTAAAAGCAAACTATTACTATTATGATTTAGATGAAGATCAGATCAAAGGATTAAATGCAGCTGTAGCCCAATATAATAATGGGGAAAGGCTCATAGTTTTATAGATAAAGATGGTAACTCATATTACACTGTTATTGAACTTAAAGCGAGCGAAATTGGTGCCGAAGATATTGGAAGTACTTATGATATTGCTTATAAAGATAGAATTGAAATTGATGGGATAGAACGTCAATATGGAAATATAATTAGTAATGGGCAGTCGAGAAAAGGGGATTTCGGAAATGCAACAGGAACCACAATTAAGATAAATAAAGAGATGATTGAAAGTACCTTATGCAGTAATCCCGTAGGGGATCGAAATAAACTAATCGCAGGGACTTTTGTTCATGAGAAAGGACATAACTTAGGAGCAAGTCATGGGGATCCAGGTAGTATAATGAATCAAATGAATATGAATGAAATAGGAAGAGGGTCTAATACTATTGGAGCGGGTGGTACAGGAGTATACAATTATAGTTATCCCTCTAAACGGTAATGGTATTCGGACGATAATGGATAGAGTAAGTAATCCTAAATCATTAGAGTCTATGTATTTATCGCCAAAAGAGGTAAAGCGTATTATCCAACATAAAGATCTGGGTACCCCAGGAGCAATTTATAAAGAAAAATGATATGAAAAATTTATTTATATTCTATTTATTTATCTGCTCAATTCCCTTAACAGTGACAGGACAACAAAAAGAGTCTTCTTTTGCCGTAGAAAAGGTAAGAGTGCAAGGTTACTTAATTATTGAAGGGCAACAAGAAACGATAAGAAAGGGATCCGATATCCCTCGTAAATTTACGTTTGTTCCATTGAAAAAATTTAAAGACGAAAGTTTTTTTTCGGTTTATCAGCGAGAATGTCAACCGGTACACAATGACTTATTTATTCCGACTTCTTTTATGGAAGAAATTAAATCTGTTGAAATAAACACATTTTTGCGGAAAGCGTTAAATTCTCCATTACAATTGGAATGGGAAGACTGTGTGAATAATTCTTTTGAAGATTATTTGAATCAGCAAAGTGTTTTTTTTAAGGTTAAAGACTCAAATAAAGAGTTAAGTATTACATTTATAGACGGTATTTGGGGTAAAGTTATTGTACCTTTTAAGTATTCTGGTTCAACCTATATGGAGAGGTATAATATGACTAGACTGAAAAAGCTTGAAAATAGAGCTGAATTCTATGAATATTATTATCTGTTAGAAACTAAAAGCTTTTCTCCAGTAATTTTTATTAACGATGAATCATTGGTTAAGGTAAATTAATAGAGAATAAAGGTGCGCTTTAACTAAGACGCCAGGAGTGACATCATCTGCGGCAGATATTGTTAAAAGTTTGTCAAAGAGTTCCAATGTTGCTCATGTTGTTCAAGATGTGTCTAAAGTTGCTGCTAAGCCATCTTTGGTTACGCAAGCAGAAAAAATCTCAGGAACATTAATAGGCAGGCGTAATTCTGTTACGTTGTCAACGCCAAAACAGCAAATAAGATTTGATCTAAAGGGCAGAGCGCACGCAGGAATAGAGATACCACATAAACAAGTTTATAATAAGAATATGGTCAATGGAGAGGTGAAGAGTATAATTAGAGCGAGTAAGGAAACCGTTTCAATGACCCAACAAGAAATTAGAGCAGTAAGAAAATGGCTAGAGAAACAGTAAAGAGAAAGATCAGTTTGCCTCAATCTGAATTATTTAGAAACATTGCAGAGGTGGACTTGGGTGATACTTATTTGGATCTGCATAATGACTATGAATGCGTTAGATTAGAGTACAAAGTAGAAGATAAAGAATGTCGTCTTACTTTTAAGCGTGTCAATATGAAAACTGAGTCCAGTCATGAGCTAGTTGATTTAGTGTTTACTGATTCTGTAATGCAGACTTGTTCATTTGTTGTTGATGAAGGTGTGCTTAATGATTTTAAGACAATTGACCTGTTATATCGAGGTCGGTTTGAAAATAGTAATGGTCTAACTGAGTTTGATAGCTTTGGGCGATCGTTTTACTATATAAATTTTTATAGTGGAATACAGTTAAATGTGTTTGCAGTAGAGTTGATAGTTGAACTTTAGAACCTCCGTTGGGCCACCCGCTGGCACGAGCGTATCGCTCGTGTACAAGTATCAGAGCTACCATCTACCGGAACACGAGTACAAATGCAGTGGAGGTACTACAAAGAGATGATAACTATTCGTTTGGCTTGCAGAAATTTCCAAATCCGATATATAGAAATAGTAAGTATCTTTATCAGCCAGTGGGCTGACAAGTGTTGGGAAAGAGAAGCTGGAGGAGCTAGGCGGCGAACTGGACTATAGAACCAGATTCTATGATCCTGTGATTGGAAGATGGAATGCGGCGGATAGATTTGTTGAGAAATATTTTGATATTTCTCCTTATTCTTATGCAGGACTAGGCCTCATAAAAAATATTGATATTAATGGAGATAGTATTTGAATTACATCCTCTAATCCTATTCAAAAAGGAAATGACATTATTCAAAATATACTATCAATATTACAGGTAAAGTATAGAAAGCGGGTTCTGGATATACGTCTTCATCTCAGGTTACTTTGGCACTTAGTCGTAGATTGATTGCTCAAAAAGGTTCTACATCTGCAAAAAAATCTTACTTCAAAAACAATGAGACGCAAAATAATTAAATTTTACTTGATGATTGCATTGGGAATATTATTTTCTGCTTTACAAATGCGTTGCTCTATACATTCAATCAATTGTAGCGATATGAAGTACCTTTCTCTTGTTTCCGAAACAGAGAAAAACGGACAAAGCCAATATTACATAAATGCTTCATTCCCTTATAAATCAGAAGAATTTTTTTTTGAAAATGATAGGGTACGTATGAGAAAAAGCAATCTAAAAAAATCTGAAAAGATAAAATTATTAGAAGAATATCTATGTTTTTATCAGAACGATAAGCTTAGTATCAGGATGTATTCTCAAGCATATGGGAGAATCCAAAATAGGCTTAAAATATCAAGGGAGAAAATTAAATTTCCTCTCGAAATTGAGGCATTGTATTCACTGACAAGTTACCTATTTGATGAAAATGTAGCTATATCTCCTGTAATACTAAATAGGCGTACAGGAGAAGATTGTAATTTTGAGAGAAAAGACATAGACGCTGTTTATAAATTATATAAGAAATGGTTTAAAGAGATGAAGAGAAACGGATTTTCAAATATAACTTGGCCTTTGAAAGGTTCTGATTACATGTGGCTTGGAGAAGATGATGTAGATAATATTGAAATTTTAATAAAAAAAGATTTATAAGATGGTTTAGTTCATTACATTTCTGAGCAGAGATGATATTTAAGATTTTTTCAAAAAATTCTCAGGATCAAATTTATGTTATTAGAACAGGAGGGGATATTCGTGTTGATTCAATTAATGGATTCATTAATATTACTGATGATAGGGAATTATTTCAAAATTATTCTTTGGAAGACAAGATATCTATTTTAGCTGAATACTTAACGTTTGTAGGCGATATTAAAACAAGTAATAAGTTTTATAAATTTCGACCTTCTGTAGGGGAACAAATAACCCGTGGATTGGAAGTTCAAATAGAAGCTCTATCTTCTTTTTCAATGATGCTTATAAATGGTTATCCTTCAATTCGTCCCATATTATAAGCATACTAAAGAAAAGGTCATTTTAAATGAAAACTTGTTCAAAAAATATATGATTTTTATGAAAAATGGTTAGTTTCATCATAGATGCGATCTGGTATGGTAGATAGAATATTATATTTAATTACGGCCCTTATGCTTATTAATAGCTACTCTATAGGACAGCCTTATGTGGAAAAAATCATTATGCATGATAATAAAGCATATCTTACAGTATCATATAATAAGGATGTAGATTCAGTAATTTTTAGTGCAACACAGGGATATGTGAATAATCTGACGGATTTGGAAAAACTGGAGATGATTAAATGTTTATTAAAATTTGAAGGAGATACAACAATACATCCTGGAATGGTTCATCCTTTATATTTTGGAAATAATGCCAGAAATAATATTAGATTTTCGCCAAAGTCCAAATATTTTACAATTGAGATTAATGCTCTTTATTATATTGATAGGATTGCTTACGGAACGTATACTGACTATTATTCACCTGCTCCAGTACTGTATGATAATGTAGAGAATGTGGAGATAAACGATTGTCCTCAGAAAGTTAAATTGGTTTTTTCGGAATATAAAAAATGGTTTGATGAGTGTATAAAAACGGGGGAAATACCAAAGTATTTTCCTTTTAATGACGGGAGGTATGTTTGGTTATACGGTAAGAAATCCCGTTTTTCAAAAGATGGGAATTTGATCGAATAAATTCGTATTAATAATAAATTCGATGACAGTGTCAGATAACAGCTATCCGCCTCTTATCTGATAATTGTATAATGTGGAGGATAAATATAATATGCTTCGAATAATCCGATCAAAATAATAGATTAAAGTGCGAATTAGTAAAGTGTAAGGATGAAAATATAATTGTGAATTCAACAGGAATTAATAGATGCGATCTGGTATGAAAGATAGAATATTATATTTAATTATTGCCCTAATGCTTATTAATAGCTATTGTATAGGACAACCCTATGTGGAAAAAATTATTAAGAAAGATAATAAGGCATACCTTAGCATATCGTATAAGAAAGACATCGATACAGTATTTTTTAATGCAATTGAAGGTTTCAAGAATAATCTGACGGATTTGGAGAAATTGGAGTTGATTAAATGTTTATTAAAATTTGAAGGAGATACAACAATACACCCTGGAATGGTTCATCCTTTATATTTTGGAGATAATGCCAGAAATAATATTAGATTTTCTCCAAAGTCCAAATATTTTACAATAGAGATTGATGCTCTTTATTTTGTTAATCGTATTGCTTACGGGACATATACTGACTATTATTCACCTGCTCCAGTACTGTATGATAATATAGAGAAAGTGGAGATAAACGATTGTCCCCAGAAAGTTAAATTGGTTTTTTCGGAATATAAAAAATGGTTTGATGAGTGTATAAAAATGGGGAAGATACCAAAGTATTTTCCTTTTAATGACGGCAGGTATGTTTGGTTATACGGTAAGAAGTCCCGTTTTTCAAAAGATGGGAATTTGATCGAATAAATTCGTATTAATAATAAATTCGATGACAGTGTCAGATAACAGCTATCCGCCTCTTATCCGATAATTTTATGATTAGATGTTATAATGTGAAGGATAAATATAATATGCTGAAGTGTATGACGCAATAAGTCCTTATCAATATGCTTCGAATAATCCGATCAAAGTAATAGGTTATAGTGCGAAATTAGTAAAGGGTATGGATGGAAATATAATTGTGAATTCAACAGAAAATAATAGATGCGATCGGGTATGAAAGATAGAATATTGTATTTAATTACTGCCCTTATGCTTATTAATAGTTACTGTATGGGACAACCTCATGTGGAAAAAATGATTATGCAAGATAATAAAGCATATCTTAGCATATGGTATAAGAAAGGTATTGATACAGTGTTTTTTAATGCAATTGACGGTTTCAAGAATAATCTGACGGATTTGGAAAAACTGGAGTTGATCAAAGGCTTATTAAAATTTGAAGGAGATACAATAAGACACCCTGGAATGGGATTTCCTGTTTATTACGCTAACGATGCCAGGGCTATAAGGTTTTCACCAAAATCAAAATATTATACACTAGAAATAAGTTCTTTGTATTTTGTTAATCGTATTGCTTACGGAACGTATACTGACTATTATTCACCTGCTCCAGTACTGTATGATAATATAGAGAATGTGGAGATAAACGATTGTCCTCAGAAAGTTAAATTGGTTTTTTCGGAATATAAAAAATGGTTTGATGAGTGTATAAAAACGGGGAAGATACCAAAGTATTTTCCTTTTAATGACGGGAGATATGTTTGGTTATACGGTAAGAAATCCCGTTTTTCAAAAGACGGGAAATTGATTGAATAAATTCCCCCCGTTGGCGCGAGCGTATCGCTCGTGTACAAGTTATCAGAGCTACCATCTACCGGAACCCGAGTACAAATGCTGTAGAGGTACTGCAAAGAGATGACTACTATCCGTTTGGTTTACAGAAATCACCAAATCCTGTATATGGAAATAATAAGTATCTTTATCAGCCAGTGGGCTGACAAGTGTTGGCAAAGAGAAACAGGTAGAGTTAGGCGGCCAGTTAGACTATGGAGCCAGATTCTACGATCCTGTGATTGGAAGATGGAATGTCGTGGATCCGATGGCGGACCAGTACAGACTGTGGTCCACTTATAATTATACGATGAACAATCCGATCAGGTTTATTGATCCCGATGGGATGGCTGTTGAGGAAATCGAAGGAGGATTCAAGTATACCAAAGAAGATGCTGTAGCTATGTTCAGCCAATTGAAAAATGAATATTTGGATCAGGATGAACAAGATCCTCCTGAAAAATGGCGAAGTGGATTTGATTGGGGCCGTTTTACACATGATCTTAATTACAATAAGTCAAATTTTGATAAATGGCTTTTTGGTGCTGGTTTAGCTGCAACAACTATTGAGAATACACCAGGCTCTTTCAGGTTGTCTACCACTAAAAGAGGTATTAGCCCTAATTACTATCGCAATGCTTGGTCGGGAAATCAATACACTAGGTCCTTTAATATAGGGAAAGTTGGTAAGGGATTAGGTAATTTAGGAACTGGATTGGGAATAATAGCAGATGCATATGGAGTTTATGAATATACCGAAAAACCTACGTCAGAAAATGCAGTACATCCTGATAAGGCCGTTCTGAATTTAGGAGTAACGGCTTATAGTATGTATATCAATCCTCCTGAAGGCATAGCTTATGGTTTAATTGATAATTTTTTTCCTGGGGGATGGGGAAATGGTGTCGATTCAGGTTTTTTTTACGAACAAAATAAAATACAGTTTCAATTAGATAGGATCTCAAATGATGGCCCATATTATATTAGGCTTGTACCTTTGGGTTCGAAATAAAATTGAAGTAAATGAACAGAATGAAAAGAGCATATTATTATCTATTCTACAAGTTTTATAAAATGTCTGAATCCGCTCCCTCACGGTGGTTAAGTGATTGGAAAGCGGGGATTATTATTATTGTACTTGAAATATGGCTTCTGATAGGAACTATTGTGTATTATAATATTTTTATCAATAGATATTTTTACCTTAAAAAGAGTGATTTTATATTTATTGGTTTAATTGTGGTCATATTTAATTATTTCACCTTTATTCATAATGATGTTTGGAAAGTTTACACTAAAGAATTTGAATCATTACCTAAAGAAATAAATAAAAAGGGTAGCTGGGCAGTATTTGGTTTAGTATTGTTTGTCATTATGTTTGTTGTATTTGCATTTTACTTAAAATTTCAGATAAATTGGGGTCAATATAGATAAAGTATTAAGCAAGATTTCCTATTATCATACTTAGTAGAATGTTAAAATTGATATTCAGCATTTGATATCTTGATGAAATCACTCAATGGATTCGATTTTCCATTTATGAATGCCCTCCTTGTTACACATTTCCGTCCCCAAAAACCGGCTTAATTTGAAGTAATCCGTTAAAAGTTTATTAAAGTTGTTAATGTTAAGCAATCGATTGCGCTAATTTTATATTTTTGGGCAGACTTTATGAGAATATTAATCAATTTATGTGTGGAATTGTAGGATACGTAGGCGATCAGCATGCCTACCCCATTATTATTAAAGGGCTGAAGCGACTGGAATACCGAGGTTATGACAGCGCAGGAATTGCACTTCACCAGCAAACAAAGCTGGGGGTGTATAAGAAAAAAGGAAAAGTAGCCGAACTCGAAGAAGAGGCACTTGGTAAAGATATCAGTGGCACGATCGGAATAGGACATACCCGTTGGGCAACCCACGGTGAGCCGTCAGACCGCAACTCGCATCCACATGTGTCTTCTTCAGGAAAACTGGCTTTGGTGCATAACGGAATTATTGAGAATTATGCACAGATCAAATCTGAACTGATCAAAAAAGGCTATGAATTTCATAGTGATACCGATTCAGAAGTATTGCTCAATTTTATCGAAGATATCCGGATCAATAATGAATGTTCTTTGGAAGAAGCTATCCGTATTGCACTGAAAAGAGTAGTAGGGGCATATGTTATTCTCGTCATCGATGAGGATGATCCCAATACCATTATTGCTGCCCGCAAGGGAAGTCCTCTGGTTATTGGTATTGGCAAAGACGCACATTATCTGGCTTCAGATGCTTCTCCGATGCTGGAGTACACCAAAGAAGTGGTTTATATCAACGACTATGAACTTGCCATTGTAAGACCGGACGAACTGATTCTCAAAAATCTGGGCAACGAGCGGATCACGCCATATGTGCAAAAGCTTGATCTGGAACTTTCGGCTATAGAAAAAGGTGGATTCGAACATTTCATGATCAAAGAAATCTTTGAGCAGCCACAAACGATCTATGATTGCCTGAGAGGGCGCCTGGATCTGGTACAGATGGATATTCATATGAAAGGGATCGAGGAACAGGCAGAGGCACTGATCCGGGCTCCCCGTATTATCATATTAGCCTGTGGTACCAGTTGGCATGCCGGATTGGTTGCTGAATATATTATCGAAGAACTCTGCCGTATAAATGTTGAAGTCGAATATGCTTCAGAATTCAGATACCACAATCCCATTATCAATCCGGGAGATGTTATTATCGCTATTTCCCAAAGTGGAGAGACCGCCGATACGCTGGTCGCCATCGAGACAGCGAAATCCAAAGGAGCGATTATCCTGGGTGTAGTCAATGTAGTAGGATCTTCAATCGCAAGAGCATCACATGCAGGAGCGTATACCCATGCCGGTCCGGAGATCGGTGTAGCCAGTACAAAAGCTTTTACAGCTCAGCTTACTGTGCTCACCATGATGGCACTCAAAATTGCTAAAATAAAAGGGACGATCACAGATGAGCGGTTTGCGAAGCTGCTTATAGAACTGAATGCTGTACCGCAGAAAGTCAGTGATGTCCTGAAAAACCATACCGATATAGAGCGTCTTGCCGAAAAACTCACTTCAGCTAAAGGCTTTTTGTACCTGGGAAGAGGATACAATTTTCCTATAGCACTCGAAGGAGCCTTAAAACTAAAGGAAATCACCTATCTGCATGCGGAAGGGTATCCGGCAGCGGAAATGAAACATGGACCAATTGCATTGGTAGACGAGCATCTTCCAGTTGTATTTGTAGCTACTAAAGATGCTTATCACGAAAAGATCGTCAGTAATATGCAGGAGATCCGTGCACGTAAAGGAAGAGTATTTTCTGTCATTACCGAAGGAGATGTGATCTCACCAACATTATCGGAAGAGGTCATGATTGTGCCGGAGGCAGATGAGATTATTGCACCAATACTGTCCGTAATCCCCTTGCAGCTGCTTTCCTACTATCTGGGAGTGCTAAAAGGTCTGGATGTAGATAAGCCCAGAAATCTTGCTAAATCAGTAACTGTAGAATAACGACTATAACTACCCTGTGAATAGAAGCGAAAGTGTCCGGATGAGTATTCTGGACGCTTTTGTTGATTTTTATTTTTCCTTCTATATGAATAAAATACAAAAAGGTCAGCTTTCCAACCTGGGACAACAATTTATAAAAGCCGAATATCTGGCACCCGGACAGGACGAGTATGAATTACGTTATGAACAATTACCACGCAGTGACCGGTTTCATCATCTGACACAAGAGCAGATCCAAATCCTACGCAGCAATGGTAATACCACTGATAACTGGTCTAATATCCTGATCACAGATCATTTTATTCCCGAACAGATTCGCGGGTGTAGATTCTACGGCCTGAATCGTATCGGAGATATGGAGGCGATCTATCTGGATTACCGGGAATTGCGACTGCCAACAGGAATCTATCATTCGACCATAGTCAGTTGTGATATTGGTAATCATGTAGCCATTCATGAAGTGTCCTATATGTCTTATTTTATTATTGCAGATGAGGTCATCCTTTCCAATATCGATGAAATGCAGACCAGTTCAAAAGCAAAGTTTGGAAATGGTATTTTGCGTACCGGGGAGTCTCCTGATGTACGCGTCGCATTAGAGCTTCGCAATGAAAACGGCGGGCGTAAAGTATGGCCGTTTGACGGAATGCTGTTGAGTGATGCTTATTTGTGGACACGCCATCGGGATGATGAGGTCTTTCAGTCCAAATTGGAACAAATGACCAATGCACGTCATACTCCCAAAAGAGGGACATACAGTACGATCGATACCGGCACAGTTATCAAAAATTGTCAGGTAATAAAAGACGTCAGAATTGGCGGACAAGCGTACATCAAAGGAGTCAATAAATTAAAAAATGTCACCATTCATTCTTCCGAGACTGCGCCTACACAGATCGGAGAGGGCTGTGAGCTGGTCAACGGGATTATCGGAGAAGGCTGCAGGATCTTCTATGGTGTCAAAGCTGTACGGTTTATTCTTGCTGCTCATTCCCAGTTAAAATACGGTGCGCGACTGATTAATTCTTTTTTAGGTGAGAATTCCACAATTTCCTGTTGTGAAGTGCTGAATTCCCTGATCTTTCCGGCTCATGAACAGCATCACAACAATTCATTCCTCTGCGCATCCCTGATTATGGGACAAAGTAATATGGCAGCCGGTGCCACAGTAGGTTCCAATCATAATTCCCGTTCACCCGACGGAGAGATTGTAGCCGGAAGAGGATTCTGGCCCGGACTGTGCGTGAGTCTTAAACACAACTCCCGTTTTGCATCTTATACCCTGATTGTAAAGGGAGACTTTCTGTACGAAATGGATATCCGTATCCCGTTCTCTCTGGTGAGTAACCATACGACAGAAGACCGGCTTATTATTGTACCCGGCTACTGGTTTTTGCATAATATGTATGCCTTAGCGCGCAATCCAAGTAAATACGAAGCCAGAGATAAACGATCAGAAAAGAAGCAATATTATGAATATGATATTCTGGCACCTGACACGGTCAATGAACTTTTCGAATCATTGCAGATCATGAAAGTAGCAGTAGCAAAGGCTTATTATTCCACTGAAATACTAACAGATCAGGAAGCGATACTGCGGGGAACAGAAATTTTAGAGTCAGATGAAGATATCAGTCATCTGGATATTCTGCTGGATCATTTTGAAAATTCCAAACGAAAGGTTCAGCTTATGAAAGTAAGACAGGGATATAATCTGTTCAAAAAACTGATCCGCTATTACAGTGCATCGGCATTGGCTGCTTACAGTGATCAGATGGAGTCTGCACTTGAGTTACTTCTGCAGGACGTATCATGGGAAAGAGAAAACTGGGTGAATATCGGAGGTCAGTTAATTCCGGTATCGAGATACAAGGAGCTGATTCATCAGCTCAAAACGGATCAACTTAATTCCTGGGACGAAGTCCATGACTATTATTTTGCGCAAAGTGACCAGTATGTACAGGATAAAACTATACATGCAGTGTCGGCACTGGCAGAACTGAATCATCAGAAAGTTGCTGCAATTACAAAAGAGCAACTGATTTCATTATTTGAAGAAGCATTGGAAATCAAGCAATGGATTACCGATGAAATATATCAGACACGGGCTAAGGACTACCAGAATTCATTTAGGATGATGGTTTATGATTCAAAAGAGGAAATGGATAAAGTAGTCGGAGCTTTGGAAAACAATAGTTTTATCAGGCAGCAAAAAGACGAGTTTAATTATTACCACCAGCGTATTGCGGATAAGATCGCACAGCTGAAATCCTGATGACTACACGTAGGTTCGAAGAAAAGATAACTTTAATCAGGACTACTGGAATAGTGGTTTGAGGTTCTCATCCGGGTTGGCTACTGATACCTGTTCCAATCCGGGTGAGGATTCAGATGCTCTGAAAAAATCAACACTATCAGCGGTTTGATCTGTTAAAATTGCGTTGCATAGAACGGATGCGCGCTTCATTTTTGCCATCTACACGTGAAGCTACAGCCCAGATTGCTGCAGGTAGCCAACCGATCAATGTACATTGCAGAATCAGGCATAATATACCTGAAAAGATCTTCCCTCTCAGAAAAAAAGAAAGCCAGGGCAATAATACGGCTATTAAAATCATAATATAAGGTTTTTTTAATTATAGGTAAATATAAGTATAATTTACAATATGATCAGCAGCAGGGCCGAAACAGCTACCAAAGCCATAACCAGTACCCGGAATTGTTTTTCCGGAAGTACCCTTATAATACGGATTCCCAGATAGCCACCTAACAGAATAAAAGGAATAGCGAACATATTGAGAATAATCCCTGCCCAGGAAAGATTGTGCCATACAAATAATTGCAAGGGAATCTTAGTGTAGTTTAATATCATAATAAACCATGCTCCTGTAGCGACAAAGGCATATTTAGGTAATTTTCGGGACAACAGATATACCGATAAAGCTGGTCCTGCAGCATTTCCGATCATAGTTGAAAATCCCGCAATAAATCCAAATAGCGGAGCGTACCAGCTCTTTTCAGCTACATTCGAGACCGATTTACTCTTTTCGATCCAGATCATAATACCTACACCACTCAGGATACATATTCCCATTAATATGCGGAATAACTGGTCATCCATATTATTGGCCAGAAATAAACCGCCCAATAGCCCGACAAAAGCAGCAGGCAACATTCCTTTAATCTCCGACCACCGGAATTGTTTTCGGTAATAGATCACTGCAATCAGATCGGCCATACAGAGTAAAATCAGTACAATTCCGGTAGAATAGCGCGCTCCGAACAGAAAAGCAAACAGAGGTACAGCAAGTGTACCAATATTCTGTACACCTGTCTTGGACATTCCGATGAGCATTGCACAAAAGAAGTACAATGCCCAATGATAGGGAGAGTGCACCAGATCAAAAGCTTCCTGCATATCAGCTATTGATCAACTCTTTTACCTTCTGCGCAGTGATTTCGGTATAATCAGAGATGTATGCATCACAAGGTGGCAACTGTTCGCGTGTATGTGAGCTCAATACTCCTACTACTTTCATGCCTGCATTCAAAGCTGCTGAAATACCGGAATAGGAATCCTCAAACACCAGACATTGTGATGGATCTACTCCTAATCTTTCAGCCGTTAACAGATATACCTGTGGATCAGGCTTGTGCTTTGTGACATTTTCACTGGAAAGCATTGATTCCATCTTAGGGCCGAATTGCAAACCTTCTACGATAAGATCCAGATTGGCTTTAGGAGCCGAAGTGGCTACAGCCGTTTTGAAACCTTCCTGTTTGAGTTCATCCAGAAATTCAGGAAATCGGCTTATCGGTGTAATCTCAGACTTATAAATCTGTCTGAACATATCTTCTTTTTCAAATTCAAGACGCAGAAGTTCTTCCCCCTCTACAGGTCTTTTAAAGAAATGGCTCATAATATAGCTGTTGTGCTTGCCATACATATGATCCTGAAATTCCTGTTCGCTGCTTTCGATATTATATTTATTAAAAAATGCCTCGAAGGCTTTAGCATGATAGGGATTTGTGTGACAAATGACACCATCCATATCAAATATTACGGCATACTGACTCATGGGGCAAAGATAGAATTTTTAGCAAAGCACATTGTGATAAAAACGTCAAAATCAGTCACACAACTATTACAAAGTCCTGCATTATGTTCTTTTAAAATATATGTAGATTTATCCTACCTTTTAATACATCAACTTATTACCTTCTATGGAAAGCAGAAGAGAATTTATCCGAAAGTCCATCCTTTTCTCGGG
The DNA here is from genome assembly GCF_002418355.1 of Sphingobacterium sp. UBA5789. NCBI lineage: Bacteria > Pseudomonadati > Bacteroidota > Sphingobacteriia > Sphingobacteriales > Sphingobacteriaceae > Sphingobacterium > Sphingobacterium sp. UBA5789. Next base: position 363,637 of record NZ_DIDX01000007.1, on the reverse strand, counting down.
AGTAGCTGGTCTTGCAACCGTTATGCCCGCATCTATTCAAAGAGCATTAGCGATTGATCCGGATCCCGGCAGTACCTATCTGGATGCGGAACATGTCGTTATTCTAATGCAGGAAAACCGATCTTTTGATCATACACTCGGAAGTCTGTCAGGTGTAAGGGGATTTAATGACCCTCGGGTGGTAACGCTTCCTGATCAGAATCCGGTATGGTTTCAGACAGATCACCTTGGGAAAACCTATGCACCATTCCGGTTAAATCTTATGGGCAGCAAAGTGACCTGGATAGGCTCCCTGCCACATTCAAGAGCCAGTCAGGTAGATGCTTTTAATGGCGGTAAGTATGACCAGTGGTTGACATCAAAAAGATCCGGGAATAAGAAATATGCAGATATGCCGCTGACACTGGGTTATTATTCACGCGAAGATCTTCCTTTTCATTATTCACTTGCAGATGCATTTACAGTCTGTGATCAGAATTTCTGTTCAGGTATGACCAGTACCACTCCAAACCGTTCTTTTTTCTGGACCGGAAAGATTACCCAGGAACTCGATGGTTTGCAAAAAGTAAATATCCGTAATGATGATTACGCTTATGGAAAGCATACATGGAAAACATTTCCGGAGTTATTGGAAGAAAATAAAGTGGCATGGAAATTTTATCAGAACGAAACAAGTTGTGGAGGAGGTTTTGCAGGTAAGGAGCGCTCCTGGTTATCTAATTTTGGTTGTAATCTTTTAGAATTTTTCGAAGCATATCATGTCAAATTCAAGGATTCTTATCTGGATAATTTAAGGAAACAAGTAGAGAAGCTACCGGGAGAAATCGGTAAACTGGAAGAGGCTAGTCCTTCTTCTTCGGAAGAATCTGCACGGATAAGAGAAAGTCTCAGGAATAAGCAAGAGGCATTGAATAAAGCTGAACAAGAATTGAAAATGTATAGTGCTGAGCAATACAACAAGCTGAGCGCATTTGAAAAATCTCTTAATCAGCGTGCATTTGTCACGAATAAGGAAGATACAGACTTTCGTTCATTAGAAAAGCTGACCTTTAATGAAAGCGGAAAACTGCGGGAGGTAGAAGTGCCAAAAGGAGATATCCTGCATCAATTCAGGGCAGATGTTAAAGCCGGCAAACTGCCGGCAGTCTCCTGGCTGGCTGGCCCGCAAAATTTTTCGGATCATCCCAGTGCACCCTGGTACGGAGCCTGGTATGTATCTGAAGTGCTGGATATTCTGACCCAAAATCCGGAAGTCTGGAAGAAAACCATATTTATTATTACTTACGATGAGAATGACGGATATTATGATCATATTCCACCTTTTTCAATTCCGGATAATAATAAACCTGAAACCGGTAAATGCTCTGCCGGGATAGATACAGAAGTTGAACATGTACGTCTGGAAAATGAATTGAAACAGGGAATTCCTAAAAAGCAGGCCAGGGAAGCACCTGTAGGGTTAGGATTTCGGGTTCCGATGTATATTGTCTCCCCGTGGAGCAGAGGCGGTAAAGTCTGTTCTCAGGTATTTGATCATACCTCATCATTACAGTTCCTCGAAAAATTTATTAATGCAAAGTATAATAAATCCATTCATCTGGATAACATCAGTGCATGGAGAAGAACCATATGTGGGGACCTGACATCTGCATTTACGCCTTTCGAGTCAGCGAAAGATCAGCTTCCGTTTCTAAACAGAAACCAATACATTGAAAATATCTATAATGCCCAGTTTAAAGAGGATCCTTCAGGGTTCGAAGAGTTGACAAAAGCGGAAATCAAAGCTGTACAGCAAAAACATACTATAAGTAAATTTAACCGTCTTCAGGAGAAAGGACAACGAAGATCAGCAGCTCTTCCGTATCAGTATGATGTATTTGGTAAAGTGGATGGCGGGCAGTTTATTATGCATATGGAAGTTTCTACAACTATTTTTGGTGCACGTACAGCGGGTGTTCCGCTTACTGTATATGCTCCCGGAAAATATATACAGTCTAAGGGAGAGCAGACTGAAATCTGCCGAAACTGGAATTTTGCCGTTAAAGCCAACGACCGCCTGGAATACCAATGGCCTGTAACTTCATTTGAAGACAATAAATATGCATTACGTGTACACGGGCCAAATGGCTTTTACAGAGCATTTTCAGGTGAATCATCAGATCCGCAATTGCTGGTGAAGATAATTCCTGAACAAAAGAGTATGACAAAAGCAGTGACAGGAAATGCTGTCGTGCTGATCGAAAATCAGGGAAAGAATCCTTTACGTATACATCTGGTATCCAAAAGTTATAAGGATGTAAATATAGAGCGGGAGATTGCCGGCAAGACAGAAGTTCAGGTATCTCTGGATCTGTCCTCATCCGGAAGCTGGTACGATCTGAAACTCACATTGCCTGATTATAAAAACTTTGAACGGCATATGGCCGGACGTATTGAATCCGGGAATGAAACCGTAACGGATCCATTATTATCCTGATCTGAAAAACTATTTGGCTAATCATTTTGTTATCTTTTATACGAAAGGAGATAAGACTATGATCAATAAGGAAGACAACAATAAGCAAGGTGAAGCAGATGAAGAAAAAGATAATCTGGCCAATAACCTGAGTTATAATACAGAAAAGGACAGTTACGAGCTGGATGTGGATGATGACGATCCGGATTATGATCATCCTGCAGACTATGATACACTTGCAGAAGGAGCGGAAGATGATGATTCTACCTATGACGATTCGAATCCTTTTGTCGGGGATGAATATGCGGATGAAGATGATCTGGAAGCAGACGACTGGGAAAAGGAAGGAATGCATGAGACTGATGCAAATCATCTCAGGATCTCCCGTAAAGATGAGGAACTCTCCCGGACAGATGAAGATCTGAGAGATGATCTCGATGAGGAAGGATATCCAAAAAATGATTAAATAGATGACAGGCTCTTATTTCAAAATAAGAGCCTGTTCATTTTGTTATCTTCTGTTGTCAGTTGTATTGTTAAATTTTTATATTTACAACATAACCTTTCAATAAGGCAGTCTACTGACACTATGCATGATGATCCGCAACATAAATCTTTAGCCGATATCCACGAAAGTGTGGACGTGACAAAAGGCAAAACCAAATGGAAACGAGTTCTTAGTTTTTTCGGTCCGGCTTATCTGATCAGTGTCGGATATATGGACCCCGGTAACTGGGCTACAGATCTGGCCGGCGGAAGCCAGTTTGGATATACGCTGATTTGGGTCTTACTGATGAGTAATATCATGGCCTTATTGCTGCAGAGTCTGTGTGCAAGACTCGGAATCGTCCGCGGAAAGGATCTTGCGCAGTGTAATCGAGAGACTTACCCAAAAAGAATGAATTTTGCACTCTATGTACTGGCAGAAATTGCTATTGCAGCATGTGATCTGGCGGAAGTACTGGGGATGGCAATAGGTCTTAATTTGCTTTTTGGTATCGATCTGCTATGGGGAGTGTTGATCAGCTTTGCAGATACCTTTCTGTTGCTGTATCTGCAGAAACTGGGGATGCGTAAGATGGAGCTGTTCATTATCGGGCTGATATCTATGATCGGGATGTGTTTTATGGTAGAAATGTTTTTTGCCAAGCCGGATTTTACAGAAGTTGCAAAGGGATTTATACCCTCTATTCCAAACAGCGCAGCACTATATATCAGTATAGGTATTATCGGAGCTACAGTAATGCCGCATAACCTCTATCTGCATTCAGCCCTTGTACAGACCCGCAAGATTCCGAGGGACAGCCTGTCTATCAAGAAAGCCTTAAAGTATAATTTTTTCGATAGTGCTATTGCCCTTAATCTGGCTTTCTTCGTTAATGCAGCCATATTGATTCTTGCAGCTGCGGTATTCCATAAAAACGGTATGCATCAGGTAGCTGATCTGGAAGATGCTTATCATCTTTTGGGAACTACATTAGGTACCGAATGGGCATCTAAATTATTTGCAGTTGCACTTATTCTGGCAGGGCAGAGTTCTACGGTGACAGGTACGCTTGCCGGACAGATTGTAATGGAAGGATACCTGCGGTTGCGGATCAGTCCCGTGCTCAGACGTATTATCACCAGATTGCTGGCTATTGTTCCGGCTGTACTGGTTATCCTGATTGCAGGAGAAGGACAAGTCGGATCATTGCTGATCTTTAGTCAGGTATTATTAAGTATGCAGCTGGCGTTTGCAGTCGTACCGCTGATTCATTTTGTGAGTGACCGGAAAAAGATGGGCGAATTTGTAATCAAGCCCTATGTGCGTATAATGGCATGGACCATTGCAATAATTATAGCTGTACTCAATTTTCAGCTGGTCTATGAAGAAGTAAAGGGATGGATTGACGAACTGGATAATATCTGGTGGACCATTGCTCTTATCTCCGGAAGTATAGGATTAGCCGTATTATTACTGATGACATTCTTCTATCCGATATGGCATAAACGCAGACCTACAACAGTAGAGGTACATCCTCCGTTTGAGGAACTCGTGTTTAGAGAAGTTAATCCTTTTCATCATATTGTGGTCGCGCTGGATTTCTCCTTCTCAGATACCAAAGTCGTAGAGTATGCTTTGCAGTTATCCGATAAGAGTACCCGTTTTGTACTGGTGCATATTGTAGAAAGTGCATCCGTGAAATATACCGGAGGTGAATCCGGAGATTATGAATCCCGGAAAGATCTGGAACGCCTGATGAAGTACGTGGAATTCTTTAAAGATAAAGGATATGCTGTGGAATATGAATTAGGTTATAACAACCGGGTAAAAGCTATTGCAGATATTTGTCTGGCACACGATAGTGATCTCCTTATTGTAGGAAGCCACGGACATACAGGAGTAAAAGATTTTGTATTTGGAGAAACCGTAAATAAGCTGCGGCATGCAGTTAAGATTCCTGTCTTTATTGCACAATAATATTATAAACAAAGGACTATGAAAATATCACTGATTGGAAAAACAGCTATGGTAGGGGGAAGCACCTCCGGTATCGGTAAAGCCATCGCAATTGCATTGGCCGAGTGTGGAGCCAGTGTGATTCTTGTCGCACGCAATGAAGAAAAATTAAAAGCAGTGCAGGAGATACTCGATACTACTCAGGGACAACAGCATGATCACCTGGTTGTAGATTTCAGTTTATTTGATCAGGCAAAAGAAAAGATTGCTGCCTTCTTCTCCACCAGAAAAACAGATATTCTGGTCAATAATACTAACGGCCCCTCTGCAGGAGGAATTAAGGATAAAGTAACAGAGGATTATCAGCAGGCTTTCGATTTGTTATTCCAGTATGCGGTGTATACCACACTTCAGGCATTACCCCATATGGAAAAGAATCAGTTTGGACGCATCATTAACGTTTCTTCCATGACTGTGAAAGAACCTCAGGATACACTTGTACTTTCAAATACAATGCGTACGGCGCTGGTAAGCTGGAGTAAATCGCTTTCGAGAGCAGTTGCAGCTCAGCAAATTACGGTAAATACAGTTTTGACCGGTTATTTTGATACCGATAGGTTAAATAGCCTCATGGAGACTCAGGCCGGGAAGATGCAGTTAAGCTTTGAAGAAGTAAAAGCCAAAAGAATAGATGCTATTCCAATGAAACGACTGGGTAAGCCTGAAGAATATGCCTCGCTGGTTGCTTTTTTAGCGTCAGATCATGCCGCTTATCTGACAGGGACAGCCATTCAGCTGGACGGAGGATTAATGACAGGAATGTTGTAGCCAACAGCTCCTGTCATCTGTCTCCCCATATACTTACTCGCTTTCGAGTTGATTCTTATATTTCTTTATATGTCCCTGAATTTCTTCACTTAACTCAGGGTATTTGATATCGGTGTACTGTTCTAATGTTTCCAGCATAATCTGTGCGACCAGATAACGGGCTGTTTCTTTACAATCAGACGGAATGATATACCAGGGGGTTTTCTTTTTAGAAGTGTGCTGTATTGCCTCTTCATAGTATTCCATGTACTTATCCCATAGCTGGCGTTCTGAGAGATCACCGGGTGAGAATTTCCATTGGTGTTTTTCTTTTTCCAATCTTCTCAATAGTCTGTTTTTCTGTTCATCCTTGCTAAGGTTTAGGAAAAATTTGAAAAGTATAGTGCCGTTCTCAATAAGATGATTCTCAAAGTTATTGATTTGTTCATAGCGTTTCTGCCATAGTTCGTTCGTCACATCCTTTTCTTCCCGGATGTCCGGAATATTTTCACTTAACAAATAGGAGGGATGCACACGTGTCACCAGTACATTTTCATAATGTGTACGGTTGAATACCCCGAATTTCCCCTTTTCAGGTAATGCGATATAATGTCTCCACAGATAGTCATGCTGATGTTCTTTTTCCGAAGGAGTCTTGAAACTTTGTACATCCACACCTCTTACGTTGAACTTTGCAAATACTTCCCTTATCAGACTGTCTTTTCCTGCAGTATCCATACCCTGCAGACATACCAATACATTATACTTATCATGAGCATACATGACATCCTGTAATTTGCTGAGCTTTTTGCGTACATCTTTTAATTTGGCTGTCGCCTCATCTACACTAATTTCTTCTGAAATATCTGTGGAATGATCACTGATCTTGAAATTTTTAGAGGCCTGAAGCCTTTTGGAATAATTCGTTTTCGGGCTCATATTATTGACGTTTCTTATAAAAATATTAAATTTTGTTCATAAACGTTGAGGGTTGTAGCAAATAGTTTAAATCGTTAAGATGGTTTTTCTATAAGTTTTGGTAAACAAAAAAGTCTTTACCCGTCAGGAGTAAAGACTTTTTATAATAAGGAGCAGAAAGGATTATTGTTGTACCAGTTCAGTATTCACTGTGATCGTTACATCCGAACCTACAGCAGCTACTCCTGAAGGAAGTTTGTCATTGTATTTGATCCCGTAATCCAGACGGTTTATTTTAGTAGTAGCTGTAAAACCTGCGCGTGTTTTACCCCATGGATCCGTAATGTTCTGACCATTTTGTTTTACATCAAAAATAACGCGTTTAGTGACATCACGAATAGTAAGATCAGCTTCTAGTTTTAACTTGCCGGCTTTATCTTTCTTTAAGGATACCGATTTCAATGTAATAGTAGGATATTTCTCTGCATTGAAGAAATCATCAGATTTCAAATGCTTGTCTCTGGCTTCGATACGTGTATCGATACTGTTTACATTGATTTTGAAATCGACCTTTGCATTCTCAAATCCCGTTTTTGTAGGTGCATCGACAGAACCTTCAAATGAGTTAAATTCTCCGTCAACAAAGCTGATACCTAAATGTTCAACTGTAAAACGTACATTAGTGTGTGCAGGGTCTACAGCCCATTTCACCTGAGCAACTGTAACGTTCATTGCGGCAAATAATGCAATGAAAAGAGGAAATAGTTTTTTCATGATAATTGATATTTAAATAAGTGTTATAACATATATTTTTTGAAAGTATGCAAATGTCTTTAATTAAAATCAAATATCCTAATGATTTGTTTTTAAAATAAAATAATCATTATATATAGTGATATTTGTATTTATCACTATATTTGTTGATAGTGGTAGTAATATTATGAAAGACAAGAAGTTAATAGCGGTTATAACAGGAGATTTGATAGATTCAAGAAAAGTGGATGCAGCGATATGGATGCCGGTTCTGGATGATGCATTGAAGCATATCAGTAGCCGTTATGATATTTACAGAGGAGATAGTTTTCAGGCAGAGGTAGAATTAGAACAGGCTATACATCATCTTTTTTATATTAAAGCGAAGATTAAGAGCCTGAAAAATCTGGATGTACGGATGACTATGGGTATCGGAACGGTCGATTATCAGGATGCACATGTGAGGACATCAGCGGGGGACGCATTTTTATTTGCCGGAGAACGATTTGATACGCTGAAGAAAGAAACGGTAGCCATTAGAAGTCCCTGGTCTGATCTGGATGAAGGGATAGAGCTGATGCTGCAATTAAGTATGGAAATTGCAGGAAGGTGGACCGAAAATATGGCTGAAGCAGTTGCTGTAAGCCTTCTGCATCCGGGTATGAACCAACATGAACTTGCTGCAGTGTTGAACCGGAAATATCAAAGTCAGGTAAGTACAGAACTCAACAAAGCAGGATATTCTAAAATAAATCGTGTCATCGATTATTGTACGGAACAAATACTTAAAAAATGTTATATACAGGACTGATCTTACTTGTAGCTCATATATTGGGCGATTTTGTCTTCCAGCCAAAAAAATGGGTGGATGGAAGAGCGCATCACATCCGTTACATTTTTTATCATGTAGGTGTTCATGCGGCATTATTATTCTTGTTTTTTGTTAGAGATTTATCACACTGGTGGCCGGCAATAGCTGTGATTGTGTTGTCTCACCTTGCAATTGACAGCCTTAAGGTTTCTCTGGAACGTAAAATGAACAGCAACCCATTATTACTGTTCAGCATTGATCAGCTACTCCATTTGACAGTACTTGCAGCTGTACTTGGATGTCACTATGGTATTCCGGAGAGTTTTATATCTGCAATATGGTCTGTACAGACACAGATACTTCTGATTGGATTTTTGTTGACCGCATTTGTTTCTCCTATCGTACTTCGTGTCTTTTTCAGCAAATGGAATCAATCTGCCGAGGTCAATGCCCAAAGGCAAGATTCATTGATCGATGCAGGATGGATTATAGGAGTGCTTGAGCGTCTTCTTATTGTGTTTTTTGTAAATATTAATTTTTTAGAAGGAATAGGCTTTCTGTTAGCAGCGAAGTCAATTTTCAGATTTGGAGATTTAGCCAATGCAAAAGATAAAAAATTCACAGAGTATGTACTCGTAGGTACATTGGCCAGTTTTGTGATGGCTATAGGAATTGGCTTTTTGATCAAATGGCTGCTAAGAATGGTATAATATCTTATTTACGGACAAAAATAGCCTTCTTAAAATTGATTCCCTGCATCTGACAGATTCTTGCTTGTTATACTCAGGATGCCGTTAAACGATATTATTTAATTTTGCCATTCTATTATATAATTCCCAAATACAGCTTACTTCGGTAATTTGTTTTAAATAAATCTTTATATTTGCAGATTAAGCAGACAATCTGACTTTTTGATGATTTTCATTATAAAGTCAGAATTGTAGCTTTGTTGTTCAAATTTTAGTGTTTAGATTCTTATCAAAAAGGAAATGGCAAAGAAAAATTACATATCAAATTCTACGGAATCCACACGAATGTTTAAGAATGATTTTTTGGAATCATTGACTAAGGTTCACTATTCTGTACCGATTATATTTTATCTTCCCGTAATCATTTATTTTTCATGGAAGGCCCTGGGGCCGGGTGAAATGGGTGTATGGATGTATATCGGGTATTTTGTTTTCGGGCTCGCTTTCTGGACTATTTTTGAGTATGCCCTGCATCGCTGGGTTTTTCATTATCATCCAAAAGGAAAGCTTTTAAAACGTGTTCATTGGATTTTTCATGGTATTCACCACGATTATCCTAAAGATCGTCTTCGTCTGGTCATGCCGTTGTCAGCAAGTATTCCATTGGCAACACTGGTTTATTTTATGTTCAGCTTATTTTTTAGTAATCAATTTATATTAGCTGCATTCTTTGCTGGTTTTATGATTGGTTACCTTATCTATGACGAATCTCATTATGCTATGCATCATGCCAATTTCAAAAGTGGTATTATGAAGCGTATCAAACAACATCATATGTTACACCATTATCAGGATCCTGAAAAAGGATTCGGAGTAAGTTCTGCTGTATGGGATGTCGTGTTTGACTCCGGGTTTGAAGAGAAAAAAGAAAAGGAAAAGCAACAAACAGAAAAGGAACAACTTTCGTAAAGTAGAAAAGAACGGTAATGCAAAAAAACATTACCGTTCTTTTTTATCTTTTCACAGCAACGATCACACCAGTAGACCAGTGAAGACGTGCAAGGCTGAGATCAGCCCGGTTGTCCAGGTCACGAATCAGATGACGAACCTTTTGGTCATGTCCATCCGGCCAGTTGGGCTGCGGTAAGAGGTCATCTATAAAGTAAATGCCTCCTTTATCCAGCATAGCAAGACATGTTTCCAGTTCCAGAAATTTTCCGTGCCAGGTATCCGCAAAAATAAAATCAAATTTTAATTCTTTATTCTCAAGGAGCCATTCTCCGGCGTCCTGTTGTACTAATGTAAGACGAGGATCTGAAGACAGATATTCCTGCGCGATTGTTAAAAAAGCCGGATCATGATCCACAGACAGCAATGCAGAACGTTCATCCATGCCGGATAACAGCCAGGAAGTAGATAAGCCTGTACCTGTCCCAAGTTCTAAAAAACGGGCATTCGGTTTGGAGGCAGCGAGCGTCTTTAATAAAGAGCCGGTATGAATATCACTGGCCATATTGAAGCCGGAATTGCGCGTTCGAAGAAGGATATCCGTGAATTTATCCGGATAGGAATAGGTTTCAGAGTTTAACATATTTTTAGCCTATGGTTAGCATAAAATGGATCAGATATATAAAAATATGTAAATTAGATGAGATTATAACCCAAACCCTATGTCTGATATTCAAAAAATTATCTTACCTCTGCTTTTTATCTTTTCTTCAGCAAGTATTTACGCCCAGCATTCCATAACGGCCAAATCTATTCAGCAGATTGCTGAAAAATATCAGGCAGTAGGAGTGGCCGCAGTCGTTGTGAAAGATAATAAGATTGTGTTCACAAACAATTATGGATATCAGGATCGGGATACCCACCATGTCCTGAATGACTCTACATTGTTTAGAATCGCTTCTATCTCAAAATCATTTTCAGCTACTGCTGTTATGCAACTTATTGAGGCCGGTCATTTGTCCTTAAAGGATGACTGCAGTCAGTTGATCGGTTTTCCTGTACGTAATCCCCGATTTCCGGAGCAGATTATAACATTGGAAATGTTGTTGTCACATACATCAGGAATCAATGATAACAACGGATATTTCGATCTGGATGTCATCAATCCGCAAAAGAATAAAAACTGGTCGGATAGTTACAATGCGTATGCTCCCGGTAAAGGCTATCAATATTGTAATCTCAATTTTAATATGGTTGGCGCTATAATTGAGAGAATATCAGGTCAGCGTTTTGATAAGTATGTAGCAGAACACATCTTGCGTCCGTTGGATCTGTACGGAGGTTATTATGTTGATGCTCTGGATCGTTCCAGATTTGCGACACTATACGCTAATGAAGATGCCAAATTTGTGCCACAACCTGCAGCGTATAATCCGCGCAGCGAAGAAATAAGTAGCTATGAGTTGGGACATTCCACTCCTTTGTTTTCACCGACCGGGGGTATGAAAATTTCAGCAAGAGATCTTGCACGGTATATGATCATGCACATGAATTACGGACGTGGCAACGGCAAAAAAATAATAAGCAAACGTAGTGCAGTAGCCATGCAGACAAAACGTAGTGATGAGGAAAATTACGGTCTGGCACTTTGGAGTACAGATAGTCTTATCCCTCAGGTACATCTTACGGGACATACAGGTTCAGCATACGGATTATACAGCACCATGTTCTTTAATCCAAAACATAAATATGGTTTTGTCGTTATTACAAATGGGTGCAGGCTATCCGAAACATCAGGATTTAACATGATGTTAAAGGAAATTGTAAATGTGTTATATCAGGATTTTATTAAATAGGCCTGTACTCCGCTGATTGGCGCGAAATTTGAATTTAACATTTACACTGGCGTAACTTTTAGAAAATATCAATATCTTAATATTGTTAAAATTCTGCGTTACGCAGAAATGATATCGTATTTAATAACGTAAATTATAACTATTATGCATAAACTCATTTTAATAGCTTTATTGATCGTTGCAAAGTCGGCGTATGCCCAGAAAGTGGATTTGGATCAGGTGAGAAAAGATTTCAATAAAGGTGTTAAAAATGAAGATCTTTGTAAGAACCATCTGGAGATGTTGAAAAAGAATGCCAAATCTCCTGAAGAGTTGGGCTATTATGCCGCATATCATATGTTTATGGCTAATCACACGGGCAATCCTTTCAAAAAAATGAGTTATTTTAAAGGAGGAAGAAAGGTGCTGGAAGATGTAATTAAGAAAAATCCACAAAATATTGAATTACGTTTTATCCGGTTGTGTATACAGTTTTATATTCCCAAGTTTCTCAATTACCATGATAATATAGAGACAGACAAGGATTTTGTCATGAATAACCTCTATAAAATGAAGGATAATGACGTAAAGCAATTGATCTTTAATTATTTAAAAGGAGCCAATATGTACACCAATGAAGAGTTGGCTCTATTGGGAAGATAAACGTAATTCTGATTTTCTGTTTACCTATCGTAAAATTGTTTCAAAACATACTTTTTGGAGTACTATTTGCTATATTCAAACGTATTGAATGGAATAATATGCAGTGTATTATCTTTACCGTAAAGTAGTCGAATAATAACAAATGCAATATTCATTTAGATCATTATTCTACAGAATTTAAATTACAGAAACATGAAAAAAATAATCGTAATCGGCCTTTTGTTTATGTTGGCCAAAGTGGGTATGGCGCAAACGAGAGAAGTCGGTCCTTTTGCTAAAGTAGAAGTTACGGATAAGATCAGTGTTGAACTGATTAACAGCAGTACATATAAAGTAGTTATTTCAGGAAATCCGTCTAATGAAGTAGATGTCATTCAGAAGAATGGAACACTACGGCTTAAAATGAATACATTAAACATGATGAATGGAGAGGGAATACATATTAAAGTGTATGGAAATGATATCAGTGAATTGACCGCAAAGAAGGGGGCGAGTGTGAAGGTAAATGATGATCAGGCTCTAAGCCGGAATATGCTAAATCTGTCGGCTTCAGAAGGAGGGTTGTTAAGTCTGAATGTATCAGGTCAGGAAATCAAAGTCAGTGCGAGTAAAGGAGGTACTGTACAGGCGGGCGGCAAATCACCACGCCAGGAAGTTCAGTTGACATTCGGAGGTAATTATGAAGGACGATCCCTGGTCTCAGAAAATGCAAAAGTTACGGTGAATGGTGGGGGAAAATGCGAAGTAAATGTAAAGCAAACTATTGATTCACAGGTAAGGGCTGGAGGTATCATTCATGTATATGGCAATCCGGCTCAGCGTAACGAGAAAAAACTCGCGGGCGGAACTATAGAATACAAGTAATACTACAATTCAATCCGGATAACTGTTCGTTTGTTTAAATATAAAGCATGTGATCCCTGTTCTGATCATATAATATTCGCAGATAAGCTGTATTATTGCTTATTATAACCTTTGAGGGAGGTAAAATAGTGACAAGAGAAGAATCTTCTGATGACAAATTTAATATTAAGAGCTACCTGATCATTAGTGCAGTAGGAGCAGTGCTATTGGTTGCGCTTACGGTATTTGTTATGAAGATCTTTATGGAACCTGAAAAAAAAATCAGAGCCAAGGTCTTTAATCAGGATATGACACTCAATCAGGATCTGATCTATATCGATAATACAGTTGGTGCACAAAAATGGCACTGGGATTTTGGAAATGGCGATGTGTCTACTCAGCAGGATGGTAAATACAGATATAAATCAGCCGGAACTTATGTCGTACGTCTGGTCGTCAATGACAATCTACACGAACAATTTTTTGTAACGGTAAAAGATTCTGTAGCTAAAGTCGTAGACAGCGTTTTACAGGTATCAGGTCCATCAACGGGAACTATTCTAAAAGAGGTAAGGCTGGAAGTAGATGGTCCGGGAGAAATCTATCAGTGGCAGTTTGGTGAAAGCGGTAAGGTCGATGTTATCGGCAAGGTTGCGCAATATACCTATTCCAAACCGGGAAGGTATCGTGTAAAAGTTAAATCGGACAAAACCTTATCTTATACCTATCATACCATAGAAATAGATGGAGCCAAAACAGATAGTCTGGATAGTCTGGCAGCCGAAAATCAGGTGCAGAAAGTTGCAGTAGATGATCTGAAAGCACAATTGCAGGCTATTGCTGATGGAGGAGATTTCAATGTGAGATACAGCTATATTTTAAGTAAGTTTTTTTGTAAAAATGAACGTACAGGAGTAACTATCAAAAGTGGTGGTGCAATCAAGCAACAAGATATCTACAGCTATTGTATAGGACTCACGTTTGGAGGTGGAGTGAAGATTGATAATATACTTCTGATGAGAGTGCCGAATTCTACTTGTTATCAATCTTTGATTGTGACACAACATAAATAGAAACATTCCATAAACCTGAGTTCAGTCGCAGGTCTATGGAATGTAAGTGTATTTTTTACTTCAGCTCTTTTATTTTAATAGATCGAAAAGAGACATTGTTGCCATGATCCTGCAAAAGGATATGTCCCTGTGGCGCCTGACCAAAGTTTTTCCAGTCTTTGTATTTACTTCCTGCTACCAGATCCAGATACTCTTTAGAACCTCTCACATAAGATACCATAAGTTCACCGTTGAGGTAATGTTCAACCCGATTGTCGGGATAAACAACGACGCGTCCCGTGTTCCATTCTCCTATTTGTTTTACAGCCCTTGCATTCTTTTTGGAAGTGATCAGATCGTAAAGTGAAGCAAGCGTACGGTTTCCGTCTTTTCCCAGTTTAGCATCAGGATGTTCTTTATCATCCAGCACCTGATATTCTAAACCTATAGCTGAGCCTGATGTTTGTTCGTTAAGAGTGACAAAATATTTGACTCCGCTGTTAGCTCCCGGAGAAAGCTTGAACTGAAAAGACAAGTCAAAGGCCTTATACTGCGCATCAGTAACAATGTCACCTCCATTTGTAGACTCACCGCCTGTAGACGGCAGTACGGAAATATTACCGTTTTTGATCTCCCAGCCTTTTGAAGGAAATTCTTTGCCTCGTGCGCTATGCCATCCCGCTGTGCTCTTCCCGTCAAATAATAACTTATAACCGTTTTTTTGCTCTGACTGCGAAAGCTGGTTGAGGTGTAGGTTTGTAATATAGATATCTTTTGGAAATGCTTTAGCTTTTAGATTTTCTGTCTGAATCCGGACATTTTTAAAATATACTTTTTTGCCGTCATCTGCATCTGCGATATTATGTACCTGCAGACCTATATAGCCAGTCTGATCGATGGTGTCGATGACAGCTGCTGTAGGGATGCCATTTACCCAGGTTCTCACTTCATCACCGATCGCTTCAATACGAATGGCATTATACTCATTCTTACGGAATGCTTTTTTAGCGTTTTGATTGAGATCCAGCGGATAAAGCCAGCCTCTTCGCGCTTCATCATAGATGCCTCCTGTCCAGGCTCTTGCGGTTGGATCCACTTCAACCTGCTTGCCATACATACGGCCGCGCCCGTCATTGGCCTGCGGGTCAATGTGGCTTCTGATCTGTATGCCGGAATTGGTATTGTCACCTTCAAGTTTAACCTCCAGTTCCAGTATGAAGTCGCCATACTCTTTTTCAGTTACTAGAAATGAATTAGGTGTTTTCTTTGTCATCGTACCTACGATAACACCATTCTCTACGATATAGGGAGCTTTACCTCCGACAGTTTTCCAACCGGCAAGAGTTTTACCGTCGAAAATGGGAGTAACTTTATTTTGCTGAGCCTGTGTGATAAATGTGGTGGATGCAAGCAGACATCCTGTAGCGAGCAGAACTTTTGAAATAGAACTTAATTTTGCGTGTGTCATAATAGTTTAGGGTTGTGATACCTTTTAAAAAGTTTATTTTGGCGTTATAAAATTGTTAATTTTATTTTGGTTTTTATGTAAAATTAACAAAAAGTAATTAAATTAGAGGGGTAAATTTAATTTTTGTCTCTGTAAACCTGGACAAACTCTTAATTATAAACTTGTAATCTTAAATCATGAAAAATACAAACTCTTTTTCCAGACGGGCTTTTTTGCGCAATAGTCTGCTGTTATCGGGAGCTACGATAGCTTTACCATCTTTTTTAGCGGCTTCGGCACCTGTAAAATTAGCGGGACCTAATGAACGGATTAATCTGGCCTGTATTGGTATTGGAAACAGAGGAGCAGATATTATTCAGGATCTTTACAAGACAGGACTTGTTAATATTGTTGCTCTGTGCGATGTAGACATGGGTGCTCCGCATACGCTTCCTATTCTTCAGCAATTTCCTGATGTACCCCGTTTTCAGGATTTCAGACAATTATTTGATAAAATGAGTAATCAGATCGATGCAGTGTCCATAGGGGTTCCTGATTTTTCTCATTTTCCGATAACGATGATGGCTATAGACCTTGGAAAGCATGTGTATGTAGAAAAACCCATGGCAAGAACCTTTCAGGAAGTAGAATTAATGATGAAAAAGGCTGCCAGGTTTAACAAGGTTGTAACACAAATGGGTAATCAGGGACATTCGGAAGCTAATTATTTTCAATTTAAAGCCTGGAAGGAAGCCGGAATTATTAAAGATGTAACAGCAATCACCGCACATATGAATGCTCCGAGACGCTGGCATACCTGGGATACAAATATCAAATCGTTTCCACCCAAAGAACCAACGCCTTCAACATTGGATTGGGAATTGTGGCAGATGGCAACTCAGGGACATGATTTTAATAAGGATTTTGTCAACGGGCAATGGAGATGCTGGTTTGATTTCGGAATGGGCGCTTTGGGAGACTGGGGTGCACATATACTGGATACAGCACATGAGTTTCTGGATCTGGGATTGCCTTATGAGGTGAATCCTGTTAATCTGGATGGTCATAATGACTTTTTCTTTCCGATGTCCACTACACTGGCATTCCGCTTTCCTAAGCGGGGAGATATGCCGGCACTGGATATTACCTGGTACGATGGTGTCAACAATCTGCCACCAATACCGGAAGGATATGGCGTATCCGGATTAGATCCAAATATTCCTCCTCCGACAACGGGTAAAATTGAACCTGCAAAACTTAATCCGGGTAAGATTATCTATAGTAAAAATCTCACCTTCAAAGGTGGATCACACGGTAGTACGCTATCTATTATTCCGGAGGAAAAGGCACTGGCGATGGCCGGAAAACTTCCGGAAGTACCTCCGAGTCCATCCAATCATTTCCTTAATTTTATACGCAGCTGTAAAGGCGAAGAAAAGACAAGATCTTCTTTTGATATAGCAGGACCGTTAAGCCAGGTCTTCTGTTTGGGAGTATTGGCTCAGAAATTGGGAACAAAACTGGAATTTGACCGTAAAAGCAAAAAAATCACAAACAATAAGGTTGCTAATAGTTTACTTGCCGGACCTCCGCCAAGAAAAGGATGGGAACAATATTATAAAATCTAATACGTCAGGATAAACTGTTTATTCCCTGATTTTATAGAATAGTAAAGGCGTTCTTTGATAAAAGAACGCCTTTACTTTGTAATTGAATAAAGTATTAATCCAGACTGATCACAAAGTCCTTCACCTCTTTTCTTACTTTTTTCATATTTACCAACCAGTCATTTTCAGTGTCACGGTATCCCAATGCCAGGATAGTAACAGATTTAAGACCGTATTTTTTCAACTCTAATAAATCATCCAATTGCTCATTGACAAATCCTTCCATTGGAGTCGCATCCACTTTTTGTTCTGCAGCAGCAGCAATAGCAAGACCAAATCCAATATAAGCCTGACGCGCAGCATGCTCAAATTGTTGCTGTTGTTCACGTGCGGAAAGCGAACTGAACAATTGATTTTTATAGTCATCTGCAAATCCTGTAGGTAATCCCCGCTCAACTTCCTGTTGTGTAAATACCTCATCGACACGTTGCTTTGTATACTCATCATAAGCAGCGAATATCAATAAATGCGAAGCATCTACAATCTGAGATTGATTGTAGGCTATAGGCTGGATCTTTGCTTTCAGTTCCGGATCAGAGATCGCAATGATTTTGTACGGTTGCAAACCCGAAGAAGTAGGAGCAAGGCGTGCTGCTTCGATAATGTAATCTACTTTTTCCTGTGCTACCTTTTGTCCGTTCATTTTTTTTGTAGCGTATCTCCAGTTTAAATGTTCTAATAAACTCATCTTTTTGTTTAATTAATTAATGATTTGATATATCCATCCACAGCATCTTTTAGTATTGCAGATGGTTCGATTGATTTTTGATTGGATGATAATAATTCAATAGCAACAAGGCCATGCATAATAGACCAAAAAGTTTTCATTTTTAAATACTTATCGGTGTCAGTGCGTTTACTCTGCAAAATAGCCTCTTCTATGACTGTCAATAAGATTTCTGAAGTTTTTCTTTTCTCCTGTACAGTCTGTATAGCTTCACATGTCGGTATACCCAGACCAAACATGATCTCATAATACTTCTGATGTGTAAAAGCAAAGGACCAGTAAGCTTCAGCAATATGGCGGATTTTTGATTCAGCTGTATCGTCCTGACTGATAGCAGAAGCAAGCTCCCCGGCCAGTAAACGGAATCCCTCTTTCGTAAAATATTCGATCAGGTCATCTTTACTGCTAAAGTGCTTATAGATAACAGGTACGCTGTATTCAATAGCATCCGCAATCTTACGTAGAGAGAGTGCTGGCCATCCTTCCTCCGTTACAATACTCCATGACTGCTCTATGATAAGCTGTTTCAGTTGTTCTTGTTCCCGAAATCTTCGTTCTGAAATTCCCATGTCTAAACATTTAGTTAACAGTGTTAGCAAAAGTAACAATGATTTTTAAATGTTTAAACACTTTATTGTTTTTAGACTTTTTAATGACAATTTCTTTCTGCTTAAATATTGTATTTTTAGCGTTATGAATGCAGCAAGGAAAAAACATGTTTCTTTGGTTCTGGGAAGTGGAGGTGCCAGAGGGATTGCAGAGATTGGGGTTATCCATGCACTGGAAGCCAAAGGGTATACGATAGATGAGATTGTTGGTTGTTCCATCGGTTCGTTAGTAGGAGGGGTGTATGCACAGCAGAAACTATCCGATTTTCAGGATTGGCTGAAGACCCTTAGTAAACGTGAAATTTTCAGACTTATGGATTTCACTTACTTTGGTTCAGGTGTCATGAAGGGTATACGCATCTTTGAGGCGATCAAACAGATTGTGCCGGATATAAATATTGAAGATTTGCCCATACGTTATACAGCAGTGGCAACTGATCTAAAAAAAGAGCAGGATGTCATATTTCGGACCGGTAGTATGTACGATGCTATACGTGCTTCTATAGCAATTCCCGCTGTATTTACAGCTGTTAGTATTGATGAACAGTTTCTGGTAGATGGCGGTGTACTTAATCCTTTACCCATTAATCATGTGCAACACAAGCATAATCTGGTAGTTGCTGTAAATCTGGACGGACAGCCTGACCCCGAATTTGCACAGACAAAAAATAAGCCTGAAAAAGTAAATTCAATAGGTGTACTAACGCATGCTTATTACGCAATGAGACGGCAGCTGGCTGCACAAAGCATTGCTTTGTACAAGCCGGATTATGTAGTCACCATACCCCATAATATTTCAGGACTATGGGACTACGACCGCTCCGAGTATCTGATCGAAAAGGGAGCTTTGCTGACCGAAAATGCTTTATCTGATTTGTAAATTTCTCAAAAATTCATGGAGCAGACTGTTGAATCGCTCAGGTTGCTCCAGATTTGGAAGATGTCCTGCAAGTTCAAGTTCTACATAGGAAGCCTGTGGAATAGCTGTTTCTAATTCCTCCATGAGTTCTTTTGGAGTGATCGTATCATTTGCCCCTCTGATGAGGAGTGTTGGAATATCAATGGCCCCCAGCGTATCACGAGTGTCCGTACGACTGGCTAATGCAAGTTGTGTCGCGCATATACTGCTTATACTGTTACGGCGGATACTGCTTTTAATCAATTCTACAGCTTCAGGATTGTTATGGATGGTATCTTTATAGAAGACGTTTTCAACAAAACCTATTGCAAATGGTCTTCTTCCATATTGTAAAATAGCCTGAATGGAATCAAATCTTTTTTGTTTCCCTTTGTTATCATCAGCTCTTGCGTGCGTATCACACAGGATCAGACCTTTTATTCGGTTTGGGATTAACTGCTGTGCTCTTAGTGCAATATATCCGCCCATGGATATACCGCATAAAGTCACCTGTTCGATATCTAACTTTTTAATAAATACGACAAGGTCTTTTGCAAAAACATCTATACTGAAAAAACCATGTCCTGCGGTGGTATTGCCATGCCCGCGTACATCTACAGCGATTCCGGTTACGTTGTCTGCTAAACTCTCAAGCTGAGCTTTCCAGGTTTTCTTATTAAAAGGAAATCCATGGATAAAAATAATAGTCTCGGATGATTCTGATGTTAGTGCTGGTTTAATATAGTATGAGATACTGATATCACCAATTCGGATCTTGCTGCTCTTAAAGTTTCGCTCTGTCATGTATGGGGAATGTATATTATGAAAAAAATATTTCAACATAAATATAATAAAATCAATAAGATAATTAGAATTATATTCCTGCAGATACTAAAAATGAATATTTTTATTTGGAAATAAGATAAAAGTAACGATATTTGCATCACCAAAACAAAACGGGGGTTTTCCCCGGGACACAAAGGAACTGCGCTCATAGCTTAATTGGATAGAGCACCTGACTACGGATCAGGAGGTTAGGGGTTCGACTCCCTTTGAGCGCACACATTTTATCTACCATTCCTCTCTCTTTCATCTCCTTAGTTTTTAGCAGATATGTAACAATTGGATTATTATGGTAATTCTTATCAATTGACGGAGTCTTCTACTTTAAAATGAAAAAAAATTTGTGTGAAGATGGAATTTCCCTATATTTGCATCACCAAAACAGAACAGGCATAAAGTCGGGAAGTGTTGGTTGCCGCGCTCATAGCTTAATTGGATAGAGCACCTGACTACGGATCAGGAGGTTAGGGGTTCGACTCCCTTTGAGCGCACTTGTTAAACTCCAAGCCTAATCAAAAACAAGATTAGGCTTTTATTTTTTACGGAATTACAACTATGCTAAACCTTGTTTTATTCGGTCCTCCAGGTGCGGGCAAAGGCACTCAATCACAAAAGCTTATTGATAAATACCAATTGGTGCATATCTCAACAGGTGATCTTTTCCGTGCTCATATCAAAGACCAGACAACATTAGGCCAACAGGTTAGTCAGATCATCGCAGATGGCAACTTAGTGCCTGACTCCGTAACGATAGCAATGCTGGAAGAAGAAATTCAAAAAAATCCGAATGCAAAAGGATTTATTTTTGATGGATTTCCGCGCACTGTAGCGCAGGCTGAGGCTTTGGACAACTTCCTTGAATCTAACAATTCTTCTATCACAGGAGTAATTGCACTGGATGTCAACGAAGATGAATTAAAAGCGCGTATCGCTAAGAGACAAGAGATTTCAGGACGTGCAGATGATGCGGCAGATAAACTGACAAAACGCATAGAAGAGTATTTCGAAAAAACTATTCTTGTATTACCTTATTATGAAGCTCAAAGTAAGCTTTCTAAGGTAAACGGAATCGGAGATATTGACTCTATTTTTGGGGAACTGACCCAAATTATTGACCAATACTAATAGTTTATTAGTATTTTTTCTTTTTTAGCTTAACGAAGTATAATAAATGGCTCAGGGATCAAATTTTGTAGATTATGTGAAAGTGTGTTGCCGATCAGGTCATGGTGGTGCTGGTTCAGCGCATTTGCATCGGGATAAACATACTGCCAAAGGTGGTCCTGATGGAGGTGATGGCGGCCGTGGAGGGCATATTATACTCAAAGGAACAAGTCAGTTGTGGACACTGCTCCACCTGAAATACAGAAAACATATTATTGCATCCAACGGAGATCCGGGAGGTAGCGCATTGCGCTCCGGAGCTAACGGGAAAGATGAAATACTGGAAGTGCCACTCGGTACTATCGCACGTGACGCTGAGACAGGTGAAGTCTTGTTTGATATCACAGAAGATGGTGAAACAAAAATTCTGACAGCAGGTGGTATCGGTGGATTGGGGAACTGGCATTTTAAGTCTGCAACACAGCAGACACCAAGATTTTCTCAACCGGGAAGACCGGGAATGGAGCAATGGGTAATTCTGGAACTCAAAGTCCTGGCCGATGTAGGACTGGTAGGATTCCCGAATGCAGGTAAATCAACATTGCTATCGGTAGTGTCAGCTGCAAAACCCGAAATTGCAAATTATCCTTTTACTACATTGGTGCCCAATCTGGGGATTGTAAGCTACAGAGATAATAAATCTTTTGTAATGGCCGATATTCCCGGAATTATCGAAGGAGCTTCGGAAGGTAAAGGATTAGGATACCGTTTTTTACGCCATATAGAGCGAAATTCAGTTTTGCTTTTTATGGTTCCTGCAGATACAGACCGCACAATTGCTGAAGAATATAATATTCTTTTGAAGGAATTGACAGCTTATAATCCTGAATTGATGGATAAGCCCAAATTACTGGCGATTACTAAATCTGATATGCTGGATGAAGAACTGGAAAATGAAATGAAGGCTCAGGTGCCGGATAATATTCCTTATATTTTTATCTCATCTATTACCGGTAAAAATATTCTTCAACTAAAAGATATGATCTGGAAAGCAATCAATTCATAATTGCTGATTCATCAACATAAAAAATAAGGGTTCATTTTAATTAAAATGAACCCTTATTTTTTTCTTCTTCACGATAGCTGTATTTACATAATCGGGAATAATCTTTTCTGTACAGAAGGGGAGAAGTGTTTATGCACTGCTTTTGTAAAGCTCTGATCAACGGATTCGTTTTTCATAACCAGATAGGGTATTTCTACAATACCGGCTGTAGTTTTCATGCGGTAATAACCAAATACTACTCCGTTTGTATGCTGTACTGCTTCTACCTGTTGAACTGCCTTGACATCAGTCATGAGCTTGAATCGTATAGTCTGTTTATTCACGCTTTCGACAATAACTTCTTCCTGTTGAGGATCAAACCAGATTTGTTGATTTCGCGCAGCCTTGACATGGTTGGTCAGTACAAAAAGTTGTCCGATCATATAAAAACTGATAGGCAGCAGAAACAATAGTATTTTGATCTTAACAGCCAGCAATATGACAATAAGTAACAAAATGATACCAATGCCTACATTGACAAATGTTTTCTTTGAAACCTTCGTAATCAAAGCTGTAGGTGTATGCATAAGCAGAAACTGCCCCTTTCTGATGGCACCGGAAGGAGAGGCTGTTAAGCCGGATAGTTTACGTGAAATAAAGTAGATCACCAGTCCTATCAATCCGAGTATGATCAGAAATTTGAACATCTTTGCTTAAATAGTATAATTAATATTGTTCGTTTTCGTTCGGGTAATTTACAGATTTGACATCAGCGACATATTGTCCAAAGGCTTTCGTCATTTCCTCATACAAATTAAGATACTGACGTAAAAACTTAGGTTTAAAACCTTTTGTTAATCCCAGCATATCATTTACGACCAATACCTGACCGTCACATCCGTTTCCTGCTCCGATGCCTATAGTAGGAATATGTAAAGAAGCCGATACTTCTGCCGCCAGTTTGGCTGGTATTTTTTCCAATACAACAGCAAAACAACCTGCTTCCTGAAGCGCTAATGCATCTGTTTTTAATTTTTCTGCTTCCGCTTCCTCTTTAGCTCTTACACCAAAATTTCCGAATTTGTAAATAGACTGTGGCGTAAGTCCCAGATGCCCGCAAACCGGGATTCCCGTCTCAACTATTTTACGGATATTTTCGATTATTTCTACACCACCCTCCAGTTTAAGTGCATGTGCTCCGGATTCTTTCATGACGCGAACAGCAGCCTTATAAGCGTCGTTGATATCGCCCTGATAAGCTCCGAAAGGTAGATCTACGACAACCATCGCACGCTTTGTACCCCTTACTACCGCAGAAGCATGATAAATCATGTTGTCCAGTGTCATCGGCAATGTAGTTTCGTAACCGGCAAATACATTAGCAGCAGAATCGCCAACTAAAATGATTTCAACTCCTCCCTCATCCAGTGCACGTGCTATGGAATAATCATAGCCGGTCAGCATCGCAATTTTCTCTTTACGGTTCTTCAATTCCTGAATGGTAGAAGTCGTGATTCGTGTAATTTCTTTGTTTACAGACATGTCTTCGTTTGTTGAAGAAACAAAAGTATAGAAATTTTAAGCAAAACTATGTTTTAAAACCCTAATAAATGCTTGTCGACCTTATGCGCAAAGGTAAATCGCAGCTATCTCAAAGGTATTTTGTAAATTTGCAGGATGAAGCAAAGCGAAGCTAAACTCTTTAAATTTCCGAAGTTCACTGATCTGATCATTCATGAAGATGAAAATATTATTGTAATCAATAAACCTCCTTTTATAGCCTCGCTTGACGAGCGTGAAGGCGGAGAAGTCAATATACTGCGTCTGGCTAAGAAATACTATGCCGAGGCACAGATTTGTCATCGGCTGGATAAGGAGACGTCTGGTATACTTCTTATCGCTAAAAACCCTGAAACTTACCGTTTGATCTCTATAGAATTTGAAAAAAGACGGGTAGATAAAACCTATCATGCTATTATAGAAGGAACTCATATTTTCCAGGATCTCAAAATAGATCTCCCGATTCTTAATCAGGGAAATAAGAATGTAACCATTGACCGATATAATGGTAAACCTGCTGAGACGATCTTTAATTCTATACAATACTTTAAGCACTTTACGTTAGTGGAGTGCAAACCGATTACGGGACGTATGCACCAGATTCGTATCCATTTGGCGACACAACATGCGGCGATTGTAGGAGATAGTATGTATAGAGGAAAACCGGTTTATCTTTCTCAAATCAAAAAGCGTGGATTTACATTGTCAAAGGACGAAGAAGAACAACCCATCATGAAACGCTTTGCATTACATTCCAAAAAGGTGCGTTTTAAAGTTGCAGATAAGTCTTATGAGTTTGAGGCCGAATATCCAAAGGATTTCGCTATCTTACTCAAACAGTTAGAAAAATTTGATGCTTAAGTTATTTATTTTGTGATGAATCCAAAAACTAAAAAAATTGTAATTAATGTAGTTTTCGTTGTGCTGATCGCATTGCTGGTGTGGCCGACGAGTCGTGCTTATTTTCAGCAGGGACTTATGAAGATAGGCCTGTTCAAACCTAAGCTTGAAGTGCCGAAAACACCTGACTCCATACCTGAAGGGGCCAATGCTGTAAAAGCAGGAGAACCTAACCTTGCTTTTGTGGATGCTTCAGGCAAAACTATTCAGACGCATGATCTCAAAGGAAAAGTGGTGTTTGTTAATTTTTGGGCAACCTGGTGTCCTCCGTGTAAAGCAGAAATGCCGTCTATCCAAAAGCTGTATGACAAGTTTAAAAACAACGATAAAGTAGCTTTTCTGATAGTAGAAATAGAAAACGATACAGAGAAAGCACAGCAGTTTATGCAGGAAGAAAAACTGACAATGCCTGTACACTTTCCTGCAGGAGAGATTCCGCAGACCTGGTTAGGAGGTTCTATTCCAACCACATTGATACTGGATAAAGCAGGAGAAATAGTAACCAGACATGAAGGAATGGCTGATTACAGCCGTAAAGAAGTTGTGGATTTTATACAGGAACTGATTAATAAATAAGATCCTTCCTTACTTTTCAATTTTTACTTTGAATTTTTAATATGACCAGAGCAGCGCTCATTCAACAAATCAAAACAAAGCGTTCATTTCTGTGTGTAGGTCTGGATACAGATCTGACTAAGATCCCTGAACATTTACTGGATAATGAAGATCCTATCTTTACGTTTAATAAAGCCATTATAGAAGCGACAGAGGATCTTTGTGTAGCGTATAAACCTAATATTGCTTTCTATGAAAGCTATGGAGTAAAGGGTTGGGAGTCTCTGCGCAAGACTTGGGAAGCTTTGCCTCAGGATTGTTTCAGTATAGCAGATGCCAAGCGTGGAGATATTGGTAATACGTCAAAAATGTATGCAAGTGCATTTTTCGATCAGCAAAACTCGGGTATGAGCTTTGACTCGATTACTATTGCTCCTTATATGGGTAAAGATTCGGTCACACCATTTTTAGATTTTGAAGGTAAATGGGCTATAGTATTGGCACTTACCTCTAATCCGGGAAGTCTGGATTTTCAGAATTTCACCAATTCCTCCGGAAAACAGTTGTTTGAAGAAGTATTGGATAAAGTAAATACCTGGGGATCGGACGAGCAGATTATGTATGTAGTAGGTGCAACCCGCGGTGAAGGATTTATCAAGATACGTGAGCATGCACCGGATCATTTTCTGCTTGTACCGGGTGTAGGTGCACAGGGAGGAAGTCTGGAAGATGTCTGTAAATATGGTATGAATAAGGATTGTGGATTACTGGTTAATAGTACTCGTGGTATTATCTATGCGTCAAATGGAAAAGACTTCGCCGAGCGTGCCAGAGAAGAGGCATTGATTCTTCAGAAAGAGATGGAGCAGCAATTAGTGCTACATGGCATTATTTAAGTTATAAAAAAGTATACAGAAAGCTGCTTTAAAATATAAAGCAGCTTTTTTTGTGTTTTTCCTTTCTTAAAGAAAAAAATAAACCGATTCTGCTTTCTGAATATGTTGCTGATAAACATCTCAGCGGTAAACAGATAATTTCAAACTACTTTTGTCGTTATATTGTTTTTATAGAATCATATTTCAGTACAAATCCGTAACTTTGGCCCATGCCAGAAAAAATTATTATTCTTGATTTTGGTTCACAGTATACACAGTTGATTGCCAGACGTGTGCGTGAACTAAGTGTGTATTGCGAAATCCATCCTTTTAATCATCTTCCAGAATTTGATGAAACAGTAAAAGGTGTTATTTTCTCAGGGAGTCCGTACTCGGTACGCCAGGAAGATGCACCACAAATAGATTTTAAATCTATTCAGGACCGTTTTCCGTTATTAGGAGTGTGTTATGGAGCACAATATATTGCACAGCAATCCGGAGGCGAGGTATTACCTTCGGAAATCAGAGAGTACGGACGTGCTAATTTACAATTTGTAGATGATGCTAATCCATTATTGGTAGGAGTACCGACCCAGTCCCAGGTCTGGATGTCACATGGAGATACGATCAAAGATGTTCCGGCAAACTTTAAGATTATTGCCAGTACAGATAAAGTAAGAGTAGCAGCTTATCAGGTAGAAGGTACACAGACTTTTGGTATTCAGTTTCACCCTGAAGTGACACACAGCACTGATGGTCAGGTATTGCTTAAAAACTTTGTGGTTGATATCTGTGGATGCGAACAGGACTGGACTGCTGATGCTTTTGTAGAAACTACAGTTGCAGACCTTAAAAAACAATTAGGTAATGACCATGTGATTTTAGCACTTTCGGGTGGTGTCGATTCTACTGTAGCAGGCGTATTATTGCATCAGGCAATCGGTGAAAATCTTCACTGTATTTTCGTGGATCACGGATTACTTCGTAAAGACGAATACGAGCAGGTGTTGGATTCGTATAAAAATATGGGACTGAATATTAAAGGAATCAATGCTAAAGACTTATTCTATAGCAGATTGGCCGGCATTTCAGAGCCTGAACAAAAAAGAAAGATCATTGGTGCCTCCTTTATAGATGTTTTTGATGAAGCGGCAAAAGAGATTCAAAAAGAATTACCTGAAGGAGTAGAGGCTAAATGGTTGGGACAAGGTACAATCTATCCTGATATCATTGAATCTATATCAGTAAAAGGCCCCTCAGCGACGATCAAATCACATCATAATGTGGGTGGTCTTCCGGACTTTATGAAGTTAAAGGTTGTAGAACCACTGAAAACACTTTTCAAGGATGAGGTACGTAAAGTAGGAAAAACATTGAATGTAGATCCGGCTATTCTGGGAAGACATCCTTTTCCGGGACCGGGACTGGCAATACGCATTCTGGGAGATATTACTCCGGATCGTGTACGTATCTTACAGGAGGCAGACGATATCTACATCCGTAATCTGAAAGAATCCGGATGGTACGATAAAGTATGGCAGGCAGGAACCATATTCCTTCCGGTGAAATCTGTAGGTGTAATGGGAGACGAACGTACATATGAGCATGTGGTAAGTTTGCGTGCTGTAGGTTCATTGGACGGTATGACTGCAGACTGGATTCACTTGCCATATGATCTTCTGGCAAAAATTTCTAACGAAATCATTAATCATGTTAAAGGAATCAACAGAGTTGTATATGATATCAGTTCCAAACCGCCGGCAACGATTGAGTGGGAATAATTTACTGTTGTTAGCAGCACTTTTACTGGCTGTTACATCATGTTCTCCTAAGACAACTGGCGTACTTCGTTCACCTGATTATAAAGGTGGAAATACAGGTGCTGCAACAGAGAAAAAGGATAAAGATAAGACCACGGTAAAAGAATTGTCACCGGCAGAGCAAAAGGCGGCAGCAAAAAGGGCTATGGTAAATCAGATAGCCCTGATTCTTCCTTTCCAGCTGACTTCTGTCAATACCAATCTTTTATCTGAAAATGATGTCAAGCGTGCAGCATTGGCACTGGACTTTTATCAGGGATTTCAGACCGGATTAGATGATCTGGCAAAGCAAGGAACCAATTTTACCTTAAATGTGCTGGATTCCCGGGATGATGTGGTACGTACTACAGCGATTGCCAAATCCGATGATGTGCAGTATGCTTCATTGATTGTAGGTCCTGTTTATCCTAAAGAGATTAAAACTTTCGGTGCAAATTCTGTAAACAGGAAAATTCTGCAGGTATCGCCGCTGGCAGCTACTATGCCTACAGAATTTAATAATCCTAACCTTGTGTCACTGACTCCGCCGATACGCGTACATATGCGGGAGATGGCAAAAGAGATTATCAAGGAGTACAATACCGGAGATGTTGTCATTGTCTACAATACCGGAGATGCAGACCACAAACAGTTCCTTACAGGATTTGATACAGAAATAGCAGGAGCAAAGAAAAAACTGGATGTACGTTCGGTGACGAGCATAGATCAACTGAATCAGTCACTGACACAGACAGGTAAAAATATTATTGTCACAGGTACTACAAGTGCAGTACAGCTTAGAGCATTATTGAGTAATCTGGATGCTAAAAACCTGGAATCACCTTACAAATTTGCGATTTTCGGACATCCGACATGGGATAAGTTTGACTTTAAGGCATTCAGTAATGTTGATGACTATTCGATAACGATCAGTTCTTCATTTGTACTTTCTTCGTATTCATCTGCCGTGCGTAAATTTAAGACAACATATAAGGATACTTATGGAGTAGAGCCATCAGAATATTCATTTAAAGGGTATGATGCCGCTCAATACTTTGGAAGACTGATTGCCAAATATGGTAAAGATTACGCCTCACATGTAGAAAGTGAAGAATTTGACGGATTGTCTAATTCCTTTAAATTTCAGTATAATGCTGCATGGGGATATGTCAACAATGCGGTTGGTTTCTTAGTGTACCGTAATGGTGCATTTCAATCAAAATAATAACCCTTATACTATTGGGTAAGCTAATGGAGGTCAACGTAAGACGTATAGGGCAGCAAATTCGCAATTTTGAACGTGCGCTGTCTTCATATCCGAATAAAGAACCGTTCTCAAGGTTTTTAACACAGTTTTTTAAAGATAACAAGCAGATGGGGTCATCCGATAGACGGATGACTTCCAGGCTTTGCTATAACTTTTTCAGATTAGGTAAAGCAGCGTCACAACTTTCGGTTACAGATCGGGTTGTGCTTGCTGAATTTCTGTGTGAGACAGAGAGTACGGTCGTTTCTTATTACAAACCTGACTGGACTTCACGATTAGGAGATTCTGTTTCCGATAAGATCGATTTTTTGGTTAGCCAGGATTTGATAAACCGCTCAGACCTATTTCCTTTACAACAACATTTGTCAGCTCCTATTGATACAGAGCTGTTCCTGCAAAGTCAACTGATACAACCGGATCTGTTTATCCGATTGAAAAGAGGATCAGAAGCTAAAGTAAAGCATATCCTTACAGAAGCAGGAGTTGCATTTGAGAATGTTCGTCCACAGACATTAGCCTTACGTAACGGAACAAATCTGCAGCAGTTGAAAGGATTATCCGGACTTTATGAAGTACAGGATCTGTCTTCCCAAAAGACGATTGATCTGATAGAAGCAAAAGATGGTGAAAGCTGGTGGGACGCCTGTGCCGCATCGGGAGGAAAGGCTCTTCTTTTTCTGGATAAATATCCATCCGTAAAATTACTGGTGTCTGATATCCGTATGAGTATACTCCGTAATCTGGATGAGCGTTTTGATTTGGCCGGAATCAAAAATTACCGTAAAAAGGTTATTGATCTTACACATGATCCGTTAACGATACTAAATAAAGAGTTGTTTGATGGCATCATTCTGGATGCGCCCTGTTCCGGTTCTGGTACATGGGGAAGAACGCCGGAGATGATATCGCAGTTTAAGGAATCCACTATCGCTAATTTCTCCGTACTGCAACGTCAGATTGCGAAGAATGTATTACGTCACCTCAAAACGGGTAAAACCTTGTTATATATCACCTGTTCTGTTTTTAAAGAAGAGAATGAGGACGTCGTTAACTTTATCTGTGAACATCTGGGCTGTGAGCTCGAGGAAATGGTTACATTGAAGGGGTACGAACAGCAGGCCGACACCATGTTTGCGGCCCGGTTACGTAAAAAGTAACTTATTCTGCTTTTCCCGGAATCACCATGACCGGACATAATGATTTGCGTATTACACCTTCAGATACACTTCCTGAAATAAAATGATCAAATCCTGTACGGCCATTTGAGCCCATTATAATCAGATCAGCAGCCCATTCCTGTGCTACAGAGAGGATTTCCTGTTTGACAGAGCCCACCTTGTTGAACACAAAAACTTCATTCGCTTCTTCAAATTCCCGGCTTATTCTTTCCAGAAATTCCTGAGCTGATTTTTCCTGTATCTCCGTAACTTCAGGTACAATAATCGGTTGTTGTCCCAAAAGCGGATCTGCGCCATAGCTCGCTGGTGTCGCGGGTGGAACTACTGTAACTAAAGCAATAGAAGTTTTTAATAATTTAGTAACTTCTTTTGCATACTCAATAGCTTTTAATGAGCAAGGACTATCGTCGATCGCTACAAGAACACGTTGGAATTTTGGATGTACTGTAGTCATAATATTTCGTTTTAAAGGATTATCTTCGTAGGAATAAAACATATGAAATAAGCATTTTGTTTCATATCTATATAATTTGTTTTTAGCAATGAACAAACATAGATATACGGTATCAAGATAACTGTATGTTTAGTACTGTTCTACAGACTATTGATATTATGGCTTTTGGAATCTGTAATCTTTCTATTGTACCTTTGAGGGCAGAAGCTGCACATCGCAGTGAAATGGTATCACAATTATTGTTTGGAGAATGCTTTGAGGTTCTGGAAGAAACCGCAGACTGGGCATATATAAAAACAGACCTCGATAGTTATGAGGGCTGGTTACAGTTGGGACAGTTTGCCTATGTCTCAATAGAGGAGTACAGCTCACATTATTCTTCAAAACGTCTGTTGGTGGGACTATCAGGGGCTTATGCTGTTTCAGGCTTTGTACGCATACAATTAGTCCATGGTACTTACGTGTATACCGGTCAGGATAATACAATGAAAATCGGTGCTGTGAACTATAATATTGAAGGTGATGTATTTGAACCGGATACGAATTCCTTCGGGACAGAAATAGCCGCAATATCCCGTGCATACGAAGCCGTTCCGTATCTGTGGGGAGGGCGTTCAAAGGCTGGTATAGATTGCTCCGGGTTCTCGCAATTAATGTACAAACATTTTAATCTGCAATTGCCCAGAGATGCATATCAACAGGCTGAGCAGGGGACTATTGTAGATTTTCTTCCTGAAATAAAAGCCGGAGATCTGGCCTATTTTGATAATGCAGAAGGGCGAATTACTCATGTCGGTATTATGTTGGATAGTGAACGTATTATTCATGCCTCTGCCAAAATAAGAATTGATAAGATGGATTCTGAAGGGATTTTTAATAAGGACTGGAATAAATACACGCACAGGCTGCGCATTGTAAAACGATATATATAACATTATTATCATTAAAATCAGTGATAAANNTTTATCACTGATTTTAATGATAAAATATTTAGTACAATAAATAATCAGGAATTTTTATTTAAAAATTACATCATTTGACTGGAATGAATTTTAAAATTATAGTGCCTTTTCTTCTTACAGGTATTTGCTTTTTAGCAGGGTGCCAATCTAACAGTAATATTAAGAATGCAAGTCAATCGGATACGGCTGTTGCCTTAAAAGCAGATTCAATAGCTAAAAAGGATACGATAGCAACTGCAGTAGATGACTGCATCTTCGACAATGATATGGAACGATTGACAAAGGATGCCGTCTTGGAATTTGATCCTGCTCTCAAAGGTAGCTGGGATACCACTGCTCATCAGCTTACTGTCAACCTGCGTAATGGCGACCGTCTGCAACTGATGATTGGAGGTTGCGATCATTTTATATATGATGCTTATCTGGAAACAGATATTCCATTTGAAAATACATCCGAATTGCTTCAAAAAATGGTCTGGATTACCTCTTCCTTTTTCGGAAAAGGTTATGGCGAAGATTATCAGCGAATAGTAGATAACAAGCAGTACAAACTGAGCAGAACGGAAATAGATGACAATAAGGATACTGTGCATTACTATGAGATTACCGCACCTTCTCCGGAAGTGGATAACATGATCAGAGAAGGCTTTTATTTATATGATAAAGGCCGTAAAGGTGCAGCAATACGTGTTTCGTTTTATATGAATTAAGAACTTTCTTACAAAAGTTTTGAGTATTTTTGAAGTATGGATAACCTGGATGATCAAATTTTAAGATTGAAAAAACAATTCAAGCATTTAGGTCTGGATCAGAATATATCTTTTCTCCTGACGGGTTTATATCTGTTTCCTCTACCTGAAAACAAAAGAGAGTATCGTATTAGCATGGTTGATTCTCCTGCGATTTCTCTGGCCGTATCAGCTATAAACTGTTATACCAAAGACGATCTGGAAGGAGCACATGGCTACTATACAAAAGGGATTGAGGATTTTGCAGAACAGCCTTTTTTTCATGCTTGCCGCAGCTTGTTGAATTCCCTGATGGGAGACGATGAGGGTGCTTTTTATGATTATCAGGTGGCTAAAAAACTTGATTTCAATTATTATTCCTTTTTTGAGTGGCTGGAGCAACGTGAATTCGAACACGAACATCTTGATAATAATGATCAGCTGAGCGAACTGAATCTACTGGTCAAGCAGGAACCTTCTAAAGTCAATCATTTGATCAACAGAGCGCTGGAGAAAGTATATTCATTCTTGTATTGGGGAGCTTTGGACGACTATACACTTGCTATTTCCTTACAACCTGAACTTGCTGAATTATATGTATATCGGGGAGCATTGCAGACCCGGCTTTTGCGCTATGACGATGCTTTATTCGATTTTGACAAGGCAATTTTATTAGCACCGGATAATTTTCAGGCGTATATATATCGGGCTAAATTATTTGTAGCAATTGGAATGAGTGAACTGGCTTTAGAAGATTTCAGGTATGCGGAAAATCTGCAGCAGAATAATGCTGTTGTTTTTGAAGAGCGGGCAACCCTGTATGAGAAGACTGGAAATCTGCAATTAGCTAAACTGGATTATGACCGATGGATCAGTCTCACAGAGGAAGATTTTTATCCCTATACCTTACGTGCAGAGCTGCTGGAGAAAATGGAAGATTGGGTAGGGGCTTTGCAGGATTATGATCATGCTATACGTCTCAATCCGCATTATTCTGATCTGTACCAATATCGGGCTTCCGTGAAAGAAAAGCTGGGAGATGAAGAAGGAGCACGTATAGATCTCAGGAAATTTGAAGAATTAGAGCAGGAAGGTTAATCGAACTTCCACTATAAAAAATCCTTGCTGTATTCTCAAGCAAGGATTTTTTTGTATCAGCACCATTTGGCTAATAATAGCATTAAAATAATTCGTTCTTTTGTGGACTGCGGATATCCAGATCAAAGGCATCATTCAGTTTTTTGATAAAATGATTGGCGAGAAGGGGAGATTCCACTTCAATATTTTGATGAATAAAGAAATACAACTTCTCTAATCCTGCT
Organism: Sphingobacterium sp. UBA5789; assembly: GCF_002418355.1. NCBI lineage: Bacteria > Pseudomonadati > Bacteroidota > Sphingobacteriia > Sphingobacteriales > Sphingobacteriaceae > Sphingobacterium > Sphingobacterium sp. UBA5789. Next base: position 329,481 of record NZ_DIDX01000007.1, on the reverse strand, counting down.
GACCGCCACTTTTTGATTACCTCTATCCATTCATCCAGTCTGCTGTAATCACTGCTGTGATTGGCTCCTACATATCGGATAAATGCTGTAGGTGTGGTCATGCGCATATGCAACATATCTCTTCTCCCTGCAGTATCGACCAATACATTGGATACCTGATATTGCTGTAAAGTCTTGTAAAGTTTCTCCCGCACTTCTGGATCTGAAAACCATTCCGCATTACGTACCTCGACAGCCAGAGGAATGCCCTTCGGAAATTCACGGACAAAATCTTCCAGACGCTGAAAATCTTTCGGTTTGAAATTATCAATCATCTGCAGGAAAACCATGCCCAGTTTTTCTTCAAACAGTGCAACAGCATCTGTAAAGGCGGTTACTTTCTCACTGGTGTTAAGCAATCTGCTGTAATGACTGATGGATTGCGGAATTTTTGGAAAGAATTTAAAATCTGCAGGAGTTTTTTCTTTCCATGTCTCCACCTGTTCTTTTGAAGGAGAATTGTAAAAAGTAGCATTAAGCTCAATGCTGTTAAATTGAGTAGAATAGTACGCTAATTCGTCTTTTGTACCACGTGGATAGAAACCTTTCAGATCTGTTTTATTCCATTTTGCACAACCTATATACACTTCAAATGGCTTGCTGTTATCTCCCTTACTCAGTACTTCCAGTGTTTCAGGAGGAGTAGAAGGAAGAGAAAAATCTATATCTTCCGGATTATTTACCTGACCAAATTTCATATGCTATACTGTTTTATTATTAATCTTTTTATCAAATAACAGATGTGCTGCCAATGCTAATGCGGTAAAAAAAGTACCAACGACTACCACACCTGTCCATTGCTGATATTTCCAGGCCTGTGCAGCCAGATAGGTGCCAGTTGATCCGCCTATAAAATAGGTGACCATATATACCGTATTCAGTCTGTTATTTGCTCCGAGATTGAGTGCAAAATAGCTGGACTGATTCATGATATGCATCGATTGCAGACCTAAATCTACCAAAATAATTCCAATGATCAATCCCACATAGGTATAGCCGCCAAAGTAAAAGACAATCCAGCTTACAATCATCATAATAATTGCGTACAGAATAATCTGAAAAGAAGTAAATCTTCCTGTAAATCGGCCTACAAAGGCAGCACCCAAAGCTCCGGCAGCTCCCACAAGGCCAAACGAACCTACCACCGCAGGACCATCGTGGAAAGGAGCTCCTTCCATATGAAAAACAAGTGTAGTCCAGAATGCGTTGAATCCCGCAAATCCCATTGCTCCTCTGAATGCCGCTAATCTTAATACGGGCTGTGTCCGTGTCAACCGGACTAATGACTTCATCAGGTCCTTATAGGAGCCGGTAAAAGATGGGCTGTTTCCCGGAAGTTTAACAGCGATCAGTATACCTAATACGACCATACAGCCTGCAGCAGCCCAGTACATTTCCCGCCATCCGAAATAATCCCCTATAATGCCGCTGACAACTCGGGATAGTAAAATCCCGATCAGCAGACCACTCATGACCATTCCTATAGCCGAACTTCTTTTATCAGGACTGGCCAGCTCTGCTGCCATGGGAACAAAAATCTGAGGTACTACAGATGTAAAACCTACCATAAAGCTCAACGGAAACAACCAGTCAACAGATTTAGTCATCGCCATTCCGATAAGCGAGGCAATAATAAATATAAAATCAATCAGGATAAGATTACGACGTCTGACCATATCCCCCAAAGGAACAATAAACAGAAGTCCGCAAGCATAGCCGATTTGCGTCAACATAGCGATATTGCTGATCCTGGCTTCTGACACCTCAAAATCTTTCGCCATCAGAGCGAGTAAAGGTTGATTATAATAATTATTTGCGACTACCAGTCCACTTCCTATAGCCATGAGCCATAGGAGAGAAGGAGTAAGTTGGGATTTTGTATTAATACTCATGTTTTTGTTTTTCAATTCTGTTTTTCAGGTGCCGGACGGCAAATCAGCAAAAGCTGACGTTTGAGCTGATAAAATTACTATTTAAAATGTCCAATTAAAGTAAAGTTAGAATATCAATAGGTGAAGTTTTAAGATTAAATAAGAAAGCCTCCCCGGATCAGGAAGGCTCTCATAAATTTTTACTTGAAGGATCAGGACTTAGAATTTACCTGATACATGGTAGCTATTCTCTCCCATCAGTTTAATGTGCTGTTTTTTAGCTATTACATAAGCTGAATCTACTGTGTAAGTCAGATTTTCTTCCGTGCTATATAAGATATTGTTCGTGATCTTTTCAATCTGAATAGCTTTCACTTCACCCTGATGATTTTCTCTTATAATAATCTTCTGGACAGAGAGGCCTGGTTGTAAAGCAGTATAGATAATATCACAATCTCTGTTTTCTACTTTATACAATCCTACATTCGCCCTTTTATTGATATCTGAAGAGGTAAAGGCTGAAAGTTCATTCTCCCAATTCTTAATTTTTACGGATTTACTTTCCTCTTCATCATCCTTAGCAACCGTCTTGGATATGAGCGGATTCTCTTTTTGTAACCTTGAGGTTTCGGAACGAAAAAAACTATCCAGTGAAAAGTAATACTGGTCACTTCCGCTATTTGTTTTAGAAGCAGGCTGACTACAGCTCGTTAAGCATAAAGCACCGCATCCTATCACCATCAGTACTTTATATACAAGATTATTCATTTCTATGCTGTACGATTAACTAACCAGTATATCACCTGACATTTCTACCGGAATCTCTACACCTAATATTTTCAATACAGTAGGGGCGATGTCTCCAAGCTTGCCATCCTTTACATGTTTGTAATCCTGATCAATCAGTATACAAGGTACAAGGTTGGTGGTATGTGCTGTATTGACAGATCCATCCTCATTGATCATAAATTCCGAATTACCATGATCTGCAATTATAATGAAAGAATATCCCAGTGTAAGCCCCTTTTCTACCACTTGTTTAGTACAGGAGTCCACTGTCTCCACAGCTTTTACTACAGCCTCGAATACTCCGGTGTGACCGACCATATCCGGATTAGCAAAGTTGAGACAGATAAAATCAGGATGTTGTGTTTCCATATCATTTACGATAGCATCCGTAATTCCCTGAGCACTCATTTCAGGTTGTAAATCATAAGTCGCTACCTTTGGCGAAGGAATCAGCAAACGGTGTTCTCCGTTAAATTCTTTCTCACGACCTCCGGAGAAAAAGAAAGTAACATGGGGATACTTTTCTGTTTCAGCAATACGGGTTTGTGTTTTGTTATTTTTCTCCAATACTTCTCCCAATGTTGCAGTTAGATTATCTTTTTGGAAAACTACTTTAACATTTTTGAATGTATCGTCATACGATGTCATCGTTACATAATAAAGATCCAGTGCATGCATGTTATATTCCGGAAAATCCTTTTGCGTAAGTGCAATGGTAATTTCACGGCCACGGTCTGTTCTGAAATTGTAGCATATGACAACATCGCCCGGCTTGATCACAGCTTTTGGTGTACCATCAGCATTGGTGATCACGATAGGCTTTACAAACTCATCCGTTATCTGGTTGTCATATGATTGCTGAATAGCTTCGATAATATTATGGGGAGCTGTGCCTGTACCATTGACCAGCAGGTCATATGTCTCCTTTACACGTTCCCATCTGTTATCTCTGTCCATTGCATAATAGCGACCTATAGCTGAAGCCAGAGTACCTGTAGAATGTATTAAATAATCCTGCAGATCTTTAACATAGCCTATACCGGAATTTGGATCTGTATCACGGCCGTCTAAAAAGGCGTGTACAAAAACCTGGTCACTGGTTAACCCGGCGTGTTGGGCTGCATCACACAATCCTTTCAGATGTTTGGTATGTGCATGTACACCACCATCAGATAAAAGACCAATAAAATGTACATTTTTACTATTCTCCTTCGCATATTTAAATGCGTCCTGAATAACGGTATGGGTATTAAAAACTCCTTCACGGACAGCTTTGTGTATACGGCCCAATTCCTGGTAAACCACACGTCCTGCACCCAGATTCATGTGTCCTACTTCAGAATTACCCATCTGTCCTTCCGGCAGTCCGACAGCCTCTCCTGAAGCTTCTAATTTAGCATTAGGGTATGTCTTTAATAAATAATCTAAATATGGGGTATTTGCGGCTATTACCGCATTTGAATCATCTTGTTTGCCATATCCCAGTCCGTCCAGGATTAATAGCGCTACTTTTTTTGTACTCACATACAAATATAACTTATTATATGTCTTTTTTTTAATGTAATTCATGTTTTTTGAATTTGAAATGTTAATATTGGCAAACTTTAAATTAATGGCATACTTTTGGTGCACAACAAATTGAGAAAAGTGTCTTTGGGTTAAATTGATATTTAATTACTTAATTATTAATATTTTTCCGTTAAATATAAGCGTGTAATGAAGAAATGGATTATAATGGCGACAATAGTTCTTTCATTCCTGAGCAGTTTTGCCAGAGGGTGGGGACAGGATATTGCGGAGGATATTTTAAGTAGTCTCCGGGCCGGTAATTCCAAGGATCTGGCCAGGAATTTTGCCAGTACAGTGAGCGTTGCCGTGAAACAGGAAGACGGTGTTTATTCCAAATTTCAGGCCGAATTGATATTAAATGAGTTCTTCCGACAAAATAAGCCTTCTTCTGCACGGATTATGCAAAAAATGAATTCCAATTCTTCAAATGCATATTATGTATTTTCGTTAAAGACTCAACGGGAGCAATACCGGGTCTTCACTAAATTAATCGAAAATAACGATGTCCTTTATATATCAGAGATACGGTTTGAGCCTGTTCCTGTAAAATAGATTTGTTAATTTCTTTTAGAATTTAATTTATTTCCTCATCTTCGTGCTACCTTATCGTGCGTTATTATAATATGGATAAAGAATTTGTCGAAAAGTTAGCTGTTTTTGTTAGGGAATCCTTACAAGAGGATGTTGGCGATGGTGACCATACTACATTATCAACCATTCCCGCTGGACAGCAGGGAGAAGCCAAATTGTTGGTCAAGGAAGATGGAATTCTGGCTGGTGTGGAAGTTGCCCGTAAACTTATTGAAATAGCAGATCCTGCCTTAAAGATCAAAACATTATTAACAGACGGGAGTGCTGTCAAGGTAGGAGATATCGCATTTTATCTGCAGGGAGACATACATAGTATCCTTAAAGTTGAGCGACTTGTGTTGAATGTGATGCAGCGGATGAGTGGAATCGCTACCCGCACACACGAGTATGTTTCGTTACTGGAAGGGACAAAAACAAAAGTTTTAGATACCCGTAAGACGACTCCTTTGTTGCGTTTCCTTGAAAAAGAGGCAGTGAAGATCGGTGGTGGTGTAAATCACCGTTTCGGATTATACGATATGATTCTGATCAAGGATAATCATGTTGATTATGCAGGAGGTATTACCAAAGCACTTACTTCTGCGGAAAGTTACCGCCAGCAATTAGGAAAAGAAATACAGATAGAAATAGAAGTACGCAATCTTAAGGAACTGGATGAAGTACTGACATTCGGATCCGTTGATCGCGTAATGTTGGATAATTTTACACCGCAACAGGTAAAAGAAGCTGTAGATATTATTCACGGCAGATTGGTTACGGAAGCTTCAGGTGGAATTACTATTGATACGATACGTGCATATGCAGAAGCAGGGGTAGATTATATTTCTGTAGGAGCTTTGACCCATTCCGTGAAAAGTCTTGACCTAAGTCTTAAAGCTAAACTTATTTAATTATATTAGGACTATCTATTAAAAGAAAGTAATGATTTCAATTTACCTGTTAGGTATCGTAATATTGGCATATTTGTTTGGCTCCATACCTACAGCTGTATGGTTGGGACAGGCATTTTATGGTGTGGATGTGAGAGAATATGGGAGTGGGAATGCCGGAGCGACCAATACCTTTCGTGTATTGGGACCAAAAGCAGGTAGCGCTGTCATGTTTATAGATATTCTAAAAGGATGGACAGCCACGAATCTGCCACATTTATTGGATCCTACTATTGTAGGCATGCCGGAAGCCCCTCAATTTGTTAACTTTCAACTGGCTTTAGGGGTAATTGCTGTATTGGGACATTTGTTTCCTATTTTTGCGGGTTTCAGAGGTGGTAAAGGTGTAGCCACTTTATTTGGAATGGTACTGGCCATTCATTTACCAGCAGCTTTATGTTGTGTAAGTGTATTTATTCTTACTTTACTGATTACACATTATGTATCGTTGAGTTCTATACTTGCCGGTTTTACCTTTCCTTTTAGCATTGCTTTTATTTTTCATACGTCAGTTCCTTCCGTTTTATTGTATGGAATAGCTATTTGTGCACTTATTCTGATTACCCATCAGAAAAATATTGAACGACTTCTCAAAGGACATGAATCCAAGATTTATTTGTTTAAGAAAAAAAATAAGACTTGATTTTAGGCACAAGAATTGAGAAGTATTTCTGTAAACAAACACGCCATGAATAATCTATACAAATATACTAGCATGCTCTTAGTCGGGGCTACACTTGCAGGCTGTTCTACAGTGCCTCTGACTGGACGCAAACAATTAAGTCTTGTCAGCGATAGTCAGGTAGAGCAACAGGCTGCCGCTTCCTATAAAGAATTTTTAGGTTCGGCTTCTACAAAAGTAATTACCGGAACAGGTAATGCTGCAATGGTAAAAAAAGTAGGAAACAATATAGCAGCAGCCGTAAATAGCTATCTGACTGCTCAGGGAATAGCAAATCAATATAATTTCAACTGGGAGTTTAATCTTATTCAAAGTGATGAGGTCAATGCCTGGTGTATGCCTGGTGGTAAGGTGGCCGTCTATACAGGTATCCTGCCTATTACTGTTAATGAAGCCGGACTGGCTACTGTAATGGGACATGAGATTGCACACGCAATCGCTAAACACTCCAGTGAACAGATGAGTAATCAGATATTACTACAGACAGGAGGACAGGTTGTAGGTGCAGCTACTTCAGGTAAAAGTGCAATTGTACAGAATGTTGTAGGTACACTGTATGGAGTAGGAGGACAGTTAGGTATGCTTAAGTATTCCAGAAGTAATGAATCTGAGGCCGATCGTTTAGGATTGATATTTATGGCAATGGCCGGATATGATCCGCAGACTGCAGTAGGTTTTTGGGAGAGAATGTCAAACGGAAAAGGCCCGGGTACTCCTGAGTTTATGAGTACGCACCCCAGTGATGCCAGACGTATTTCAGATATACAAAAACTGCTGCCTGAAGCAAACAAATATTATAAGAAACAAAGAGTACTTAAATTATAAAAAAAAGCCGTCATCTGACGGCTTTTTTTGTAGCTTTTTCTATCCGGAAACCGTTATAAGAGTATAATAAATAATAAGTGTTATGATAAAATTTTTTAAACTTTTAACAGTATTGATTTCATTAGGAACGGCAAGTGTATATGCACAGCAATCTGTAAGTTCTTCTGTAAGTATGTTCCCGAAAGCGGAGAAAGGACAGGTGCAATATATCATTGATGTACCACATTCTGATAAGGATAACTTAAAGAAAATAGAATTTTTTGTTGGAAAAGTAATGGAAACTGACGGATGTAATAGCTACGGTTTAGCGGGTCAGTTTGAAGAGAAGGATTTACAGGGCTGGGGATACAACTATTATGTGTTTACTACAAATGGAAGTGTCCGTAGTACAATGATGGCTTGTCCGGATGCTAAGAAAATTCAGCAGTTTGTTTCTTCTGAAAGTAAAATGGCTCGCTACAACGGAAGATTGCCCATTGTAATCTATGCTCCGGAAGGATATGAAGTCAGGTATAAGATTTATACAACAGATGAAGAGACTTTCATTGGTAAAACAGTGAAATAAGTTATTCTTTCTTAGATAAATGATAAATAGGCTGTATCAAATCTTTATTTGATACAGCCTGTTTTTTTGAATGGTATATATCCGTATTAACTTTCAGGAACCTCACCCTAACCCTCTCCTTAAAAAAGAGAAGGAATTGTTTGTACAAAGAGGATATAATAGGAGAGGTTAATTATAAAGTTCAGAACCTTACTCTAGCACCTTTCACTGTACTTAAAACAGCAGAAGCCTGATCTTTAACGACCAGGCTTCTGCAAACTATAAGAACTATTAATTGTTTAATGGGCACTTAGATTTTTAGCTTTTTCCTCATCAAAATTAGCTTCAAGTTCGGCTAATTTTTTCTTGCCATATGCCATACGTGTAATGACGACAAATAGCACAGGTACAATAAATATAGCTAAGAATGTAGCTGCAGCCATACCTCCGAATACCGTCCATCCAATTGTTTGACGTGATACAGCACCCGCACCAGTGGAAAGCATCAGTGGGATAATCCCCAGAATAAATGCAAGTGATGTCATGATGATCGGACGTAAACGTAATTTGACTGCATCTAATGTTGCTTCGATCAGATTCATACCGATATCGACACGCTCTTTGGCAAACTCTACGATCAGAATCGCATTTTTAGCGGCAAGACCGATAATCGTAACGAGACCAATCTGAGCAAAGATATTATTATCCAGTCGCGGAATCAGAATCAATGTCAGAATCGCTCCGAATACCCCTAAAGGTACAGATAGGAGGATAGAGAATGGTACTGACCAGCTTTCATATAAGGATGCTAAAAGTAAGAATACAAAGAGTATACAGAGTGCAAAGATCATAATCGTCTGTGATCCCGATTGTTTCTCCTGCAAACTCAATCCGGAGAACTGATAGTCATAGCCATTAGGTAATGTCTGTGCAGCGACTTCTTCTAATGCTTTTAATGCATCTCCGGAACTATATCCGGGAGCCGCACTACCCGATACCTCAATACTTCTGAAGATATTATAGTGATTGACAATTGATGGACTGGTTGTCAGTTCATAACTGACTAATGTAGCCATCGGTACAGAAGATCCGGCTGCATTCCGCACATATAGTTTGTTGATATCTTCTATGCCCATGCGATATGCTGTATCTGCCTGTGTAACCACACGGAAGTTACGACCATATTTCGTAAAATCATTGACGTAACTACTACCAAGGTAAGCTGCTATAGTCGAATAGATATTAGAAACAGGAACACCCATTCTTTTCGCCTGTTCACGGTTTACGTGAAGTTTGTAGTTAGGCGAGTTCGAACTGAACAGGGTATAGGCCATACCGATCTCAGGACGCTGATTAGCGGCTGCTAAGAATTTACCTACAACACCTTCAAATTCTTTGATATCTACAGTTTGCTGATCTAACAACATCATAGAGAAACCTCCGGATGTACCAAGACCAGGGATTGCAGGAGGTGTTACCGCAAGAATACGGGCTTTTTGATATCCCATATATTTTTGCATAATAGCACCGGTAATCTCTGCTGCTGTACGTTTGCGGTCATTCCAGTGTTTCAGGGAAACGAAGAGTGTCGCACCGTTTGGTTTAAATGCACGGTTAAGGATATTGATACCCGAAATGGTTGTTACGTGATTGATCTCCGGGAAATCTTTCTTTAAGTCAGCTTCCAGTTCATCCAGTACCTCATTTGTACGGGCAGATGATGCTCCCTCAGGTAATGTAACCCCGGCAAAGAACATACCACCATCCTCTGAAGGAATAAAGCCTGTAGGTTTGGCATTAAACATCCAGCCTGTTCCCACAAAAATACATAAGAGGATAATCAGTACCAGAGGTGCCTTACGGATACATTGCTGTACACCTTTGGAATATTTGTTTGTTACTTTTTCAAACCATACGTTGAATTTGTAGAAAAACTTATTTAATCCTCTGGCTTCTTTGTTAACGGATGTTGGTCTCAGCATCAATGAACATAAGGCAGGAGTAAGGGTAAGAGCTATAAATGCAGATAACATTACAGATACGGCAATTGTAATGGCAAACTGTTGATAGAGTTTACCTACCATTCCCGGGATAAATCCTACCGGAACGAATACAGCAGAAAGAATCAGTGCAATTGCAATAACTGGAGCCGTAATATCTTTCATCGCCCGACGGGTTGCTTCTTTGGCATCCAGCTTATAATGATCTATATAATGCTGGACAGCTTCCACGACGACGATGGCATCATCCACTACGATACCGATTGCAAGTACGAATGCAAGCATTGTCAGGTTGTTGATAGAGAAACCAAACAGCAGGAAGAATATAAATGTTCCCACAATAGAAACTGGGATTGCCAGTACTGGAATTAATGTTGCTCTCCAGCTCTGCAGGAAGAAAAATACAACCACAGTTACTAATAATAAGGCTTCTAAAAGGGTGTGAATAACCGATTCGATAGATGCGTTTACAACGGAAATGGTTTCATAACCTACAACGTAATCCACATCATCCGGAAATGATTTTTTCAACTGCTCCAATGCTTTGTAGATACCTGCAGCTGTTTCCACGGCATTACCTCCCGGAGTCTGATTGATCATCATACCGGTAGATACCATTCCATCTGTCTTGGTAGAAGTACTGTAAGAGAATTGTCCCAACTCTACACGAGCTACATCTTTCAACAATACAATAGATCCGTCTGTATTGGCTTTGACAATGATGTCTTCAAAGTCTTCTACATTGGAAAGATCTCCATCTGTCAGGATAGGGTACTCGAATACGGTAGAAGATTCCTGAGGGCGTCCACCCACACTACCTCCCGGCATACGGATATTCTGTTCCTGAATAGCATTTGATACATCAGCAGGTGTAAGTCCAAGGTTTGACAGTTTGTTTGCATCTAACCATACCCGCATAGAGAATGGCTGTCCGAATACAGTCGCATCACCCACACCTTTAACACGCATAATCGCATCTTTGATGTACAGGTTGATATAGTTGGATAGAAATTTATCATCTCTTGTTCCTTTAGGAGAAACTAGAGAAACCAGCATCAGGATATCTGTATTTGCTTTACGTGTAGTTACACCCAGACGTCTTACAGCTTCCGGTAAGGATGGTTCTGCAATACCTACACGGTTTTGAACGTCAAGTGTAGCAATATCAATATCTGTACCTACTTCAAAGGTTACAGTGATCTGCGACTGACCGTTTGAGGTACTGTTTGAGGACATATAGATCATCCCCGGAGTACCATTGATCTGACTCTCAATAGGAGTGGTTACCGTTTGTTCTACAGTCTGCGCATCGGCACCTGTATAGTTCGCGGTAACGGATACTGTCGGAGGAGCAATGGAAGGGTATTGACTTATCGGCAGTGTGGCAACGGATATCGTTCCCAGAATCGTAATCAATATTGATATTACGATTGCCGTTATGGGTCTTTTTATAAAAACTTCTGAAATCATATATTAATCGTTAAATGAGGATCGTATTACCCTTTTTTAGGAGCTGCACCATTCTCTGTTCCTTTACTTTCAGTTACTTTAACACCAGGCTGGAGATTCATTACTCCTTCAATAATTACTTTATCACCCGGAGTAATTCCTTTTTTGATTACAATTCGGTCACCAATTTTGGTTCCCAGTTCGACATGACGGATCTCAGCTTTGCTGCTGTCACCTACTACGTATACATTGAAGACTCCCAGTTGTTCCATTACAGCTTTGTAAGGGACAACAAGCTCATTGCTGGCAGACTCTTGTTTTATACTAAGTGTCAGGTTCATGCCGGCTACCAGACTTCTGTTTGCATTGCTGAATGCCGCCCGTACTTTTAATGTTCCTGTATTAGGGTCAATAGCACGGTCAACTGTGTGAATGGTTCCATGTTCAGGATATTCAGTTCCATCTGGCAAGGTTAACGAAATAGCGGATGATTTGTGGCTATTTCTAAGTGCTGTGAATTTGCTGATATCTTTTTCGTTTACCTGAATTTCTACTGCGATAGGATCATTAGATGAGATCGTATTCAGTAATGTAGTTCCGGCAGAGACCAATGCTCCTGCACGTACCTGTGAAATCCCTACCGTTCCGGCAAAAGGAGCTCTGATTACTGATCTTGCCAGGTTTGTATTAGCTGTTGTCAACGCAGCTTTTGCAGAAGCCACCTGCGCTTGTTGATTAGCCAGGTCTGTCTTAGCATAGTCTAATGTCTGTTTAGCGATCGCATCCTGCTGAGCAAGTTTTTCGTAGCGTTTCAAATCGGTCTGTACACGGTCATAATTAGCCTGTGCGATATTCAGATTCGCTTTTGCCTGATCTACTGCGGCAGTATAGCGTATACCGTCAATTTCATATAATTTCTGTCCTTTTGAAACAACAGCTCCATCAGCAACATATATATTAGTGATATAACCATTAACTTCCGCACGTAGTTCTGTTTCATTCAATGCGACGACAGAAGCCGGATAAGTAATATTACCTGTTACAATTTCTTCGTTAACAACAGCTGTAGTAACCGGAACTACCCGTTCAGCAGGTGCCTGTGCAGCGCCTTGCTGTTTAGCATCCTTATTCCCACATGATTGCCACACAAGTGCAGAACCAATAAAAAATGCCGTTAATAAATGTCTCTTATTCATGATATTGTCGATTTCTTAAGTGATTAATTCGTTTGTATATTTCCCAATGCTTTTTGAACATCCAGTTTGCTGGACAATAATGCATACAAGGCATTCAGATAGTTGAGCTGACTTGTTTTTAAATCAGTCTCTGCTGTCATCAGATCCAGATAAGTCTTGATCCCTTCATCATATTGAAGTTTGATTGTGTTATAGACTTCTTTGGAAAGGTCAACATTGTCTTTTGATGTTTTCCAGTCACTCAGATTTGCATTGTAAGAAGCCTGAGCAAGTGAATACTCCGTACTGATCTGGTTATTCAGATTCTGAATATCCCAATCTATCCTTGCTTCCTGAAGTTGGGATTTGTTGATTTGATTTTTTCTTTTAAATCCCTGGAAGATAGGAAAAGTCAGATTAAGACCTACAGTAGATCTCGGAAAGCTGTCATTATACAGGTCTCCGAATTTATCATTACGGTAATCAAGTCCATAATTAATAAATGCACTAAGACTAGGCAGGTAAGTCCATTTATAATACTGCGTATTTAACTGTTGCAATTTTTTCGCAGTTTCTAATTGCTGGAATTCTATACGCTTACTGTTATCCAATCCTCCTGTTGTATCTAAAAGTATTTCAGTCTCCATATTCGCATTGTCAAATGATAGCGTCAGCGGATCTTTTATATCCAGAGCCAAAAGTTGCTTCAGGTAATCATACTTATATTTGCGCAGTTCAACTGTTCGTTTTTCATCCGCTCTGGCATTACTAAGCGCTATTTGGGCACGTTTGAAGTCCGTCTTATCCACCAGCCCTACTTCATATCTCACTTGCGCATCCTTCAATTGTTTGTCCAGTCTGATGATATTTTCCCTGACAATGTTGATTTGCTCTTCACTTGTCAGAATATCATAATATGCTTTACTGACATCCACTACAGTATTGATACGGACATTTTCTGTATTCTGTTTGTTGGAGAGTCTGGTCAGTTCAGCGGCTTTAGAAGCCTGCATAAGGGCAGGATTCAGTAACTGCTGATCGGCCTGCAGCGTCAGGTTACTTGAGTTTTTCTGTCCCATGACAACAGTTTGTCCGCCAAAAGCATTGGTTGGTATTTTAAGGTTATGATTATAATTACCGGTCAATGCCAATTGTGGATACCAGCCGGAAAGAGAGATATCTATATCTTTCTCACCGATGGCTTCATCTATTTCGGCTTGTTTGATAGAAATTTTGTTCTGCAGCGCATAGTCTATAAGCTGTTGCAGAGTAGCCTTTTGAGGCACTTGCTGTGCAAACGCCCAATTGAAAAGGGCAGTGGTGGCTAGGATGGATAATATAATTTTATTGGACTTCATATTTATTTTCATTTGAAACACCATCCCAAACAATCTGAATCAACTGATCGAAGTGTGTTTCTGTGTAATTTACTTTTGCGTATAATATGATTCTGATAGTAGATGTAGCGACTCCAATGTAGGAGGTTAATAATATATTGATATCTAAATCTTTAAGTTGTTTCGATTTAACTCCTTCAACAAGGAAATCATGTATATTGTTTTCACTAATAGCGCTATGCCTGTATTTTTCTTTAATATTCTCCATATAAGGAGAGGAATAGAACTGCTCAAGAAAGCCAAACATGTCCGGTTGCATTACTCCGTAATGAATAAATCTCTTCCATATGGTAAAAAATTTTTCTTTATAATCTTTAATATTACTGATGTTTTCAAAAATGTGTGCATTCAAAAATTTTTTACATTCCAGATGAAGTGCTTCTATCAGACAGTCCTTAGATGGAAAATAATGATAGATAGTACCTGTAGCAACCTGAGCAGATTTTGCAATCATACTCATAGAGGTGCCATGGAATCCATGTTCACCTATAAGTGCTATAGTCGTATTGAAGATAGCAGCCTTTTTTTCATTTATATCTCTAAACCGAACGTTCATTCGGTTGCAAATGTAGATAAAATTACCTTCACAAAATGTCAAAATAATGTTATAAAGATCATCTTTAACAGAATTTAAGATTTCTTAACAATTTCTTTATTTATAGGCCAATTGTAACGTTTAGGCTGTTTTTGGAGTAATAATAATTGTATATGACTCTACCTTGACAGAAAGAAACCGTAGTCCTGAAAATATTTAAAAAAAACATTTGGAGTGAATTGAAATAAGCTGTACCTTTGCAGTATCATAATTTAGGTTTATAATTGGTTAGTAAAGGTTTCCACTCTCCCCGTTTGGAAACCTTTTTTTATGTCCTGAATTCTTCCAAAATCTGCTCTTGATTGAGAGTATTTACTTCTGTTTTTTCCTTCGGATTTTTCTGTATGTGTTTATTAAATACCATTCTGGTTCTATATATTGCGAACTTAGCTTTGAGTTAAGATGCTGAAACGTATTGCTCTACTGTATATTAAATTACCTTTATATAGGGTATTCATCTTTGAGCTATATTTGATAGGGTTTTTATAAACAAATTATTTAATCTTAAAATTGAAACGGGTGATTCTATTCAAAAATGTATATAAAATAAAGGTAAAAGAAGCTTTAAGGCACAGTACTTTACTACTTATGAGCATATTTGTATTTTTCATAAGTTGTAAACAGAAGGATAAGTTTAATTTACTGAATCTGTCTTTTCCGGTTAAAAAAGAACAATTGAATAGTGTTGGTGTAGAAACTAAGGATTATAAGACGTACCTCGAGGGAGAGATTCAAAAATTCAGTTCCGAAAAAGATACAGTTTTATTTTTTGGTGATGTAAAGTTATCCGGAAATATCAGCAGATACAATAAAGATCTGTTTTTTGCCAATTATGTTGAATTTTTCGAAGATCCGCTTCAGAAAAACATAGGGGCTTATCAGGTCAATATTCATACAACCGAAGAAACTAAAGCCTTAGAAGAGTTTATGGCAGAGCATTTTGGTAAAACTGACTTTTATTACAAAGACCAAAAGATAAGCTGTCGTATCTGGGAAGCTGATAGCCGGATATTTTTCTTTGGCGTCATGAATGATCAGCATCATCCGGATCTTCCAAATAACGTACAAAGTACCTGTATGCTTTTTGTTATTGATAAGTCAAATAGAGAATTAATGAAAGAATCTCCCCAGGGAAGTTACTTTAAGTTTTATAAGGATTACGTGGAGAGAAGAGAATCTTCCCATCAGAAAAGTGAGAATTATTCCTATAAAGATTTTGTGCAGGAGAGCGGAAATGAAGCCATATATGCGGCTAATTATGTGGGTGATAAATAAACACAGCTAACCAAAGATTATTGGAAGTACTTAGCAAATTTTTGTCTATGTAGATTTTTAATACGGATAATGAAATTCACATATGCTGTAATAGAGCATTGCATCTTGGTTGCTTATTTACAATTCTGCAGGTTTGTACGAACCTCTTCCTGACTGTATTTTTCAGTCTCCTGTGCAAATGTTGTCGTGATGTAGGTTAGAATATATGCGATATCAACCTCCGTCAGTTCGGGTACGCCTGGCATTTTCTCATTAAAAGTTTCTCCGTTAATCTCTATGGGTCCGGAGATACCATTTTTTATGATGCAAGGCAATATATTGCGGTTGTCCTGGAAATATTTTGCGTCTGTAAGGGGTGGATACAGCTTTCCAAGACCTTCTCCTTTTGCACCGTGACAATTCTGACAGTGCGTTGTATATAGTTTTTGACCATTGACGGCATATTGAGCTGTCTGAATGCTGACATTAGGTTGACAGGCATTAAACAGACTGATAAGATAGACTGCTGCTAAACAGCTCAATATGGTCAAAAATTTCATGTTACTTGTATTCTTTGAATAAGATCTCCAGATCTTTTAATAATTTGTCTACCTGTTCGGAATCTGTACCGTCATAAGCACCACGGATACGCTTTTCTTTATCGACAATCACCAGATATCCCTGATGATCATATCCTCCCGGTACATTACTGTCTTCTTTTGCAAATACAAGATAATCATTAGCAATGCCATATATGTCTGCTTTAGACCCGTTAACGAATTGCCACTGATCATTCGTTACACCCAGTTTATTAGCATATGCTTTTAATATGTACGGATGATCATATTTGAAATCAATACTATGTGAAAGAAAGGCTATCCGATCGTCTCCTTTATATTTTTCGTATACTTTCAATAAATTACGCTGCATAGTAGGGCAGATGCTTGGGCAATGCGTAAAGAAAAAGTTGGCAATATATATTTTATTGTCAAAATTCTTATCCGTTATCAGTACGCTATCCTGATTTAGAAAACTGAATGCAGGAATAGTATGATATGCTGTATCAATAACGACTTTACCATCCACGGTCTTTTCCACAGCTTCTCTGTCTCCGTAGATCGGAAGTTTGGCATCATTACCTGAACAAGCGGACAGAAAAAGACCGGCAGCCAGCGTCAATGTATAGAGTAATCTCATAGTCGTTTAGTATTTGCCTAATATGGTTTTGCTTTCTGCGGATACATCTGTAAATAGCTTTTTCATTGTATTTACTTTCTCCAGTTCTTTTTGCTGGTATTCTAGGTTTGTGCTATCTACTGCATATTCCATCATCCAGTCTTCCATAGAGCCGGTAGCCTGTTCCAGTTTTGATTTGAGAGCAGATAATTCAGTTCGTGCTGCTGCAGTATCAAGTGCAGTATTTTTAGCTTTTAATGCAGCAATATTGGTCAGTATTGAATCTATACGAACAGTGTTTTTATCAAAAGTTGATATTTGCGGCATGATCTCATCATGTATAGCGATAGCTTCTTTTTTTATAGTTTCGATATCACCACCTTTTTTTTGATCTCCTGAATTCTGACAAGAGAAGGCAAAAACGGATCCTGCTACTAATAGATAGGCAAAATTTTTCATATACATTATTTTTAGTTTATGGAATTAATATTTATTTCTGAAGTGTTTATTTCTTCCGATGAAGATGTTTGCGTGGATTCATGAAGGAGATTACGAATGTATATCTCATTATTGGAAACGGCACAAAGATTACGGTGCTTGTCATAAATCTCTATGGTAAATATTTTGACAATTTTTCCTTCATCCTGAATAGAGCGAAGAGCCTCACTGATATCCTCCTGCGAGATGCGTATGGATATATACAGATTTCCGTCTCCTGGCTTTTTATATTCTATACGTGCAGATTTGACCCATACTACTGTCTTTTTGTAGCCTTTTGCCTTAAATATCTGATCTATGAGAAGCGGATGTAAAGGATCTGTGGCTGCAAATATAGTACCTCCGAATATTGTTCTGTTGCCATTAATATTAAAGAGGCTTCTGAATATCTTGACATCAGCTCCGCTATAGTCCGGGAGGATCTTTTGAATCCAGATCCGCTGGAATAGAAAAGGCGGATAACTACGGAGTATCCATTTGAGCATATTGGGACGCAATGTCAGCATAGTATTTACAAAAATAGCACAAAAATGAGAGGAAGGCGAACTTATCGGGAATATCTTGCATTAAAATGAAAACTATATTAAATTCGCTTTTCTAAATTAACCAAACCATGTCTGAACTACAGCAAAGTGTGCTCCCTAATAAACGTGTATGGATTATTGTTTTCGTAGCAGCCTTAGGGTATTTTGTGGATATCTATGATCTGATTATTTTTTCCATAGTTCGGGTGCAGTCCTTTGGAGATATCGGAGTCGCAGAGGCTGATATGCGAAGCAAAGGCGAGTTTGTGTTGAATATGCAAATGGGAGGGCTGCTGATTGGAGGTGTGATCTGGGGCGTTATCGGAGATAAATACGGACGACTGAAAGTTCTTTTCGGTTCTATTTTACTGTATTCTGTTGCGAATATTACAAATGGATTTGTTCATGATGTAACCACATACGGGATTGTTCGTTTTATTGCAGGCATTGGTTTGGCCGGAGAGCTGGGTGCAGGTATTACACTCGTAAGTGAGAGTATGAGTAAAGAGAAAAGAGGCTATGGGACAATGATCGTAGCCGGTGTAGGTGTACTTGGTGCTATATTGGCCTACTTTGTGGCGGAATTGTTTGATTGGCGGACCGCTTATTTTGTAGGTGGAGGAATGGGGTTACTGCTATTGTTGTTGCGTGTTGGAGTGTTTGAATCGGGGCTGTTTCATAATATGAATTCTGCTAATGTGCAGAAAGGGCAACTTCGGATGTTGTTTAATAATACGGCGCGGTTTAAGCGGTATTTGTACTGCATGTGTATCGGACTTCCGATCTGGTTTGTAGTAGGTGTGCTGGTTACACAATCGCCCGAAATCGGAAAGGCATTAGGGTCTCCGGTAGTATTGAGTGCAGGAAAAGGAGTTATGTTTACCTATTTAGGAATATCACTTGGCGACTTTATCGCCGGCCTGTTGGCACAATGGCTTAAATCCCGTAAAAAAGTTGTTTTTATATGCCAGATACTTATCATTATAAGTTCTTGCTGGTATCTGAATAGTAAAGGACTGACAGAACCTACCTTTCTGGGATTGGCTTTTCTGATGGGGCTGGGAGTAGGATATTGGGCGACTTTTGTGACGATTGCTGCTGAACAGTTTGGAACTAACCTGAGAGCTACGGTAGCAACTACTGCACCTAACTTTGTGAGGGGAGCTCTTATTCCATCCACATTGCTCTATGGATATTTTGTAGATCTTTGGGGAATCGTAACAGCAGCTCTGATCATGGTGTTTCTCCTTTCGGGAATTGCCATATTTGCACTGACACAATTAAAAGAAAGCTTTTCCAGGGATCTGGATTATATTGAGGAATAGTTCGCTATTTTTTTGGACATTTCTTGCACCTGCTACCTCTTTTGTATTTTTTGCAGCATTTTTTAAATACGCAGCAAGAAAAGCCTGTTGCCGGATTTAATCTTTTATGAAGATCATCCATCTGTAATTCCGGGGCACATAAATCAAGCATTATTTGATTTTCTCGATCGATCATACTGCAAAGATAAATATTGTTTAGATTTGTTATAAATAATATTTTAAAATATGACAATTCAGCGAGTTAGCGCGTATTGTCTGATTTTTTTTATGTATGTTGTAACAAAATGTATAATAACGCTACCAATTAAATATTAACAGTTAACTGCTTTATGAATTTATCAATCCAAGATCTTAGTAAAACGTATTCTAATGGCGTGAAAGCGCTGGATCATGTCAATCTGGAGATTACTCCGGGAATGTTCGGCCTGCTTGGTCCGAATGGAGCGGGTAAGTCTTCCCTGATGCGTACTATTGCTACTTTACAAAAGCCTGATTCGGGAAGTATTCAATTTGATCATATTAATGTGCTGCAGAATCAAATGGAACTGCGCAAGGTATTAGGATATCTTCCTCAGGAATTCGGCGTTTATCCTAACCTCTCCGCTCAGGAGCTTCTGCAATATTTTGCCCGCCTTAAAGGGATCTCCTCAGGTGCAGATCGTGAAAAAATTATCAAACGTGTACTGGAAGTTACTAACCTGTGGGATGTGCGTAATAAGAGTGTAAGCGGTTATTCAGGTGGTATGAAACAGCGCTTTGGTATTGCTCAGTTATTATTGAATGACCCGAAATTAATTATTGTTGATGAACCGACAGCGGGTCTGGACCCGGCTGAACGCCATCGTTTTCTGAATGTCCTTCGTGAAATCGGGACAAATCATACCGTAATTTTCTCTACACATATTGTGGATGATGTCCGGGAATTATGTCATGAACTGGCCATCCTTAACGGAGGTAAAATTTTGCTTCAGGGTACACCAAAGGATACCATCAGCCAACTGGATGACAAGATCTGGGTACGTATTATCGGCCGTGATCAACTGGATGAATATATCGGGAAGTTTAATGTTATTTCAACCAATTACAATCAGGATAATACGCTTAATATCCGTGTGTATAGTGACAGTGTACCTGATGAAACTTTTGTAAAAGCACAGGTTCAACTGGAGGATGTTTATTTTGTTGCCCTTAAAAAAGATCAGCGTCATGTTTAGTACTATCTTTAATTTCGAATTTAAACGATGGTTCAAAAACGCTGCTATTTATGTTTATATGGCATTGTTTTTTGGATTGGCGTTGTTGATTATGCTGATGTCACTGGGAATATTTGATGGTATTACAGCGACTACTTCATCCAATACCTATATGAACTCGCCTCTGGCCATCAGTGATATGATCAATGGTATGTCTGCCCTGATCTATTTTCTGATTCCGACCATTGTTGGGGCTTCTATATACCGGGATTTTCAGTATAACGTTCATACGATTCTGTTCAGTTATCCCTTTACAAAGACGGATTACCTTTTAGGGAAGTTTTTCGGGTCTTTGCTGGTTGTTCTGATTGTAGTTCTATCTTGTACTTTAGGGATTATCGTCGCGCAGTATATACCCGGAATCAATCAGGAACTGCTCGGGCCTAATCATATTTTTGCCTATTTTCAGACTTATCTTGTACTCATCATTCCCAATCTGATTTTTATCAGTTCTATTATTCTGGTGTTGGTCACGCTCACCCGGAATGTTTATGTAGGGTTTGTGGCCGTTCTGATTCTGATGGTGCTGCAAGGGGTGATTCACAACCTGAGCAGCAATGTTGACAATCGTTACTGGGGTGCGCTTCTTGACCCATTCGGAGAGTCTGCTATCACATATTACACCCAGTATTGGTCGCCCGAAGAGAAGAACGTAAATAATCTTCCTTTTGAAGGGGTTGTCATCTACAACAGACTGATTTGGCTGGCTGTTTCTGCATTATTTATTGGCGGCTTTTATACATTCTTTTCTTTTTCACAGAGCAGACTTTCTCTGGTCAAGAGCAAGAAGTCCGAGCGGGTTACTAAGAATAATTTCGGGAGCATTTTTAAAGTTGATCTGCCAAAAGTAAACTACCGTTTTTCTATAGGGCACTATCTGAAAACGACATGGTCTCTTTCCAATTATGACTTCAGGTATATCGTTAAAAATCCGGTTTTTCTGATTATATCTCTGATCGGAATTTTATTTGTGCTTCTGATGGCGTCTACTTTCGGAGAAATATTTGGAACATCTACGTATCCTGTGACCTGGAAAATGGTTATGATACCGGGCTCTACGTTCAAATTTTTCATGATGATCCTGACTTTCCTTTTTTCAGGTCTGTTGCTACATCGCGGAGAAATTTCAAGAATGGGGAGTCTGATCGATTCTACGCCGGTTCCAAACTGGACATTACTGTTATCCAAAGTCATTGCTATTATCAAGATGCAGTTGTTTCTGATGCTTCTTGTGATCCTTACCTGTATAGCTTATCAGGCGTATTACCAGTATTATAAATTTGAGATCGGACAATACATTATGACCTTGATGGTCTTTGGTATGTTAAGCAATATTATCTGGCTTTTCTTAGCTGTATTTGTTCATACTTTATTTAAAAGTTATCTGAGTGGCTTTTTTGTATTATTGATTCTTTATATAGGCCTGCCATTTCTTTCCTTTGCAGGAATCGAACAGGATATCTTTAAGTTTAATCAAGGCCCTAATCTGCAATATTCGGATATGGATGGTTTTGGCTTTATATTGCCATTTCTGACTTACAAGTTTTATTGGTTTCTGTTTGCGGTTTTACTGTTGATTACGGGCTTGTTACTTTGGAGAAGAGGCATATTTTCCGGAGCAAAGGAAAGATGGAATATGTTGAAATCCAATCTTGATATAAGCAAAGGTGTTATACTGGCTGTATGTCTGCTGGGATTTTTAAGTATCGGATCAGCGATCTATTATGAGGATAACGTAAAGAATCCGTACTACAAAGCGCTGGATATTGAAAAGCAAGCTGTACAATGGGAAAAGAAATACAAAAAATACCAGTACCGTGCCCAACCTCGTGTTGTGGACGTAAAATTTAATCTGGATCTTTTTCCTTCATCCAGATCATTTGAAGCAAAAGCTTCATATGTACTCAAAAATAAAACAGCGCAGTCTATAGATACTATATTTGTTAATTATAATGATTACGAATATACTTTCAACTGGAATGTTCCTGTGAAGCTTATTTCAGAAGATGATGTGTATAATTTTAATATCTATAAATTACAGCAGCCCTTACTACCTGGAGATTCAGTTCTGCTGACTTTCGAAACAAAGAACAAACCTAATACCTGGATTCATGAAAATTCACCTGTAAAGGGAAATGGAACCTTTATTAATAATATGATGTTTCCAAGAATAGGTTATTCTGATCAATCCGAACTGGTGGATAATGATATCCGTATCAAATATGGATTACTGGCCAAAGATAGAATGGCGAAACCTACGGATCAACGTGCACGGCAGAACAATTATATCTCTAATGATGCGGACTGGATCCGTTTTGAAGCAACTATAGGTACAGATGAAGATCAGTTGGCTATTGCTCCAGGATATCTGGTGAAAGAATGGACAAAAGATGGCCGTAAATACTACCAGTATAAGATGGACAGTGAGATGCTTAATTTTTATGCATTCAACTCTGCGCGTTATGCGGTTAAAAGAGATAAGTGGAAAGATGTCAATCTGGAGGTTTATTATCATCTGGGCCATGAATACAATCTGGATCGCATGCTGGCTTCCAGTAAAGCTTCACTGGATTATTACACCAAAGAATATAGTCCGTATCAACACCGGCAATTGCGGATTATTGAATTTCCGCATACCGGAGGTACGTTTGCTCAGTCTTTTGCGAATACCATACCTTTTTCAGAAGCCATTGGTTTTATTGCTGATGTAGATGAAAAGAATCATGATGCAGTAGATTATCCCTATGCTGTCACGGCGCATGAGATAGCACATCAGTGGTGGGCGCATCAGGTGGTAGGTGCAAATGTACAGGGAGCAACACTGATGTCCGAAAGTATGTCGGAGTATTCTTCTCTGAAAGTACTGGAGAAACGGTACGGTAAAGGGCAGATGCGCAAATTTCTGAAAGATGCATTAGATAGTTATCTGAAAGGACGAAGTGCTGAACGGCTTGGTGAGAAACCATTGATGTACAATGAGAATCAACAGTATATTCATTACCAGAAGGGTTCACTGGTATTGTATGCGATGAGTGATTATCTGGGCGAAGCGGTATTTAACGGAACTGTAAAAGGGTATCTGGAACAGACAGCCTTTCAAAATCCGCCTTATACTACTTCACTGGAGTTTGTAGATCATTTGCGAAAAGCTACTCCTGATTCATTACAATATTTAATAAAAGATATGTTCGAGACCATTACTTTTTATGAAAATAAGGTCGAAAATGTATCGAGTAAAAAGTTAGCTAATGGAAAATATCAGGTAGATATTGCTTTTCAGGTGGCTAAGTACAGAGTAGATAAAAACGGCAAACGGATATATGATGACAGTAATTCTGCTGCACATCCTAAATCCAAAAAGGGAGAGATCCGATCGCTGCCTTTACGGGATTTTATTGAGGTCGGTGTATTTGGCGAAGCAAGCAAGGATAATAAAGACCAGAAGGAATTGTATGTGAAGAAGCATAAGATAGGTCAGGTGAATAATAAACTGTCTATCATTGTGAATGAAAAGCCAATCGCAGTTGGAATAGATCCATACAATAAACTGATCGATACAAACTCTGATGACAACAGAAAATCAATATAATGGGCATAAAAAAAGCGGCGAAGCCGCTTTTTTTATATTGTTTTTATTTTATCTTTCACCTCCTGACAGATTTCATCTGTCACCATTCGGATGGGTTCCGGATCATCAATGTTATTGATGATTACTTTATCACAAAATTCTCTGTAGGGTAATAAATATTCATTGTAAGACGGTACGACATGATTTACCCACTTGTAACGTACATCATCTTCATCGTATCCACGTTCTATGAGATCTCTTCTCAATCGTCTCTCCAGAGCAACAGATTCTTCTGCATCGAGAAATATACGCATATCCAGCAATTCATTGACTTCTGTATAATAGAATATGAACAGGCCTTCGATAATCAGAATGGGAGCCGGTTTGATTTCCAGCATTTTGGGTGTAAGTGCCGGATTATTGAACGTATACTCTTCCTTAAAAACGGTTTTTCCATCAAACAGATCCTTGATGTCGCTATAAAATGCGGATCTGTCAATAGAGGTTGGAATGTCGAAATTGTACAATCTGTTTTCTTCCTGAGTCTTTGTATTTGCCGGAATATAGTAATCATCCTGTGAGATGAGAGTGATTTCATCTTTTGAGAAATGTTGCAGGAAACTATTTAAGAAAAATGTTTTACCCGAACCGCTACTTCCCGCGATTCCTATGACGAAGGGTTTGTTATTCATTTATGATATGATACTGTTTAATTTTCCAAAGGTACACCATAATTTATTTCTACCAAAAAACGCTTATCCAAAGCACCTATGTAGGAAGCTGCAGATTTGGATAATACGACAATGGCATTTTCCGTTTCCGCATTGTCATTAAACTTTCCGACTACTTTAGCGTAAGTGACATTATGTGTCATCGGATTGGTGATTTTGAGGATAGTGCCGATAGGAGCTGTTTTATGAAGGGCAAGGTTGCTCTTTCCATCCGAATTCAGATTACTCATCCATACCGCAATACCGCGTTCTTTTTTCTCGCGGATGCCATATTTATTAGCAGAGATTTCATTGTAGGAAGAGTCTTTTTCAGTAGAATCTACACGCGTCGTATCTATAGGTGTCAGGACGATCTTTGGTTCTTCTACCGGTTTCGGAGGTGTAGGAGTACTGTTTGGAATTTTTAATATTTGATTTTCCTTCAGTGAATTGGAAGACAGGTTGTTCAGTTTTTTGATGTCATCCACAGATACCCCGAATCTTCTGGAGATTGCATATAATGTTTCACTTTTCCCTACTTTATATTCTGTAAGTGGAGTCTGCTGCTGTGGATTGCCTGCATTTTTTGATTTTTCAGGTTGTGTGACAGCTTTAGCAGTTTGTTGAAAAGGTCGGCCGGTAGGAATTTTGACTGTATCTCCCGGACGCAAATCCTTGCTGTTGTTTGCCGCCATAATATTTTTCACTATGGCATTGTATTGGCGACCTAATTTATAATAGGTGTCTTTTTGTTCAACTTTATGAAGGATATAAATTTCTCCTTTGACATTTTCAACGCCTATAGAGTCTTTTGGACTAAAATCTGTTTTCCACGAAGATGCGTGCAGATTCGAAATAGAAAAGCTAGCAAAAGCAATTACTGCTATCTTCTTATAAAGAGATGATTTCAATAGTTTGTTCATGATAAAAATTATGCAATTATACTAAATACGAAACAATTTCCTGTTTATTATAGGTCATAAGAAATATTTGATCGTCAATTTGAAAATAAGGCTGAGGAATCATTTTAGAATTCTGTTCCAGCAGGCAACACCGGTGTATCTCTCTGTATTGATCGGATATACAGATATTCAGGTCAAATTTATCCTCCTTGCGGGTATGGTAGCACCAAAGATAACGTTGTCTGACCTTGCTGATCCACATTGTATCCTCGTATGCTGTCGATTGTAAAAAATCCGGTAAGGTTCCGTTATAGGCTAATGGAAAGCTGATATGATTAGTGCAATACTGAATTTCACCATCCGGTTTTTGTAACAGAGTGCCGGTAGAAAGGGAAATATATTCTTCAAAGCCCGAACTGATGGTATGATGTCTTACTTTGAGTAAACCTTTAAAAATATCAATCAGCAAATACTGATGCCATTGTTGGGTGATGGTACGCGACGGAATATGTAATACGGTAATTCCTGCTGCATAAGGGGTATTGGTACCTAATTTTTTGAGAATTAAATAGTCCCCCTGAATATCTGCCAGCGTCCATTCTTTAGTTTTTAGCCGGAAGTTGTCTAATAATCGGGTGCCCGTAAAGCTGATGACATGAAAAGCGGGCAATGTGCTTTCCTGATCGCGGGTTTCCACAGCCAGTATCCGGGTATTGGAGTCGGCTTCAATTTTCCAGATAGGATCCGAAAAACTTTCCGCAAATACTTTATTAATTGTATATTTAACCATTACGCTCAACACAAATTTCAACCAGTCAATGATTGAATACATGAACAAATTTACGAAAACCTTTTTAACCATACTATTTCTGATGTCATGTTTTGCAATAACAGCATTACAGGCACAGGAAGTGTATCATGTTCGTATCCATGATGAAATAGGCCCTGCCGCATGGCGTACATTTGATAAAGCATCTAAAAAAGCTTCAGAGCTCAAATCGGATTATCTGTTAGTAGAGTTAAACACATTTGGCGGAGCAGTCAATTATGCCGATTCTATACGAAGCAGGCTGCTTAACTCCCCGATGAAGACTGTTGTATATATTAATCATAATGCAGCATCTGCAGGAGCTTTGATTGCTATGGCGTCGGATTATATCTATATGCAAAAGGGAGCGAGTATAGGAGCTGCCAGTGTTGTGGACGCAAAAGGGGAGGTACTGCCGGAAAAATATCAATCTTATATGAGAGGACTGATGCGTGCTACAGCTGAAGCAAAGGGCAGAGATCCGAAGATTGCAGAGGCTTTTGTCGATCCTTCGGTCTCTATTCCAAACCTGAAACCAGATGGTAAATTGCTTACTATGACCGCAGATGAAGCTGTGAAGGCTGGTGTGGCTAAAGCAGAAGTATCCGCGAATAAAGAAATCTTTATTGACTTAGGGATTAGTAAACCCTCTGTCACTGTGCACGAAGTCGGAATGATTGACAATATCATTGGTTTTCTGATCAATCCGGTCGTGAGCGGAGCACTTATTCTCTTGATTATCGGAGGTATTTATGCAGAAATGCAGACTCCGGGAATCGGATTTGCTCTGGCTGTTGCACTTATAGCAGCTGCATTATTCTTTGCTCCGCTTTATATGGAAGGATTGGCGGCACATTGGGAAATCGCACTCTTTTTTATAGGTGTTATACTCATCGCTTTAGAGATCTTTGTGATTCCGGGATTCGGGGTTACAGGTATATTGGGTATTATTTGTCTGGTCTGCGGATTAGCATTCAGTATGGTATCTAATGATTATTTTGATTTTAAACTTGCACATCCGGGTATGCTGTTTAATTCTTTTCTTATTGTAATAGGCTCGATGTTTCTGGCTGTAATATTAATGGTGATATTTGGTAAGAATATTTTAAAATCTTCTGCCTTCAAGAGACTTGTACTGGAAGATGAACAAAAGTCAGATCAGGGATATACTTCTTCTGTATCAAAGGCGAACCTTTTGCATAAGCAAGGTGTTGCAAAGACTGTTCTCCGTCCTTCCGGCAAGATAGAAATAGATGGAGTATGGTATGATGCGGTTGCTTTGGATGGATTTATAGATGCAGGAGATCTTATATATGTAGAGAAACATGAAAATTATAACCTTTTCGTCCGTAAGATAGAAGAACTAAAGGGATAAATAGCTCAACGTGAATAGTATAAAAAAGGCTCGGATTCTTCAGAATCCGAGCCTTTTTTATAGCGGTAAGCTCTGATTTAGAATTTTGCACCCAAAGTCAATACTGCATTCGTGCGGTTGTTTTTGATTTCCGCTACAGGATTGGGAGTCTCCCAGAATACTTCTTCAAAAGTATATGGACTTTCGTAGTATTTCAGCATATTGTGTACTACCGCTACATCCATATAGAGAGAACTGGATAATTTTACACCCAGACCTAAAGTACCTGTATAGTGGCTGTAGTCTGCGTTTTTATATGGATTACCATAATAATTGAATCCGGCACGACCACTTATGATATTGGTGATCAGGTATTCTCCACCAATTCTGGCATTTATTGCCGCTTTGTACATCCCTTTAACAGATTTTTCCATATCAACTTCCATCTGTGGATTATAACGGTTTGGTGATCTGAATTTGGTTGTAGAATAGTCCGTCAGATCTGCATCTGCCGTAATAAGACCTCTGGGGAAAAATTTTGTAATACCCAGACTATATTGAAACGGCGTAATGATGTTGATATCATCCTCAGTGTTGTAAGAGTCTGATTTATATGGGTCTAATGCAGTAGTTCCACCTGTATAATAGATATCCGTATAGGAATTTGTATTATCCTGTACAGCTATCCAGGTTGGCGTCTTGATAGTCAATCCCAGATTCCAGTCCTGTGCAGGTTTGTATATCATACCTAATTTAAAATCTACTCCTGAACCTTCTGTATATTGATTGTAGTAATCATCCAGTGCATATTTGATTCCTACATATTTACTTTCTGCTGTGGTAGGGTCAAGATATGGGGAGTTTGGATTTCTACTTCTGATTTCTTCGCTGCTTTTGGTAGATCCTTCTTCTGTAAACTTCTGAGCAGTCTCATACTTGAAAGAAACCATCGAGAAAGAAGCCCCTATATAGAATTTATTACTATAATTCGCTCCGAAAGAAAGAGTTGTTCTTGAACGATCTCCTTTTTCGAGAACATTATTTTGCTGATATTTATCCGCTCCTTCTTTTGCCAGAGGAAAATAACCTCTGTCATTAATATCCGGATAGCCCTCCATAAAGAATGACCTATACAGATCTTTTCCCCAAGGAGTATCATCCTGTGTATACATAAGATCTGCTAATGTTTGCCCTTTGGTGCTTTCATTATTTGTTCCTGAATACAGAATCTTGTTGCGAAAATTATTTGTCTTATCGTAGCTCAATCCTACATTAAAATTAAGCCATCCCTCTGTCAGATCTGCTCCCAATCCTCTTGCTGAAGGAAAATGAAAGACCACACCAGCATTATCAATCAAAAAGCGTCCCTGATTCTGACTATTGGACTGACCGAAATAGTTTGTCTTGCTGTTATTATTAAAATAATTAAAGGTGACACCTATGTCCGACTGTCCGTAAAATCCTAAACCTGCAGGGTTGCCGGATATGGAACTCAGATCGCCTCCTAAAGCGGTCTGTACATTACCCATACCTTTGAAACGTGCTGTTCCTCCGGGGTATTCCTGAGAAAAAAGAAGTGCTTCTTTTTCAAATTGCGCATGTGCCGTTCCTATTATTCCACAAAGGAAAAATGATGAAAGTAGTAAATGTTTGATATTCATACGTAAATGAAGTATTTATTGCAAAATAATAGTCAATACGCAAGAGCATATTGACTATTAGTACGTTTGTTTATGGTTTAACGTCTTCCGGAACGTCCAGAGCCTCCGCCGGATGAACCTCCTCCTGATCTGGAGCTTCCGCCACCCATACTAGGTGATGCAGATCTGCCCGAAGATGGCGATGGTGTATATGACGGTCTGGATGCCGGTTGATCATATGTTCTGCCTGAAGAAGAACGACCTGAAGATGTTTCTCTTGATCTGGTGTCAGCCGGACGAGATGTAGAGCGGGTAGATGGAGCTACGCGTTCTGAAGTTCCTTGTCTTGAGCTGGTTCTGCCTGAGTTAATATCTCTTGTATCTCTGTAGATCGCATTATTATCTCTTGCTGTTCCGGATCTTCCAGATGCAGTCCCTGATCTTCCTGAGCTGCTTCTGTCAGAACCGCTAACCGCAGATCTGCCGCTGGTCGAACGTGATGATCTTCCTGAGCTTGTACCTGTGATTCTGCCATTCGCATCTCTGCTTACAGCGATGCCGCTTCTGTTGCTGCTTCTTCCTGAAGATGCACTTCTAGAAGAAGTTCTTACATTAGAATAGTTATTGCGGTAAGCTGTTGAACGGTTGGATGCTACACGGTAATTGCCTGCATAATGCCCGTTACCATAGTAAGGATGACCCCATGAGTTATAGTAGGAATTATATCCCCAGTAGTTACCCCATCCGAAGCCCGGATAACCGTATCCATAGTAAGGGTAGCCACCCCAGCCGAAGCCTCCGCCCCAACCGAAACCACCTCCCCAGCCAAAGCCAAGTGACCATCCGCCACCCCAGCCCCAACCAAGGCCTAATCCAAATCCGCTATATCCGTACCATGGATCAAACCATGGATCGTAGTATGACATGCCCGGCGAAGAATAATAGAATCTGTTGATTCTGTTTGCATATTCCAGTTCGCCCATGTCATCATATCCGTTGTTATATTCATCGTCCGAATATTCGTCCGCATAATAGGAATCATCCTGTGCATATTGATCTCCGTCTGTATAATAATAATCCGGACTCTGATACACTCTCTGAGCCTTAGATTGGTTATTATAGACATCATCTCTATAGGTGATTTGCTTATTGGTTGAGCAGGAGCCAAGTGCTATGACCGCGGCTATTGCCAACCCACCGAATAATAATCTATTTTTTTTCATGATTTCCATACCAGTTAACCTTCGACAATTACAGTCTTATTTATTATCTTAGACGCCAAATTAAGTGATTAGTTTAACGCGTCCTGTAAAATAATTTAAAATTACGGATTTTAATCCATTCACTACTTATGGAGACGGAAATTAATCCCATAATGTTACAAATTTTTGAAGAAATACATATATGAGTAAAGGAATTACAAGTAGAGCAGAAGATTATTCGCAGTGGTATAATGACCTTGTGATCAAGGCGGATCTGGCCGAATATTCTGCGGTAAGAGGATGTATGGTGATCAAGCCATACGGATATGCCATCTGGGAGCGTATGCAGGCGATTCTGGATAAGATGTTTAAAGATACCGGTCACAGTAATGCTTACTTTCCTTTATTTATCCCCAAGTCTTTCTTTTCTAAGGAAGCTTCTCACGTAGAAGGGTTTGCAACGGAGTGTGCCGTAGTTACACATTACCGCCTGAAGAATGACGGGTCTGGAAATATTATTGTTGATGAGGACGCAAAACTTGAAGAGGAACTTATTGTAAGACCGACTTCAGAAACTATTATATGGAATACATACCGCGGTTGGATAGAATCCTACCGTGATTTGCCGATTCTGGTAAATCAGTGGGCGAATGTTGTGCGTTGGGAAATGCGTACACGTTTATTTTTGCGTACAGCAGAATTTTTGTGGCAGGAAGGACACACTGCTCATGCTACAAGTCAGGAAGCCATAGAAGAAACGGAAAAAATGTTGGGTGTATATGCTCATTTTGCAGAAAACTATCTAGCTGTTCCGGTAGTAAAAGGTACAAAGACTGAAAATGAACGTTTTGCCGGAGCATTGGATACCTATTG
The DNA here is from genome assembly GCF_002418355.1 of Sphingobacterium sp. UBA5789. Lineage (NCBI taxonomy): Bacteria > Pseudomonadati > Bacteroidota > Sphingobacteriia > Sphingobacteriales > Sphingobacteriaceae > Sphingobacterium > Sphingobacterium sp. UBA5789. Next base: position 297,939 of record NZ_DIDX01000007.1, on the reverse strand, counting down.
TATTGAGGCGCTAATGCAGGATGGTAAGGCTTTGCAGGCGGGAACTTCTCACTTTTTGGGACAGAACTTTGCTAAAGCCTTTGATGTCAAGTTTACGTCTAAGGAAGGTAAACAGGAACATGTCTGGGCATCTTCATGGGGAGTGTCAACCCGTTTGATGGGTGCACTTATTATGGCGCATTCGGACGATCAGGGATTGGTGTTGCCACCTATGCTGGCACCTATTCAGGTGGTGATCGTTCCTATTTACAGAACGGATGAGGAAAAAGCAAATATCGATGTTTTCGTGGATGGATTAAATGCCGAGCTGAAAGCAAAAAATATTTCTGTTAAATACGATGACCGTGATACACAACGTCCGGGCTTCAAATTTGCAGAATGGGAACTCAAAGGGGTGCCTTTGCGTGTAGCAGTTGGCGCACGTGATATGCAGAATGGTACTGTTGAACTGGCTCGCAGGGATACACAAACCAAAGAAACGGTTTCTCAGGAAGGTTTATCAGGTTTGATCGAAGGTCTGCTGGATACCATTCAACAAAATATTTTCCAGAAAGCATTAACTTTCAGGGATAATCATATTACTGAAGTGAATTCTTACGAAGAATTTAAAGATGTATTGGAAAACAAAGGCGGATTTATTTCCTGTCATTGGGACGGAACTGTGGAAACTGAAAAACGTGTGAAAGAAGAAACTAAAGCGACTATTCGCTGTGTGCCTTTAGATGCGAAAGAAGAAGAAGGAGTCTGTATATTTACCGGTAAGCCTTCTAACAAGAGAGTTTTATTTGCGAAAGCTTATTAATAAGAATTGATTGAAAACAGGAAGTTTTACTTCTTTAAAATACTGATATATGCGTTACCTGATATTGGGTTGCGGTTGGGTGGGTGAGTATGTCGCCCGATTATGGATTGCTGAAGGGCATGAAGTATGGGCATCTACTACCTCATCAGAAAAATACCATCGGCTGTTGTCCGATGGTATTTTTGCTTTTGTACATAATTTTGATGATGACAATGCTATTCCGGGTAATTTTCCGGAAAGCTTTGATTACATACTGGTTAGTGTACCCGCTACTAAGCGACACGATGAAGATACCCTGGCCAAAAGATTTGATCGGGTATTCGGATTTGTTTCGAAACTGACTTATAATAAACTTATTTTTCTCAGTTCTGTGGGAATTTATCCGGATGTTTCCAGAAATATGTTTGAGCAGGGGTGGGACAGAAATGAGCTTGATGCAAAGTTGTTAATGGCTGAAGAATCGGTACAGCGGCTTAGCAGAGTGATTGTTTACCGTTTAGGGGGCTTGTTTGGCAAAGAGCGGATTTTTGCCAAATATTTCCAGCATAAGGTGTGTACAACCGGAGGGCAGCTTTGCAATTTTGTTCATTTGGAAGATGTAGCTGCACTGATCTGTCTGGGGTTTGCTTCTGATCTTAAAAAGGGACTTTATAATGTAGTTACTCCTGCTCATCCTCTGAAACATGATGTTATCTTAGCCTCAGCTCAAAAGTATGGTTTTGCCGTTCCTGAAGCTTTTCGGGATGAAGATTCTTTTCAAAAAAAGGTACACGGATCTTTACTTCAGGATGAACTGAATTATACTTTTAAATTCCCTTCTCCGTTAGATTTTTGATAAATTTACATTTCACTAAACAAACAGAATAATGGCTTATAAATTTGCAACAAAAGCGATTCATGCCGGTCAGCACGCAGATCCGACAACCGGAGCCGTGATGACTCCTATATATCAGACTTCTACATATCAGCAGGCTTCTCCCGGAGATCATAAGGGTTTTGAGTATTCCCGGGGGACTAATCCTACACGTAAAGCTTTGGAAGATTGCCTGGCAGCGCTGGAAAACGGAAAACACGGTCTGGCTTTTGCCAGCGGCATGGCTGCTACAGACTGTGTGCTGAGACTGTTGAAACCGGGGGATGAAGTAGTGACAGGTGACGATCTGTATGGCGGGTCATATCGTATATTTACGAAAGTATATGAACAATATGGTATTACCTTCAAATTTGTCAATACTTCTGATGCAGAAGCTGTACAGTCTGCCATAACGGATAAGACAAAACTGATCTGGGTAGAAACACCAACAAATCCTACTCTGAAGCTGGCAGATATCGAAGCTATCGGTCAGATTGCCAAAGCCGCCAATGCTTTATATGTAGTAGATAATACATTTGCTTCTCCTTATTTACAGAATCCCCTGGATCTGGGAGCAGATATTGTAATGCATTCTGCTACTAAATATATTAACGGACATTCTGATGTAGTCATGGGAGCGCTGATCCTGAATGATGATGAAGTATACAAACAGTTATGGTTTTACTATAATGCCTGTGGAGGTACTCCCGGCCCTCAGGATTCTTTTCTGGCACTTCGTGGTATCAAGACTTTACATCTTCGTATGGAGGCTCATTGTGCCAACGGGCGTAAGGTTGCTGAATTTCTGAAAAATCATCCTAAGGTAGAAACAATCTACTGGCCGGGTTTTGAAGATCACCCGGGACATGAGATCGCTAAAAAACAGATGCGGGATTTCGGAGGAATGATTTCTATCGTACTGAAGGGGGCGGATATGCAGGAAACTTTCCGTATTTCTTCCCGCTTCAAGGTGTTTACGCTTGCTGAATCACTGGGAGGAGTAGAATCGCTGATAAATCATCCGGCAACTATGACACATGGCTCTATTCCGAAGGAAGCACGGGAAAAGGTCGGTGTCGTTGATAATCTGCTCCGCCTCTCGGTTGGTATAGAAGATGCTGATGATCTGATTGAAGATCTGAAACAAGCATTGGCTTAATATTATTTTTTTCAGGGCTGTCTCAAAAGTATCTCTTCATAGCCGATCTGTTTCCCAATCATAGGACAGAAATGTTGTTAGGTAAGAGATTGAATTGGAGACAGCCTTTTTTTACGTGATCATGTCTGATTTTAATATAAAAGAATTTTTGGATCTAAAGGTTGAACAGTATAATCAGCCTGGTTTTATTCCTAATGACCCTATCTGTATTCCTCATTTATTTTCTCAGAAACAGGATATTGAGATCATGGGCTTTTTTGCTTCTATTCTGGCCTGGGGACAGCGTAAGACTATTATTAATAAATGCAGGGAGCTGATTGAGCGCATGGATGGGGCACCTTTTGATTTTATACAGCAGCATGAAGAGACTGACCTGAAACAGTTGCTGGGATTTAAACACCGTACCTTTAACGATACAGACCTATTGTATTTTATCAACTTTTTCAAGTACCATTTTTCAGTATTTGATTCTCTTGAAGATGCTTTTTTGATTGGACAGGAGCAGGCAAAAGAAGTGTCAGTAGAGAAAGCACTGAATGCTTTTAAGGATTATTTCTTCTCGCTTCCGGATTTTCCTTTACGTACAAGAAAACATATCAGTGCTCCTGTACAAAAATCGACGGTAAAGCGTATAAATATGTTTTTGCGCTGGATGGTGCGTCAGGATAATAACGGTGTTGATTTTGGAATCTGGACCCGGATTCATCCAAAGGATCTGATTTGTCCGTGCGATCTTCATGTCGAAAGAGTGGCTCGTAAATTCGGGTTGATTACGCTTGATAAAGTGAATTGGAAAACGGCTCTGGAGCTTACCGACAATCTCCGGTTACTGGACCCTATGGATCCTGTTAAATATGATTTTGCATTGTTTGGATTGGGAGTAGAGAGGGAGATGTAAAAATCTTAAGGATTCTTAATTGCTGTGATATGGAACTCTATCCATTGGGGTGACAAATTTTTTAAAGGATATTTAAGCTTTTGAATATTTTTAAAAATCTGTATATTAGCTAAATATATCTGAATTTCATGTTGATATGTGAGCATGATCAGTATTCTTAACATTATCCTTTTACGGATAATTGTTTAAAACCAAATAACACTAACTATTATTAATATCCATGAGTAGAAAATTGAAACCAGTTTTTAAAGGGGCTTTGTTATTTCTTATTGTAAGTTATGGTATGCATAATTTATATGCTCAACAGGGAAAAGAATTACAGATTACAAACCAAAAATCAACCCTGAAAAAATCAAGTTCTTCTTATTTTTTAGATTACTTTAAACGGAATCTGGAAACGGAAAATCTGGAAAAAATAGAACCTGTTTATTATAATCAAACTATTCCGACGCATCTTTTAAAGTTGGAAAAGGAAACAATCTGGGAACTTTGGAAGGATGCCAATAAGGATAGATTAGCAACGTTTGTTCCTGCGGGCAAGGATGGAACAGAATTTATCTGGAATATTCCACAGGGACAGCGCATGAAAATAAAAACCTTTGTGAAAGGAGATAAACCTGCTTCCGGTTATCCTTTTTTTATAAATCTACACGGAGGCGGAGGATACAGCGAATTATCGGAGCCATGGGATTCTGAAACAAACGCTTATGAATGGATGGCTGCCCAAAAACTGGGGAATGCTTATCAGGATAGTCCTGCATATTATTTTGTGCCGCGGATGGCAGATGACAGAATAGGAAGATGGTATTATCAGCCTCAACAAGTTACCTGGCTGAGAGCCTGGCAACTGGCTGTACTTTCAAATGAAATAGACCCGGATAGAACATATATATTGGGGATTTCGGAAGGAGGATACGGAAGTTTTAGAATGGGAACTTTCTATGCAGATTATTTCGCAGGATTAGGGCCTATGGCCGGTCCGGAAACTAAAGAAGCAGCTCCGATCGAGAATTTAAGAAATACATCCGTTCGCATTGAAGTAGGAGAGTTTGATCGCGGATTCGGTCGTAATGAAATGGGAATTTCCTGGAAGAACAGGCTTGATAGTGCTGCTTTGGCTAACCCGGGTTATTTTAACCATGTCGTGACCATTCAACCTGGTAAGGGGCATGGTATCAACTATTATGATGTGACTCCCTGGTTGATCAAACAAAGCAAAAGAGTGACTTATCCTGATGTATTGTCATTTATGTATTATGATACGGACGGTGCTTACAGAAAAGGTTTTGGGTATGTGAGACTGGATGGTCTGAGTAAAGAGGGAGGAAGGAAATCTTTTAAAATTGAAAAAAGCGGAAACAATTATGATATCACTACAATAGAAGTGAAAGGTACCGTTTCCGGAAAAATTGATCTTTATGTGGATAAAGTAGATTTTACTAAACCAGTAAAAGTCAGGCTTAACGGAAAAGAGGTCTTCAACGGGAAAGTTAAAAATAATTTTGCTGTAGTAGTGGAGAGTATAGCCCTGTTTGGTGATCCGGGACGTATTTATGCGGCCAAAGTAGAATTGAATATTTAGGAATGCAATCTGCACCTGACTCAGGATTTAATGCAAATCTAAGGGGCGGATCTTGTCAACTCTTTAACTAAAATCTTGTACCAATAGAAGATCGGGTGGTGTAAGTGTAAGTTTGAAAACAACTGCTATAGGTTTATTATCCTGCAGCAGTTGTTGAGTCTATTTTTAACAACAGATCGACGAGTCTGTTGGAATATCCGAATTCATTATCGTACCAGCCGACCACTTTCACCAATCCGCCAACAATGGAGGTCAGTTGTGAATCAAAGACACATGAATAGGGATTGTTTATAATATCTACGGATACGATAGGATCCTCGGTATAATACAATACTTCTTTTAATGAGCCATTTGCAGCAGCTTGAAACTTTGCATTGATTTCTTCGACTGTAGTCTGTTTTTTTAGTGTACAGGTAAAGTCTGTGAGGGATCCGTTTAATACCGGAACCCGTATTCCTGCACCTCCGAGACGGCCTTCTAAATGTGGAAATACATTGGTGATAGCTTTGGCAGCACCGGTACTTGTTGGTATTATGGATGAAGAGGCTGCACGTGCACGACGTAAGTCACGATGAGGAGCATCATGCAGATTCTGATCACCGGTCATAGAATGTACGGTTGTAATATATCCGTCTTCAATCCCCCAGTTTTCGTCCAGAATTTTCACCAATGGCGCCACATTATTCGTTGTACAGGAGGCATTGGAGAGTATGGGAGCTGATAGGTCGAATGACTGATCATTGATGCCCAAAACTATAGTAGGAATTTCTTTGTCTGATGAAGGAGCAGATATAATAACTTTCTTTGCTCCGGCTTTCAGGTGTAAAGCCGCCTGCTCTCCGGAGGTAAAATGTCCTGTAGATTCAATAACGATATCAATTGCAAGTGCTTCCCAGGGAAGCAGCTCCGGATTTTTTTCTTTGCTGACCTTTATCTGTTGTCCGTTTATAAACAGATGATTTTCATCATACGTAACAGTAGCTTGAAAAGGACCATGTACCGAATCATATTTGAAAAGATGTGCTAGCGTTTTGGTGTCTGTCAGGTCATTAATAGCAACCACGCACAATTGTTTCCCAACATTTCTAAGCAGAATGTTTCGAAGTGTATGCCGTCCTATCCTTCCAAATCCATTGATCGCAATATTGATCATGCGTTATTTTGTGTAAGCTGCAATAATCTCGTTAATGTTTTTGTCGCCTTCCCAATGTTCTTTAAGCTGTCCGTCCGGACCGTATATATAATTAGCCGGGAATTGCGAAGGAACATGGAATTTTTGGATAAACTCCTGATTACGGTCATAAAGTAGCTCTACGTTTGATTTACCGTTTAATTTTGGTCCGAATGTATCAAAAAATGAAGCCATTAAAGCAGGGTCATTCATAGAAACGAAGTAAACGTTTACCCCTTTTATTTTGTCGTAATTATCGGAAAGCGCAGTTGCTTCATGCTGGCAGTGACTGCATCCCGGATCAAAAAGAACGAATACGGAGTTTTTATCTTTTGCAAGATCTGCTTTTCCAAAGCTGATACCAGATTTCAGTTTGTAAAATGTGAAATCTGCAGGTAATACTTTTGCGATTTCTTTTGTCATCGGTGGAGCAGCCTGAGCGGGAGTATGTGCTTCCTGCCCGGCATGTGGATCTGCTGAAGGTGCAGCTTCCTGCTCAGAGGATGTCTGTGTAGCTTGTTTGTTTTCTGAATTGCAAGAGAAAAGCAGAGTTGCTGTAAGCATACTCATCGCTCCTAAAACTAACTTCTTATTCATATGGATATTGCTCTTAATGATATTATGGCTTCAAAACTATGAAAAAAATATAAGTTTAAAAGTAAGAATACTGTTATATGACAGTAGGCTGTTCTTTTCAAAAATGGTATTTGTTTCAGGGCTGCGTTTTGTCTTCTGAGGCATCAGGTATCCCACTGTTGGAGCGCCCGTATTCATTGCTGTAGACCTTGAGTAATACACCTACAGAGGAGAGAATAAGGGGGCCGAAAATAACACCCAGCATTCCAAAAAGTTTCAATCCGAGCAATACTCCGAATACTGTGATCAACGGAGGGACATCTCCCAATTTTTTGAGGATCGTAAAGCGAAGTACATTGTCAATACCACCAATCACAATAAATCCATACAGCAATAGTCCTATACCATTGCCGATCTGACCATTGGCAAACAGGAATATAGACAGTGGTACATATACGGTCATTGTTCCCAATACCGGAATTATGGTTGATACAGCTGTCATTCCTCCCCAAAGAATAGGATTGTCAACACCCAGAAACCAATATCCTATCATAGCTACAAAGCCCTGACAGAGTGCCAGTATGGGAATTCCAATGGCATTTGATCGAACCATCATATTGACCTCCGTCCACAGTTCATTTTTACTTTGTGGTGAAAAGGGGATAGCATGATATATGGTTGATTCCATCCGTTTGGAGTGCACCAGCATAAAGTACAGTACAAATAAAGATACCAGAAGGTTAACACCTACTTCAGCGATAGAATTGAGAATACTCGGAAGGTAGCGGGTAAGTTTTTGTAATACATTCAGCAAAGCTTCTTCAGAGAGGTCAACATTTTTTAGTAAAGGTACAGTTGCTATATAATCTTTTATTGAATTGAAATTTTTGATAATATCATTTTTATCGCCAACAAGATTTGTCATCTCCGGTGTGATGTAGTTTATAATTCCCCAAGTCGGAAAGACAATAAACACAACTGTAAGAAGTACCATGAGCAGGCTGACGAGCGATTTGTTCCATTTTCGCTGTTCTGTCATTTTGAAATAGGCATTTCTAAAGAGAATATATAAGGTAATGGCACCCAGAAATCCAGGGAGATAGTAAGATAGATTGGTGAAGATAAGTATGCAGATCAGGATGATAATAATAATCAGCATAATCTGATTGATAGAATTGTTATGTATTTGCTTGTATTTCATCCTGAGATCTGGTTTATTTTTTAATAAATATCATAAAATAGTTTAACAAATAAAAAAAGCGCTAAATTATTAGCGCTTTTTAAAGTTTTATCCGTAAATCCATTTGAATTTATATTCTTTTAACGGTGTTTTCATGCGGTCTGCCAACCGGAGCAGGCGATCCGGCAATTTAAGCAGATAATCTCTTGCTTTTTCTGCCTGTTCATTCAGTCCGGTCAGTTTATCAATATTCCAGTCTGTATTTAATTCTTTCAGGATATCTACATAATCTATTGCGGTATATACACCTAGTCGTTGTGCAGCATCAGAGAAGTGTGCAAAAGCCTCTCCCTGAGGTTCTCCGGATTCTCTCAAAAACTGAGCGGGCATAACAATCTTTTTCCGCATCATATCTTCAAATGCCAGAATCACTTCACTTGCATCTACCACAAGTGCCTGAGAAATAAAAGACATATATGCTTTAGCATGTCTGGCTTCATCTGAAGCAATGACCCCACACATTTTTGCCAGAAGTTTATCTCCGTGTTTTTTTGCCAAACCGGCTACTCTGCGGTGTGATACGTTAGTTGCTATTTCCTGAAAGGAGGTATAAATAAAGTTACGGTAGGGATCTCTTCCTGTACCGATATCAAATCCATCCTGTATAAGGTATTGAGCCGAACGCTCAAATTCTTTCATGTTCACCCGTCCGGTAAGGTAAAGATATTTATTCAACAGATCTCCGTGGCGATTTTCTTCGGCAGTCCATGCACGCACCCATTTCATCCATCCTCCCTGCTCATTTTTTTCCACATCATCCACCATAGTCAACCATGATTCGTAGGTAGGAAGAGCTTCTTCAGTAAGGGTGTCGCCGATAAGCACTGCAACTAAATCATAAGAAAGTTCTTTGGCACTTTCCTGCAAGTCTCTTACCTCTTCAAAGAATGTATCTCTGGAAGCATCAGGCAAAAAATCTGCCGGTTGCCACATTTCTTCAACAGGCTTTAAATATTCGCTCATCTCATTCAGCATGAATGGCTCCAAATAAGTCATGACCTCTTTACGGGATCCTTCTGGTATTTGTTGGTTTAATTCTTGCATAGCATACAAAGGTAACTAAATAATGATTAATTGTATTTTAATAATTTCATAATTTGATTGGAAAGTGATGCAAATCATATTGTTTTGAAGAACGTTAATTCTATCAAATTTTCAAAAGAATACAGTGTGCTGACGTATTTTTTGTCCAAATACTATTAACTTTGTCTACTTTAATAAACGTGTATACATTTTGAAAAATTTCAATATATCCCAAATCAGGGCCGATTTTCCGATTCTTTCCAGATCAGTAAACGGCAAACCTCTGGTGTACCTGGATAATGGGGCTACCACACAAAAACCTCAGCAGGTTATCGATGCTATTGTTCGGTATTATACGGATATGAATAGTAATGTGCACCGTGGTGTACATTTCCTGAGTCAGATCTCTACAGATGCCTTTGAAGTAACACGTCGTAAGGTACAGCGTTTTATTCATGCGGCTCACGAACATGAGATTATTATTACGACAGGTACTACTCATGCTATTAATATTGTAGCAACCTGCTTTGGTAAAGCTAATATCAGGAAGGATGACGAGATCATGATATCTGCAATGGAGCACCACTCTAATATTGTGCCCTGGCAGATGTTATGCGATGAAGTAGGAGCAAAATTGAAAGTTATTCCTATGAATGAGAAAGGTGAGCTGGAGATGGATGCTTATCGTGCACTTTTTTCTGAAAAAACTAAAATCGTATCCTTAACTTATGTGTCAAATGCATTGGGAACGATCAATCCGGTGAAAGAACTGATACAGATTGCTCATGAGCATGGTGTGCCAGTGCTGGTTGATGCTGCACAGGCGATTCAGCATCTGCCCGTAGATGTACAGGATCTGGATGTAGATTTTCTGGTTTTCTCCGGTCATAAAATGTACGGTCCTACCGGAGTAGGTGTACTGTATGGCAAAGAAGATTTGTTAAATGCTATGCCTCCATATCAGGGAGGAGGGGATATGATTAAAGAAGTCACCTTCGAAAAAACGACTTTTAATGAACTGCCTTTCAAATTTGAAGCAGGAACACCTAATATTGAAGCGGGTATCTGTCTGGGTGATGCAATAGATTATATTGAATCTGTCGGACTCGATCAAATTGCTAAATACGAAGAGGAGTTGCTTACTTATGCAACAGAACGGATGTCTGCGATTTCGGGAATGAGAATTATCGGTACTGCGGATCATAAGTCCTCTGTACTATCATTTGTAATAGATGGTGTGCATCCTTACGATGTCGGTGTGATTCTGGACAAACTGGGAATAGCTGTTCGTACTGGACATCACTGTGCACAACCTGTTATGGATCAGTTTGGTATCCCGGGAACAGTACGTGCCTCTTTTGCATTTTATAATACAAAAGAAGAAGTGGATCAGCTGGTAGCAGGAGTAGAGCGAGCAGTAAGTATGCTCGTTTAAATTAGGTAAAAAATATGACAATCAACGAGATACAAGACGAACTCATAGAAGATTTTTCATTCTTTGAGGATTGGATGCAGAAATACGAATATATTATTCAACTGGGCAAAGAACTCCCTTTGGTAGACGAACAATATAAGACGGAGGATTATACTATTAAAGGCTGTCAGTCTAAAGTCTGGTTACATCCGGATATGGAAGACGGCAAGATTATTTTTAAGGCGGACAGTGATGCTGTAATCACAAAAGGACTGGTCAGTCTGATGGTGAAAGTACTGTCAGGACATACTCCAAAAGAGATCGTGGAGTCGGATCTTTACTTCATTGATCGTATCGGTTTACGGGAGCATTTGTCTCCGACACGTGCCAATGGATTACTTTCCATGGTGAAACAGATGAAACTTTATGCAGTAGCACTGCATGCAAAAAATTAACTAAGGCTATCATTTATAGAAAAAGGAGGTTTCGTTATTCGCAACCTCTTTTTTTTGCTCCCTTCAATTTCTTTTATGTTTAATTTATAAACAATAAAAATATTGGATGTTCATTTTATGTAAATAAAAGTGTGTTGTAAACACGAAAACGTTATAGTTAGTTACGCAAACGGTTGTGTTTTTGTGACATTCTTCGATGTCATTCTATAGTTCTAATATTGCCCTACCAATTAATTAACATAGAACTAACAAGGCTATAAACCTGATGAAGAGAAAAGCCATTATAAACCTTGAAGTCTCTAAGTTTTTTTAGGTAAAAGTGTTCATCTTTTAAATCCGTTAAATGAAAAAATTATACGTTGTTGCTACGGTTTTTTCTCTTATTGGTGGATGTTTGACGGGGATCGTTTCAGCTTCTCCGGGAACTAAGGCATCAAGTAAGAGAGTTACTGGTTTTGGGATAACCAATTTTTCCAAAGGGCTGGTTGATACCACGCAAGTTGACTCGGTACTCATTTATGACCTGAGTGCGACCAAGCCTTATCTGGGAAAGGACAGTCTCGCTATGGAAGCTGCCAGATTAAGACCTTTTGTATCTGTTCAACAGATGCTAAAGGGAAATATTGCGGGACTGTATATTCAGGAATCTTCCGGCGAACCCGGAACGATCAAGCAGGGAATAACTGTGAGAGGTATTTCTACACCTGTATTGCATGCGACAGATTTCAATAAGAATAAGCCGCTGATTGTTGTGAATGGTATTCCGCTGACAGAGGATCCTGCAATTGTGTATGATATCCAAAATTATACAATACAACCTGTCGGAGCTGCAACAAATATTAACACGGTACTGGATCCGGATAATATCGAATCTATTTATGTATTGAAAGATTACAGTACTGCGGCGATTTACGGACCAAGAGCGGCGAATGGTGTAATTTATATAACAACCAAAAATGCATCAGCAGGGGAGAGACGTATCAGTGTTAACGGAAACTTCGGATTTGCAACTCCTTCAAGCGTCTCTACGATAAACGGGGAGTTTGAAAAGAATTTCCGAAAACCATTTTATGATCGCTATGCAGATATCCTGCAACAGGCTTCATATCCTGCTTATCTGAGTGATTCTTCCAATGTCAATTATTACGGTCCTTCTAACTGGACAGATCTGTATTATAAAACTTCTCCGATTTATTCACTCAACGGTAGTCTGGTCGGTGGAGGAAATCGTTCTAACTTCCGATTTTTCGCAGGACATACTTCAGATGCAGGAGCAGCTGATGCAGCGAAGTTTAAAAGATATCAGGGGGCATTCTATATTAATATGATTCCTCTGCCATGGTTGACCATTTCCAGTATGATACATGCCACACGCCTGGATCGCGATCGTAATAAATCGATCATCGAAAGGTTTGGTGAGACACGCTATGTGCCGGATCTGAGTACGCCAATCTCTCCCAATAAAGATATGTACGGCTTGTATCTGAAGGAGTATGATAAGACTATTGATGAGAATTTCAATAACAGTATTATCGGATACTTCTCGCTGAATTTTGCCATTCTGAAGAATCTTAGTTTCTCTCCGAAGTTAATGATGGATTACAATGAGAATACAAGAAATGTATTCTGGCCTTCAACGTTGATGTCTGGGAATAATTATGTCTCCAATTACTTCGGTTACAATGAGCGGATGGTATTTGATAATACGCTGAACTATTTTTATGATGTGAATGATAAGGATCGTTTCAGTTTTACAGGAGGATTTAATTATCAGGCTGATGCCCAAAAATACAATTATGCTCAGGGATACAGAGGACCGAACGATTTTATTAAAGTAAACGTTGTCGAAGGAAATTCGCAGTATGCTAATTATCTGCAGTCTATAGGTTTTATTCCATACTACTATTCAGACAAGATCCAGCACAGACTTGCTTCATTTTACGGAAAACTGAACTATACCCGCAAAGACGAATGGAATATCGGAGCATTGATCCGGAATGATGGCTCATCTGCTGTACAACCTTCTGAACGTTGGTTTCTATCGTATGCAGTCAATGCGGATTATAATCTGAATCACGTTATAAAATCTGACTTCTTCGATTACTTTAAAGTATTAGCTTCCTATGGACGCCTTGGAAATATTCCGACCACAGACCGGGATGCGGCAGGACCTCAGTATGCATCTGAACTGGGTTGGGATGGAAATAAAGCAGTGTTTTCATATAATGGATTAGGAACATTAAGCCGTCCGTATCAGTCAGGTTGGGTAGGCTACGATCTGCCATGGTCCTATACAGAAATGTTGAATGTAGGACTTGATGTTTCCCTTTTGAAAAACATGCTTACAGCCCGGGTAGATTTTTATAACAAAGATAATAAGGACGCTATCTTTAATGTGCCTATCGTGGCGGAGTCCGGATATCAGTTTGAGCGCAAAAGCGGAATGGTTGTCAATAACAAAGGGGTGGATCTGACGCTGAATTTTAACCTTCCTGCTAAAAACGATTTCTCATGGAACAGTTCCTTTAATATCTCTTATAACAATAATAAACTGAAAGCCTTGCCAAACGGTCTTCAGGAAATTGAAATCGGAACCCGAAAACTGGCTGTAGGGGAGCGTATCGATCATTTTTGGTTATTGCAGAACCGGGGAATTTTCAATAATGACCTGGACGTACCGGTGAATCCGTCTACTTATAAAATCCTGACTTATAATGGTACCGATATGAAAGGCGGGGATCCAAGATGGATAGATGTAAACGGAGATTATGATATTAATAATAAGGATCGCCAGTTAATGGGTAATATTTTTCCTAAATACACCGGAGGATTCTATAATCAATTCAAATACAAGTCTTTTGATATAAGTGCATTTCTTTATTTCAATCTGAAAAAAGATATCCTCAATTCTCAGGCGGCGAGCTATTACGATTTTGCCAATCAGGATGAATCCAGTGCTATAGGAGCGGTCAGAGATATTACATTCTGGGAGAAAAATTTTGATGATAAAGCATATCCTTTATATAATCCCTGGTCTCCGGTATCGCCTTATCAGGCAGAACAGGATATGTTTCTGGAGGACGGTTCCTTCCTGAAACTGAGAAATCTCACAGTGGGATATGATATGACTAAACTGATGAATCGCAGCAAGGATAGATTTACAAAATTTTATGTGTACGTGAGCGGAAGCAATCTGTGGACACTCACAAAGTATACAGGAAGAGATCCTGAGTTAGTAGATTTTTATGGATATGATACGGGGTTAGGTCTGCGGATTCCGAAGACGTTCATATTGGGTGTTAAAATGGACTTGTAATCATTGGGTTATGTTAAGAAAAATGAAAATTAAATATTCTAAAAAGCGTTTTCTGACCACATGTATGTTGGGTGCAGTAATGACCATCGTAAGTGTTGGCTGTAATAAAATGCTGGATATCGAGTCTCAACATATTGTTGATGAAGAGAATAAGTGGAAAGATATTAATGATGCACGCGGGTCGATGCTGGGTGTATATGGTTTACTGCGCAGCGCTTTGGCAGAGAACAATTCACAGTGGATGTATGGAGAGTTGAGAAATGGAGATTTTACTTCATTAGGCAAACGCGATCTGCAGGTGATTATTAACGGTGAACTGAACTCATCTTATGCTTTAGTTCAGAAACTGAGTAACTGGCGTAAATTTTATGCTGTTATCAACGCTGCCAATCTGTTTATAGAAAAATCTCCGGAGATCATTAACAATGATAAGCAATACACAGCCTTAAACAATAAAATTGATGTTGCACAGATGCGTGTTATTAAAGGTTTCTGTTATTACTTACTGGCACGGACCTGGGGCGATGTGCCGATCTGGGATAAGTCATATGAAGGCAGTTTTCCAAAGGTAAAGCAATCGACTGAGAAGGAAGTATTGGCATATGCCGAGAAAGAACTGAAAGCCGCTGCAGAAATTCTTCCTTTTCAATATGGCTCACGATTCGATGAGATCTATCCAACTGAAAAATATATGGGCTTTGATCAGACCAAATGGAATGGAGTCTTGTTCAACAGAGTATCCGCAAATGCTATTCTGGCACATGTGGCAGCCTGGAGTGGCAATTATCTGGAGGCTTCAGTATATGCCGATTATGTTTTAAAAAATGCAAATAAAGCGGGTGCTGCGTATGTGGAATCTTCTTTTTTAACATCTGAAAAAGGATTTTTCAGCAATTCTAACTCTTCTCAATTAGTTGCCTTGCCTTTTTCATGGACGGCAAGTGAGGCTTCATTTGAAGGGCATTTAGAACAACTTACGTTGGCTACGCCATTAGTTTCTAAACCTGTTGCTGATATTTATATACCTGCAGACCAAATCATCCAGATTTTTCACGAAGCAGGGGATGTACGTTTCAGCATTAATAGTGCGGGAACTGTACAGACGACTTATTTTACAGATTTCGGAGGAGTGAGACCTGTATTCAGTAAAATCAAAGTGATCCGCGAAGGGGTTTCCGGAACGGATGGTTCCCTTCCGCTATTCAGTTCGGCTATTGTATTTACACGTATGGAAGAGATTGCTCTTCTTCGTGCAGAAGCCCTGGCTGTACTGGGACAGCGTGAACTGGCTAAAAATATACTGGATCAGATAAGAAAGAGCCGTGGTCTTTCGGAGTCTTCTTCTGCTACCGATCTGATAGATGAAATCTTTGCCGAACGTCGTCGCGAACTATTGGGCGAGGGATGGAGATGGTATGATCTGGTTCGCTACAAAAAGATAAAAAGAAACGATGCAGCCTTTAATATTCTTATCGATCAAAAAGGAATTTTCTGGCCGATTGCATCTGAAGTATTATCAAATAATTCTGAATTAGTACAAAATCCTTATTGGAAATAACCTCCTGAATTATGAAACAACAATCTATACTATTCGTCATTATGCTACTTGTCACTGCTTCCTTATGGAGCTGCGCCAAGACAGATGGCTATTATGACTATGAAAATAAGGAGAATATCTTCACAGGAAATACGATTGAATATTTTCAGTCTAAACCTCAGGTGTATGATTCTTTATTGACTGTGCTGAATAAATTTCCGGCATTAAGAGATTCTATTGCAACGACGGCAACCACCATTTTTGCACCAACCAATTCTTCTTTCCATTCTGCTATCACCAATCTTAATCTGGTTAGGAAAACACAAAATAAACCTTTGTTATATATCCGTGATCTGGATCCTGTACAATTGGATACACTGATCAGCAAGTATATTTCCAAAGATCTGGTGACTACTGATTCTATGCTTTTCGTAGACGGGCTTTTTATCAATGCCCGATACAATCAGGATATGCATGCTCAACGGATTAAACAAGAGTCTTCAGGATTTGTAGGAGGTGGATTGGTAACAGTGTATTACAGTGATACCAAAGGTTCCAATTTTCAGAGCCAGTGGACACGTACAACAACGCAAGCTGTAAATATCAAGACTTCAAATGGAGTAGTTCATATTCTGAATAACGGACATGAGTTTGGTTTTGGTGAATTCCTGACACGTTTTAATAAGTAATCAAATTATGAAGAGAATATATATCAATTCAATTGCGATAGTCATTTTGTCTGCTATTGTGTGTATTGGATGTAAGAAAAATTTTCCTGAAGATCTGGATGCTTTCAGTCTGGATATGAATTTTACAAGTACCGAATATAAGCCGGTATTAGGCAGAACAACCTATTTCTCGGGCAACTTTAACCCTGGGCAGACTACTTTGCCTCTTACGTTCCGCATTTCTGCAGTACGTACACATGAAGGTAAAGCGGCTCCTGAATTGCAAAAATTATTTCCGGTTTCTGTGTGGAAAGACCGCTATACCGGAGAGGAAACATCGCTGGAGCAAATCAATGCTAAACGGGAAACGGTAATGCGTCCGCTATGGGAGATCGGAGAACACTCCGGTAATTTTATTATGCACTCTTATGCTAATTCGAATATCCTGAAAACATTTCCGGATTCAGGTTACCTGTTTGATGTAGAGGTAAGCAGCAACGGCGGAAAGCGTTTTTTCAGAGATTTGAAATTAATGCCGGAAATGGAGCGCTCTTATGAGCCTTATAATGACAACGGATCTGTATCTCCTATGTTGACAATCGGTGTGAGAGGCGACTCTACCCGTACGCTGATGGCGGGTTCGGATATCAAAGTATGGTTTAATAAAGTGGGGGAAGGAAATTCACTAACCTTTAAATTTCTTGATCCGGATCTTAAACCAATCAAGCTTTCCAAGTTTAATACGACGAAATGGGAGGAACTGGTACACGGTTTCAATATGACATTTGCATCAGATTCTTCTTCTGTGCGCTATGATGTTGCCTACCCGATTCCTCTGGTTCCGACGATCAATACTAAATATAACAACGGAGCTCTTGCACGATCTATGTTCAGTTATACCAGAACAGCCTTTGGAGGTATGCGTGAAATATCAATTATCGGGATGAACTATACTATACTGGAAAAAGGAGATTGGGAAATGATTTATTATTTCTCCAATGAGGCTCCATTATTTGATAACGATTAACAGCCATGCGTATTATTATGAAAAGATTTATACTATTAAGTTTGATTTTTATGTTATCCGGGCTGCTGTATGGACAACAGACAATATCAGTTTCGGGATTTGTCCAGGATCAGAGTTCGCGTATCGGAATGGGGGATGTAACCATACGCTCCACCAAATTGAAACGTGCACTGGGGTCTACGGATAGAAAAGGACTTTTTAAGATTCAGGCACCTGTAGATGATATTTTAATTTTTACCAGTACAGGTTTCAAAACTGTCACAGAAAATCTGGCCGGAAAGAAAGCTTTTGTTTTTACTATTTATATGGAAAAGCAAGAGAATGAATTGGATGAAGTAGTGGTACAAGGTTATCAGCAACGTAAGCGTGAAACCCTTACAGGTGCATCTGTAACTATATCGGGTAAAGATCTGCAAGATAATCCTGTTTCTAACGTGACAGAGTTACTTCAGGGTAAGGTAGCGGGTATGAACGTACAGATGACGACAGGACAGCCGGGAGTCAGAGCCTCTGTACTGATCCGTGGTCTGAATAGTATTTCATCCACAGGAACAGGTTCGGATGCGTTCCTTACACCTACTTCTCCGCTTTATATCGTGGATGGTGTGCCTGTAGATGATAACACTGATTTTCAATATGGATTCAACAGCGGAGGTACTGGTATCAGTCCGATTTCGTTGATTCCACCAGAAGATATCGAATCGATGGATATTCTGAAAGATGCTGCAGCTACAGCGTTGTACGGTTCCAGAGGTGCATACGGGGTTATCCGTATTACAACCAAAAGAGGACGCTCCAAGATTCCGATTATTCAATATACAACAAACCAGTTTTTCAGTGTTCCTCCGCAGTTAAGATCTGTATTGGGAGGTAAAGATGAACGTCTCATCCGTATCAATCAGGTATTGGAAAATGACGTGGATTATTATACCGGAAGGGATAAAATCTATGACAATCAGATTCTTTCGGATAGTTTGAACCCATATTTCAATAACTCCACCAACTGGCAGAAAGTATTTTACAAGCCTACTTATAACCAGACGCATAATGTGAATGCTTCAGGAGGGGATGAGAACTTCAATTATAAGATCAATGGTCAGTATTACAATGAAAAGGGTATTATTCAGAATACAGGATTCAGTCGCTATACCTTAAGTATGAACTCTGAGTACAGACAATCTGATCGTTTCAGACTCTTTGTAAATATGTCCGGTAATATTGGAGAGCAACAGACCGGAAGTGGAAACTCTGTGACACAAGGTGGTGTGGCGAAAGCTTCTTCAGCTTCTTCATTGCTGCCCGCGCCTAGTTCTTCTATTGTAGGAGGAGGATTGGTATCTGCACTGGAAGGACGAAATGATAACCGGACTACAGATGTCAAGGCGAATGTGGATCTGGAATACGAAGTTTTCAAAGGCATGAGAGCTAAGAACTCTTTCAGTTATAACTATATCACATATCGTACGGATAATTTTACACCAGCCATTGCTAATAATAATATCTCTCAGAATTATAACTACGATGCTCAGCGTAACTCGATGTATAATCTCTTTCAATTGTCTTACCTGAAAGCTTTCGGTGCAGAAGAGAAACACCTCATCAATACCTATGTATTTAATGAGTTGAATCTTAACAGTTTCAAAGCTAAGGCGCAGCGGAAATCCGGGTATCCCAACGATCAGCTGGAAGGTCCTTTTGGATTTGATGCCGGTAGTGCTGTGGGTGGTGTGCTGAATAATCTGGCAGATGTACGCTCGGCGGGTTTTGCAGGAGCATTCAGTTACCAGTATGATTCCAAATATATTATCGACTTTACCTACCGTCTCGATAAATCTTCTTCTGTAGGTCCGGATGTACCATGGGTCAAAAATCCATCGATCTCCGCTCGCTGGAATATGGCGAAGGAACCTTTTATGGATGTTTTTACAGATAAGTGGTTAGACTACCTTTCATTCAGAGGAGGATGGGGTAAGAATATTACACCTACGGGAACTGTATTTGATGCAAACGGAAGATATATTTTCACAGGAGCTTTCAACAATAATCCTACTATCGGTTTCAACTGGAATCAGATGCCCAATAGTAAGTTAGTTCCTTCTACCACTACCTCTTCAAGTTTGGCGATAGAAGCGGGATTCCTGAAAAACAGAATCACCACGATCCAGGAGTTCTATTACAAACAGGTGGACGATCAGTTATGGTCCAGAAATCTGGCCGATCATAATGGTTTTACATCTTTACAATCTAATGAAGTCAGCTTTGTAAACTACGGATATGAGTTCACATTCATGTTCAGACCTTTATCAAATCAAAGTAAAGTGAACTGGAGTATCAGTCTGAATGGAGCAATCAATAATGAAGTATTGACCCGTTTGCCTGATAATAGCCGTGAATATCTGAAGTATGATGCAAATAATAAACTTCATACGCTTTACCGTCTGGGTCGTAATACGATGTCGCATGTATTGTTTGATTACCGTGGAACATTTGCTACAGATGCTGCGGTACCAGTCAATCCGGCTACGGGTGAACCTTATAAAATGATCAAAGACGGAGCTGTTTATTATTTCCAGGCTGGAGATCCGTACTGGACTGATCTTAATGGTGATTATATTCTGGATGAGAATGATTTGGTGACGGTCGGAAATTCACAACCAAAGGTCATCGGAGGTTTGTCCACATTCGCACAGTATAAAGGAATCAGCTTGTCTATCAATACCTCTTTTACTTTGAAGCGTGATATCATTAATGAAGCTTTGGCAAATCAGATGAACTCTTATGGTAACCCGTTGATGGGAGGTACAAATGGTATTGAAAAATCAACTTTACTACCTCTTGAAAAGTATAATTTCTGGCTTAATAACGGTGATATAAGTGCGTATCCGAATCCGTATGGGTTTACACGTCAGGGAATTATTACTCCGTTTCGTGCTAATCAGACTTTATTTATGGAGGACGGATCTTACTGGAAGATCAATAGTGTGACACTTTCCTATACGTTCCCGAGAGAAAAAACACAACGTTATAAAATATCCTCTCTGCGGGTGTACGGAACAGCAAATAACGTATACACTTTTAGTAATTATTCAGGACCCAACCCGGAGAACGTGACGGATATGGGTTATGACAGAACAGACGGTTACCCGAATAAAAGAACATATACGCTGGGATTAAATGTACAGTTTTAAGATGAAAAATTTGTCAAAGATGAAAGGGAAAAGAATTGCTAAATATATAGTTATCGTAGCGGTAACAATAAGCTTTTTGGGATGTAAAAAATTCCTCAATGTCGAACCGATTGACAGCCTTTCCGGAAATAACTTCTGGAAAGATCAGAATGATGCAGAGACTTTTACCAGAGAGGTATACCGTCTGTTCCGGGTAGGGGTCGGAATAGATCGTCCTTTGGTACTGATGGGTGATCTGCGTAATGCTCCGGTACTGAAAACGGAAACATATCCGAATAGAAATGATATCCGTATCATTTCAAGAGGAAGTATTAAAGAACTGGTGAGTACAATCCGCCCTACACCGGGTACCGATGCTGAACGCTTCTGGACGTATAATGTAGAGTGGGATAAGATCGCAGATTGGAAACCGGTTTATAAAGTAATACAATCCGCCAATATCCTGTACACCTTAGTGCCAAAAGTAGCGGAGAATGATCCTTCTTTCACACCTGCACAAGTCCGTAAATATCAGGCTGAAGCTGTTTTTATGCGCAGTATGTCTTACTTCGTATTGCTCAGATTGTTCGGAAATGTACCGTATTATACGGATGCATACAATCAGGATCCTCTGCCTCGTATGGATCATAGAGAAGTAGCCAGAAAGTGTATTGAGGATCTGGAGAAAGTAAAAGATGATCTTCCATGGACATATGACGATCCGGCCAATCGCGGGGTAAGAGCCATGAAAGGATCTGCTTTGACGTTGATGATGCACCTGAATATGTGGTTAGCCTGGTTTGATAAACCAAATGCGAACCAATACTACTCACAGGTAGACCGTCTTGGCGATGAACTGAGATTGGAGAATAATGGTGCATATGAATTGCTTCCAATCGAGCGGGTAGCAGAGATTTTTAATGGTCGTTCTAAAGAAGGATTATTTGAAATTCCGAATAACGTAAACTATGGTGAATCGTATGGTAGTCTTCGTAAGACCTATTTCGCACACGTACTTCATGCACCTTATTTCATTCTGAATGCAACGACGACTGACAAGAGTGAGTTAGCATATGAATCTTCATATATGAAAACTTTATACCCTGAAGGAGAGTCCGATGGAAGGATACAGAGTTGGTTTACAGATAAACAGGGTAATAATTTTATGTTTTCCGGCAATGGTAATTTTACCTTTTTCAAATTCTTCAATTTAGCCCTCGGATCTGGTAATACGGCTCAGTCTATTGGTAATTATCAGGTTATGTTTCGCTATGCAGACGCAATTCTGTTACAGGCAGAGGCTCTGGCTGCAATGGGCGGTAACGACGATAAGGCCACTATGCTGCTTAACCTGATTCGTTCCCGTGCTAAAGCGGGTCTTTATCCGGAAGCTAATAACTATGACAACAAACTTCAGGATGCTATTTACTGGGAGAGATGTAAGGAATTAATGGGAGAGGGACATTACTATTATGATCTGGTACGCACAGGCAAGTTGTATGATGCTGCATACTCATGGCATCCGATGGCTTACTCGGCTTATCTGCAGGAAGCCTGGACCTGGCCTATAGATCCTAAAGCGTTGGAAAACAATCCTTTTATGACATTAAATGAATACTGGAAATAAGAGAAAGAGATATGAAAAATTTACTATACATACTTACCGCACTGCTTGTATTAGCATCTTGTAATAAAGACGATTATTTTTCGGATTCAGGTGTACATGATCCTAAATTCAATGGAAACATGATGCAATATCTGGATTCAAAAGGTCAAAAACCACAGGATCCCTTTGATACGCTGACACAAATCATCCGCTATGCCGGGATGGAAGATAATTTTAAAAATGACAGGCTGACCTTTTTCGCTCCTCCCGATCCGACGATCCGTAAGGCACTGAACTACCTGAATGTGGTTCTTTATCTAGGAGGACAGGATACCATCAAGAGTTATCAGGAAGTGAAACCGGTGGTCTGGAAATCTATCTTATCTGAATATATGATTAAAGGTGATTTTGGATTGAATGATTTTCGTCAGGTAGATACGACTGCATTGTACGCTTTCAGCGGGCAGATCTTCGAAACGTATAATGAAACTCAACCGATCAATGTGGGAGCTGTATATCATGATCTCAATAACAATGGCGTTGTGATCAAATATGCAGGGCCAAGACAAATTTTACTTTCTTATGTGCCGGATTATTCCCGACCGACATCTTCTTGGGTTAATACTTTTGTGGCTTCTTCCAATATTCAGCCGACTAACGGAAGGGTTCATGTATTGAATTACAACAGGCATGTATTTGGTTTTTTATATGACCGGTTTGCCAATCTGGCGATCGAGTATGGTATTGATTATAAATAAGATCTGATATGAAAAAGAATTATACAATTTACTCCTTTATTATCTTGTTCGTGGTTGTGCTGCTGGCCTCCTGTACGGACAAAATAACATATGGACCAGATCCTTATGCCGGTGGCGCAGAACCTTTGGGTATTGGATTCAGAGAAGCTTTGCCCTCACCTTCACAAGCCAGACCTGGTACAGATGTTACCTTTAAGATTGATGGTTTGCTGAAATATAAGCCTGAAGAAATTCAGTTGTTTATGAATAATATTCCAGCTCGTATTGTCAATATTACAGATACTTCTGTAACGTCTACTGTTCCGGCCAATGCCAGTACAGGTGGTGTACGCGTAGTCGTAAACGGACAGATTTTTGCAGGACCATTATTACCAATTATAGGTAAAGCGGGTATTGACCTGACATTCAGATCCGGAACAGGTACACTCGGACCTATTTTTTCAATTCAGCAACTCAGCAACGGACAGATTTATATAGGAGGTAATTTTACCGATTACAACGGTTTTTCCTCTTCTACCAAAATTGGTGGTATAGCACGACTGTCCAGTTCAGGAGATTTTGTAAAAGGAATGAAATTTGGCGAAGGGGTAAAAGGATCGATCTTGTCAATCAATGAGCTGGCCAACGGTTCACTTTTGATCTCCGGTGCATTTACCAATTTCGATACGATCAATCTTGTCAGAAACATTACCCGGATTACGAATACAGGGGCTCTGGATGTAGCGAGTGTACCTATTCTTAATCTGACATCTGATCCGAGAAAGAGCAATCTTATCGCGCCGACATTTAATGGAGGGACAGACCTTTCGGTTGTGAAGACGTTTGTTCAGAATAATAAAGTGACGGCTATCGGCAATTTCCAGTCTTATGCCAACAATTATTATACACGTTCCACATTTGATAATATTCTGACAGATTACTTTTCAACAAAGCAAGTCGTACGTATGGATATGAATGGGGTGCTGGATTCTAATTATTATATGAATAAAACTACGCTTCCGATTAAAGGACTGGCTGGTGTCAACGGTACGATTAACGATGGTTATTTGCAGAATGACGGCAAACTGGTGCTGGTTGGTTCTTTTACCAATTTCAATACGACTCAGAGTGCCGGACGAATTGTGAGACTTGATGTAAATGGTAATTATGATGCAAGTTTTTCAGCCGGTTCAGGAGCTGATGACCGGATTTCGAAGATATTCTACTCGGCCTCCAGAAATAAATACATTGTCGTCGGTAGCTTCAATACGTTCAATGGCGTACCTGCAAATGGTATTGCAGTGTTGAATGTAGACGGAAGTGTTGATCCTTCTTTCAAAAGTTATGGCTTTGCCGGAGGTAAACCAAACTATGTCACACAGCTTTCGAATGGATTGATCCTTGTTTCGGGAACATTTACAAAATACAATGATGTGATACGGGAAGGTCTGCTGATCCTTAATCCTGACGGAACACTTGCTGCGGATTATAATAACACAGGCAAGCTGGTCGGCAGTATCTATGATTCTTTGGAAGGAACCAATTCTTTGGGTCAGCGAACGATCACGCTGGTAGGAAGTATCAGTTCTTTCAACGGACAGCTTAATGTCGGAAATATTGTACGTATGACGATTGTTGATTAACAGGAGTATTAAAGAGATTTAGAAATGAAAAATAGCAATACAATTTCGATCAGAAAATATAGCCGTCAACTACTGCTGTTGACTACAGCTGTATGGGGGCTGCTATCCTGTAATAAGGATTTTGAAAATAAAATTCAATTTGGCGATGATGAGCCTAATCTTAATATAAAGGGATCTCAGTTTCGGATGGCCTATATTATTGTAGAAGGAGCGGTAGGTTCAGTGGTCGGTAATCAGGCTACAGACTACGGGGTAATGCCCAATTTGTCTGAGATGACTTTTAATGCCATGTTCAGCTGGAACTCGGTCAGTGCGGCGTCTCCAAACGACGGAACAACTTATGCCGATCTGTTGACTGGTGTAGAAAAAGATAAACATAAAGTAACCAGTACCAATCTTTCCGGTAATAATCTGGCAAAATACCCTAGTCTTTTTACGCGGATCAAGCAATATACTAAGTTGCGTACAGCTCTTGTAACCAGTAATAATACGGTAGAAGGGATTGTGAATCCTGCTGATATTGATCAGAATGTAAAAGTCAATACGGATACAGAAGTACTGACAGGAGCTCAGACAGAACTGAATCATGCAGATGCAGGTTTGGTGGTGGCTACTTTTAAAGATGTGAAAACTGCTGGAGATGCTTATGGATATGGTCCTGATTCGGAACAGTATCTTCAGGCATTGCATCAGTTTGATCAGCGGTTAGGTGATCTGATGAAGACAATCAAGTCAAGACCAAATTATAAAGATGAAAAATGGTTAGTCATTGTCGCATCGAATAACGGCGGATCTTATACCCTGAAACCAGGGCTGGATGACGGAAGTGTGTTTTCGAAAACCGATCGCAATAATTTTGTCCTGATGTATAATAATCAGTTTGCTTACAAACTAGTAGAGCGCATAGAGACCATCGATCCTGCCTGGAGCTCTTCAGCAGTTCGTTATACCGGTAATTCGGGTTTTGCTGCTGTATCAGCTGCTGATGCGCGGTTATATGATATGGGAACAGGAGCAGATGCCGGTAATTATACCATACAGATTAAGCTTAAGGTACATGAGATGAATGGAAAAGGAGGGAAAACAGGGAGTGCATTAAATGGTGTTATCGTGGGGAAAATGAACAGTGCTCAGAATTTTCCGGTAGGCTGGAGCTTCACTTATAATGGTGGTAACGGCTGGCGGTTTGTATCTAACAGCAGCTCATCTTCCAATTATGCGTTTGATAGTGCACCGTTTGAATTGGATACCTGGTACACGCTGACAGCCAAGATCTATAAAGACGGTACCAATCGTGTAGTCAAATTATTCAGAGATGGGGTGTTGAAGCAGACACTTACCAATTTTGCTGCCCGCAACCTTTCTTCTCCGGATATGCCATTACAATTAGGATATCAAAAAGGATCTTATGGCGACAATTCAGGATTTGTTCATTCTATTGCAGATGTCCGGATTTATAATGCTGCATTACCGGATAATTACATTGCTGCAAATGCATGTACTACACTTTCTACGCCTCAAAAAGACAGCTATTATGCTAATCTGATCGGTTACTGGCCTGCCAATGATGAAGGTACACAGATTAAAGACTTGAGTCCGTATAAGAGAAACTTTATACTCAACGGATCTTTTGTATGGAACAGTTTTTCAGAACGTGCCGGCAATTTATGTCCTACCGTTCCGGATAACCTGGAAAGATTTGTTATCCGTACAGTAGATGCACCTCTGATGATGTACAGCTGGTTAGGGATATTAGAAGTGTCACAGTTCGATCTGGATGCACAGAGTTGGTCTCCAATATTTTCAAACAAATAATTATTGAACGATGAAAAAGCAATTG
The DNA here is from genome assembly GCF_002418355.1 of Sphingobacterium sp. UBA5789. NCBI lineage: Bacteria > Pseudomonadati > Bacteroidota > Sphingobacteriia > Sphingobacteriales > Sphingobacteriaceae > Sphingobacterium > Sphingobacterium sp. UBA5789. Next base: position 271,225 of record NZ_DIDX01000007.1, on the reverse strand, counting down.
TTTTACGGTTTTTCATTCTTATATATACTGGCTTCTTTAGCTTCATGTTCTAAAGACTACGGTTATAATTTTGAAAACGGATATTCATCCGGTGAATATGAAGATACAGTAAATGTAAATATCGATACCAATCGGTTTAAGATCGATTACTCGAAAATTACGCAGGCCAGGCTGTTTCCTGGAGTGGTAGCAACTACAGAACCGAGATTAGAAAACTATAAGGTCAGTATCGATCTGAATTATGTAGAAGTATCTCCTTCCGATCTGCGGATCAGTGTAGCTCCAGGTGCATGGCAGAGCACAAGTATGTTTGCTCCTGCAGGCGAACTGATTGTGATCGATGTACCACAAGGTGTGTATGGTCTTAAAGCACAGGTCGGTCCGCATGTGTATACTGGAAGTACGAAGATCGAGTTCCCGCGAAGAGACGAAAAAATAGTGGTAAGTAAGGATCTTTTTCCGGGCAAAAACTATATACGGAATTTGTACGGAGGACTTGTATACATTATTCCTGAGCGTCCTTTGGGAAGAGTTGTAGACCTTCTTTTCTCCGGAACAACGCTTGCGCCAAGTTTCAAATTAGGGAAAATGACCGATCAGGAATGGAAAGATCTTGTTAACAAATCTTCAGTTCCGTGGTTTGAATTGGAAGGTAACCGTATCGTTTTTACATTACAGACAGAACGTCTCAAAAGATTCCCTATCAGTAGTCCTACAGAATTGATGGAACTTTGGGATAAGATGATCAAGGAAGCCTATTGGGACTGGACAGGTATGACAGAGGGGAATCCTGATGTCAAACATCGTGCACCATTCAATAAATGGCGTATCGTACATGATGTATTGTTTGAACCAGGGGTAGCGCAGGTATCCGGATATCCGGTACGTGCAGGTGCCAATGATCAGTACTTTGGTCAGGCTGTGACTGTAAATTCGGTTCGTACGCAAAACTGGGGAACATATCATGAGCTTGGACATAATATGCAACAGGGCCGGGTATGGAGTTTTGACGGAAACGGAGAGGTGACAAACAACTTATTCAGCTTTAAAGTAGCCATGATTAACGGCCGTCAGCATACCAAGATAGCGGAAGTATGGCCTACAGGATTGGAATGGATTAACTATGTGCCTAAAGATGCTGCAGATGCTAATCGTAAGATTTGGGCTAATATGCCGACTTTATCAAAAAATCATAATGATGCCAAACTGATCATGTATGCACAGATCTTCGAAAAATACGGATACGAGTTTATGACTTATCTATATACCCGTGCACGTAATGCCAGATTTGAATCGGCCAATGATCAATCCAAGATTGACTTCTTCTACGAAGCACTGTGTGAATATACAAAAGTGGATATGGAACCTTTCTTATGGATAGGATGGGGTATAAAAGTGAGTGATGTTTCCCGTAATTACGTTAAGTTTCAACTGGGACTTCCGTTACTAAACAAGAAATTCTGGCTATTCAATCCGGTAACCAAAAGTGGAGGCGAAGAACCTTATTATGATGTTGTTGAGGTTGCAAAAACCGGATGGACAGCTACTGCTACCAACTATAATACAACATATGAGCCTAAGAATACAATAGACGGTAATCTGACCACCTTCTGGAATGCCTGCTGGAATACAACCTGTACCCCTGCTAACAGTTTTGTCGCTAACGGTCCGTGGGTAATTAATTTACAGACTGGAACTAATGCAATCAGTGCAAGTGGTATCAGTTTTACGCAGCGTCAGGTTGCAAATTCAGCTAATCATGTCAAAAATTTCAAACTGGAAGTGAGTGATGATAATGTATCATGGCGTTCATTGGGAACCTTCACCGTTACACGAGATCTTCCAACACAATATGTGTATTTCAATAGTGGTCAGATCGCTGAAACATTTAAATATGCCAGACTTACAGTCAATAAGTCGGACTTGTATGTGACCACAGACTTTCCGGTGATAGCTGAGTTAGGATTTTATAACAATAGATAAGAAAGGGGATAATTATGAAAAGTAATAGAATAACAAATTTCCTGTTGATGTCGATGCTTTTGGTAGCAGGTCTGACATCCTGTAAGAAGTATTATGATCCTCCTTTAGTATTTGAGAAGGAAGTTGTCACACCGTTCGTGAAAGAAAGAAAAGTCTTGATGATTGTCGTTGACGGATTGTCCGGTATTGAACTGAAAAAGGATGTTCCGACAAATATTAAAGCTTTATTGCCGAACAGCAAATATTCCTTTAATGCACTGGCAGATGCCAATACCGGTGATGCTTCTACCTGGACGACTATTGTGAGTGGAGTAGGGCATAATAAGCATGGTATCGAAGGTGATGATTTTGATGAGGAATTTGACGAAGATGATCCGCATGGTACAAACAACCCTCAGAGCGGAACAGGTTTCGTTACGTTTTTTCAGCGTATACTGGAATCCGGCAAAACAATGAAATCTTATGCTGTAACTCCTAATGCTTTAATTTCAAAAAACCTTTTTGGATTAGCTGATGGCAATGTATTAGTCGGTTCGGATGCAGCAGCAAAGGATAGTATTCTGTCCAAACTAGGACGTAATGAAACAGATCTGGGCGTGGCTGTTGTTAATTTCAGAGGTGTAAATGAAGCAGGTGTTAAGAGCTCTTTTTCAATGTCAAGTGCTATGTATAAAGATGCCGTGACGGTAGCTGACGGATACATTGGTGAGATTTTGTCAGGTCTTAAAAAGCGTAAAGATTATGCAAAAGAAGACTGGCTGGTCATTATCACATCTAATCATGGTGGTAGCGGTAATACTTATGGCGGTGCATCTCTGGAAGAACGTAAAGTGCCTGTTATCTATTATTCACCGGATATTGTAGGGAAAGAATTCGAAATTCCTGATCTTAAAAACTCCTTGACTGTAAATGCTATTAATGCATTCAATCCGACGATCCTAAATGCAAATGCAGGTCAGTTCAACGTAGGGAATGCAGGCGATTATACCATCATGTGTAAGGTTAAAGTAATCACAAAATCCGGAACCAACTCCGTTATTGTGGGTAAAACCACACATGCTTACAGTGCCACCAGAGGCTGGCATCTGATGATTGCCTCGTCAGAGAATAAATTCAGAGCCATACTGGGAGACGGTACATTATATTTTGTCTATTCTCCGAAAACATTTGTAATCGGACAGTGGCATACCATAGCCATTAAAGTGTATACGGAAAATGGTAAAAGATATGGTAAGGTGTATCAGGATGGTGAACCGGGAGCGGCTGTAGATGTGACAGGTAAAAACATTACAGGTACGGGAGACTTTTTCGTTGGGCCGGGTAAAAGCGGAGTGGCATATGGTGCTTCCAGTAATCTTGTGAATAACCTGGCATATTACAATGTAAATCTTCCGGATCAGTATATCAAGGATTTTGCATGTAAGCAGGAACTGGATGCTACAGATACCTATTGGAATCAATTGCTTGGATACTGGCCGATGGGAGAAGGATCTGGAAGTGTACTTAAAAACAGAAAAGACGATACCGGGAAAACCGACTTTTTGTTTCCGGGATCACCTTTCGCCTGGAACCTCGCACAATCCTGGTCTTGCAGTACAGAAGAAAACCCGAATATATACCTTACTTATGATAAAGATCTGATGAGTAATATCCTGTACTGGCTGAAAATACCAATCGTGGCTTCCTGGAATCTGGAAGGAACTCCGTGGCTGCAAAAGTATGAAACAGAGTTTATTAAATAATTAATCCGGGGATTGGTCTTGTTTATAATATAACGACACTATTATTAACCTAATATGAAGAGAAGAATATATATGTGGATGATACTTTTTACGGGCGTGAGTCTTGTCGCCTGTAAAAAGAATGATTTATGGAATCAGTCTACGGAGGTAGATCGGGGAAAGATTGTTGGTCAACTGATCAATACGGAAGATAATAATCCGTTAAAAGGGGTAAAAGTCTTGTTTCAGCGCCAAACCAAAGCAAATGGAACACAGACATTTATTGATACAGTCAGTACAGATAGCGAAGGCCGGTTTTCCTATGAGATCACATACCCCAATAAAGTACAGGTAGTGATCCGGGATACAGGAAGATATGCTGCAGATACTGTACAGGTGGTACTTGAAGAGAAGAAGGATTATACAATTGGTCTAAAAAGTCATCCAAGATTCGGGTTATCTTCTATTACAACGACGTTAACAGATAAGGATACAAAAGCACCATATGCAAATTATAAGGTCGCCCTTTTTGTAAGGGAGAGTGCAACAGAATCTTACTCTGCAGTAGATACTTTGATAACAGATGGCAACGGCCGTGTACAGTTTAAGGATATTGCATTTCCGGTTTATTACAAAGTCAAATCTGTAGCCAATGAAAACCTTTATACACTTGACTCTCTCGAAGGGAGGATGGTTACAAAAGAGCCGCTGAATCTGAATCTGGCGAATACAAAAAGAGCCCTTAATTATTATTTCAACAGTAAAAATTTCTATTCTTTAAAAGCAGATCTGGATGCTAAAATCCGGATACAACTGAAAAAAGCAAATGGAAATTATGAAGATGCTAAAGATTATACTTTCGATAATGAAGGAACAGTTGCCATCCAGTTTAATGCTGAATATCTGGGGGGATCGGCACGAGTAGTCGCTGTAAACCCTACAGAATATCCTCTTTTCGGAGAAAAGATATTCCCTATTACTGAGAATACTATTAATAATCATACGGAACTGGAGTTTAAAAATGTAACTCCAAAATATGCGACACCAGTCTATACCAACCTGGAAGTTTCTGAACTCAATACCGGGTCTGTAACTTTTGGATTTCCGCAGGATGCCGTTTTTGATCCTGTCAGCGGAAATACGTATATCACCGATGGTGCAGTAACAAGTGGAAATAAAATTGTTAAGATTGACAGATTTGGTACAGCTTCTGTATTGATAGGTTCAGGTGGAGCTGGCTATGTTGACGGAAACCTGGCGGATGCGAAGACAAACGGAGCATGGGGTGTTGTAGTAGACAACAAAGGAGATTTGTATTTTACCGATAACAATGCGACAGGAGGAAACCGGATCCGTAAAATTACATTCGATGCTTCCGGTAATGGAATAGTAAGTACTATAGCAGGTCAGGCCAGTACCGGGAATGCTGATGGAATAGGCGCTGCGGCTTCCTTTAACAGGCCTTCAGGTCTGGCAATCGATAAGAATAGTAATATATTGTATGTGTCAGAATGGATAGGAAACAGGATACGGAGAATCGATCTGGCTACTAATCGTGTAGAATTACTTGCGGGAAGTGCAACGGCACAAAGTGGAGATGTGGAAGGTATCGGTAGTGTTGCCCGGTTTAATCAGTTAGGAAACGCTCTTGAACTGTCACCTGATGGTAAGAAACTATTTGTATCCGGCAATACAAGCCGGTTTGGAGTAATCGATATTGCTACAAAAAATTATAAATTCTATACTACTACTGCTGTAGGCAGCGGATACCGCTCCAGAGGTATGGACATTGCTCCAAATGGAGATTTGTTTATCTATAGCCCGAGTACATTCAGACTTTATAAAACAGATGTCAATCAACCGGTAGGAACTGCGGTATTAAAAGAAATTGCAGGAACTGCCTCAGGACGTGTCAATGGACCTGCAGCTTCAGCTAGTTTTAACGGTGTATTGGGTATTATGTTTAATCCGTATACAAATACATGGTATCTGATGGAAGGCGATGCGTCAGGAACTAAGGTCAGGGTCATTAAATCCAGGGATATCCAATAATCCTGTAATCAATAGAGATAAAAAAAGTTCCGGATTAATTCCGGAACTTTTTTTATTACCAACACTTTAATGTAGTGTTTCGGCTACATATTTAATGAAGTATAAAGCTTGTAATGGATAATCTCTTTAATTTCTAATTGTTTTTGTAATAACCGTTGCACTATTTAAAATAACTGTTATATTTACTTTAACATTTGATTATCATATACTTCGTTAACCTAAAGTAAACATGAATAGAGTAAGATGGAGGGCTTGCTTTCTATTGGTATTCCTGAGTTTTTTAGCCTCTGCGTTCGCTGATGGTTCGAAAGATCTGTATCCTGCAGGGGTACAGGGTAACCGGGCTTTTATGATGTCCAAAGGAGAAAATGGCCAGGCCACTACGAGCTTCCCGTTTCCGACACCTGGTACTCATTTTGTCTATGTCCGTATGGGAGAGACTATCGCCGCCGCATCAAGTGCTCAAAATATATATGAAGGACGAATCCGTGTTACCAGTCCATCTGGTAAAACTTATACTTCTGCAGCAGATAATACAGGCAGAATTATGGATAAGGGACAGGGAACCCGAAGGGCAGAACTGGACGGACCTGATGTTGGCTATACTCCTTATAAAGTAGCAGTAGATGAAGAAGGCGTTTGGAAAGTAGAGTTCTTTTCACCTTTAGGAGCAAATAATGATATGGATAATGGCAGTCTGCTACCTGATGTTGCCGCAAGTGTGGATTGGGAACAACCAGACGGAATGTATATAGCAGCCTGGGATGTATCTGTCAGAAATATCGAAAATACAGCCTGGTTAACGGGTAGAGTCTATACCAATGTCCTCAATCTGTATATTAATAGTGGCAGACTTTCAAATGCTGATGGAGCATTCTATGGAAAAAATTATGTCATGACGGATGATGGATACGTTTACAGGGTCGATGGTAACGGTAGTAATGGGATAGCCTTTACTTCATTTGTCAATAATAAGGGGTTTCCCGGAGCAAATGGACAGTCTGTGTATAAGAGTTTGAATTATGTACCGGCAGCAGGTTCTTCCGATGTAATTGATCCACGGGCTGCAGATGTTAACGGTAAGGTCACACATAAGATGATGTATACATTGCCGGATATGAGTATGCCTGCAGAGGCTCCTGCTGCTGTTCCGGGTAAGAAAACATGGCTGGTCCGTCATCGTATAACTGCTCAGGTAAGTGATATAAATGTAACGGGTGTCGAAGGAAATGCAGATCATGTAAGTAGCAAAGGAGCATGGGTGCAATTCAAGACAAATCTGGCCGGCAATTATAAAATCACGATTTCAAGTATTGATAGTGATCATTCCTTTCCTGATGCACAATTTATATTTACAGCAAAACAGGGAATAAATAATGCGTACTGGAATGGGCGTGACCTGAGTGGTAACCTTGTTCCTGCAGGAGATAAATACCCTGTAAAAATCAAAGTTGAACTACTGGGCGGAGAAGTGCATTTTCCTTATATCGATATGGAGATCAATCCCCAGGGAATTATCCTGGAATTGCTTTCTGAGGATTTACAAACGGTCGAATCTGATATTGTGTATTGGGACGACAGCAATGTCAGTGAAGGAATGCCGTCTGAAAACAGTGACCCAAGAGTAAATCTGGAAGGCATTAGCAGCCGTATCAACGGGCATCGTTGGGGAACATATTCGAATGCAACTGTCAACCGGAATAATAATCAGAATTACGGTAATTTCAGCTTTGGAAATGAGAAAGCTATGGATACCTGGGCATATGCACTGAATATTGCTGAAATCAAAACTCAGGATATAACCGTGAAAGTAGCCGATCTGGAAGTCGTATCTGTAGAGACCAGCAGCAATCAGGTAGAATTGGGAGAGAACTTTACATATGTAGTTACTGTGAGAAATAACGGTCCTTCTGCAGTTGACAAAGCCCCGTTTCACTTTACATTACCGGAAGGGGTAATTATACAGCAGGTAAATCCGGTTTCGGGAGCAGGCACTATATCCGGATCTCTGTTTCATAATAACCATTATGCAGCTTATTTCACCTTAGCAGATAAAGAGGAAATTGTTCTTTCTTTTACTGTACGGGCAGATATTGTTCCGGATGCGACCTATGGATATATTCCGGTCAAAGCTACTATTATGCGTAAGCCGGATATGACAGATCCTGATGCAACTTCAACAGACATTTTAAAGCTATTGCCGAATACTGCAGAAGAAGAGTGTGCCAATAATGGAAAGGGGGGAGCTTGTAATAATATTATGATCAATAATCAGGTGTTTTTATTAGAGCCATTAAACGAAAGAGGGAAATTGGCACTGCTGAAAACAGCGGTTTTCACGGACGAAAATAAAGACTCCTATATGCAGGTCGGCGAAACGATACAATACACACTGCAGGTAGAGAATGTCGGATATGTACCTGTCAAAGATATTAAAATACAGGATCCACTTATCAGATCTGCTGAGATTATGCTGGCGCCAGCTGTGCTAGCAGCAGGAGCGAAGAGTAGTGTCACGCTTTCGTATACGATCACACAGGAGGATTTTGAAAAGGGGGTGATTACAAACACGGCTAATGTTAGTGGAAAAAACCCAAGAGGATTTGATGTAAAGGATATCTCTGGTTCTACTGTTGATGATGACGAACCTACAGTGACAGTCATAGACCGTATTCCGGAAGTATATTTGCGTAAACGAATCACGAATAAAGGTTCAGGAATCGGAGGGTTATTCGTTGAAGGGGATCAGTTAGAGTACACTTTTACAGTGTGGAATAAAAGCGGATTCGCAATCTACGATCTGCAGCTGGAAGACCCTATGTTGTTTACGACAGCAACCTCGGTTTCCTCAGTTGCTCTGGGGGCTAACGATTCTGTGCAATACGTTGCCCGGTATCAGTTGCTTCCTGCAGATTTTGATAAAGGAAAAGTCAGTAACTCAGCATTGTTGTTTGCAAAAGAAAGTAAGAAAGGACGTGTTGTAAAAGATATCTCAGGGACAGAATACAACAATGACAGTGCTACTGAAATCACTATCGCGAAGAGACCTGTGGCAGTAGCGGATTCTTATACACTAAAACAGAACCGAAAATTACAAATGGAAGTTCTGAAAAATGATATTATCGAGCGTACACATGTAAATGTGAGTTCAGTCCGGATTACTACCGCTCCTGAATATGGTACAATCAGCATCGAAAAAGACGGTACGATCAGCTATGTGCCACAGCATAATTATTTTGGTCCGGATGAGTTTTATTATGTTTTCAGTGATGGGTACAAATTAGAATCTTATCCCGGAAAAGTAAATATTGAAGTGGTGAAAACAGTTCCTGTCGCTATATCGGATACCGTTAATGTCCGCTATAATACGACGATGATTATTCCTGTGCTCAAAAATGATAAACCTGAGGAATATGCTCCATTGGATCCCATGTCTATACAGATTGTATCGTTGCCACAATATGGTAAAGTAGTCGTGAATAACGGAAAAGTATCTTACACTCCTCAACTGAATTTTACAGGAAAGGACCAGTTCGGTTATCAGGTATTGGATGCTAATGGCAATTGGACTAATATTGCCACAGTAGATATCATGACTTATGGGTTCTTTGTACCTAATGTCTTCACACCAAATGGAGATGGGAAAAATGATGAATTCGAAGTTATTGGAACAGGGTATTATGATCGTATAGAGGTCCAGATATACAACAGATACGGCAAGATAGTCTACGAGAATGACAATTATAAGAACGATTGGAATGCTGAAGGTTGTTTGGATCAGACTTATTTTTATACGGTCACGGCACATAAAAGTGGAGAGGAATCTAAACACAAAACGGGTTATGTACTGATTGCAAGAAGACTGGCACCATAAATCTTATTTTAAACTTTTTCAGATAATGGGAGATCCGGTTAACCGGAGATAACTATATTTGATGAGGTAGTGTGGCTGCTGTATACACTCAACATCATCTATATGTCTGAATTATTTAAACAACATCTGCAGAAATTCATTGTAACTGACGAAGAAAAATTTCAGGATATACTATCTTTTTTTGAACTGAAAACAGTAAAGAAAAAAGAAAATATACTTGTCGAAGGTCAGGTCTGTAAGTTCAACTATTTTGTGCTTAGCGGTTGTATGAGAATGTTTTTTATCAACGAAAAAGGCGTCGAGCATACGACTCAGTTTGCCATTGAGAACTGGTGGATAACAGATAATATGGCCTATGAACATCAGCTGCCGACCGAATTTTATATTCAGGCTGTAGAAGATGCGATTCTGCTGGCCATACATGCAGAATCGCAGGAAAAGTTACTTTCCCGTTATCCGGATGTAGAACGTTATTTTCGGTATATATATCAGAGAGCATATGCTGCATCTCAGCGTCGTATCAAGTATATATATGATTTTTCCCGGGAAGAACTCTACAATCACTTTCAGCTTGTCAATCCTCAGTTTGTACAGCGTATTCCGCAATATCTTATCGCTTCTTATCTGGGCTTTACACCTGAATATTTGAGTGAGATCAGGCGCAAGAAACGAACTTAAACTGGTTTAAGTTTTTTGTGTGATCCAACACTTAACTTTGTCTTGTAATCATTAACAGATATATCATTATTTAATTAACATATTATGAGTGAGAGAATTAATATTGCAAAGTTAGAACCTCAGGGATATAAAGCAATGTCAGCTTTGGAACAATATATTCAGGCTTCGGATGTGTCCAAAACACATTTGGAACTGATTAAAATCAGAGCTTCACAGATTAACGGGTGTGCATTTTGTCTTGATATGCACACGAAAGATGCTTTAAAAAAAGGGGAAACAAATCAACGCATATTTCTGCTGAATGCCTGGAAAGAAACAACTTTGTTTACAGAAGAAGAGCGTATCATTTTAAGTATGACAGAAGAAGTGACCCTGATTCATGAGCACGGACTTTCTGAAGGAACTTATCTCAAAGCGGTAGAATTATTGGGAGAGCAGTACGTTGCACAGGTACTCATGGTCATTGTGACAATAAACGGATGGAATCGTATAGCTGTCAGTATGCAGTACCAGATCCCGGAATAGTCTTTATTCAAAAGGGACAGCAGCATATATTAATGTGCTGCTGTCCCTTTTAATTTTTTCCATTTAAGTATTCTTGCTGTTGCATTAGTATATGGGGAGGCTGTATTGAATTGGATCATACGACCCAATGTCCACTTTTCATACCAGGGTTCTTCATACAATTCATGATTTGTTTTACGTGTGATGAGTTGTATAATATCTCCTGCAATAGTATCCAGACGTTTTAACAATTCAGGATAAGGAATAGTCTCATAATCTTTGTAAAATTTTTGAGCAAGTAGCCCCAGCTGATTCCATTTATATCCGGTCTCCGGAAAATCTACTGTCTCCTGAAGATCTTTTTTCCTGTTCCATTTAAGAACGAGCTCCCCCCAGCCAATCAGATAGGAAACAAGATTTTGTATACTCATGTAAGTACCTTTAGCATGTCCTTCCAGTTCAGGAATTGTAGTATGTGCTAAAGAAATATTTGTTAACTCTTTCTGTAGTTTGTCGTAATTGCTCTTAATTGCCTTTAGCAATTGTTCTTTATTAGTTGGAATCGCCATTTGGTTTTCAATATGAAATCAGATGTTTTTACCTGTTTAAGATATACAAAAATAGGAAGATATCAGCCTTGTTTATCCAATGTTCGCATAGCCTTTTTTAAGATGTAAAGCGTTTCTTTTGTCGGACTTTCAATCTTCCATCGCGAACAGGTATCCAGCACAAATGCAGGACTATGTTTGCTGGCATCATTAAGCCAATTGCCAACACTGTCCCTCACATATTTAGAAGAATCCGATTTTAATTGATCGAGTACAGGCATTCCCAGTTCGGGCTGTTTCTTCAATCTTTCGATATGAGCACACCATACTCCTCTCGGACGGATGGATTCAGATGCAAATCTTCTTATGTTTTCATTTTCATGAGTTGTCCAGACAGTTAGCACCCGTATACTCTCTTCCAGATTTTGTATGATACTGCTTCGAACGGCCATCCATGCAATTTCTCTTACTCCAAAATGACTGTCTGCTGCAAAAAACTGAATCTGTTCCAGTTTTTCTGCAATCGATAAATTCTCGTTACTATCCGTCAGATAGGTAGCCCAGCAACGGACCATATCTGAGAAATGGCTTTTTAAAGCCTGTTGAATGTGTTGGTCTGAATAGGCTACAGATAGAGCAAGTAGTGTATTCCCGATAGTTTCATTAATGGTATTTACGGTTTGTTTTTGGAGTTTATCTATCGCTTCAGATACAGGCATTATATAATGTTCCCTGTTCAATTGTGACAGCACGCGCACCAGCAATATTCTCTGATCGATGGCGAGCCATTCCGTCAGATTAGCGGATTCGATCGATCCGCTGTTGAGTTGTTCCAGAACTTCTGCAGGAATGTCTTTTGCAGATCTGGCCCCTTTTCTTTTTTCGTCTTTCATAGTTTTGCTATCAGCAGGTCTGCATCTGTTCTGTTGGTGTAATCTGTGTCCGCAAATGTACAGATAATCGTATGATCGGTGTCTACTACAAATATTGCAGGAACCGGAAGTTCGTACGAGTTATTTTCATTAAACGCTGTCAAATCAATTCCCAATTCCTCATAATAAGGTTTTACAAAATCCTGTAGTTCGAAGGTAATACCCAATTTGCGGGCATAGGCATTATCTTTATCTGTCAGGACATCAAAATGAAGATTATTTTGCACACTCATTTTATTGTTGTGAGATATGGATTGAGGAGAAATAGCTATTAAAGTAGCATTTTTATCCGTTATGAGATTCAGTTTATTGTTCAACTCCCGTATTTGAAGATTACAATATGGACACCACATTCCTCTGAAAAAAACTACAATTAGTTTGCCGTTCGAAAGGAGTTGTTTAGAACTTATCGTATTATTGGTTACATTTGGCAATTCAAAATCCGGTAATTTTTCACCGGTACGGATTATTCCGGATGCTATTTTACGCTCTTTCAGATCCTGTACTGATGCTTCAAATGCCTGTACTGTGGAAACCGGAAGTTGAGCATTTATTTGTGCGCGGAGCGCAGCTGTTTGTTCGTGCAGATTACTCATATTGTATGTTATTGTTTTTGCAAATATTTAAAAGTATTCCGGCTCCGACAATACCGCATAATTTTACCCCTATGGGTTAAAAAAGTCACTTTTTTATGAAAACAAAGGAATCAACGATTATAGAGAAAATTTGTCCCTTAGAATTTGCTGTCAATGCTATCAGCGGTAAATGGAAAATTCCTATTGTATGGCAGATTAATGAAGGTAAAAAAAGGCCAAGTGAATTTTTACGTGGTATTGGGACGGTTGACCGGCGGGTTTTGAACCAACAATTGAAAGAAATGGAGCAATCCGGAATACTGACGAAAGAGCAGTTTGCGGAATTGCCTCCCCGTGTAGAATATTCGCTTACACCAATCGGTGAAAAATTAGTAGAAGCCTTATGGTTGCTGAATGACTGGGGGAAAGTATTGCTTGATAGAGAAAAACCAACTGCAGAGACTGATAATCATTAATTTAATATCCAATTAGAAGTCTTTTTTTCCAAATTACCTTTTAGGGCTATGCTTGTACATTGGACTTCTCCGTTTGTATAAAATCTGTAATTCCCGCTCATTATTTATAGCCTTATTTTAATATTTTCTTATTAAGATTGTTTGTGAATTGTAAATAAATTGAAACAATTCCATTTTGTATTTGTAATTTATATACCAAATACCAATTAACATAACTACCGTACAATGAAGAAACATCTATTTTTTCATATGAAAATGCATGCCTTGTGTACTTTCTTTTTGGTTTTAATAATTAATGCACTCTCTGTGCGTGTAGTATATGCTCAGGTTCCCGACAGTACATGGGGAAAAGATTTTGAAAATTACCCCAAATTTCAGTTTAAAGGATTGTTTCAGGCCAGGTTCACCACGAGTCTCAATAAAGATGTAGACGTGGGAGGCTTACATCATGCAGATCACTCCGGTACAGACAACACATTTGCATTAAAATATATGCGTGCGCAGGTCCAGGCTAAGATCAGTAAACGTACTGAAGTTGTTGCTTTAGTAAATCTGGCAGACTTTAAGTCTGATCCGAAGACAAAAGTACTGGAAAATGCATACCTCAAATACACCTTTAGCCCCAAAATAGCATTGACGGTAGGGCAGTTCAGACCCTGGTTTGGAATAGAAGAAACATATCCTGTAGATATTATCAAATCATTAGACTGGTCCAATCAGTATTTTGAATTTGGTAAGAACGGCTGGACAAGTTTTCAGCTTGGTGCTTCGGTAGGCGGTACCTTACATTTTGGGACTATGCCTTTCCAGTATGCCTTATCCGTTGTCAACGGTAATGGTAAAAATCAGATTTCTGATAATAACAACGGAAAACAGTACCTGTCCAGAATGGTATTTGGCTTATCCCGTAAATATGGGGTCAATCTGGGCGTAAACGGTGGAGTCGGAGATGCTTTCCATAAAACTGTATATGCGTTGGGGGCTGATATGACCAGTAACATCGCTCTTTCTTCCCGCTGGTTTTTGGATATGCAGGTAGAGGCCAAACAAGCCGTCAATCACAACCTGTATTTTGCTTTAGGGGAAGATGTACGTTCTCCTGATATCAATGATTATCAGATGCGGGGTATCTATTTTCTGCCAAATCTGCGGTATGAAATCAAACATAAGAATCTGAGTGCAATAGAAGTATCCTGTCGTTATGAATACCTGGATGTCAATTTCAAAAAGGATAAAAATCCGAGGGAAACTATTACGCCTATGTTTGGTCTGGAATTTCTTAAAAATTACGGCGCACGTATTCAGGTGGGTATGCAGATAGACCGCTATAAGCACCAGATAGAAAATACGACTACATACAATGGAAACCTGTTTATTTTGCAGGTACAAAGCAGACTTTAAAAAACTAAACTATACGCAATCATATGAAGGAGATTAACATTAAGAATGTATGTATTACATTTATAGTTGCGATCATTATCTGGTTTATACCTATACCCAAAGGTGTCACTCCGGAAGCATGGCATTTGTTTGCCATATTTGCAGCCACTATTCTGGGTATTATTCTGAAAGCAGCTCCTATGGGAACTATGTGTATGATGGCCATTGGTTTTACGGCATTAACACAAGTCCTTGCCCCTGGTAATGCCAGTGCATCGATTGTCAAAGCACTAAGCGGCTTTGGAGATAAGGTGATCTGGCTGATCGGAATTTCATTCTTTATTGCACGTGGATTTATCAAGACAGGTCTCGGCAATCGGATCGCTTTTCTGTTTATCAAAGTATTTGGAAAGAGTTCTTTGGGACTCGCTTATGGATTAGGTCTGGCTGATGTCTGTCTTGCTCCTGCGATCCCCAGTAATACTGCGAGAGGCGGAGGGATCATCTATCCGATTATGAAGTCTATGGCAATTAGTTTTGGCTCTCTGCCTGATGATCCGAAAACTCACCGCAAGCTTGGGGCTTTTCTTACGCTGAATAGCTATTATATGAACCTTATCGCTTCCTCCATGTTCCTCACGGGTACTGCTAGTAATCCGATGTGTCAGAAGTTTGCGGCAAATCTGGGTATTGATATCACCTGGATGTCCTGGGCGATTGCGGGTTTTGTACCCGGAGCGGTTGCTTTTTTTATTGTTCCTCTGGTACTATACAAATTATTTCCGCCAGAACTTAAGAAAACCGGAGATGCCCCGAAAATGGCATCAGAAAAACTGAAGGAAATGGGACCCGTAAAGAAAAATGAATGGCTGATGTTATTGGCCTTCTTTATCCTGTTGGTTCTTTGGATTTTCGGAGGTTCACTGTCTATTGATGCGACTACAACAGCTTTTGTCGGTCTCACACTGTTGCTATTGACCTCGGTGCTGACCTGGGAAGATGTCAAATCAGAAAAAGGAGCCTGGGATACCATTGTATGGTTTGCCGTATTGGTGATGATGGCAAGTTCTTTAAATGAACTGGGTTTTATAGGCTGGTTCAGTGATCTGATCAAAGTACAGATCGGCGGTCTCAACTGGCTGGTCGCGTTCCCGGTTATTATATTAGTCTATTTTTTTAGTCACTATATTTTCGCCAGTGCAACAGCACATGTGGCTGCAATGTATGCAGCACTGTTAGGAGTAGGCGTGTCATTAGGGATACCTCCGATGCTTCTGGCCATGATGCTGGGATTTATGGGGTCTATTTATGGCGTATTGACGCATTACGGACATGGTCCTGCTCCGGTATTTTTCGGAAGCGGATATGTTGAGCTTAAAGCCTGGTGGTTGAGAGGTCTGGAGATTGGGATCGTCCTCTTGATTATATATATGGCAGTAGGTGGATTGTGGATGAAAGTAATAGGTTATTATTAATAAATAGAAAGATATGCTGTCTACATTGTCTAAAAAAATAGTCATGTGCCTTACCGGATTATTCCTGTGCTTTTTTCTGATTATTCACTTTCTGGGAAACCTGCAGCTATTTCTTCCTGCGGAGCAGGCAAGAGAGCAGTTTAACTGGTATTCCCATTTCCTGTCCGGTAATGCTTTGATCAAAATAGTTTCTTATGTGCTGTATGCCAGTATACTGCTGCATATGCTGGATGCATTGGTCATCACCATCCGCAATCGTAAATCCGGAGGATCATATAGTCAGGATAAGCGGGGAAGAGCGAGTAAATGGTACAGCCGTAATATGGGTATTCTGGGAACCATCATTTTGATATTCTTGGTGATCCACTTTCAGAATTTCTGGTATGTATACAAATTCGGAACACTTCCGCTTGATAATAACGGACATAAAGATCTCTATCTTCTGGTGGTGACAACTTTCAGAGAATGGTGGTATGTATTGATATATGTCCTGTCTATGATTGCGCTATGCTATCATCTGATTCATGGGGTATACAGTTCTATCCGTACATTGGGATTATTTCATCCTAAGTATATCAAATGGTTAAAAATAGCTGGTATTGCTTATTCTGTGATTATATGTGCAGGATTTGCACTGATGCCGGTATATGTTTATTTCACAATAGATTAGTCTTTAACACTTATTAGGGATGAATTTAGATGCTAAAATACCTCAGGGTCCGTTAGAGGACAAATGGGAAAATTATAAAAAGACAGCTAAACTGGTCAATCCGGCCAACCGGAAGAAACTGGATGTCATTGTGATCGGAACCGGTCTTGCCGGAAGTTCTGTCGCTGCTTCACTTGGAGAAATGGGTTATAATGTTAAATCTTTCTGTTTTCAGGACAGTCCGAGAAGAGCACATTCCGTAGCAGCACAAGGAGGTGTCAATGCTGCCAAAAACTATAAAAATGACGGTGACAGTGTATACCGGATGTTTGTGGATACACTCAAAGGCGGAGATTTCAGAGCACGTGAGGCCAATGTGTACCGGATGGCTGAATGTTCACTCCATCTGATTGATCAGGCAGTAGCCCAGGGTGTACCCTTTGGAAGAGAATATGGCGGGTATCTTAATAACCGGTCATTTGGCGGCGTACAGGTAAGCCGTACTTTTTATGCAAGAGGGCAGACCGGCCAGCAGTTGTTATTAGGTGCTTATCAGGCACTGATGCGACAAGTTGGTAAAAAGACAGTACAGTTGTTTTCCAGACATGAAATGTTAGATCTGGTAGTGGCAGATGGTAAGGCCAGAGGCGTTATAGTGCGGAATCTGGATACCGGTGTTTTAGAACGTCATGCAGCACATGCTGTTATTCTGGCTACAGGCGGCTACGGTAAAATTTATTATCTGTCAACTCTTGCGATGGGCTGCAACGGTTCAGCCATATGGAGGGCGCACAAAAAGGGAGCGCTCATGGCGAGCCCAAGCTGGACTCAAATTCATCCTACCTCATTGCCTCAGTCGGGAGATTACCAGTCTAAACTGACACTTATGTCAGAATCCCTCCGTAATGACGGCCGTATCTGGGTGCCGACCGATACAGAAGAGAGACGTCCGGCCAATGATATCCCGGAAGAGGAAAGAGATTATTATCTGGAAAGACGCTATCCCGCATTCGGCAATCTGGCACCTCGTGATATTTCTTCCCGTGCAGCCAAAGAACGCATTGACGCAGGATATGGCATAGGTCCACTCAAGAATGCCGTCTATCTGGATTTTGCGAAGGCGATCAAAGAGCAAGGTGTAGAAAAGATCAAAGAGAAATATGGAAATCTATTTGATATGTACCGTAAGATAACCGGATATGATGCGTATAAAGAGCCCATGATGATATCCCCGTCAGCACACTTTTCTATGGGAGGATTGTGGGTGGATTACGAATTGATGACCACTATTCCTGGCTTGTTTGCATTGGGAGAAGCGAATTTTGCAGACCATGGAGCCAACCGTCTGGGCGCAAATTCGTTGTTGCAGGCTTCTGTTGATGGCTATTTTATTGCCCCTTATACCATTGCAAATTATCTTTCCGGAGATATACATACGGGTAAAATATCGACTGACTTACCTGAATTTTCAGAAGCAGAGAAAGGTGTTCAATCTCTTTTAGACCGTCTGATCGGTAGTAAAGGAGACAGAACAGTGGATTATTACCACAAAACCTTAGGTAAAATCCTCTATGACTATTGCGGTCTCGCAAGGAATGAGCAGGGACTGAATTATGCGATAGCTGAAATCCGGAAATTACGTAAAGAATTTTATGAGCGGGTACATGTACCGGGAAGTCTGACGACTATGAACACCGAATTGGAAAAGGCCGGAAGAGTAGCCGATTATCTGGAGATAGGGGAGCTTATGTGCTATGATGCATTGACCCGGAAGGAATCCTGCGGAGCACACTTCAGAGAAGAATATCAGACTCCTGAAGGAGAAGCCCAACGTAATGACGAAGAGTATCAGTTTATTTCGGCATGGGGCTGGAATGGAGAAGGTGCTGATCCGATACTGAATAAAGAACCGTTGGAATTTGAAGTTTTGCAGCCTACTGTGAGGAGTTATAAATAACCTATTAACAATTGAAACATGAAATTACATTTGAAAATATGGCGTCAGGAAGATCGTAATTCTGCAGGAAAACTGGTCGATTATGAATTGGAAAATCTTAATCCTCATATGTCTTTTCTGGAAATGCTGGATACCTTAAATGAAAAATTAATTGTAGAAAATGATCAGCCTGTAGAGTTTGATCACGATTGCAGAGAAGGGATCTGCGGACAATGTGGTATGATGATCAATGGTATTGCACATGGTCCACTGGAAAATACAACAACCTGTCAATTACATTTAAGAACTTTCAAAGATGGCGAAACTGTTTTTATCGAACCTTTCCGGTCGCATGCCTTTCCCATCAAAAAAGATCTGAAGGTAGACCGGTCGGCATTCGATCGTATCATATCTTCCGGTGGATTCGTATCTGTCAATACCGGACAGGCTCCAGATGCACATGCTATTCCTGTAACACATCAGTCCACAGAAGCTGCTTTTGATGCAGCAGCCTGTATAGGCTGCGGGGCTTGTGTTGCCACATGTAAAAATGGAAGCGCTGCCTTATTTACTTCTGCCAAGATTGCACATATGGCCTTATTACCACAGGGAAGGGAAGAGCGAAACGAAAGGGTTATAAATATGGTTCAACAGATGGATCAGGAGTTTTTTGGACACTGTTCCAATACGGAAGCATGTGAGGTCGAATGCCCTCAGGGCATATCCGTCATAAATATTGCGCGTATGAACTATGAGTATAACAGAGCTTTATTTTATAAAAAATAAGGATTGAAAGTCTTTAGTTCTCCAAATGTAAGTACAAAACAAAACAACAAAAGCAGGTATCAAATCTGCTTTTGTTGTTAGTAAATATTTGAGAGAAGCGTAAAAGATGGGGCCGGATTATTTAAAAAACACTAAATTTAAGCCTTTAACCCTAAACATTAAAAATCGACCCAATCTTACATGAAAGATATCTATTCTTTTAATTGCCGTTTTCCGTATTGCATTATTATACTATCCTTAATGTTGTCTCTTTTGATGGGGCATACTAAAGTAAATGCAGCTGTTCTTGAAACTGAAGCGCCAGCTTCTGTCATTCAGGAAATACAGTCTTTAACGTTTGGATCTGTTCTCAATCAGGATAAAACGCAGTATGCAGATGGGATAGGAGGTCAATCCTGGTGGATCAAAGGAGCCTTAACCAGAGAACAGCTTCATAAAGAGCTGATACTCCAGATTCCTTCGCCACATTTCAGAGATGCATCTTTATATGTGTATTCACAAGGAAAATTAGTTCTCGTAACAGATAGCGATCATGCAGCTAAAGCGGAGTCTTTTGCCAGATATAATCAATTTCATTTTACAACGGATCAACCTGTCTATTATATCAAGAGTAACAGTACCATGTACAAAGGTATTCATGTTGTTGTTAAAGAAGAGAGTGCTTTTTTCCGTCATGAGGCTACCCATTTATTTGGAATTGGTTTGTATTACGGACTTGCAGTTATGTCTGTCATCTTTAATTTTGTATTCTTCCTTATTTTCAAAGACAGACGGTTTATTACTTACTGTTTGTTTCAACTGATCGTATTTGCAGAGTTTTTCTACGAGGATGGTATGTTTTATTTTCTTTCGGAAGGCAAATTAGTATTAGAACATTTTGTAGTCTATTCCGTTCCTTTCTCTTCCTCTTTAGCTTGCTTATTCGCCTACTATTTTCTGGATCTTCGTAATAATTTTAAGAACTATTGGAAAGTGGTCACTCCGCTTATGACTTTGTCTTTTGTCGGGTTGATACTTTTTGTCATTTTTGAATGGAAGGGCTTTATCAGCGTAGTCAATATTGCAAGTTTTGCTGCGACTTTATTCGCAATAGGCTTAGCAATCAGGCAATTTCGGAAGGATGTATATGCACGTTTTCTGGTACTTACATTTGGAGTTATACTTCTTGTCGGAATCGGATTTGTACTGAATACGAACTTCAATCAGGCATGGCTGTCTTTTTTCAATATGGACACATTGAGGCTTGTAAGTGCTTTTGAAATTATAAGCATCAGTTTTGCGATTATTTTTAAAGCCCGTGCTTTACAGGAAGAAAATGAGCGCTGCCGAAATGAGATCAATATTTACCTCAATCAGTTGAATGACTTGAAGGATAATCTTTCTGTAGCGAAAGAAACAGTTGTACTGAAAGAAAATACCATTGTGTTTTTAAAAGAAAACTATCAGCTTACTGAACGTGAGATGGATGTATTGATGGGATTATGGGAAGGCTTGTCCAATCAGGAACTGGGTGAGAAATTATTTATTTCTTTAAATACCGTCAAGTATCATGTCAGTAATCTTTATATCAAACTGGATATAAAAAGCCGTACTCAGGCCCTCAAATTTAAAGAGAAAATAGGAGGTCTGGCCTGATCGCTGATTTATGGATTTTACCATTTGAAAATAAGAAACAATAGTCCCTATTTGGGGGACTAATTTGTGTTATTTTATTAAAGTGTTGATTATCAATTGTTTGAAAATGTTATTATTTTCAATCCTATACTTTCGGGTGGGGATAAATTGAAAGTGTCGTTGTACTTTTACATCGTATTTAACCAACATCTTTAATGGGAGATAACTTATTAACCATCCATTTATCCTTGAATGTGCAGTCTTGGGGAAGGGCCGACCGTAATTAGTTTTCCGGAAGGTTATGTACATTTTTTGTAATTGGTTAATAAATCTCAAAAGGGAATAAATTCAATTACTACAGCAAATTGGGTTATTCCCTTTTCCTAAGATTACGGGGCAACGGCAATTGCAGGAGAATACACAACCTCTGAGACATGAAATAACGTAGAAGTAAAAAGGAAGATCGCAGCGATTGGAATTTTTGTAATACGTCTTAAAGTGCAAATTATTAACCCAAATAAATCATCACTTCTTGTGATATCTTTTTAAGGTGGATCTTTCTGATCCACCTTGAAATTATGTTGAAAGCTCAGACTTTTATAGTACTGGCTTTTACCGGGTGTCCAAAAAAGATTTCTGCCTTTTCTTCAAATCCTGCTGCATCATCTGTAGTGAAAAATTGCAATGTAGAACCTTTCGAACAGTTTTGTTCCACTTCAGGATGTCTGTCCAGATAATTTTTGAGGCTGTGAGCGACGATAGGTCCTTGTGAAATAATCTGAATATGAGGAGGAACAAATTCCTTGATAACCGGAAGCAGCAGGGGATAATGTGTACATGCCAATACTATAGTATCGATTTCTGAAGATTTAGAAAGAAGTTCGTGAATATCTTTTTCGACAAAATACCGGGCGCCTTCTGTTTCTATTTCATTATTTTCTACCAACGGGACCCAAAAAGGACAATCGTGCTGAAAAACTTCAATTTCAGGGTAGAATTTGTTGATTTCAATTTTATAGGATTCTGATTTTACAGTGCCGGTAGTAGCCAGTATTCCTATTTTATTTGTAGTAGTATATTCTTTTATTATTTCAGTTGTTGGCCTGATAACGCCTAATACCTTCTTTCCAGGCGGAAGATCATGTTGCTGTATGGATCGCAATGCTTTTGCAGAGGCAGTATTGCAGGCTAAGATAACCAGATCACAGCCCAGGTCGAATAATTTAAAAACACATTCTTTTGTAAATTGATATACGGTTTCAAAAGAGCGGTTGCCATATGGAATACGGGCATTATCACCCAGATATATGTAGTCGTATTCGGGAAGTTCCTTTTTGATTTCTTTAAATACAGACAGACCTCCGTAACCGGAATCGAATACACCTATAGGACTGTTATGAACTGTGGGATTTGACATAAAAAAACGCTATTGAGAATATTCCCAATAGCGTTTTACCTTAAGAATATTCTGTTTACTTAAGCAAAGATGGCTTTTCTTTGTAAGTTTTCCATAGTAATTCTCCAAATAATGTATTTGCCCATGCAAACCAGTGACGGGTGAATTTCGTAGGATCATCTTTATGGAAGGATTCGTGCATAAATCCGGTGCCACCATGCGTATGAACCAGCGTCTGAATACAGGTACGGATCTCTTCATCATTCGTTGAAGTAAATGCACGCATGATGATAGACATTGGCCAGATCATATCACGACCGATATGCGGGCCTCCGATACCTTCAGCTTTTGTTCCTTTAAAGAAGAACGGATTGTCTGCAGAAAGGATATATTTACGTGTACGCTGATATACTTCATCATTAACATCCACAGCACCAAGGTACGGTAAAGCCAATAAACTCGGTACATTGGCGTCATCCATCATAAGGTGACTGCCGAAACCATCTACCTCAAAAGCGTATACACGACCAAACTGCGGGTGATCTATAATACCATATTTCTGAATAGCTTGTTCTACTTCATTGGCAAGGTTCTCCATTTTGGAAGCCAGATCCGTATTTTTGTTTACAGCACGTAAGATTTCAGCTGATTGTCTCAAGCTCACTACTGCAAACAGATTCGATGGAATCAAGAAGGAGAAGATAGTTGCATCATCTGATGGACGGAAGCTGGAACAGATTAGCCCTACAGGTTTCACAGGATAACCCAATCCATCTACTTGTAAGGTATCTGTACCACGGGCTGTTGTACGTTCGAATTTGTAAGGTCCTACACTATCTTTACGCTGCTGCTCTACAAACGTTTTGTAGATATTTTGCTGTGCTTTCACCCATTCCTCATCAAACGGAGTGGTGTCATTTGTAGCCTTCCAGTATGCATAAGATAATCGGATAGGATAACAAAGAGAATCTATTTCCCATTTGCGCTCATGGATACCCGGTTTCATATCCGTATGGTCACTGAACCATTCTCCTTTTTTAGTAGGATCGTTATAGAACGCATTTGCATAAGGATCAATAATGATACACTTGCTTTGCTTGCGGACTAATCCCATGATTAGATTCTGAAGATTTTTATCTTGCTTCATAAAAGGGAGGTATGGCCAGACCTGCGCACTACTGTCACGAAGCCACATCGCATCGATATCACCTGTGATCACATAGGTAAGAGGTTTATTTCCATCTTTTTCCGGATAAACAGTTGTATCCAATGTATTTGGAAAACAATTGTTAAACATCCATGCCATCTCTTTATTCGAAACTCCTTTTTGGAATTCGGTAATCACATCTTCAATGACTTTGCTGGAAAAATGTCTTTTATCTTTTGCGATACGTACTACCGGAAATGAATTTTGCATCTCGGCGAATGAAAGTTTACTGGCCATCATTCCGGACGTCAGAAGGGCGGCATTTTGAATGAAAGTTCTTCGTTTCATTATGGTGGAGTTATAAATTAGTTTCTGTAATAATTTGCAATATAATAAAAATATATTTCTTTTTAAGCGTGGCAAATACGTTTTAGCTTTATCAAAACTGACATTGGCAGAAATCGAGTCAATAATATTTAGTTAATTTGCAGTTAGGAATGGATTTTGCTTGTAGAATCCGTTGAAACTTGATATATATATGAAATTCACATTACTCAGACCCTGGCTGCGTTGGACCTTTGCCGTTTTGCCTTTATCACTTGTATCTCATACTGCATTAGCACAGGTCAGAAACCAGACATATTCTTATCAATATTATCAGAAATTCAACGAACTCGTCTATTCTCCAGATACCAGAGAGTTTACCTCATCCAAACCCTTTATATTTAAGGATCAGCTTTTATCTAAGTATGACTCTTTACAAAATGTAGGACATGTAGATTCGGACAATATCTTTATGCGTAAGATTTTTAATGAACATCTGGTACAGGTAGAAAAGGAAGATCATACTTTTTACCTTGATTTTATGCCGGATTTTCAGATTGGTAAAGATCTGATGGGAGACAAACGCAGTACATGGATGAATACACGCGGGGTGCAGGCAGGTCTGACAATAGGAGACAAGTTTACATTCTATGCCAACGCTTTTGAGAATCAGGCAAGGTTTCCGGAGTATCTGGATACTTATATGACGCAGAATATGCTAATTCCTGGACAGGGAGTTACCAAATTACAATCTAATAATGTCAAAGACTGGATGTATGCAACTGCAAGTGCAACTTATGATGTAAATCCTTACTTACAGGTCACACTGGCATACGATAAAAACTTTATCGGAGACGGTTACCGTTCTTTGTTACTTTCAGATTTTTCATCCAACTATACGCATCTTAAGCTGAGAGGTAAAATTGGTAATGTGCAGTATACTTCGATATGGGCTTATATGACAGATCCCAAAAATCCGAGAGTGGATTCACTGAATTCTGGAGGCCGTTTCGGGGATGGAATAAAGTGGGGAGCATTTCAGTATTTAGATTATAATGCGACAAATAAGTTGTCAGTAGGTTTTTTTCAGGCGGTGATCTGGGCTAATCAGAATGAAGCCGGTAAAAGAGGATTTGATTTTAACTACATTAACCCCATAATCTTTCTGCGTGCTGTAGAATCTAATAATGCCTCTTCACCGGATAAAATGTTTTTGGGACTTAACGCCAAATATAAAGTGTTGCGCAATGCAACTGTATATGGTCAGTTCTTACTTGGGGAGTTCACTGCAAGCGAATTTTTCAAAGGAAATGGCTACGCCCACAATAAGTGGGGAGTACAGCTCGGTGCACGTGGATTTGATCTGTTTGGTGTGAAAAGTCTTAATTTTCTGGGAGAATTTAATACCGTACGTCCATACACCTATCAGCACTTTACTTCTATATCTAACTATAGTAATCATGGTGAACCTCTGGCGCATCCTTCCGGAGCTAATTTCAGAGAATTTATCGGAATGCTGAATTACTCATGGAAGCGATTTGATTTTTCAGGACAGTTGATTTATAACAGATTCGGGACAGACCCTAATCCGGATATCAATATGGGAGGAGATATCTTCCAATCTTATCAGACTATCCCGAATATGTATGGAAATTCGATCGGACAGGGTGTCAAGAATAATCTGTACTACGGAGATGTGAGAGCTGCATATGTACTGAATCCGAAATATAATCTGAGATTTGAAGTGGGATATACCCAACGTTATCGCCAGATCGAAAATCTTCCGACGCAAAAATCAGGTGTTATTTCAGTAGGACTGCGGTCGTCGTTCCGTAATTTTTATGGAGATTTCTAAGAATAACCTATCTTTACGGAATAGCATAAGCACATGAAAAAAATATTAATAATCAACGGTCCGAATCTTAATCTCTTAGGTGTGAGAGAAAAGAGTATTTACGGAGATCAGGATTTTAAGTCATATTTTGAAACATTGAAACAACGGTTTCCGGAACTGGAGCTGAACTATTTTCAGAGCAATTCAGAAGGGACAATTATAGACAAAATTCATGAAGTAGGCTTTGATATCGATGGGATTGTGTTAAATGCTGGTGCATATACCCATACTTCTGTTGCTATAGGAGATGCCATTGCAGCTGTAAAGACAGCAGTTATTGAGGTTCATATTTCCAATGTATACGCCCGCGAAGAATTTCGCCATAAATCGTATTTGGCCAAGAACTGCAAAGGAGTAATTTGTGGATTTGGATTGGACGGCTATCGTTTAGCTATTGAGGGACTGATCTAGGCGTAATATAAATAACATAATGAAACGGGCTGTTCTGACTATCAGAACAGCCCGTTTTAGTATTATTCAGTTGCTGGTTTTAGTAATTTGGGTAGATATAAGTATATAATAAGCCCTAAAAACGAGCATGCAGACATAACGATAACCATGGGCAGCGCGGTATTGTTATGCAATATACTCACCGCTCCGGAAGCCAGTGCTCCAATACCCATTTGAAAGCAACCCAATAATGCAGAAGCGCTTCCGGCAAGTTCTTTGAATGGTGCTAAGGCTAATGCGGACGTATTCGGGAAAATAAATCCCTGAGCCAGAAGAATTAGAAAAATAAATCCAACCATGGTAGGAAGAGTAATCCAGCCACCTAACGTTACAACAATAAATAATGCGGAAATACTCACCTGTAGGCGTGATGCAAATTTAGATATGTCACTGCTTGACCATCTGTTGAGCGCAATCCGATTGATCTGGGTAGCCAGTATAAGTGCAGAGGCTATTATCGCAAATACAATTCCGTATTCTGATTCTGTAAGTCCGTATAGTTCCTGCATGACAAATGGTGATCCGGCCAGGTAGGCGTATAATGCCGATGCAGTGAGTGCACTGACGAGACAAAAGCTCAAAAATTGAGGATTTTTACAAACCGTCCAAAAGTTAAGCGTTACCTGTTTTGGTGCTAAAGAAAGATTTTTATTTCCGGCAAATGATTCTGGTAATAAGAAAATAACGCTGATTAAAATAAGGGTCGCCATGACAGTCAGAATGGTAAAGATCATATGCCATTCAAAGTGTGACATGACAAACGCCCCTACACTGGGTGCCAGAATAGGAGATATGCCCACTATTAGCATCAGCATGCTGAATATCTTTGCAGACTCCTGAGGTCCGAAATAGTCTCTCACCATTGCCCGCGAAGCGACCATACCAGAGCAGCTGCCCAGCGCCTGTATAAAGCGGAAGATAATCAGCTGTTCAATATTAGTGGAGAAAATACACATTATGGATGCGAAAACATACAGACTGATTCCCACAATCAGTGGTTTCTTACGTCCGAATTTGTCAAGAAGAGGTCCGTATACGAGCTGACCAATAGCAATACCTATAAAAAATGAAGAAAGGGAAAGTTGTACGCGATCTACAGAAGTGTCAAAATCCGATGCTATGGTTTTAAAAGCCGGCAGATACATATCGATAGAGAACGGGCCGATTGCTGATAGCAGGCCCAGAATAAAAATAATAGTACTTCGTTTGAATTTACTGAAATTGTGCATATATATTAAAAATAAAAAAGCCCTTTTTAGCAAAAAGGGCTTTTATGATTATTTGGATTGACCTTCTTTTGGTTTTCGGAAGATCAGATAAAAACCCGCAAGAATAAATGGAATACTCAGGATCTGGCCCATATTAAATAACATGTTCTTTTCGAAATCTTCCTGATCAATTTTGAAGTATTCCAGAACAAAACGGGCACCGAACAATAACACCAGAAATATACCGAACAGATATCCTGATTTGAGAATGCTTTTCTTATTGTAAAGGTACCACATCACAATAAAAATAATTACATAAGCCAATGCTTCATACAGTTGGCCCGGGTGACGGGGAATATTGTCAATGTTTTTGAATACCACGCCCCAGGGAAGATCTGTAGGCGGGCCAATCATTTCAGAGTTGAAGAAGTTCCCAAGTCTTACAAAAGCCCCGGCTATTGGCACTACAATCACAAGACGATCTGCCACCCACATAAAATTGATTTTTGTTTTTCTGGCAAACAGATAGATTGACGTCAATATCCCTACAGCAGCGCCATGACTAGCTAAACCTGCAAAACCTGTCAGCTGGAAATTGCCATTTGCATCCCAGCGGAAAGGAAGGAAAATCTCCATAATATGATCTTTGTAGTAATCAAACTCATAAAACAGACAATGTCCCAAGCGGGCACCGATTAATGTTCCTAAGAAAATATAAATACTTAACTGATCCAGTTGCTCCTGTGTTTTGCCTTCTCTTTTGAAGATCTTCAACATCAGGACATACGATATGGCAAATGCTGCCAGCCAGCACAGTGCATAATAACGTAATCCAAAAGAACCGATCTTAAATATTTCAGGATGAATATCCCAGTAGATTATATTGAAAAGATTTTCCATTTGTTATGAACTATTTTGATGCTGTAAAGATAGTATTTCTCTACCTTTTTAAAAGGCTTTGTCCAAATGTTTTAAGGCAGACGAAAACCGTAGTGGGATAGGTGTTATCTTGTTCTGTTATAGTAGGGTTATTCTGTGTGAGTTAGAACTTACTTCAGATTCACGGGTAATATTTTCAATACATCATCCTCATTAAAAACAGGACACACAGCTGATCGCGACATTCCTATCATTATTCTTTTCGTAAAGAATTGGGGAAAAGAACGTATTATTCTGAATTTTTGATTATTTTACATTCTCATCCCGGCATAGTGTAGTATGCTTTGCTGTCAGGGAAGAAGATGCAGATTATAATCCTTGTTTTTGATTACGATTGAAACAGAATACAGGTTTCCATTCCGAAAACTTAAGATTATCTTTTTTACCTTTGCCCTGACGTTACTGTATAAGTAAAAATATCTGAAATCATTAATTGAATATGGCTAAGAAAAGTGAAAAAACAGAAAAAAAACATACACCGATAGTGACAAAAGAGTCGCTTTCTTTTTTTGAAAAATACATAAATAATCCTTCACCAACAGGTTTTGAATGGGAAGGTCAGCGCATGTGGCTGGATTATCTGAAACCGTATGTGGATAAGACTTATATTGATAATTATGGTACTGCTGTTGGAATTATCAATCCGGATGCGCCTTATAAAGTAGTTATAGAAGCACATGCAGATGAGATTTCCTGGTTTGTAAACTACATTACCAAAGATGGTTTGATCTATGTTATCCGTAACGGAGGTTCAGATCATCAGATTGCACCTTCCAAACGTGTAAATATCCATACAGATAAAGGAACCGTAAAAGCTGTTTTCGGATGGCCGGCTATTCATACCCGTTCGGGAGAAAAGGAAGAAGCGCCTACTCTCAAAAATATTTTCCTGGATTGTGGCTGTACCAGCAAAGAAGAAGTGGAGGCAATGGGTATTCACGTAGGTTCGGTCGTTACTTATGAGGATGAATTTATGATCCTCAATGACCGGTACTATGTAGGACGCGCACTGGACAACCGTGCCGGCGGATTCATGATCACCGAGGTAGCGCGTTTATTGAAGGAGAATAAGAAAAAATTGCCTTTTGGTCTTTATATCGTTAACTCTGTGCAGGAAGAAATTGGCCTTCGCGGAGCAGAAATGATTGCAGATTATATCAAACCTCATGTTGCTATTGTAACCGATGTAACCCACGATACACAAACACCTATGATCAATAAGATTACACAGGGAGATCTGGCTTGTGGTAGCGGACCAGTATTGTCCTATGCACCTGCAGTGCAGATCAATCTGAATAAACTGTTAGTCAAGGTTGCGGAGCAGAACCAGATTCCGTTTCAAAGACAAGCGTCCTCCAGATATACAGGTACGGATACGGATGCCTTTGCGTACTCTAACGGTGGTGTACCTTCTGCATTGATCTCTTTACCGCTGCGTTATATGCATACTACAGTAGAGATGATTCATAAAGAAGATGTAGATAATGTAATCAGGCTGATCTATGAAACTGTACTGGCGATAGAAGAAGGACAGGATTTCAGAACATTCCAAAGTTAATAATAAGACTATATTATAAAACCCTAAACATATATTACAATAAGAATGGAAAATAACAATCAGGAGAATCAGGAATTAAGTATTGAACTGACAGAAGATACAGCAGAAGGAGTATACTCCAATCTGGCTATTATTACGCATTCATCTACAGAGTTTGTTGTGGATTTTGTTCGTATTATGCCCGGTGTACCAAAGGCAAAGGTCAAATCCAGAATTATTTTGACTCCCGAACACGCAAAAAGACTTTTAGGTGCTTTGCAGGATAATATTAACCGTTTTGAAGCTCAAAACGGACCTATTAAAGCCAACGATAATACATTGCCACTTAATTTTGGAACTCCAAAAGGAGAAGCATAATTAAAAATCTCTTGTTGCCTTTATGCGCTTATTCCGCATAAAGGCAGCAATTGCTTGTAAAACAGACCTATCCTTCCATCTGATTTAAACTACACGTACCAGTCACTATATCAGGATATTCAGACTTTCTTTCGTGAAAATTAGTTGATTAATTTCAAAAAAATGCTAAGTTAGGATAACAGTTGGCATTATTTTTTGTTTGAATGATGTATGATCGCTGATCTTAACTTTTCACTTACATTAAATTTTAAAAAATAATATATATGGATATACAGGTAAGACCTTTGACCAAAAAGGACTATAGAGATTTGAGAAACTCCATGGAAGAAGCCTATCAGGGTATGGGAGAAGTCTGGAGCCGGGAGAATATCGTTGATCTGATTGATTTGTTTCCGGAGGGGCAGTTGTGTGTGGAGGTTGATGGTCATGTTGTCGCTTGTGCTTTATCCATTATCCTTAATTCAAAAAAGAATAATATCTACGATAGTTACTACGACATTATTGATGATGGAAAATTCAGTAAACACACACATGAAGGAGATACTTTATACGGTATAGAAGTTTTTGTGCATCCGGATCACCGTGCATTGCGTCTGGGACGAAGACTTTATGACTCCCGTAAAGAATTGTGTGAACAACTCAATCTCAAAAGTATTGTAGCAGGAGGACGTATCCCTAACTACCATAATTATTCAGAAAAGATGAGTCCTCGTGTCTATATTGAGAAGGTAAAACGTAAAGAGATCTACGATCCGACGTTAACATTTCAGCTGTCCAATGATTTTCACGTCAAGAAGATTCTGAAAAACTATCTGCCTGAGGATATGGATTCTATGGAATTTGCGGTATTACTGGAATGGAATAACATTTACTACGAACCCGATTCCCGCTCTATTTCTACATCCAAACAAACTATTCGTCTTGGATTAATACAATGGCAGATGCGCCTCTTTGATAATGTCGAGGCTTTTTATGATCAGATTGAGTTCTTCGTCGATACAGTCAGTGATTATGGAGCAGATTTTATAATGTTTCCCGAATTTTTCAATACACCATTGATGAGCCCGTTCAATGATCTTCCTGAACGGACAGCAATGAAAAGGCTGGCCGAACTCACTAATGATATTGTAGATCGTATACAGCAATTCGCAGTATCTTATAATGTGAATATTATAGCCGGATCTATGCCTGTCTATGAGAATAATAAACTGTATAATGTTTCCTATCTCTGTCACCGGAGTGGTAAAGTAGACTCCTATCGTAAGATCCATATTACTCCGAATGAATCTAAATATTACGGAATGATAGGAGGGAATGAAGTCAAAGTATTTGATACAGATTGTGGTAAAATCGGTTTATTGATCTGCTATGATGTAGAGTTCCCGGAGTTGAGCCGGATACTGGCGGATCAGGGTATGCAGATTTTGTTTGTTCCATTTATGACAGATACGCAGAACGGGTATATCCGTGTACGTACCTGTGCTCAGGCCCGTGCTATAGAAAATGAATGTTATGTGGCTATTGCGGGTTCAGTAGGGAATTTGCCTCGTGTCAATAATATGGATATTCAATACTCTCAATCGGCTGTATTTACGCCGTCAGATTTTGCTTTCCCCAATAATGCCATCAAAGCAGAAGCAACTCCAAATGCTGAAATGGTGCTGATCGCGGATGTGGACTTATATGCGTTGCGGGATCTGCATGAATATGGTACCGTCAAGATTATGAAGGACAGAAGGAAAGATCTGTACGACGTACGGCTATTGAAATAAGAGAAGGATAGTAATAATCAGGTCCTGATATAGAAAATCTTCACCTCGCATGTTTTATAAATATGCGAGGTGAAGATTTATTTTTTAAGCGACATCCCTCAGGTCGACAGCAACTACTCTGGATATTCCTTGTTCTACCATCGTCACACCGTAGATGACATCTGTACTTGCTATTGTACGCTTGTTGTGCGATACGACAATAAATTGTGAATCGTTAGAAAATTCACGGATAATATTGTTGAATTTATCAATATTGGTATCATCAAGCGGTGCATCTACCTCGTCGAATATACAGAAAGGCGCAGGCTTGAGCAGATACAGGGAGAATAACAGTGCGGTAGAAGTTAATGTCTTCTCTCCTCCGGACAACTGATTGATAGAAAGCGGACGCTTTCCTTTAGGACGTGCAATAATGTCTATATCAGACTCCAGTGGATTGTCCGGATCAGAAAGAGTCAGGTCACAACTGTCTTCTTCATTAAATAAAGAGCGGAATACACGGATAAAGTTTTCACGGATCATAGTAAATGCTGTCATAAACTTATCTTTGGCAGAATCATCAATCTCTTTGATAGTCGCCATTAACGAATTTTTAGCTTCCAGCAGATCAGACTTTTCTTTCGTAATGAATTCCGATCGCTCATTCATTTCATCATAGGCTTCTTTAGCCATAGGATTGATTGTTCCGTACTCATCCAGTTGCTTCTTGATCTTTTCGCATGTCATCTGCAATGCTTGTTGCGACAGGCTTGTTTCCGGAGGTTCAGTTTCCAGAAGGTCTTTGAGGTCAATATTGAATTCTACAGAAAGACGTTCCCGAAGGGCATTCAGATCGATCTGTAATTTGGTCTTTTTGTCTTTAATCTCACCGATCAGCATATCGGTAAGCTCTTTTGATTTGCGCGACTGTGCTATTGCTTCTTCCAGATCATTGATGATTTTGCGTGAGGCATAGAAATCTTCTTCTATTTCCTGTAACCCTTTTTCCAATGATTCTTTCTGAGCATACATAGCCAGCAGATCCTCATCATTATGATCTACGTGCTGGAGGGTATCTTTTATACTTTGTTGTACCTGTTCGTATTCAATAGTATTCTTTTCTATCCGGACTTCAAATGTTTCTTTCTGAACATCTCTGTATTCCAGATCTTTCTGAATACCCGATACTTTATTCTGTTGCTGATGAAAATGAATATTCTGTTGATTGAAAACAGCTGATTTTTCAGTCAGGATCTCCGATATTTCATTAAAGTTTTCCTGCAAATCCTGTACTTCCAGATCTCTCTTCTGGTTCTCTATCTTCAGATCCTGCAGGGTAGGGTCTGCTGTCAACAGATCATTGGTAATGGTCGTGATCTTAGCTTCAATATCCTGCTTGCGATTATGACTGTTGGTAATAAATGTCTGATACTGTTCCTGTTTGGTTTTGACGGATATCAGTTCATTGTTGAGACGGTTAAGCTGGTGGCGCAACTCATCTATAGTTTCCCGTTGTGAATTGTTTTTGAGAGATACCAGTTTACCGGACTGTTCTACTTCACGGTCTTGCAATTCTACGATCTGTTGATTCAAAGTTTTGATCTCTTTTGCCAGATTTTCAAGGTTTTTGGCTCTTCCGATTCTCTTTCCTTCAAATAAACCTACGGAACCACCCATAAGGCCTAATCTGTTTTTTGCAAATCGTCCCTCTTTGTGTAGTATTATAGTATCATCCTGTGGAAGCTGTGTTTCCAAATCAGCAGATTCTCCGTGTTTCAGAATAAAAACATGTTGTAGTAAAATCTCACACAACGTTCTGTACTTTTCTTCTACGGTGATCACATCCAGAGCCCGGATCAGTTTTTCATCCTGAATGACAGGTGCAGCGTTAGGATGTGACGTGATCGCGTCCAAAACAAAAAAGTTAGCCCTACCTCTCGAAGCATCACTCAATAGTTGGATTGCGTGTACTGCATCCTGTTGAGAATCTACCACATAATGATTCATGATAGGCTCCAGGTAATTCTCCACTGCGACACGATAGTCTTCTTTACAAAAAAGAATATCAGAGAAGAGCGGAAACTGCTTTTTCCAACCTGCACTTTTGCGTAAAAAACGGATCGATTCGGGAAATCCTTCCAGATTGTCAACCAGTGACTTCGTCAGATTGTATTCGTTTTGTTTAGCATCCGCTATACGACTTTGTCTGTTGAGTTCATCCTTTACAGACTGTAATTCGGACTCCGTAGCAGTGATTTGTAGCTGTAGTTCGCTCTCTGACTGTATAGCGGATTCGTATTGTTGTTGCTGAGAATCTACCCGACCTTCAAGATCTGCAACAGCGATATTAAATTGATTTAATTCTGTTTCTTTAGAAGCGGTATCACTGACATTGCGCAGCGACTCCTGCTGAAGAGCATCTTTTTGTATATTGAGTACGGCGATATCTTTTTCCAGCTGATAGATCCGGCTTTGAATCTCGGTTCTCTCTTTTTGAAAACTATCTAGTTTCGCTTTAGCAGACTGTTGCTGTGCCCTCAGCTCTTCTACTTCGGTCTTGTTTGAATCCAGATCCGTTTTGATACTGTCAAATTTAGATTGTTCCTCAAAGAGTTCCTCATTGAGTCTCTTAATATTATAGAACGCATGATTGAGCTGTTGTTTATCATTTGCCAGTTCGGTACTTAGCCTCGTTTCTTTTTCCTGCAAATGACGCATCTGCTCATTTTTGATCTTTTTCTCAGATTCGTATGCTCTTATCTTATTGACATATTCGTGCGTACTCTTTTGTTGCACGGACAGATTTTTCTCTTTAGCAAGAATATCCTTTTTCTTTTCTTGCAGTTCTGTTTCCTGCAGTCCGATCTGAGATTGATTTTGCTGGATTACTTCCTGTTGTGCAGCTTCCTGTTCTTCCAGCTTTTCCAGGTCCTGACTGAAATCTGCAAGTTTAAAATAAGCCAGACTTACACTGGTATCTTTATACTCATCCTTGAGACGGAAATATTTATCCGCTTTCTTTGCCTGATTTTCAAGACTCTTCAGATTCTTGCCAATCTCAAACAAAAGGTCATCCACGCGGCTAAGATCGTTTTCTGTTTCCTTCAGTTTAGAAAGCGTTTGCTTTTTGCGCACCTTATACTTGGATATACCGGAGGCTTCTTCAAACAGATTCCGGCGGGAATTATCTTTATTATTGATGATCTCATCAATCATTTTCAGCTCAATGATGGAATACGTATCAGCACCAAGACCTGTATCCAGAAAAAGATCCGTGATATCTTTTAAACGACATTTTACATCATTCAGTCTATATTCACTTTCTCCGTTTCGATAGAGTTTTCGGGTAATATTCACCGTTGAGAACTCTGTAGGAAGAATATTTTTTGTATTATTAAACGTGAGAGATACTTCGGCTAGATTCGCCGGCTTACGGTTTTTAGTACCGTTGAAAATAATGTTTTCCATCTTTTCCGAACGCAGCGCCCTCGTACTTTGTTCACCCATTACCCAACGGATAGCATCTACCACATTGGATTTTCCGCAACCGTTAGGGCCTACAATAGCGGTCACACCATCATTAAAGTTGATTGTTATTTTGTCTCCAAAACTTTTAAACCCCTTTATCTCCAACTTCGTTAACTGCATATTCCTTAATTTACTTCTTCTAAAAAATAACGTGCGAAAATACTAAATATGTTTATATCCACGTAACATAGATTTTAAGTTAAGTTTATTTTTGAAGGATATGATCCATATTACCGTCAATCTATGTTTTCTTTTAGGATATCCCATATTTCTGTGCTTTCATAACCTCTTCCCGAAGCATATTGAGCCAACTTGTTTTTACGGATATAGGGATCGCTCTCTTTTAGAGAAGCTGCTTTCTTTTGCAGGATATTTGCAAGGCGGGAAAGGTATTCATCGTAATCAATAGATGCTAAAGCCTGTTTGATTAGAGGAGGTGATACTTTTTTGAAAGTAAGACCCTGTTTGATTTTTATTTTCCCCCAACCTTTCATTCTGAATTTGCCCGAAGCATAGGCCAGAGCAAACCGCTCTTCATTGAGGAAATTGTCCGAAATAAGCTCGACAATAATATTCTCTACATCCTCCTGATGCAGCCCCCAATCATAGAGTTTGTCTCTTACTTCCTGTTGTGCACGCTCCTGATAAGCACAATAGCTCTCCGCTTTTAGCTTAGCCTGTGGAGCTGTCAGTATCTTCTTTTTCTTTTCATCGTCCTGCATCTTACAAAAATTAAAAAAATACCCAACTTATGGAAAAAATGGCAATCTTTGATCTACCAAAAGAGAGGTAATATGTACACGATTTCAGAGATTCAGGATATTATAAAACCCCGCAGATCTTATTTAGCCGATACTAAAGTAAGCATTCATTACCTGCTATATGACAGTAGAAAGATTGCACATGAAAAATTAGGTATTTTCTTTGCCTTTACCGGACGTCAGGACGGACATCTTTATATTCAGGATGCTTATCAAAAAGGTGTACGTAATTTTATTCTGGAAAAGGATACCGAGCAGGAAGTACAGATGCCTGATGCGAATATCCTTTGGGTTGAAAATTCATGGACAGCCCTGCAGTCATTGGCGCAATATAACAGATCACAATTTCAGGGACCAGTCATTGGTATTACAGGTAGTAACGGAAAAACTATAGTCAAGGAATGGTTATTTCAGCTGATGTCTCCGGAATATAAAATCTACAGAAGTCCTAAGAGTTACAATTCTCAACTGGGTGTAGCCTTATCTCTTTGGGATCTTTCCAATCAATATAATCTGGCTATTATCGAAGCAGGTATTAGTCATGTGGGTGAAATGGATCGTTTGGAAGCTATGATTAAGCCAACTTACGGCGTGTTGACCAATATCGGTATTGCTCATCAGGAAGGATTTGCATCTAAACTGGAGAAAACAGAAGAAAAGCTCCGCTTATTTAAAGATGCGGAGACGCTTATTTATCCGGCCAGATATCTGGAGGCTGTGCAGATACCCTATAAACCGCGGAAACTTTCCTGGGGAGAAGAGGAAGATAATCAACTGGAAGTCTATTCTATCCGTAAACCGGAGAACGGACAAACATATGTAACATTATACCACGGAGGAAAGACATTTGGTATTTCAGTTCCGTTTACCGACAGTGCCGCTATGGAAAATGCCATTACATGTGTAGCGGTGATGTTGCGTTTCGGTTACGATACGGCTTTAATAGCTGAGCGGATCAAGAATCTGTTGCCGGTTGAGATGCGTCTGGAATTGAAGAACGGCAAAAATAATACATCGGTCATAGATGATTCCTACAGCAATGATCTGGTATCCCTGCAGATTGCTTTGGATTTTTTAAATCAACAGCATCAGCATGCGAATAGTATATTGATCTTATCCGATATTCCGGGTGTCACCCTGACGGATGAAAAAAATCTCAACAAGCTCAAGCGTCTGGTTGCAGACCGTAATCTGACTCAACTGATCTTAATAGGACCTGTACTGAAACAATACGCTGAAGAATTAGCGGTACCTTCTCAATGCTATGTATCTACAGCAGATTTTATTGCTAATCTTAAAGAGATGGAATTTCGGGATGCTACTATATTACTGAAAGGAGCACGTGAGTTCCATTTTGAGGACATCAGTAAGCTTTTAGTTGCAAAATCTCATGATACAGTCTTAGAGATTAATCTGAATGCTTTGGAGCATAATCTGAATGTGTATCGTGGTCTGGTACCCAAAGATGTGAAAATAATGGCTATGGTTAAGGCCTTTTCTTATGGAAGCGGCAGTTTCGAAATTGCGAATCTCTTGCAGTTTAATAAGGTAGATTATCTTACCGTAGCCTATGCGGATGAAGGTGTGGAATTACGTAATGCAGGAATTACATTACCTATTGTTGTCATGAGTCCGGATGAAAATGCTTTTGAATCCGTAGTGCATAATAATCTTGAACCCGAAATCTATAGTTTTCGTATTCTCAATGCCTTCATTTCATTCGTTAAAATCAAAGGTTTAAAGAATTTTCCTATTCATATCAAGGTAGATACCGGTATGCACAGGTTGGGTTTTATGCCAGACGAAGCAGATGCCCTGATTGATATCTTGAATAAACAGGATGTGGTCAGAGTGCAATCGGCATTCTCTCATCTTGCCTCAGCTGCTAATCCAGAGGATAATGCTTTCACAACTGAGCAGATCCGCAAGTTGGATCAGTTTACGGAAAAACTGCAGGATAAATTACGATACCGTTTTTTGCGTCATATAGCAGCTACTTCAGGTATTGAGCTTTGGCCGTCTGCTTATTTTGATATGGTACGTCTTGGGATAGGGATGTATGGTGTTGAGGCAAGCAGAACGGATCTCAACCTGCAGACAGTAGGTATATTAAAGACCAATGTAACACAGATTAAGCATATCTCTGCATCGGAGACAGTCGGCTATAACCGTCATGGTGTATTACATAGGGACAGTAAAATCGCAACGATCAAGATTGGCTATGCAGATGGATATGACCGTCGGTTTGGTAACGGAGCAGGGAAGATGATGATCAATGGAGTTCTGGTTCCGACAGTAGGGGATATCTGTATGGATATGTGTATGCTGGATGTTACGGATACCGGGGTAAGTGAAGAAGATGAAGTCATTGTGTTTCCGGATATTTCAAAGGCTGCAAAAAGTATAGGTACAATTCCATATGAATTGCTGGTCAATATTTCACAACGGGTAAAAAGAGTTTATTTTTACGAATAATGCGCTGATGATTTTGCATCTTTGTAAATCATTTTTTAGGGTATAATACGCCATGTTTTCAAAAATTTTTAGAGGATTTTTAAACTATCTGATCAAGGGTACCTTGGTCATGGTTCCTTTAGCAGGAGCAATTTTTCTGATTGTCTGGATTGTAGCATCTGTAGATTCCACATTGAATCTGACTGAACATTTCTTAGAGGATGAAAGCGGCCATCCCTTGTATATTCCGGGTATCGGAATCTTAACTGTTATATTGATTTTAGTTCTGGCAGGTGTTATATTCACAAATTTTGTGACAGATCCGATTAAGCAGTGGATTACACGTCAGATTAACCGTATACCTTTATTTAACACCTTATATTCCTCTATCAAGGACTTCACAGAAGCCTTTGTCGGGGATGCCAAGAAATTCAATGAGCCGGTATTGGTTACTGTCAATGATATGGGGCTTAAGAAAATCGGATTTCTGACGCAGCATGATCTGAGCAAGCTCAATCTTCCGGATGATGTTATCGTTTACTTTCCTTATTCCTATTCTTTTGCTGGTCAGGTTGTAATCGTTAAGGCTGATAAAGTAGAAAAATTGAATATGTCCGCTACAGATGCTATGAAACTTGTTGTTTCCGGCGGTGTAAGCGGTTTGGAGTAAGATATTTATAAATGTATATACAAAAATGACCCTGCAATTTGCAGGGTCATTTTTGTATTATCTTGTTTTTATCTGATTAGTGAAATTGTTATTCTCATTGCGAAGGTCAAATTGCTTTGCCAATAACTTTGCTTTATCCAGATAGTAAGTATAAATATCATCCACTGTATAGGTGTTTTCCGGACTGTATAAAGCGTGTGACGGAGGAATATTCAGGCTGATAGTCTCATTACCTTGCTGTTGAGCTAATGCTTCAGCCATTCCTCTGGCAAAGAAAAACCTTGTGCTTTTATCTGTATCCAATGTCCATGGAATGAATTGTTCGACATAATTCCAGGCTGATTCGGGTTTTAATGCAAAGATGACCGGCATAAAATCTCCCAATGAACTAATCAGATAGGTGTCTTCTTCCCGTTCAGACAATTCCTGTATTACCCGGTCTAAGTATTGCTGTGCAATATCATGCTGGCCATTTATCAAAGCGTGGTAGGCAATATTCACTCGGGTTACAAGTGGAACACGGGCGCAGGTATATTGTTCCTGGAGGATAGGTTGCGCTTTATTCAGCCCCTCTTCAAAATTATTAGCCTGCAGTAAGGTCAGCACTTCGCTGTCCAGTTCACATGCCTGACAATCGCTGATACCATCCCGGGGGAAAAGGTTGATCTGGCTTTGCAGATAACGACTCTTTTCTACATCCATCTGTTCTGCTGCTTCATGCAATAATTTGGAGTGATAGGCTCTGAGATTATATCCTTCAAGTTCAGATCTTCTTTTGAAATCGTCCATAATATTATCCATATGAGCAAGGCTGATTTCAGGGTTAGACTGCACTTCGCTGATGATCCATTTGTATTTCCAGAGGAGTTCTTCGACATCATACTCATCAGGAGAAGCATCATACGCATTTAGCAACCAGCTGAATGTTGGAAGAAAGTTCTTGCGGTCAGTGTGTTCCCATTCAATATCCATCAACTGCATGCGCAGTTCATATGCCCATTCAATATCCTGATTATCATCCGCCAGTTGTATGGCCTGTAGAAAATATTTGATCTTATCTTTATTTTTATCATCCAGATAAGATGCTTTATTTAAGAGTTTTTGTATTTCTAATGTATAGATCATGTTGTTGTCTGCTAAATATTTAAAAAATTGTCAATGCCCATGACCAACATGTCATTAATGGCTTCGTTGAATAGTGTCATCTCGGTGTCGCTGACGGGATATTTACCCAGAAGCAATGACTGTACATATAAGATATGAACAATAGAACGGATCATATAATCGTCTTTCAGGGAAAGCAGGTTGCCGATCAGTTTATTATTTCCGTTGAGACATAATAAGGGTTTGTTTTCATTCTTTTTGGCAGCGAATGAACCTAAGATATCATTAAGAGGATTTGCCGCTGATTTTTTCACAGATGATGACTTGATCGTATCTGTACCGGTGATATAAAGTGCCGGAATATCCTCAGGTGCGTACGCTTTGATCAGCACTTCACAGTTTTGAGGTTTCAGCACATCATTAGCCTTATCGATAAAGGTTACATATGCTATTTCCTGCTCGGGAGATAAATCCCGGAAGCGCGCCATGATATCTTGTGGTGTAATTTCCTTTACCTGAATAGCTGTATCAATGTATTGTGCCTTTTTTAGTAACTCTTCCTCAAATGTATATGCTGCATTGATCACCAGTATTCCCTGTGATTCTGCAATTCTGCGCATTTGTTTGAAGTCATCAATATTGGGTGTATAATAGATGCAATCCTGATAATTTTTGATGTTTTTAAAGTTTCGGAATCCTTTATTCGTCTCAAAAGGCAGGTCATCCAGAAACACACGAAGCATATCATTATCTTCTGCGGCTATCGCTTTGATATGCAGATAGTGGGTGTTGATCAGACCGTTGTACACTTTATTGTCTATTGTCCGTATATTCCGCAGGTAGTCTTTGATAGCTTCCGCTATTTCTTTTTGTGTCGCTTTCAGGTTCTCATTAGCCATTAATGATTCCCGTGAAGCTGTGGCCTGCAACTGATTACTGTTGATAATACAACGGATGAAAAATGCCCATCGCGGTAACAGTCTGCAGTCGTCATCACTCAAAAACATCCTTTTGAGATACAGTTTGTGTTGCTGACGGTTTGAAAATTGTGCTTTATGGGGTAGGATATAGGCTATAGCCTTTACTCCTCCGGATGGAGCTTCAATACGGAAAGCATCAATAAAGTTGGTGTGAAAGGTTTTTTTTCCGATTTCGAGCAATTCTTCTTTACTGATATCATGTTCCATCCATTTTCCAGCCGCAGGATTGATAAGTAATTCCTGATCTCCTTCTATACAGGTGATGGGGATGGGGAGCAGATCGCCGTAGTAGGTGAGATTCTGTTCCAGAGAAGAAAAAGCAAAAAGATGGATCCATTCCTTCTTTGGCGTCAGCAGGACACGTGTTCCAATGGCCCGGGGTTCTGTGATATGTTCAATCTCATATGTTCCATTTGCGT
The DNA here is from genome assembly GCF_002418355.1 of Sphingobacterium sp. UBA5789. Lineage (NCBI taxonomy): Bacteria > Pseudomonadati > Bacteroidota > Sphingobacteriia > Sphingobacteriales > Sphingobacteriaceae > Sphingobacterium > Sphingobacterium sp. UBA5789. The sequence continues at coordinate 229,102 of NZ_DIDX01000007.1, read as the reverse complement.
GTCCGGTCCAGCGAATTGCCTGTTCACTCATTGCTGAACGCGTTTCCAGAACGATCTCATTGCTGACCACAAAACAAGAAAGGAGGCCGATACCAAATTTTCCGATAAAATCCTGTGCATCGATGCTGTCTCTTTTGGAACTCTCTCCGATAACGGCAATAAACTTATGAATTTCGGCTTCAGTCAGTCCGATTCCGTTATCTTCGAATATCATCTTTTTGTCTTCTAGACGAACCGTGATCTTTCCCTGGTGCGATTCGTCCAGATTTTGAAATGCTGTGATTGCATCTACTGCATTCTGTAGTAATTCACGTACAAAAGTATTCGGATTACTGTACAGGTGCTCTGAAAGGAGAGAAATCATCCCTTTCAGATTGACCTGGAAAATATATGACTCTTTTTTTTCCATGAATTATCTTTTTGACTTTCTCACTATTTTTTCGGCTTTCTCGTGACCATTTTCTGCGGCCAGTTCATACCAGTACATCGTCTGCTGTTCGCTTTCTTCCACACCGTCACCCATCAGGTAACAATTCCCCAGTTCAAATTGTGCTGCAGCATGATTTTGTTCTGCTGCCTGACGAATCAGTTTTATACCTTCTTCTTTGTTCACCGCAACTCCTGAGCCTTTCAGCAGTAATAAACCTGCATTAAACTGGGATGGGATATCGCCATAATTGGCAGCTGTAGCAAACCAATGATAGGCCTGACTTTCATTTTTACGGGTACCTGTACCACTTAAGTAGCATTTACCAAGTCTGTACATTGCATTTTTATTGTTCTTATTGGCCGCTATTTCATAATACTTAAATGCTTCCGAAGCATTAGACTCAGTGCCAAGTCCGTATTCATAACAGATACCCAGTCCATCAGATATGACTTCATACGTGTTATAAGCTTCCAGATAGAGCTGCAAGGCTTTTTCGTATTCATTGAGCTGATCATAATCATATAAATAATAATCTCCCAATTCAAGGAAAGCATAAGGCTGATTGTTTTCTTTAGCTTTATTGAGCCATATAAGTGCCTGTTCTGTGTCAGCCAGTATAGGTTCGCCCAGACTACCATGCATCAGATAAGATCCGGTCTTGTATTGCGCAAACGGATAGTTCATTTCTGCAGCTCCCTTCATAAGATCGAATGTTTTCTGAGCATCAAAACTGACTCCAAATTCATAATCGTAACACATCGCCAATTCCACCATACCTTTAGGAAGTCCCGCTTCAGCAGCCTTCTGAAAGTATGAAACAGCAAGATCCGGATTCTGTTCATGTATAATTCCGTAGCGGTAACAGCGCCCCATCTCGTAGATACAATTGATTTCCTGCAACTCAGCACCTTTTTCATACATGCGCACAGCCTCTTGCTGATCCGTCTCACCGTTTGTATGGTAACCAAATTCCAGATACTGACCTCTTATGTAGCAGGCGTATCCATAACCACCATTGCTTTCTGAAGCTAAAGTGAATAGTTCAAAAGCTTTCCCGTAATCTTTTTCAAGTGTGCCATCTTCATACATGAAAGCAAGCTCGGTTATACAGTAGGGATTACCCTGCTCCAATCCTTTTTCAAAGTATGTTTTAGCTTTATCATTGTCAACTTCAGTTCCTACACCGTAGCGGTGTAGTCTGCCGGCATTGCTGTTTCCGTAGAAATGATTCAGCTCAGCAGCTTTTTCATAGTAAGGAAGGGCTTTATCGGGTTCAGGTGCACCTGCTTCGGTCATTCCAAGTTCATAAAGATATCCAAGACGGTAATAAGCATAAGGATTTTGGTTTACTTCTGTGGCTCTTTCAAAATATAACCGGGCATTTATTACATCTTTGGGTACGATTTGATCGTCCAGATATATTTCAGCCTTCTCTACCAAAGCATCCGCTAGCTTCTGCTCGCATGCCTGATCCAGATATTTCAGGCCTCTGGCTGTGTCTTTGTAAGCTTCAACATAAAGATATATCAATGCTAGACGATATGTTGAAAATGCATTGCCATACAGCTCACCTACAGTAAACCATTTTAATGATTTTTCATATTCTTCTTTTGGAGACTGCTCCTTAGGAAATGCCAGGTGCCCTAAATTATTCATGGCTTCGATATTTCCTCTTACCGAAGCCTTTTCCAGCAGATTCATGGATTCTTCCGGGTTATTATCATAGCTAATTAAAGCGTATCGGGTCATTGCATAGACCGAAAAATAGTTCTCCATGCAATACTTGAATACTTCTTTGGCTTTTTCCGGATTCCCCTGCCATTCATAGTAACAGGCCTCCAGAATGTAGCCATTCTTAACAATTTTGGTATCCGTACTTTTCTGCAATTCCTCAAAAAGAGGGGGGATGCTGTCAAATGCTTTTTTATCCAGATAGATATAGCCACGGTACAATTTGCCCCATTCGCTGTTGTCTTCTTCCAGTATGCGGGTAGCTTCTTCTTTATCCTGTCGAGTCAGATAATCATAATACAGGAAATAAGCATATACTGGCTTTCCTATGGCTGCTCCGTGATGAGTAGCTGCCAGCAGGTATTCTTCTACTTTGGCTTTGTTTTGAAAGTTCCTGCGGGCTTCCTGATATTGAAATGCCAGTTGTGCATACGTTTCGGGCCAGAGAGTCGCCAGATTTTTTAATACCTCATTGATCTTGTTCCAGTAAAAAGTGTAATCTTCATCATTCAGTGAGTATGACGAATGGAAATCCAGCCCATCATGAAAAAGATTTTCATAAAGTTTGACAACAGCTTCTTTCTTCAGATCGAAGTGAGCAATGCTTTTTTCTAAAAGAGCCAAGCCTTTGAACCAGTTTTCAGGATGCTGTAAAAATGTGTAATCTGTTTCAAATTTTTCCAAAGTGGAAACATCAGTCTCAGCAAGTATGCTTTCGTAACGGGAGTTCAAATTCATGTCTAATTCGATTTTGTCCTAAAATATGGTTTGAATATAATAACGATTTGTGTGATCTTTTATTCAAAATAATTAAAATTTTCTTATTTGCCTAAATATTAAGAAAAAAGATATGAATAAATCCGGTGCAGGAGTTGTTTGAGGATTCTTTTAAAAGAAATAAGTAATTTTGACCATACAAAAAATAACAGATCATATGACTTCGATTTTTAATAAGTTATGGAATCGTACGGCGGCTGATGGGAATGAGCAGTCAACTTTTGAAAATCAGTTGTCGTTTTTAGAATGTCAGGTAGATAGGAAACTTCTGGATTTGTGGGCATCCGCCTGTTTGGAAAACAGAAATGAATCCTGGCAAATCCGGTTTGCAAAACTTCAGCAAACCAGTTTATCCAGAATTCATTCTGAGCCTGTATCTGTTAGTAAAGAAATCGAATATCTGAATGATTACTGCTTAGTTTATCAGGAAATTAGACCAAGTGAATTGTATGTTAGCTTTAAGTCTGATTATGTAGAAACATCGGCGATTATTTATCCCTTTCTATTAATGCCACTTGTACAGAATGCTATTCATAACGGCTATACATCTATGGAAAAGTATCCGGTTAAAATAAAAGTAACCGGATCGCAGAAGCTGCTGATTATGGAAGTCAGCAACAGAGTAAATCACCGTATTGCTGATCAGCAGAGTACAGATATTATAAGGCTGTTCAGAGAAAGATTACAATTTCTGTATCCGGATCGTCATGATCTCTTATTCAATAGTAACAGCAATACTTTTAAAGCAACGTTGACGGTACAGCTTTAGATGATATCATAATGCTTCAGTGCATTCCAGATTCCATTATTGTCTACGTCATCCGTAATGTAATCTGCTATCGCCTTTACTTCCGGATTTGCATTGCCCATAGCTACACCAATGTGTGTATGTGCTAACATGGTAATATCGTTGCCCCCATCCCCAAATGACATAGTTTCATGGAGTTCAAGTCCGAAATGTTGTACAAATACATCGATACCAACCTTTTTACTTTGACCCACCGGATTGACATCCGCGAAAAGAGGTGTCCAGCGGGAAGCTATAGAATTGGGCATTATAGTGCGCATAAAGTCTTCTTCTGCTTCCGGTTGAATGAAAATATTGGTCTGTAAAACAGTTGCTTTATCAAAGTTGTCGTAACTCCTCTGCATAGGTACCGGCAGATTGAGCTGGTCATACATCTTTTGTATATCCGGCGTGACATGGAAGATAGAAATTTCATTTTCGGACATGAGCGAAAAGCTAACAGGCTCATTATTCATAGCGTAACGGAGCAGAGACTCAATATCTTCCTGTGGAATAGGTTTTCTAAACAGTACCTCATCATCTTTTGTGACACAATAACCCCCATTAAATGTAATAAAGCCATCAAAATTGAGATATCTGATATGATCTAAGCTGTTGATGGATCTACCCGTAGAGATGATTACTTTAATTCCTCTGGATTGTAATTCACGGATAGCTTTTTCGGTAGACTCAGGAACGAGATGTGTTTTGAAACTTAATAGTGTACCGTCGATATCAAAAAATACTGCTTTGATCATATTGTAAGGGCTGTTTTTATACACAAATGTAGGTAAAATATTCGGAAGCCAAAGCAGTCTTGTTAGTGCAACAAGCTGAGCAATTGTTCTTTTGTGAAGTTTTGTAATAGCGGATTTCCTTCTTTTCCGATCAGCGCAGCAGCCAGTTCATTCTTACTTTGTTGCATTTTAATCATCTTTTCCTCCACAGTGTCAGGCGTGATAAGGCGAATAGCTGTAACCGTTTGCTGCTGACCTATCCGGTATGCACGATCTATGGCTTGATTCTCTACTGCAGGATTCCACCACGGATCTACCAGATATACCAGGCTTGCTGCCGTCAGATTGAGTCCCGTACCACCAGCTTTGAGCGAGATTAAAAGTACCCGGTTATCTTCCTGCTCTTGAAAGTTGTGCACGACCTGTTCTCTGTTTTTTGTCTTTCCTGTCAGCATAGAAGCACCTATGCTTTTTGAGGATAATGCTTTTTGAATAAGCTGAAGCATGCTTACAAATTGAGAAAATACAATAATCTTGTGGTAGGCAATATTGTCTTCAATTTGTTCTATAAGTGTTTCTATCTTAGCTGAATTATCTTCAGTACTTAAATCTTCAGTTTTTAGCAATTTGGTCGAATTACAGATTTGTCTCAGTTTGGTCAATCCTTTCAGAACGTACATAGGACTTTTGCGAATTTCATCACCTTCCGTTGCAGAGATGAATTCTCTGAATTCTTTTTCATAAAGATCGTAGATGCGACGTTGAGCAGGTTTCATCTCACAGTAGATGATCAGTTCATTCTTTTCCGGAAGCTCTCTGGCAACTTCAGCCTTTGTTCTCCTCAGGATAAAAGGATTGATCTTGTTATAGAGCATTTCTGTGCGCTTACGGTCGCTGAATGTATCTATCGGGGTGGTAAAGACGTCTTTAAAATACTTTTTGCTGCCAAGTAAGCCTGGTGACGCAAATGATAACTGCGCATACAGATCCATAGTGCTGTTTTCAATCGGCGTACCCGTCATCACGATACGGTTACGTGACTGTAAAAGGCAGGCTGCCTTATAGCGTTGAGAGTTTGGATTTTTAATCTGTTGAGATTCATCCAGAAATACATAATTAAATCTGAATTTCTTTAAATAGTTGATATCCGTTAGCAGGGTGTGATAAGAAATCAGTATGAGTTCATACCGATCAAAATCACCGGTATTTCTGATGCGGTCTGTACCATCTAATAGTAAATAGGGTAGACTGGGTGCAAACTTTTCCAGTTCGTGCTGCCAGTTAAACAGTAGTGTCTTGGGCAGGACGAGCAGGTTGCAGTTGTGATCGGCCTTATCCCGTTGAGAAAGAACAAAAGCAATAATCTGAATGGTCTTGCCTAATCCCATGTCATCTGCCAGACATCCGCCAAAATTGAAATCATCCAGAAAATTGAGCCACTTCAATCCATCTAATTGATAGTTGCGTAATATTCCGTTGAAATGTTTAGAGGTGTTTACAGTGTTTAAATCTTTGAAATTCTTAGCTTTATTTATTAAATGGTCAATTTCTTGTTTAGCTGAATTATGTATTTGAGATACATCAAACAAACGTTCAATATCATAGAAATTTGTCTTGGCGATCTGAAGTTGTTCCTCTTCATTCCACTCACCCGCCTGAAAATATTCTTTAAACTTTTCCAGCCATTCTTCCGGCAATATGCCATGTGTACCATCATCCAGTACCACAAATTTGGATTTGTTACGCACAGCCTTTTCCAGATTTTTGGCAGATGCCTTTTTACTTCCGAAACTCACATTGATATTCACATTGAACCAATTGATCCCGCTTAATACCTCAATGTTGATGGTTGCTTTGAAAGGATTTATACTGTTATTTTTTAAAGTGTCAAAGCCAATAACCTTAATACCCTGATTGTGCCATTCCTCAAATACATTTAAAAACCATTCCTCATTCAGGAAATGTTTGCGGTGAAGATAGAAATACAGAAAAGACTCGTTCAGCTGTTCTTCAAAGTAGGGATGCTGTCTGATCAGCAGACCTGAAAGTGCCATTTCCCGATCCTGTTGTCGCTCTACGACATAGCTTTGCCCGGCTTCATCGATGCCAAAGATCTTCCGTTTGGATCGTACAGGTACTTCCACATCACCATAGCGCATGACAGGCGTGAGTGTGACATATTCCTGGGATTCATCCAGATAAATAATCGCTTCGGTATCCGTGTAATAAAGATGTTGATCCAGTTGTTTCTTGCTTGCTTTTGGTATATCCGGATAGCTTATCGATACCTGGTCAGAAAGCGGATCCAGAATTTGTGTTCTGAAATAATCAAACTTGGACGCATGAACCCAGAGGGCATTATTGCGGTTTTTGAAAATCTGTATTAGAGATCTTACTGTCTTGTCGTGGATAAAGTAAAGAGAATGTTTGACTTGTGCAAAATAATCAAACTGTAAGTTTACATCGCTCAGCGCGATTTCCTCTCTTCCTACAAGTAGATGCCCTTCTACCGATAGAAACGATCCTTTTTTGCTGATACGGAGCTTGCTTTGTACAGGGCTCTGTTTCAGCAATACAGCATTTAGACTGGATGCCAGTATATTTTCCGACAAAGAAGCATCGTGTACAAATACCTCTAATTGAAAGGGGTTATGTACAACAGCCTCCAGTGCTTTTGGAAGATTAGGGTCTGCGGCATCCTGTGTATTCTGTTCTAATAAACGAATAGCAGTGAAGAATTTACTTTCCGCAATATCTTTGCATTTCCAGATTCGCTCTGATGTATCTACCGGTTTGATCGGATTTTTAAGTTTGCCGTTTTTGGTAACCTCCGATTCAAAAAGCTGAATCTGTAAATGTTTGTAGAATTTATGCTTTCGAATGACCATAATCAATCGGCCGGTAGCTGTAGGATCGCCAGATTTATTTAATGTTTCTTTATTAAATAAATCTATGTTATCCAGTGGTATAAGGTGATCATTAAGAACTGTTACTTCAATAGAATTGTTGATGTATCTTAGTTCAAAATACTCTTGCAGAGCATCCTCCTGTTCTATACCGTAAGCTAAAGCTACCTTGGACAAACGTTTTTGATACCGGCTCGGAGAAAAGAATGTCAGCCACTCTTCCTGTCGGATAAAAGTTGCAAAAACTGCTTGTTGGTGCCGGCAGAGACCTTGTTTTTCGGGGCAGGAACAGTATATAGATAATACAGGTTTTGAGTGCTTCAGTAGCACCGTTTCTTCGTTCTCGGATAGCCGGATCCGAAATCTGGCTTCATTTACCGATAGCTGTTCTACTTCAATCGGAATTCCTATATTCGTCGTGCTGTCTATCTCCTGAAAATAGCTGTACCTGTCCGTTCGATCCATGTCGATATCCGTAATCAGATATTGATGGTAATCCGAATGATAATCTATAAGCCGAGGGTCTTGCTTTGACATACGAACCAAAGATAATGAGATGTACGAAGCACACAGGAATAAAAAATAAAAAAAATGTAACCTTTGGAGCTTGGGTTGCATCTTATGAGCAAAGACAATAAAAATTATGGAAAAGGAAACAATGGTAGCTACTATAATCGTAGCATTTTGCTTAAGTACATTTTTATCCCTGTATTTCTACTGGCTGTCCAGACATAAAGAACGTATGGCACTGATCGAGCGAGGGATGGATCTGAGCGATTTTTACAATAATAAACTTAAAGGCTCTAACTGGCTAAAAGTAGGAGTAGTGGTTGTGGCTTCAGCTGTAGGCTTATTGATTGTAGGAATTATTAATGAATCTAATGTCGAAATTCATTCTGATGCAATTCCTGTGGCTATAATAGGAATTTTCGGAGGAGCGGGTATGATCGTCGCAAATTATCTGGATAAAAGACCATCTTAAAGAATCGGATGGATCAAGTTTATATTGATAAAATATTGGCGGGAGACCGGGAAGCTTTCAGATACTTTCTGACCACATATAAGGATATGGCCTTTTCCGTAGCAATCAGCATCGTAAAGAATGAGATTGTTGCGGAAGAGGTTGTTCAGGATGCTTTCGTGAGCTGCTACCATGCTTTGAAATCCTTTCAGGGTAAATCTAAATTCAGCAGTTGGCTCTACAGAATTGTGGTTAATCATGCATTTTCTAAGCTGAGACGGCTTAAGATAGAGTTTGTGCCCCTGTCTGAACAGGATGAATTGTCTGTGGCAGATGAAGCTGCACTTTGGCAGTTGGAGCAAAAAGAGCAGACTCAACTCATTGAGGAGGCACTTCAGCTCTTACCCGTTAATGAAAGTCTCGCTTTACGCTTATTTTATCTGGAAGAGGAGAGCATAAAAGATGTATGCCAGATTACAGGATGGACGGAGTCTAACGCGAAGGTTATTTTACATCGCGCCCGCAAACGTATACATGGAATATTAAGTAAACTAATGAAATCGTAGAATATGGAAAAGGATCGTGATATTTTACAGCAACTGATGAAGCAAAGTACTCCGAAAATGCCTTTTTCGGATTTTGAAGATCAGGTGATGGCTAGAATAGAGAATCAGGAGATGGCTTCACCGGAGATTATGAAGGACAAGATGAAAGGGATATATTTCTTTCTCGCAGGAACGGTATTTGGCCTGCTAATAAATTACGTTGCAGCAGGGTATATGTATGAAATAAAATGGACAACTATTTCAAAAGAACAAATAGTACTGTTCTCCCAACTGATGTATGTAACGCTTATCTTATTGTTTTGTGACAGGATTATAAGATTATTCAGACTAAAGCAGCATAGTTAATAAGAAATTTTTAATCCTCCGTAATAGTTTCTGCCCGGGGCTGCATTAAAAAAGCGATTCCCGAATGCATTGATATCATTACCAAGGCTGTATTTCTGATTCAGAATATTATCAGCTCCGGCAAAGAACTGAATCTGTAATTTCCCGTTTATCGGGCAGAACCACGCAAGTTTGGCTTGTAATAAATGGTACTTAGCTCCGTAAGCGGTATTGGCATCGTTTAGCGGGATCCGGGAAGTGAAATTGTGCATGATATTCAGCTCTATACGTGTATCAAACTGAATATTTGCATGATTGACCCATAGCCAGTCCGGAACAGCTGTAAGTTTGTTACCTGAATAATCGTTATCTCCAATCTGGTAGACCTGAAATTTATAATCATTGTAGGTCAGATTAGTACCTAATGATAAACTATGTAACCAACCGGATGTACTGGGAGCAATAAGATAGCCTGACAGAGCCGCTTCTACTCCCTTCTGGTCAGTCTTTCCGGCATTCAGGTAGTATTCTGCTCCACTCTCCCTGATCTGCCTTATAATAGCATTATCCATCCGGTAATAGTAGGCTGAAAGATCTGCTATAATTCTTCGATCTGCAGTCTCCCATCTGATACCCGCTTCATAATTCGTTCCGGTTTCCGGATTCAGTTGTCGGTTGATCAGATTATCTGAAGAACGAACCTCTGCAATGGTCGGAGCGGATAATCCCTTAGATACTGAACTGCGTACAGCCATTTGGGGAGTGATAAGATAAGAAAGGGCAAGCCGGGGCATCCAGGTATTCTCAAAATCAATTTTTTCCCATTTATCAGAGAGTACTGGATATATATTTTTATAGGAAACAGTATTGTAATTAAGCCCCAGTGAGCCTTCGATGGTCAGTTTCTGAGCAAGAAGTACCTGACCGCGTATGAAATAGAAGTGCTGGCCGTTTTTCAGATCGTCTTTGGCTTGCGGATCAGTAGCTACGCCGGCATTATTGTTATAATTGTCAATTTTATAGCGCCCGTTTTGTGCTTCCAGTCCCAGTTGCATTTGCCAGTGTACTTGCGGATTGTTGTTGTCTGCATAAGAAAAGTAGGTACGGATACCCATATTTTTCTCATCGCGCTTTTCGTAATTGGTAATAAACGGATTTTTGATATCCGAATGACTGCCGAATATACTGACAACATGTGTCAGATGTGTCGTGATGTGGTATCGGTTGGAAATACCTCCAAAGAATGTCTTGTTGTATATTCCCGCCTTTTGATCAGCGGCGCCGGGATTTGGTCCTGCTGCCGGTCTGGCGAGTTGTGGATTTTCATCATACTGGGCTTGTGTAAGGCCTCCGGGTGTTCTGTATCCAAGATCAGCATAGAATCCAAATGCTTTTAACTGTCCTTTGTCAGAATAATCCCATTGATGAGCGGTCTGTATAGTTTTTTTATTTAATGCTGAGTTTTGACGATATCCATCACTGCGGGTAAAACTCTGATCTATAGCAAAACGGTAGTTAGGATTGACCTGTTGCTGTGTGGATAACTGTTCCTGAAATAAACCGTAAGAGCCACCTTGTAGCAGCAGAGAGCTTCCGGAGCCGGTATTAAAGCCATTCGGCGTAATCGTAATTACACCACCTGAATTTGGACCATATACAGACCCGTCAGGCCCCTTGAGTATATGTATGCTGCTTACGGAAGCCGGATCTACCAGATTGAAGTACGTGTTGCCACCGGCGTCGGTCAGCGGAAACTCATCCAGATATATCTTGACATTGCGTACTCCAAAAGGGGATCGGATAAGGCTGCCTCTCATCGCTAACCGGTAACTGCCTGGTGAACGCTCTTCCATGCGGATACCCGGAACTGTATTGACTGCCGTCAAAAATGTACTGTTATTCTGACTGGAAATAAGTCTTGAATCCAGCGTTTTTGCAGAAGAAGTAAGCGATAAAAGAGGTTGACTGGCGAAATAAGCATTGATCTGTACCGGAGCAAGTCTGTTGAGAATGGTATCTGTTAGTTTTGTTTCCTGAGCAAAAAGCTGATTCGTAAGGAAAAATAAACAAAGGGAACTCAACGTGTGGAAAGATCGCATACTGTTTTCGGTTTAGCAGTCGCTAAAATAGTAAAATCAAGGCAGAATCATAACTCTGCCTATAAATTACAGGCCTAAAATGCTTCATTAAGACCTAAGAAAAAGCCTCTGTTTCCATATTTTCCGAAAGCATAGTCCAGACAAAGGTTCGTTCGGGTTGCTTTATTAAATAAAACACGTAGTCCGGCACCGCCACCGGGCTCCCAGCGCTGAAACAGGCGGGTGCCGATCTCATCGCTTGCTGACTGAATATTTAGAAATGTCACGCCACTCAGAAACTTGTTTTTAGTAATCGGGAAGCGGTACTCTACTTCGGAATAAGCGAAAGATATACCCTTGAAATACCCGATAGTATAACCTCGCCCTGTCCTGACGTTTGTATCTTTTCCCGTTCCCGGGAGATCGAAGTAGGGAAGTGTTCCGCTGAGCTTATAAGAACCCCAATACCAGAATCCTAATACGTGTTCCGGATTTTTCTTAGATAAACTAAAGTATTTTCTGAAATCTGTAACCAATTGTACAGCATTCTTCGAACTACCCATCCAGGTCTGATTGACCCGTATACCTACATCGGAGTATATGCCACTGTAAGCCCTGTTTGGATTATCCCTCGTCATATATTGTACATTGAATAATAATCCGTTTGAATTGTATTTTTTGGGATTGAAGCCATGTTTTTCGCTGTACAAAGAAGGCGGTGTAGGCCCGTTTGCCAATTGTGGTTCTTCTATTTTCCTTCGAAGATCGAAAGAAACGCCGGCACCCAGAAATAATCCGTGAGCAACCTGACGATATACCTTTTCATTGAAAATATAGGAATTGTATCGTGATCCGAATATTTTGCGGTCGGGGTTGGCAATGACACGCTCATCTTCTGTTGTCCATGCATTCATATTCATACCAATGCCGGCATCAGGTGCCACCATATGTACAGCGGCGAGACTCCCCTGAAAATTCCAGGTGTTGCCCGGAGTGAACACATTATGGCTCAGATAAAACACCATAATGCCTTTTGTCGTGATAGAAGCTGAAGTAGCTGCTACAGACATGGTGGTATTGGGGTGATTGCCTAGTACCTTACCAGCGACGGCTTTTATGCCTCCCTGTGCGCCGATGGTCGGATTATAGGCAATGTTGGGCATCAATGTAATGGGAGACCGCCTTTTTGTACGATCTGGCTTTTGTTTAGGATGAAGAATGGTACGAAACAGATCGCTGATATCGTAGTGATCCTGATAAGGTGGTGCTGTCTTCAAACTGTCTGTCGCAGCCAACGTGTCTTTGCGCAGTCTGACCGTGCTGGTGGTGTCATGTTGGGCAATGGAATACGATATATGAAAGAACAGCAGCGTAAATATAATAACTACTCGCTGCATAGAGGAGTTTATTTTTTTTAAGTGAGGGTGAAAAATTAGGCATGATTTTTTCACAGATTTCATGTTTAAACTGATATAAATAATTTGATTTCCATAATGTACAACAACTGATATGGTATTTGGTTTATGGTTTGTTGAAATTCGGAAAGAAATAAAAAAGGGGCGTACGTGTTAAATCGCATAAAAATTAGGCTATCCAACCTTTTTGGACAGCCCAATTCTATTGTAGTGACCTTGTTATAACTTCTCTCTCCTTCTAAAGGAGAGATGCCCGAAGGGCAGAGAGGTTGACTAATGGGTTTATAGAGTTGAAAAGGTTAATAGAGTTTATAAGCTTACATCTGTTTCAACTGCGGGTTAGGACAACAGCAAACGAAAGGAATTGGATTTATTAGCTGTTTTGCGTCAGTTAGCATCCTCACCAACAGTATTTTACAGCTTTTCTCTCCTTCTAAAGGAGAGATGGCCGAAGGGCAGAGAGGTTAATTATAAAACTGCAAAACCTCACCCTAACCCTTCCGACGAGTCGGAACAGGTTCTCCTTAAAAAGGAGAGGGAATTGGTTTGTTAAATAATAAAAATGGGGCTATCCAACCTTTGGATAGCCCCTTTCTGTTTGTTATAAAGTATCTTTTATTCTACGACGTAACCCATATTACTGAATTTGTCGATTCTTTCCTGTACTAATACATCAGCTGTCTTCGCTTTAAGAATAGCCAGATCCGAGAGGATTTTAGTTTTTACATTTTCAGCTGCAATAGCCGGATCCTGATGTGCTCCACCCATTGGTTCAGCAATAATGCCATCAATCAAACCGTTCCCAAGCATATCTTCAGCGGTTAATTTTAATGCTTCTGCTGCGCGCTCTTTGTGATCCCAGCTTCTCCATAGAATTGATGAACAAGACTCTGGTGAAATTACTGAATACCAGGTGTTTTGTAGCATATATACACGGTCACCTATACCAATACCTAATGCACCGCCTGAAGCACCTTCACCGATTACAATACAGATAACAGGTACTTTTAATACGGACATTTCAAGCAGGTTACGTGCGATGGCTTCTCCCTGACCTCTTTCTTCGGCCTCTAAACCAGGATAAGCACCCATAGTATCGATAAGTGTAATAACCGGTTTATTGAATTTTTCAGCCATTTTCATCAGACGCAAAGCTTTGCGGTAACCCTCAGGATTAGCCATTCCAAAATTGCGAAACTGACGTTCTTTGGTGTTTTTTCCTTTCTGATGACCAATAACCATTACAGCTTCCCCGCCAATAGATGCAAATCCACCAACTATAGCTTTATCATCCTTTACATTACGATCACCGTGCAGTTCAATAAACTCTTCACAAATCATCTCAATATAATCGAAAGTCTGCGGGCGCTCAGGATGACGGGACATCTGTACCTTCTGCCAGCCAGTCATATTATTATAGATCTGCAGTTTGGTTTCTTCCAGTTTCGCTTCCAGATCCTGTATAGTCGCGCTCATGTCGACCTTAGTCTTTTCAGCTACCTGATTAACTTTCTCTATCTGTGTTTGCAGATCTGCAATGGGTTTTTCAAAATCAAAAGTTGTTTCCATGTACTTTTATGAAAAATTAGAGGGCTAAGGTAAGGGTATTTTTAGGTATTTTAAAATTTTAGTAGACATTCCTCTGACACGCCATATGAATATCATTTGTTATTTTTGTATCATCCAAAGTGACATTCATGTTTTTGTAAGCATCTATACTATTTGGTTTATTTTACTGCTATGATTAAATATTACTATCTCATATTAACCTGCATGTTGCTGGTATCTAATACATTGAAAGCGGATACTTATCCGGAAGTCGTGTTTGATAATAGTCTTGTAGGAGGGAGTTATGCAAAGAGTTTAGTTCATTATTCTGGTGGCAGCTGGGTCGAGAATGTGCGTAAACATCTGTTAGTGTCTGACACTCTTTTTTTTACTCCCGGTAACGCCTTGTCTCTGAAATACCATGCTTCTGTAACCGGAAATTGGGAAGCAGATATCTTGTATAGCCGTCAGAAGTTTTTTTATCAGGTAGCTAAAAAAGATGTTTTGGTTTTTAAGATGTATGTTCAGACTGCAGATACCAAAATAGAAGAATTACCTAAAGTGCTTCTGAAACAAGGGTTTAAACAAACTGAACCTGTTTCATTAGCCAATTTTATTGATGATTTTGAACCTAATATGTGGGTCAATGTGGAAATTCCGGTAGATAAGATTAAAGGATTCGAGGAAGGGGCTATTAGATCTGTAAGTTTTGTACAGGGAAATTCTTCAGCGAAGACGCATCATATCCTCCTGGATCAGATTGAGTTTTTACCCCGGAATCCATCCAATGTTAAATTGTCTTCTCCGGCCATCTTATCTGAAGCAAAGGCATATGATAAACAAGTGTTGTTGAGCTGGCAATTGCCGCTGACACCAAGTATACGTTATATCAAGATCTACCGTTCAACGGATAAGGAGAATTTTGAGCCTGTAGCGATCCGCCCGATTCAGATGCAAAGCTGTCTGGATCGTGTACCGGAGATAGATAAAACGTACTATTATAAGATCGCATGGGTAGATTATGATTATATTGAATCTCCTTTTTCTGCCATTAAAGAGGTGAAAACAAAGAAATTGTCAGATGAGGAACTGCTCAACGTCGTGCAGGCTGCACATATAAATTATTTTCTGGAAAATTTTGACTTTAACAGTGGTATGTATATGCCATATCGCCGAAAGGATAAGGCAATTGTATCAGTCAGAGAGTCCGGATATGCTGCAATGGCGCTGATTGTGGGTGCGGAAAGAAAGTTTGTCAACCGGAATGTCGTATTGGCCCGATTCACAAAAATGGTCAACTTTCTGAAGAAAGTGCAACACAAAAACGGTGTTTTTCCGGAATATTTTGATGGAAGGACAGGTTTGCCAGAATACAGGCAACATATACCTAAATATAGTCTGACAGCAACCACAGCCATGATGGAAGCTTTACTTATTGCGCGGCAATACTTCTTTAAAGAAGATGTGGCTGAAGAAAAAGCACTTCGTGAAAATATAACAGCATTATGGGAACGGATTGACTGGAAGGTATTCTCTTCAGGAGAACATAATAATGTGCTTTGGGATAGCTGGTCTCCGGTAGATAGTACCAAAAGATCACATATATTAGGCGGTTTCAACAGCAGTCTGAATACGTATTTATTGGCGATGTCTTCGCCTACACATCCTGTTTCTACAGATGCCTATACATTTGGTTTTGGCAATGTTCATGTCCATAGTAATCAATTGCCGACTTATTTTTCAAGATTCGTTGTAGGGGAAATAGCTTCTGCAGATTCTGTCACGCTGGAAGAGAATTCTTCAGATACTTCTCAGACACTGTGGTCAAGATCCATGATAAGAGATACTGTGGAATATGGCCTGCAAACCAAAGTTCCGGATATTGGAGTTCCGCTTGTAGATGTATATCGTATGTTCTATACCTTAGATCCCCGGGATAAAAAAGATTCTTTGCTCGATTACAATACGGAGGTTCGGAATATGATCCGTATTGCTAAAAGAAGAGATAATGAAATGGGAGTAGGGACAGCTTTTTCGGATGTATGGGGATATTATAAGGTAAAAGATACGGTTTCTTTAACACGTATTAACCCCGCAGTAGGGCCTTCAGCTCTATTTATCGACAAAGAGATCGGTATGAAGGCAATGAAAACCCTGTACGAAAAATATGCAGATATTCTGTTTACGGAATATGGGTTCAGGGCCTGGTTAGATCTGAAAGATAATGATGTGTCTGATGAATACCTGGCTGTAAATCAGGCAACAGTTGCAATAATGATAGAAAATTCGCGTTCCGGCTTGATATGGGAACTGTATCGGGAGATACCGGAAATTAAAGCGTTATCAGACAAACTGTTTAAGACGGAGAAAAAATGATAAGTGGATTAAATGATCTGAAAAATCTTTCAGATAGTCTCAAAAAGCAGACAAAATTAATGCCTGTGCTTTTTGTTGGTCATGGTTCGCCAATGAATGGGATCGAAGACAATGAATTCTCCCGAAACTGGAGCAGTATGGCTAAAGAAATCCCTCAACCGGAAGCAGTATTAGTCATTTCGGCTCATTGGTATACGGATAGCACTAAAGTGACAGCTATGGAAAAACCGAAGACGATTCATGATTTTTATGGATTTCCAAAAGAACTGTTTGCTGTGAATTATCCTGCTCCCGGTAGTCCCGAACTGGCAATGGAAACAAAATCGCTGATTTCGCATACACAGGTTGAGCTCGATCATGATTGGGGACTGGATCACGGGACCTGGACCGTCGTCAGATATATGTATCCCGATGCGAAAATTCCGGTATTACAACTCAGTATCGATTACAGGCAACATCCCTCATGGCATTATGAGCTTGGTAAAGAATTACTTGCGCTACGCAAAAAAGGAGTGTTGATTATCGGGAGCGGCAATATGGTGCATAATCTCCGGATGGTTTCCTGGGATATGATTAATGGAGGAGGCTATGATTGGGCATACCAGATGAACGATACATTCAAGAAACTGATCGATAACAAAGAGCATCAGAAACTGATTCGGTATGATGAACTTGGTTCAGGAGCAATGCTTGCGATCCCTACTCCGGAGCACTATCTTCCGTTGTTGTACACTTTATCTTTACAGCAATCTAATGAAGGAGTATCATTTTTTAACGATAAGCTGGTGGGCGGGTCTTTGAATATGACTTCTCTTAAAATATCGCAATAAACAGGAATTAATTGAGGAATTACGCTATTTTTGTTATATTTATCGAACAAAATCATAAAATTCAAAAGAATTATCATTTCATGAAGCAATTAAACATATTTACACTGATTTTATTTTGTGCTGTTACTTTATTTTCCTGTAAGCAACAGGCGCTGACTGTTAATCCTGGAGCAGTGCTGTCAAAAGATGGTACAGATGATGGATTGAAAAATGTCAAGGAAGAATTTAAAGATGCTTCCAGAACAGAAGAAGGAATTAAATTCTCATTATCATCTGACTTTTTATTTCCGACAAACTCTTCTTACCTGACGGATAAATCTAAAGGTGAACTGAGTAAACTGGCTAAATTGCTGAAAGATAATTCTAAAACAAAAATCCGTGTAGACGGACATACTGATGCAACAGGTACACCGGAATATAATTTGTGGTTGTCTGATAAAAGAGCAGTTTCCGTTAAGAAGTTTTTAGTAGATTCCGGAATCTCCGAAAGTCGTATTACCACCAAAGGAATCGGACAGGCAAAACCAGTAGCAGATAATAAAACTCCTGAAGGACGTCAGATGAACAGACGTGTAGAAGTCGTATTACTCAATCAGAAATAATATTAAAAGATATAAACCGAAGGGCAGTTGAAAAACTGCCCTTTTTTATTTTACAGGGATCTGATCCTTGATTAAAGGATACTTATGTCTTAACGAAAAGAGATAGACACATGATCCGATAACAGGCAGAAAGAATACTAGTACAATCATTAAAATTTTATCGCCACTATCTGTAAATTGTCTTTTAAGGATGTCAATTAATGATATGATAATCAGAATAGTTGGAATAAAACACATGAAGATCAGCATTAAAATGAGAATCAACTCCTGCGTTCCGATATTCAAAAAAAGTAAATTCATAAGGTTAAAAATTGTTATACCTAAAGATAGTAAAAAAATCTATTATGCGTTTTTAAAATATGTATTTGTAAAATTTATTATTTTTTGTTTTTTTATTAAATTAAATATAAATTTATATAAAATAACTTAATTATGAAATTTTCAATATACTTGATAGCCGTTTTAGCCTTGATTTCGTGTAAAAAAGAATCGAATTTAAATAATTTATTGATTAACGAGAGAATAAATGCTTCTGAATTATTCAGTGCTTCAACAACATTAACACAAGTATTCGCAGATAGTCTCAATACTTTAGCATCAGATTTTAATCTTAAAAAGATTGAGGGAGTGGTTGATAGGAATAGTTCAATTATCGAAGAGTTTAATGATATTGCTTCTGCACGTTTATTCCTTCAAAACTTAGAAAGGAGTGAAGTTGTGAATGAAAATAAACCGTTGAGTATACCGAATAATTCCAATTCTCAATCAGGATTTTCGCCCAGATGGGGATACGTAGCACCTATAGATTTTCAATTTGAGATCCCGAGTCGTATATTTAAATTCCGGGAATGGTCTTGGAGATCTCCAGTTGGGTTTGTAATTTCTGGTTATCTACATGCTTCCAGTCCAAGGAAATCGTCTGCTAATTCTGTTTGGTTTGAGCAGTGGGAGTTAAAGGAGATGAATGTAAATTTATATGGACCTCGTATTTTTACTTCATGGGAAAGTAGTTATAGCTATTTTCAAAGACTATATACAGGGTCGCATGGTCAGTTTTCATTTGCTGGTACTGTTTCTATGGTCGTTTTAATTAAGGATATTGGGACAATTTATTCGATACCGTTATCTGGTAGGATAGTAGCTAAAATGGGACCATATTATGTTAATTATTTTGGTGATGTTGAAAGTAGTCCTTACAGTACTCAGATGGTTAGTTATTATGTTTCAAGATAAAGAAATCAGATTAATATAATATGTCTAGAAGTGATTTTGATCTATGGTTAATAACAGTTTGGCCAATTATTGGAACTATTTTAAGTTTGCTGGTTATTTATGGAGTGATTCGGTTAATAATGTGGGTTATAAAAGCTTATGTAAAAAAGATAATCAAAGAAACTGAAAACAATAAAAATAGAAGATAATATGAAGTGTTAATGTAAATAGCTGATGTCTTGTGTCTTAATCGATTAATTACTAATGGTATTTTGATATAGTAAGGTGGCAATATTTAAATCGTAAAATTCAACAACACTGTAAGAAGAGTCAATTTTAATGTTTTTAACTAGATGTCACCCCTATTGATTGTGAAATTTCAAACATTTGTTTGGCTAAACACGGCAAAAGTATCAAAAATAGGATTCATTTTTGGAGTAGATTTTTTGTCATTTTTCTTCACCTGACTAACTCCGACATATCAGTAATAACTTGCGAAGTAAAACAAGTTGTCTGATTCATTTAGGAATGAGAAAAGTACTCAATAAGTCTAATGTTTCCTTTAGTAACAAACATTACTGGGATGAGCTTTTAAGGATTTTTATTATGCATATTCGACAAATTTCGGATGTTCATTTGCACAAAGGTCGGAAGCTGAAGCTTAAAGTTTATCGAATTGATACTAATATCATTGCGTTATGCCTACAAGTATTTGATTAAACTAAGTTTAGAAGTGACAAATGGGTAATAGAGACTAAATACTGTTTTGAGCTATGCTATGATTGCTGTATCCCTTTTTTATGCAGATTAATGACAGAATGGTAAATTATATTTAGTGTGTGGGTTGCTGTAGTTTTTTCAAAGAAAGCGTTAAGAAATGGATCACGGCTGTGTGGATTACAGTAGGCTAAAAGATTTGGACAGCAAAGGATGCTTTGTTGGTTAACAAGGTTAAAATAGATCTGAAGTACAAAGTTATCAAGTCGTACGTACTAGAGGGAAGCGATTCTAGAAAAATGGATCATTATGGATGAGATAGTTTAACTCTCAGGCTCTGCGTCGAATAAATATAATTTTAAATGGCTACGCTCTATTCATTCTTGAGGAAATGCCAAAGGCAATGATATCGCTTTCGGATCAATAATATTCAATAAAAGAGCTCTTTCGTTGGCAGATGAATATTTTCTTAAAATCTGAAGCAGAGCTTAAAATTATCACCTTTATGTACATCTGAAAATGCAGAGATGATCCAAATATGGACTTCATTAATGAAGTACGCTGTTGCTAAAATATTTTCAAAGGAACGCTAAATACGATTGGAATTTATCAAATATGGTGAATTTTATCAGGGTGAATTCTTTATAAAAAATAAATATTTGACAATGGAGAGATGATATTTATCAGATCGTCAAAAAGGAAAAGGCAGTTACAGATATTCTCATAATATAAACTAGGGGCAAAATTAGAATTATCCAAAATAGGTATTTCTTTAATATGAAAAGCTCTCTAAAGTTTATTTAAAGAGTTTTAGTTTGCAACTCTCGATTAAAATGATACCAAATTTACAGTTGAGAATTTTAGTTTTTGATAAATGGCAGAACTATAGAAAAATATTTTTCACTAATTTGGCAACTAAAATTTTTGATATTGTAATAATCATAAGTAGCTCTTAAAAATACTATGCCATATTCATTTTCATATTGATAGTGAGGTAAACGTGGAATTACAGAGTTTACTATTCTTAAAATTGAATCCCGCTCTTCAAAAGAAATGTATATAGAAAGTGGTTCTTCTATAGAAAATTGACTATATTTAATTGCGTTCTCTATCAATATTTGTATTGAAAATTTTGGGAGTTTTAAGCTTAATGCTTTATTAGGTAAATCGTATTTAATTTCATGTATACTCTCTCCAAAACGAATTTTCTGCAAAAAAATATAATCCTTCGCCAATTCTATTTCATCGATTACTCGAGATAAATCTTCTAAATTAGAATTTGTTAATTTTCGATAGAACTTGGTTAATTTGATTATTAGGTTTTTTGATAATTCAGGATTTCGATCAATCAAATGTAACAATGAACCCAATGTATTAAAAAAGAAATGAGGGCTGAACTGTTCTCGTAATTGTAAATGTTTCATCCTGTTTTGTTCATTTTGGTAATGAAGATTTTTTAAAGCAAGTATTTCAGTTTTCCTTTTCTTCCAGAAATAAAAATTTATCACTGTTATTATTATGCAACCAAAACCTAAGAATAGGTTGTAGTTCATTAATTCCTTTAAAAGTTCTTTTAAAATAAGGAAGGGCATATGAGCGACTATTATTAGATTTTTTTATAATTAAATCTGATGAGAAAGATTTTTGCATATACTTTTTATTCAATACAATCAGACTTGGTGTCGTTTTACTTTTTATGTTTTTTGCTAAAAGAAGGGTCTTTTAGTTGAAGGCTTATCAAAGAAAGTATATTATGTTCGTAAATTTCGCAATTGGTTGTTAAGTCAGATTTTTGTTTGGCTATGTATTAATTCACCTTGGTCATGTTGAAAAAAATATATGGTTCATTCCTAATTTCAAAAATGACATAGGAAATGTTAAGTCATGATTGTTGTGGAACCATTAACGTTCAACTAGAAAAATTGTGCTTTCTTTAACAATATTATAATCGCTTAATGTTTTGTTATCTTCCAATTGCTTGCTTGCAAAAATTAATCTTTGTTTCGAAACTTCAATACCGGTTTTTGTTTGTAACATAGCTTTGATTTGAGATATGTAATCTGAAGAATTTACATTTATGGTATAAGTTCTGCCCGTAAGTGTTTTTACGAAAATTTGATAACCTAAAGTGTTTTCTGAGACGTAGCTACATGTGTTTTTTTTAAAACCAAATGATGGGGTAAATGAAATTGCTAAGAAAATAATTAGGTAAGTTTTTATTAGTTTTTTCATGAATTTATTGTTTTTAAATTTACAAATTACAATGAATTTACGAATAAAATTTCTTTTAATAATTTTTTTTTGATTTTTTTTTAATTTTTTTTGATATGATTTTAATCTCTTTATATAAATGTTTTAATTTTCGTATATAGAGCGTTATATTCGCTATCAGAATAAAATTGTTCTGTATACCATCAGGGGATCATATTATCTTGAAGATTCAGAGCGGGAAATAAACAACTCAAACCAACAGTTTTCAACAACTGTAAAAATTTATCTATGAAACGACTACTTCTTTTTATTATACTGCTACTCCAATACACATATTCTGTTGCGCAGGATAACAAATATAAAATTTATACCGATAGTCTGTCAAAAGTACTGCAAACAGCCCCTAATGACAGTGTTAAAGCCCGGTCTGCTTACCTGCTTTCTAATCATTGGGTCAAACAAAAGGATACCTTGCAATCTTTGAAATACCTGGAGAAAGCCAGGCAATTAAGCGGAAAAAATAGTTATCTGAATGCACTCTATGCCTTTTATAAAGGAAGTTATTTGTTTATTAAGGATGGAGAGACGCAGGAATGTATGGACTTATATAAGCAGGCCGCCCTTTTATTTGCTAAGCATAAAAGCAAAGAAAGCTATGAGTTTCAGGTCAAGAGCTGGCATAATTATGCGATGATGCTCGATCACAAAGATGACAAGAAAGGGATGGTAGAAATACTGATTAAAAAAGCCATTCCTGCAGCAGAACTGGCAGAAGATTATGAATGGGTTGCACGATCCTATGGAAACATAGGAATGGCATTTGCAAATACAGCCACATACGATAAGGCGATTGAATATTACGAAAAGAGTATCCGGTATTATGAGCAGCATAACCTTTCAAAAGACAGATACGCCATCATACTGTTAGATCTTGCACGTGTATATGTAGAATCCAAAAAGTCTGAAAAAGCCACAGCTTATATCCGGAAAGCGGAAACCATACTGCGCACTATACCTAAATCTGTTGCGCATCTCATATTGGGAGAAACAGCATCTATGTACTATCAGCATAGAAAAGACTACAATAAAGCAGAAGAATATATTAAAGAAGCTATAGCTGTTGCTACAGAACTGGATATGCCGTATGAGCTGAATACCCTCAGGTATCAATACTTTAATGTCTATTTTAATCAGAGAAAATTCCCCCTTGCGCTGAAAGAGTTATATACAGTAATGGAAAATATCCCTTTTGAGATGGCAAATAACCGGCAGCAAATTGCATTGGATCTTTCTGATACCTATAAAGAAATGGGTGACTACAAAAATGCACTTATCTGGATGAAGAACCATGCAACATTAAAGGATAGCATTTATGAAGCAAACACGAAGAAAGAAATAGCGGATCTTGAAATTAAATTTAAAACAGCAGAAAAAGAGAAAAAAATAGTTCAGTTAGAAGCTGAAAAGCAACAGACGCAGCTGCAACAAAAGAATCAGCTCTTATTTAGCTGGATACTAGGTATTGGTGCCTGTTTATTACTCTGTGTCCTTTCTGTATTTATATATTTATACAAGCAACACAAAAAACAGGCACAACAACAACTTGGCATCTTAAAGCAACAGCAGGAATTGAAATTTGCGCAGGCTATGCTGGCCGGTGAAGAACAGGAACGAAGCCGTTTGGCACGTGATCTTCACGATGGCCTCGGAGGTGCATTGGTCGGTATTAAATATAAACTCGCAGCGGAAGCTGATACAACAAGTATTAACGATATACGTACACAACTGGATAATAGTATTAGCGA
This sequence comes from Sphingobacterium sp. UBA5789, assembly GCF_002418355.1. Taxonomy (NCBI): domain Bacteria; kingdom Pseudomonadati; phylum Bacteroidota; class Sphingobacteriia; order Sphingobacteriales; family Sphingobacteriaceae; genus Sphingobacterium; species Sphingobacterium sp. UBA5789. The sequence continues at coordinate 205,089 of NZ_DIDX01000007.1, read as the reverse complement.
GCTAAGGCATATTGCCCGTAATATGATGCCTGAAACATTAGTTCGTTCCGGACTTACAGTGGCTTTAGAAGATTTATGTACATCTCTACATCGTGAAGGTCTGGTTATTGATTTGCAATGTGACGAGATAAAAAGTGATACTCCTCTAGGCGTACAATCCAATATTTACAGGATTATTCAGGAATTATTAAACAATGCTATCCGTCATGGGAATGCGACGAGAATCATCGTACAATGTTTTCAGAATGATGAGGGATTTCTCATTACTGTCGAAGATAACGGGACAGGATTTGATGTCAGTCAAACAGAGCAGCAGGGGAAAGGTATAGGCTTGCAGAATGTAAGAATGCGTGCTTCCTACATGAAAGGAAATGTAGATATAAGCTCTGTTGAGGGTGAAGGTACAAGTGTCAGCATAGAGTTGTTATTTGGTGAGGGGTAAGGTGTTGGTAGATAGTGTCTTCTGTGTTTGTTGCTGTGTCGGTGATGTCTTGCTGCATGCTGTGGCTTTGTTTCTGAACTCCTGAACCTTTGCTTATAATTTATTGTAGATTAACAGGATAAAAGATATCCCATTTTTTAAAGTGAGATGACTGGAAATCTTTAGTAATTTTGTAACTTCATGGAAGCTTTGAGCTGTATATTTTATGTTGCTCAGGTCGCAGTAAGAAAAGGATAAGGAAGGACGATATGTATATAATTTTTGATACGGAAACTACAGGTTTACCTAAAAGATGGGATGCACCGATTACGGATACCGATAACTGGCCCAGATGTATACAAATTGCATGGCAGCTTCATGATGATATGGGAAATATGGTGGAGCATGCAGATTTTCTCATCGCACCGGATGGCTTTAATATCCCTTATGACTCTGAAAAGATACATGGTATATCTACAGAGCTAGCTCAGGAGCGTGGTATTCCGATTCAGGAAGCACTGGTTAAATTCAATGAAGCATTGGCAAAAGCCAAATTTGTTGTCGGACAGAATATAGGGTTTGACGTGAATATCATGGGATGTGAATTCTACCGTTACGGAGTAGAGTCTCCTATGGCTGTAATGCCTGTGCTGGATACCTGTACGGAAGTAACAGCTGAATTGCTGAAACTTCCCGGTGGACGTGGAGGTCGGTTTAAACTTCCTAATCTGACGGAATTACACACTTATCTTTTTGGAGTTCCTTTTGCCGAAGCACACAATGCAACCGCCGATGTGGAAGCAACGACCCGTTGTTTTCTTGAATTAGTACGTCTTGAGGTTTTTACATTAGATCAGCTTCAGCAGGATACCGGATACTTTGTTGAGTTTAAAACGCACAATCCTGGACCGATAGAAACAGTAGGTCTCAAACACCTGAACCTTAAAAAGGCTTCAGATGAGATCAGAGCCCGTCAGCAAACTTCAGGAGCAGATGAAATTGTCATTGATCAGGAAGCTGCGGCTGCCTTGGATGATGCTGTATTTGCTCATTTACATAATCACTCTCAATTCTCAGTTTTACAATCTACCATTTCTATAGGAGGTCTGGTTGACGCGGCTGTTAAAAATAAAATGCCCGCAGTAGCCCTGACCGATCATGGAAATATGATGGGGGCTTTCCATTTTGTAAGCCGTGTACTCGGTCATAATAAGGATGCGGAAACCAAAAATCAGGAACTTATAGATAACGGAGAGGAACCTACTGAGATTATAGTCAAACCTATTGTAGGATGTGAGTTCTTTATCTGTGAGGATCACCTTGACAAGAGTCGGAAAGATAATGGTTATCAGGTTGTCTTCCTGGCTAAAAATAAAAATGGCTATCATAATCTGGCAAAAATGTCATCGGTAGCGTATACAAAAGGATTTTATTATGTACCGCGTATTGACAAAAAAGTCGTAGAACAGTACAAAGAAGATATTATCGTTCTTTCGGGTAATTTACAGGGTGAAATCCCGAATAAGATACTCAACATCGGAGAGAATCAGGCGGAAGAAGCACTGATCTGGTGGAAAGAACAGTTTGGGGAAGACTTCTATATCGAGGTTATGCGTCATGGACAGGAAGATGAAAACCGTGTCAATGAAACATTAGTTGCTCTGGCGCGCAGGCATGAAGTAAAAGTCATCGGAACGAACAATACGTATTATGTCAATAAAGCGGATGCACATGCTCATGATATCTTACTCTGTGTAAAAGACGGAGAGAAGCTTTCTACGCCAAAGGGAAGAGGTCGTGGTTTCCGCTTTGGATTGCCCAATCAGGAATACTATTTTAAGCCTGCTTCTGAAATGAAGAAGGTATTCGCCGATCTTCCGGAGGCCATTGTCAATATTCAGGAGATTATTGATAAAGTAGAAATTTTCAAACTCAACAGGGATGTTTTGCTTCCTAAGTTTGAAATCCCGGAACAGTTCCAGGTACAGGAAGATAATGAAGATGGGGGTAAAAGAGGGGAGAACAAGTATCTGGCACATCTCACTTATGTAGGTGCAGAGAAAAGATATGCAGAGATTACAGATGATATCCGGGAGCGGCTGGACTTTGAACTGGCTACAATTGAAAAGACAGGATATCCGGGTTATTTTCTTATTGTTCAGGATTTTATTGCCGAAGCCCGCAATATGGGGGTCTCTGTAGGTCCGGGACGTGGATCTGCTGCCGGATCAGCCGTTGCTTATTGTCTGGGTATTACAAATATCGACCCGATTCAGTACGATTTGCTTTTTGAACGTTTCCTGAATCCGGATCGTGTATCCATGCCCGATATTGATATTGACTTTGATGATGAAGGCCGGGGAAGGGTCATGCAATATGTAATTGATAAGTACGGTGCTTCTCAGGTTGCACAGATCATTACGTATGGAACTATGGCCGCCAAATCTTCGATCAAAGATACAGCCCGTGTATTGGATCTTCCGCTTGCAGAAGCCAATGAGATTGCCAAGCTGATTCCTAATCTCAAGCTGAGCAAGATCTTCAATATGGATGAAAAAGCATTGAAGGAAGCCCTTCGGGCTGAAGAGCTCGAAGCTGTTCATAAACTTATCTCTCTTGCTGATGGCGCCGGCCTTGAAGCCGAGACAATCAAGCAGGCAAGAGTACTCGAAGGCTCTATGCGGAATACAGGTATTCACGCCTGTGGGGTTATTATTACGCCGGATGATATCACTAATTTCGTCCCGGTTTCGTTGGCGAAAGACTCTGATCTTTATGTCACGCAGTTTGATAACTCCGTGGTAGAAAGTGCGGGTCTCCTGAAGATGGACTTTTTGGGGTTAAAGACATTAACTCTTATTAAGGATACAGTTGCTAACGTCAAATTGAGACATAATCTGGATCTTGATCCCGATAATTTCCCGATAGATGATCAGTTAACATATGAATTATTCCAACGTGGTGAGACGATAGGTGTATTCCAGTACGAGTCGCCCGGTATGCAGAAACACATGAAGGATCTCAAGCCAACAGTGTTTGCCGATCTGATTGCGATGAATGCCCTGTATCGTCCGGGACCAATGGAGTATATCCCAAGTTTTATTAAACGTAAACACGGGATAGAGCCGATTGTATACGATCTGGATGCCTGTGAGGAGTATCTGAAAGAAACTTATGGTATTACGGTCTATCAGGAACAGGTAATGCTCCTGTCGCAAAAACTCGCCGGATTCTCAAAAGGTGATGCCGACGTATTGCGTAAGGCGATGGGTAAGAAACAAAAGGCTGTACTGGATAAGATGAAGCCTAAGTTTGTAGCACAGGCGGTAGAGAAGGGACATAATGCTAAAGTGCTGGAAAAAATCTGGACCGACTGGGAAGCTTTTGCGAGTTATGCCTTCAATAAATCGCACTCTACCTGTTATGCATGGGTGGCTTATCAGACCGCTTATCTGAAAGCGCATTTCCCTGCTGAATATATGGCAGCCGTACTGTCCAATAATATGAATGACATTAAGCAGGTAACCTTTTTTATGGAAGAATGCCGGCGGATGGGGCTGGAAGTATTAGGTCCAGATGTCAATGAATCCCATTATAAGTTTACTGTAAATGATATCGGAGCTATCCGTTTCGGAATGGGAGCTGTAAAAGGAGTAGGAGCAGGAGCTGTAGATACCATTGTGCAGACACGTGAAGGCAATCCTTATAAATCCGTATTTGATATGGCCAAAAGGATAGATCTTCGTGCCGCTAATAAAAAAGCGTTCGAAAGTCTGGCTTATGCCGGAGGATTTGATAGTTTCAAGGATACCCATCGTGCCCAGTATTTTCATGTGGACGGAGATAACTCCACCGGACTGGAAAAAGCTGTCAAGTTTGGTCAGCGTCACAAAGAAAATGAAAGCTCAGCGCAGGCGAGCCTGTTTGGCGGAGGTGGAAGTGCTGAGCTTCCGGAACCTGTACTGGCGCCGTGTCCGCAGTGGGGACTTATTGAAAAGCTCAAATACGAAAAAGATGTGATCGGTATCTACCTGACCAGTCACCCGCTTGACAATTATAAATTTGAGATTAAACATTTCTGCCAGAATAACGTAAGTGAACTGCAGCTGATTAATAAAGTTAAAGCTTCAGAAGTAGAGGAGGATGTATTGCTGGAGTTTAATAAGATCAAAAATAAGGAGGTGATTATCGGTGGCATCATTGCTGCTGCAAATCATCGTGTTTCCAAAAACGGTAAACCCTTTGGTATACTGGTTATAGAAGATTATTCAGATTCATTTGAAATGATGGTTTTCGGGGAGGATTATGTCAAATTTAAAGGCTACCTGCAGGAAGGTTACTTTGTGCAGATCCGGGGTTTAGTGCAGGAGAGATTCAGGCAGGTTGGTAATTGGGGTTTTGAACTGAAAAATATTCAGTTGTTATCTGATCTTCGGGACAAACTGGCGAAAAGTTTTACAGTACAGGTGCCTTTACAGGTTGTCAATTCTGAATTTGTACTGTTTATGAAGAATTTAATTGACGGTACAAGGGTAGAGGGACAGGATGCCAATTGTCAGTTGAAATTCAAAATTGTGGATGTACAGGAAGGCTTTAATATAGAGATGCCGGCAAAAACTATTAAGATTAACCTGACAAACGAATTTTTAGATGGAATCGAGCAGTTTGAAGGTGTCAATTATAGATTGAATTGATATACTATAGGTATTATTTAACCCGTTGATGACTAAAAATCAGATGACGTTGTTTATCTTTGTTATAGATTAAAGAGATAACTCATAATGATTTAAATCATTATTTAAAAAAAAGATAATTATGGCTTTAGAAATTACAGACAGCAATTTTGAAGAATTGGTATTAAAATCAGATAAACCGGTATTGGTAGATTTTTGGGCAGAATGGTGTGGTCCTTGCCGTATGGTAGGTCCTGTTGTAGAAGAAATCGCTAAGGAATACGAAGGTAAAGCTGTTGTTGGAAAAGTTGATGTAGACAGTAATCCTGAAATTTCGGTACGTTTCGGTATCCGTAACATTCCTGCACTATTGTTCTTCAAAAATGGAGAGATCGTGGATAAACAAGTGGGAGCAGTGCCAAAATCAGTATTGACGGAGAAACTGAACAAACAGTTTTAAGAAATAAGAGGTTTTAATCTCAGAAAGGAGATGATCAATGATCATCTCCTTTTTTTTGTTGCTAATTTTATCCTTATTGATGCTTTTTATTTTAAATATGATTGTGTTTTTAAATATTTTTTGAAAAAAATATACTTTTTGTGTTGATTTTTTGATGAATTAATATATTTTTGGATAATTATAAAGTGTAATATTAAATATGAAAAGTAAAAAGTCTGTTTTTCCGCTGATTTTTATGTTGGCGGTTTTGATTTTAGCTCTGATTTTTCCTTCAGTTCCTGTTAGTGGGGGTGATTTTGAGTATTCGGGTGCGGATACCGCCTGGATGTTGACATCTACTGCTCTGGTTTTGATTATGACTCCGGGTTTAGCGTATTTTTATGGAGGAATGGTGAAAAAGAAGAATGTAATCTCTACGATGTTGCAGAGTTTTATTTGTATGGCTGTAGTAGCAGTAATATGGGTTGTATTCGGTTTCAGTCTGGTATTTGGGAATTCTATTGGCGGCATTATAGGCGATCCCCGTACCTATTTTATGTTTGAGCATGTAATAGGAGGTAAACCATGGCCGGGAGCACCGACAATTCCATTTACATTATTTGCCATGTATCAGCTCAAATTTGCAATTATTACTCCTGCATTGATAACAGGTGCTGTGGCAGAACGTATACGTTTTACCTCTTATATTTTGTTTATCTGTTTGTTTTTTATTTTTATTTATGCTCCGCTGGCGCATGCTACCTGGCATCCGGATGGTGTGCTTTTCAAGCTTGGTGTCCTGGATTTTGCCGGAGGTACAGTTGTACATATGTCTGCAGGGCTGACTGCATTAGCTGCAGCGATCTATCTTAAACAGGGTAAAGATTTTCATGCACATAATCCGGCACGTATTACATATGTAATGCTGGGGACGGGTATGCTGTGGTTTGGGTGGTTTGGTTTCAATGCCGGTTCGGCCTTCGGAGCTAATGCGTTAGCTGCTACAGCGCTGGCAACTACTTCTGCGGCTTCAGGTGCAGCTGCATTGATGTGGATATTTTTTGATGCGGCAAGAGGTATTAAACCATCTGCAATGGGAACCTGTATCGGTGCAGTAGTGGGACTTGTTGCCATAACACCTGCTGCGGGATTTGTAACCGTACCTCACTCTCTTATTATTGGTGCTGTAGCTGCACTCATCAGCCGCATGGTCGTAGACTGGAGAACTAAATCACGAGTGGATGATACACTGGATGTGTTTCCATGTCACGGATTGGGAGGTATGGTTGGTATGCTGCTTACCGGAATATTCGCTACTAAAGCGATAAACGGAGCTGTAGAGCATGACGGATTGTTTTTTGGTGAGACAACGCTTTTTGTTGCACATGTAATCGGTCTGATAGGGGCGACGCTCTTTACTCTTATCCTGGCTTTTATTTTGTTAAAACTTACAGACCTTATCTCTCCGTTGCGGGTGAGTGAAGAAGAAGAAGAAATCGGACTTGATCTTTCTCAGCATAATGAGAAATTATAATATAGCATACGACTAACATCCGCAATCCCCTGTAAATCATCCGATATACAGGGGTATTTTGTATCGGATAAGAAATGACATTACAGAAACTTTCGAAAGACTTTTTATGAAATATTTTCTTAAATAATATGTAACTTTGCGTCATCAAATCAAGCTATGAGTGACGCTATAAAACACGAGTGCGGAATTGCACTTATTCGATTGTTAAAACCCCTCTCTTATTATCAGGAAAAATACGGTACGCCCTATTACGGGATTAATAAGCTGTATCTATTAATGGAAAAACAGCACAATCGCGGACAGGATGGTGCTGGTATTGCAACGATCAAATTTGATACGCAACCTGGTAACCGTTACATCAGCCGTTACAGAGCAATGGGTTCATCAGCTGTGGCAGATATCTTTGAATACGTTCAGAAGAAATTTGCTGCCGTTCAGAAGGCATATCCTAAAGAATCGAAAGATACAACCTGGCTGAAAGAGCATGTAAGCTTTACCGGTGAAGTGCTTTTGGGACATTTGAGATATGGGACTCACGGAAAAAACAGTATTGAGAGCTGTCATCCTTTTCTGAGACAGAATAACTGGATGAGCCGTAATCTGGTTGTAGCCGGGAATTTTAATATGACAAATGTGGACGAATTGCTGCAACAGCTGTATGAGCTGGGACAGCATCCAAAAGAAAAAGCGGATACGGTAACCGTTTTGGAAAAAATCGGACACTTCCTGGACGATGAAAATCAGGAGTTATTTGATAAGTTTAAAAAAGAAGACTACTCTAATGTGGAGATCAGTTCATTGATCGCCAAAAATCTGGATGTAGCCAAAATATTAACCCGTTCTGCCAAAACCTGGGATGGAGGATATACTATTGCCGGTATATTTGGTCACGGTGATGCTTTTGTTATGCGTGATCCGGCAGGTATCAGACCGGCATTCTATTATCAGGATGAAGAAATACTTGTTGTTGCTTCAGAAAGACCGGTAATACAAACTGCTTTCAATATTCCTATCGGGAGTGTTAAAGAAATCAAGCCAGGACATGCACTCATTGCAAAAAAGGATGGTACTGTCACAGAAGAGATGTTTCGCCAGCCGGTTGAGAAAAAATCATGTTCATTTGAACGTATTTACTTCTCCCGCGGTTCTGACGCAGATATTTACAAGGAACGTAAAGAATTGGGCCGTCTCCTGACTCCGTTGGTGTTGAAATCTATAAATTACGATATCAAAAACACCGTATTTTCTTTTATACCTAATACTGCTGAGGTTTCATACTACGGTATGACTGAAGGTGTGAATGCATATGTGCGTGATCTTCAGAAACAGGCTTTATTAAACCGGGAAGATAAAATTTCCGACACAGAACTGGAAGAAGTACTGAGTATGGCGCCACGTTTTGAAAAGTTAAATGTAAAAGATGCTAAATTAAGAACGTTTATTACGCAAGATGCAGACCGTACCGATATGGTACAGCATGTGTACGATACGACTTATGGTATCGTCAGAGATGATAAAGATACAATAGTAGCTATAGATGATTCTATCGTAAGAGGAACGACATTAAAACAGAGTATTCTGACTATCCTGGATCGTTTGAATCCGAAGAAGATTGTTATCGTTTCTTCTGCACCACAGATCCGTTACCCGGATTGTTATGGTATCGATATGTCACGTATGGGTGAGTTTGTAGCATTTGAGGCCGCAATTAACCTGTTAAAGCAACGTGGACTAGCACATATTATTGATGAAGTTTATCAGAAGTGTGTAGCTTCTCTGACAAAAGATAAAGAAGAAATTGAGAATTATGTAAAGGCAATCTATGCGCCATTTACAAATGAAGAAATTTCTGCTGAAATTGCAAAGATCATTAAACCTCACCATTTAAAAGCAGATGTAGAAGTTATCTTCCAGACATTGGATAACCTGCATACAGCTATTCCTGATCATAAAGGAGATTGGTATTTTTCAGGAGACTATCCGACTCCGGGAGGAAACAAAGTTGTGAATAAAGCTTTTATGAACTGGGTTGAAGGTAAAAATGTAAGAGCATATTTCAGTAACTAAAGAAATATAAGAATTTATCAAAAAGGTCTTATGCTGCATTGCATAAGACCTTTTTTTGTTTAATGTTATGATGTAATCTTATTAAAGCTGTTTTTGAAGTGCTTCCGGATCGTATCGCATACTATAAAGGTCGTAACCCGGAGCCCAGTAATCTTTGGCTATTTTCGTAAGTACAAATCCGTTCTTTTCGTAAAACCTGTAAACAAGTTGGGATGTCCTGACAGTTATTTTCTGAATGTGATAGGTTTGCTGTAATTCCTTTATCCGGTATTTCAGTAATGCACTTCCTATGGATTGCCCCTGAAAATCCGGGTGAAGAATATCCCAGCTGATTTTTCCAACCGTTTTGTCTTCAGCGAAGTTAATACCTCCACATCCGATAATCAGTCCGTTAGATTCCACAACATAATAGTGGTCTATTTCATGTTGAAGGTAATGGATCAGATCGAGTTCCTCTTCAGAAGAAAAATATTCGGGTGTATTGAGACGTAATAATCCAATGACAGAAGACTGATCATCTGCCTTGTATTCTCTGATGGTAAATGTTGCTTTTTCGGTCATTTGTATTTATGTATAATGACAGAAGGTCTGAACGGATCAGGCCTTCTGTTTATAACCGCAGACTACAGAATATTGATTCCCTGAATTCTAAGATTTTCTTTTTCCTGCTCATCCCAGATACTGACCTGTACTTCACCTATATGCGATTTTTTTAGCATAAACATACAGACTCTGGATTGGCCTATCCCTCCGCCTATGGATTCAGGAAGATGTCCGTCAAGGAGCATTTTATGAAAAGTAAGTGATGCTCTTTCTGTGTTATTCCGAATTTCGAGCTGATATTGCAATGCCTTTTTGTCTACGCGTATACCCATAGATGAAAGTTCAAATGCACTGTTAAGAATAGGATTCCATACCAGAATATCTCCATTCAGGCCGTTGTATCCGTTTTCATTTGCACTGCTCCAGTCGTCATAATCAGCCGCACGTCCGTCATGTGCTTTACCATTGCTTAGTTCGCCACCGATGCCATACAGGAATACAGCACCAAATTCTTTGGTTATTGCATTTTCTCTTTCTTTTGGAGTGAATGAGGGATATTTTTGCAATAATTCTTCCGAAGAGATAAAAGTAATCGTATCCGGTAGAATAGCTTTTATGACCGGATATTGTTTTTCGACCTGATGTTCTGTGAATTTTAAAGATTCATAAATCCTCAGGACTGTTTCTTTAAGATAATTCAGATTACGTTGTTCGGGCAAAATTACTTTTTCCCAATCCCACTGGTCTACATAGATCGAATGGATAGGAGTATAATCTTCGTCCGGGCGTAATGCGCGCATATCTGTAAGAATACCTTCTCCGGCATGCATATCCAGTTCACGGAGACGTAGTCTTTTCCATTTTGCCAGTGAATGTACGACAACAGCAAGACGCTCTTCCAGTGCTTTGATTGGAAAAGCTACAGGACGTTCTATGCCGTTCAGATCATCGTTGATACCTGTACCATCCAGTACCACCAGGGGTGAGGAGATCGGTATTAAATTTAAATTGTGTTTTAACTGTTGTGAAAAAGTGTCTTTTACAAAACTAATAGCCACTTCTGTTCTCAGTAGTTCTCTTCCTTCCATGAAGTATATTTTTATTAAAAATGCCTTTTCTTAAAAAAAAGACATTCGATTGTGGATTTATCTCCAGATCATAATGTAGATTGCATGCAAACCTAAGTTTTACTTTGTTCCGCTTATGATGTGAAACCTCATATTATTACGTTAACAAAAATACTATAATTTAATTCAAATGGAAGTTTTGTTGATAATATTATTTTAATGCTGTTGTATTGTTGATTAATTTTTAACGAGAGGCCGGATTTTTACGATACTTCCTTATTGACTTAATAAAACCAAACTCCATGTAAAATCCCTATCTTTGAATGTATTTATGTTGCATTTCCGCGTATTTTTCGTAGATATAGGCCTTTATAAGATGTGAAACCTTGAGATTCAGGATTGTATATCGAAAAGGATGCGAATTCGTGTAAGTACCCTATTGTAAATACACACAGACCCATTTATTGAGTAACCAAAAAGATTAATTCCTTAATGCGTATTGTATATTTCTTTTTTGCAATGATGTTTTTGTTTTCTGCAGATGTTTTTGGACAGCAGAATCTTTTGCCGTATTCGGATGTAGAGAAAAAACTGGATGATCTGATCCGGCGTCAACATTATTTTGTAAAAAAGAGAGAGGATATGATTGCTGGTCTGAAGCAACAGGCTGCATTGGTTAAATGGGAACCAAGAAAATATTTTGACGCTAATTACCGGGTTTATGAAGGGTACAGAAAGTTTCAGTCGGATTCAGCGATTGCATATGTAGTGAAGTGTCAGAGATTAGCCCATGAATTGAAAGATGATAAATTGCGAATCCGTGTAGACCTTGATCTTACTGCATTGTATTCTACTGTTGGTCGCTATATTGAATCCAAGAAATTGTTGGAGAATATTGATCGGAATAAGCTTGATCCGAAGTTTTTGCCTCCATATTATGAGACATACAGCTCTTTTTACAGTCACTACGGCCAGAGTAATAATATGAGCACCTATTATCAGCAAAGTGAATTATACCGGGATTCATTGCTTTCTGTTCTTGACCGTTCTTCTGAGCAGTATGCAATCGTAAAGGCTACCCAGACGTTGTTTAAAGGAGACAGAAATGCAGCTGAAGGGATGTTGCTGAAATTATTAGATACGTATCAGAATGATCTGGAGAATAAAGCCATGACAGCCTATTTTTTAGGATTGATTTATCAGCAAAATAATGATATCCCAAAGAAGAAGTATTATTATGCTGTATCAGCCTGTGCAGATATAGAACATGCCACACGGGATAATGCTTCCTTACAGGATCTGGCATTGAGTTATTATGAACAAGGAGATTTTGACAGGGCATTTAAGCTTATTGAGAAAGCTATAGATGATGCCATGGTTTCGAATGTAAGATATCGTGTTATTGAAGGTACTTCCTTCTATCCTTTGATCAATGCTGCTTATCAGCAGCGTATTGAACAACAAAAAAAGTTTCTTTTAATATATCTCATTCTTATCAGTGTATTATCTGTGGTGCTGATTGCAGGTATTGTATATCTGTACAGACAGATGAATCATTTGGCGAAGACCCGGAAGGCATTATCGGAAACAAATGAAAGGTTAAAGGATTTAAATGATGACCTTTCCGTTGTCAATATGAATCTGTCGGAATCTAACCACATCAAGGAAGAATATATTGCACGTTTTTTTGATATGTGTTCCTCTTATATAGATAAGATGGAAGATCTCCGGAAGTCTGTACTCAAACAGGCTTCCAATAATCAGATCAAACCACTGATCGAACAGTTGAAATCTACCAGAATAGTGGAACATGAGGTGGAAGAATTGTATAAAAACTTTGACCGTATTTTTCTCAATCTTTATCCTGCCTTCATTCAGGATTTTAATAGTCTGTTGCTTGCCGAAGAACAGATCTGGCCTAAGAAAGGAGAACTGCTGAATACAGAGCTCCGTATATTTGCGCTGATCCGGTTAGGAATAACTGATAGTGTCAAGATCGCAGGTTTTCTGCGATATTCCCTTCGTACCGTCTACAATTACCGCACGAAAGTACGAAATAAGGCTGCCGTAGAACGGGCTGATTTCGAAGATATCGTTCGTCAAATAGGCCTTAAAGTGCGGAATAATCATTAATTGCTTCTTAAACAGGTACTTTTTGCAATACATTTATTTTGTTAATATGTTTATTTTCAGTTATTTGTATTTGTTTTCAAGTACTTTTTCACTATACACTCTTAAAAGCGGAGTCCCGCTTTTATAACTTTGGTCATATCACGGTCGGCTCTTTATGCAGATCGTATGAGGAATAATAACCAATCAAATAAATCATCAATTTTAAAACATTATGAAGCTTTTTATCCAAAAAGGTAAGTCGTTCATCTATCTGTTTCCGATGATGCTGTTGATACTATGCCAGTCTGTGTTATTTGCACAGGAAAGTATTACGGTAAGAGGAATCATAACAGATGCACAAACGAAGGAGGTGCTGTCGGGGGTGTCAGTTGTACAGAAGGGGACTTCCAACGGTACATTGACAGGACAGGATGGACGGTATGAACTTAAGGTACCCCGTAATGCTGTACTTGTAGTGACTTATGTCGGCTACAATCCGCAGAACATTACGGCAACTACATCTTCACATTCTGTAGCATTACAGTCGGCCATGAATGAGCTGGAAGATGTCATTGTTATCGGCTACGGTACCGCCAAACGTAAAGATGTCACCACTGCAATTTCTTCTGTATCAACAAAAGATCTGGATCAGCGACCGATTGTGAATGTAGGTCAGGCCATTCAGGGCAAAGCAGCTGGTGTATCGGTTATACAACCTAACGGTACTCCGGGAGCGGAAATGTCTATCCGTGTGCGCGGAACGACTTCTTTTAATGGTAGTAACGATCCGTTATATGTAGTCGATGGAGTACCAGTAGATAATATACGTTTTCTCTCTGCGAATGATATTGCAAGTATGCAGATTTTAAAAGATGCCTCCTCCGCAGCGATCTATGGTTCCAGAGCCGCCAATGGCGTAATTCTGATATCAACCAAATCCGGAGTTGCAGGTGAAGCAAAAATAGATCTGAATGCACAGCTTACCCACAATGTGGTGGCCAATTCATTTGATGTACTCAATACCGATCAATATCGCGACTTGCAGAATGAAATCGGGTTGGTCTCTTTACCGGCAAATCTAAAAGACCAGACAGACTGGTTTAAGGAGGCTTACAAAACCGGTAAGTTGCAGAATTATCAACTTTCTATCTCTGACGGTACAGAAAAGCTGAAATACTTCCTTTCGGCAGGCTATGTTGACGAAAAAGGGGTGTTAAACGCTGCTTTTTTTAAACGGTATAATTTCAGGGCTAATATTAATAATCAGGTGCGTAAGTGGTTGAATGTAAGTGCTAATGTTAACTACTCGGATTATTCTAATAATGGCATTTCTACAGGTACAGGTGCTAATCGTGGCGGTGTGGTATTGTCTGTTATCAATACACCTACCTATGCGCCGATCTGGAATCCGGAGAATCCTGCACAGTATTATAATAATTTTTACGGAATAGGAAATATTACCAGCCCGCTGGAAAATCTGGCCAGAAGTGCTAATAATAAAGATAAGGAAAACCGCCTTTTAGCCAGTGGAAGTGCATTGATCACTTTTCTGCCTGAACTGACCTTTAAGTCTTCCTTTACACTGGATAGAAGAAATGCTGTAAATACCAGATTTCTGGATCCTATCGCTACTGCATGGGGACGTAATCAGTTTGGAGAAGGAGCGGATTTGCGAAATATGAATACGGTGCTCACCTGGGATAATGTCCTGACCTATAACAAGAGTTTCGGGAAACATAATATAGAGTCAATGTTAGGAAGTTCGTGGACGGATTCTAAATATACCAATAACTACATTTATGGCTCTCACTATCGTAACGATCTGATCCAGACACTGAATGCAGCAAATAAAATATCCTGGAATAATACAGGATCAGGTGCTTCAGCATGGGCAATCATGTCTTACTTTGCACGTGTCATGTACAACTTTGACAGTAAATATCTGGTCACTGCAAATGTGCGTGCAGACGGATCATCAAAGATACATCCGGACAATCGCTGGGGAATATTTCCTTCTGTATCTGCTGCATGGAGACTGTCTGCAGAGGATTTTCTGTCTGATACTGAATGGCTGAATGATCTGAAAATCCGGGGAGGATGGGGAGAGACCGGAAATCAATCGGGGATAGGGGACTACGCCTATTTGCAACGATATGATATTGGCCGGATCGAATGGTTCAAAGAAGGTCAGCAAAATGCTCTTCCGACCATATCTCAGGCTAATCTGCGGACTCCCGATCTGAAGTGGGAGACAACAAGACAATCAAATGTTGGAGTGGATCTGTCGGTATTCAACGCTCGTGTGAATGTTGCATTGGATTATTATTATAAACATACCCGGGATATGCTGATGTACCTGGTACTTCCGGCTGGTTCTGCTGCCGTAGGTAATATTGCCCGTAACGAAGGGGAAATGATCAATAAAGGGTTTGAAGCTACTGTAGGAAGTAAGAACCTGACAGGTGAACTGAAGTGGGAAACGGATTTCAATATTTCGTTTAATCGTAACCGCTTAGAGAAACTGGAAATGCAGAAGATCTATAATGATGCTGTTACAAGCGGAGTTGTGAATGAAGCCGTTGTGCGGAATGAGCCAGGCCGTTCAATGGGTGGTTTTTATGGGTATATCAGCGATGGTGTAAATCCGGAAACAGGTGAGCTGATGTACCGGGATCTCAATAATGACGGCAGATTATCTCCTTCGGACCGGACCTATATCGGAGATCCTAATCCGAAGTTTACCTATGGGATGACGAACAATTTTTCATGGAAGAATATAGACCTGAGTATTTTTATACAAGGCGCTTATGGAAATGATATTTATAATGCCAGCCGTATAGAGACGGAGGGAATGTATGATGGTAAGAATCAGACGACACGTGTGCTGGACAGATGGCAGATCCCCGGACAGATTACAGATGTCCCTAAAGCCGGATTTAATATCAAAAATTCTACATACTTCGTTGAAGACGGAAGTTATCTGCGTCTTAAGAATATCTCGCTTGGCTATAATATCACATCTGAGTCGCTCAGACGTATCGGTATTCGCAAGCTGCAACCCTATGTATCGGCAAGTAATCTGCTGACCTGGACAAATTATACAGGAATGGATCCGGAAGTCAATCAATGGGGAAATAATGGCGCAATACAGGGAATTGACTGGGGAACTTATCCGCACAGCCGTTCCTTTGTAGTCGGATTAAATGTTGGATTTTAATAGTTAAGATTATGATATCAAGATATATATTAATTCTCTTGTTGAGCTGTATGGGATGTACAATGATGTCCTGTTCATTAAACAGAGATCCGTTAGATACCTATTCAGATGTCACTGAAGGAGTAACGGAGACAGGAAAAAAAGTAGTGTTTAAAGATAAGGCAACTGTATTGAGTCATATGAAGACGCTTTATCAACAGATGAGAGACAGACAGGAACACTGGTATCTGGATCTGTTGCTGATTGCAGAATCACATGCGGACAATGCGTATGCCGGAACAACCGGAGCGGAGGTTATTCCGTTTGAGAATAATGCCATAGAAGGTTCGAACTCTGTAGTCAATCGGGACTGGAACCGGTATTTGCAGGATATAGGTCGTGCAAACCGACTTATTGTTAACATTGACAGTGTGAAGGATAATACGCTCACTGCACAGGAACGCAAGCAATACAAGGCAGAAGCGATGATTTTCAGAGCGATGATTATGTACGATATGGTACGAATATGGGGAAGCATTCCTGTGATTACGACAGAAGCAGCTGATATTACATCAGAGACACTCGAAGAGGTCTACCCGCAGTACTTTCCAAAGCAGGCTACCGAGCAGGAGGCCTATCAACAAATTGAAAAAGACTGTCTTGCTGCGCTGCAGGATGCACCTAATAGTGTTGCTTCAGACAAAACGGTGTTTTCTAAATCTGTAGCCAAGACATTGCTTGCCAAGATCTATGTTGAAAAACCGCTTCGTGATTATGCCAAAGCTATTCAGTACTGCGATGCTGTAACTGCAGACGGATTTGATCTGGTTTCTGATTTTAGCGATCTGTTTGGAATGAATGCCGGAAATACAGACGCGAAAATGCGTAATACAAAAGAATCTATTCTGGAAGCGCAGTTTTTTCCGGGGAGTGGTAACTGGGCCACCTGGATGTTTGGACGTGATCTGATCAATTACGATAATAATTTTACTTGGGCCAAGTGGGTTACACCTTCACGTGATCTGATCAAAGCTTTTCAGGAGGAGGGAGATCAAATACGGTTCAATCAGTCTGTTGTGTATTATGTAGCCAAATGGAGTAATTATTATCCGGCCAGCAATTATCCATTTATGTATAAACTGCGCTCCGCCAATAGCAGTATTATCAAATACAGATATGCAGATGTATTGCTGCTGAAGGCTGAAGCGCTGATTCAGCAGGGGAGTTCTGACTTGTCAGCTGCTGCTGAGATCATCGATCGTATTCGTGTACGCGCAGGACTGCCTAAACTTACTACAGCAGCAAAAGCATCAAAAGAAACGATGTTGACCGCTCTTCTTAAAGAAAGACGTCTGGAACTGGCTTTTGAAGGGCAACGTTGGTTTGATCTGGTCAGACTGAATAAGGTGGAAGAAGTTATGAATGCTGTATTTGCAAAAGACAGCGGACGCAAACCTCTGGTTTATCCGTTTAATACAAATTCATACCGTTTACCTGTGCCGCAGGCAGCAATTGATCAAAATCCGAATCTGGTACAAAATCCGGGATATTAATTAACTCTATCAAAGATGAACAAGTATAATAATAAGTATATGATTCTAACATTTTTGTTTTCGTGTTTGCTGACTATAAGCTCATGCAACCGCGAAAGCTACACCCCTTCCGAAGGTTCTTCTTCTGCAGAAAGCGGAGATGTCACTGTATATATAACGACCAACAATCGTAGTTATGATTTCCAAAAGGAATACAAAACATTCAGTACCAAATTTAATATGTCCCCCAATACGATTACATTGGATCCTGCCGTCAAATTTCAGACTATGGATGGATTTGGTGCGGCAATAACCGGATCCACCTGTTATAATCTGATGAAGATGAAAAAGGAAGACCGGACAGCTTTCCTGAAGGAAACATTTTCAGATAAGGAGGGTATGGGGATGAGTTACATCCGTATAGCTATCGGATGTTCAGATTTTTCATTGAGTGAATATACCTGCTGGGATACGCCCGGAATAGAAAACTTTGGACTGCAATCGGAAGAGAAAGATTATATTATTCCGGTATTAAAAGAGATACTCGCTATTAATCCCGATCTGAAAATCATAGGATCACCGTGGACAAGTCCCCGTTGGATGAAAGTAAACAATCTGACGGAGTTGAAAGCGTACAATTCATGGACAGGAGGTCAGCTTAATCCGGCGCATTATCAGAATTATGGAACGTACTTTGTCAAATGGCTACAAGCTATGGCGGCTCAGGGAATAAAAGTGGACGCGATTACGCCTCAGAATGAACCGTTGAACAAAGGTAATTCAGCTTCTTTGTATATGACCTGGGAGGAGCAGAAAGCCTTTGTAAAACAGGCGCTGGGACCACAATTGAGAGCTGCAGGTCTGCAGACAAAAATATATGCCTTCGATCATAATTATAACTATGATAATATTGCGAGTCAGAATGATTACCCGGTTAATATCTATAAAGATCAGGAAGCGGCACCTTACTTTGCCGGAGCAGCTTATCACAATTATGGCGGTAATAAATCGGAACTGCTGGATATTCATCAGCAAAGACCTGATAAAGAGTTGATCTTTACAGAGACTTCTATAGGTACATGGAATGATGGACGTAACCTGTCTACAAGGTTGATGGAAGATATGCAGGAAGTGGCATTGGGTACCGTTAATAACTGGAGCAGAGCGGTTATTGTCTGGAATCTGATGTTGGATACAGAGAAGGGACCAAACCGTGAGGGGGGATGTCAGACTTGCTATGGTGCTGTAGATATCAACTCGGCGAATTATAAAACGATTACCCGTAATTCTCATTACTACATTATCGGACATCTGTCATCGGTTGTAAAACCGGGAGCGACACGCATTGGAGCATCCGGATATACTGCTGATGGATTACAGTATTCTGCATTCCAGAATGTAGATGGCAGTTATGCTGTCGTATTATTGAATAATTCAAATGAAAACCGTGCGATTACATTCAATGACAATAAGAATCATTTCAGTTATCAGGTACCTGCAAAATCAGTGGTTTCCTATCGTTGGACTTCTAAATAACAGTAATCATGAAGAAAAGTATATTAGCGGGATTTTTATTGCTGCATAGCATAGGAATCTTTTATTCCTGTAAAAAGGATGAAAAATTAACTCCCGGGAATCCGGTGATGACGCTGAAATCAGAACTGAAAACGGCTTTATTCGGTGATAGTCTTTCTTTTGAAATACAGGTGTCTGATCCTGCTGTGCCCTTATCTACACTTAAAGCTCAACTGTATTATACAGATGATCAGGTGTCTGAAACGGTCATACGGACAAAAGATAACGGTACATATTCCGGTAAGATCTTTATCCCGTTTTACAAAAATGTACCTGATGGCACAGCGACCTTGAAACTGGTCCTGCAGAATATAAATAAGACCATTACAGAGCAATCTCTTGACCTTGTTGTGAGTCGTCCTGATTTTCCTTACCTGACTCTGATTACGGATGGGAAAGAATATAAGATGCAGAAAAAGGCAGCAAATCAATATGCTGCAACAGAGGTTTTTCCGTTTTCTGTTAAGGGGTACATCAAAGCTCCAAAAGTGGGGGCAAATGGTAATGAAATAAACTTTGGATGGGAAAGTAATGCAATAGCGCTTGGATCTACTTCGCTGATTCCTTTTTCCAACTCCTCATCAGGTACCTATACTATTGCATTTAATACCTTTAATTACGAAGCATCTCCCTTTATTATTGCTTATGCGATTAATCAGAAAGTCCTGAATCGGGTTAATGATGATAATTTCAGAACAGATCTGACCATAAACAAAGGAGATCAGGTAACTATCGATGGATTTTCGGATCTTAAAGACTGGTGGATAGATCCGGATTTCTTTACGAAAGATAGTAATGGAAAACTCACCTTTAATGCCATAAATGGTAATTATAGAATTACAGCCAATTTTCCGAATAAATATTTTATTGTCGAAGCGCTGGATGGAAGTAATTATGCTTCCCTGAAAGCAGACGGAACAGGAGCAATATGGATTATCGGAGAAGGAGTAGGGAAACCGTCTGTAGTAAATAATCAGGTTGGCTGGAATACAGATAAAGCGCTTTGCCTGGCACCAATCGGAAATAAGAGATATCAGATTACATTTAAAGGAAAGGAAACGATCAAGCTTGATAATATCAACTTTAAATTTTTCCATCAAAAGGGATGGGGTGGTGAATTTGGTGCTGCAGCTATAAAGACCTCCGGAGACCTGATTTTTATTGGTAATGGAACTAACGGAAGAGATTCCGGCAATTTGGGACTGGTGACTGGTAAAACACTGGAAGATGGAAAAACATATGTCCTGACCGTGGATGTCAGTGCAGGTAATACAGCTGCTGTGCTGACTGTGCAGGCTAAATAATTACTTTGGAATAACGAAAGTAAGGAAAAGATCCCCTGATCTGCCGGTTGGCAGATTAGGGGATCTTGTTTTTGTTAGTGTCGCTGAACTGGCTATGACTGGCTGAAGCCTCCGCTTGTCACTTTTTTAATTTGGTTTTGGTACGAGCGGCACGCTCGCACCAGCTTTGCCTTTATTATCTTAGTATGAGTAACACTCTTGCACCAGCTTTTTGCTTTCTTGTCAGCGTCTGTTGGTGTCCTCACCAACAATTTAACAAAGTTTGTTTTTGAATTTTTAAATACGCATTCCGTTATATATACTTCTGTAATTTCTTTCTTTGAGAAAAAAACACTAAATTATGCTGTTTTTACAGTATAACGATAAAATAAAAGTTTGAAATTCACCGAATTTGGTTTGGCTCCTCTATTGGAGGAGGGGCTGGACAGTATGGGTTATCTTGATGCAACTCCTATACAAGAACAGGCTATTCCTGTTATTCTCCAAGATAAAGACCTTATTGCCTGTGCGCAGACAGGTACGGGCAAAACCGCATCTTATCTCTTGCCTATATTACATAAAATTGAAGTCCGTAAATCGGAACATGTCAATACCTTGATTTTAGCTCCTACACGTGAATTAGCCTTGCAAATTGATCAGCAGATTATGGGACTTGCTTATTTCACAGGAGCAACATCTATTGCTGTATACGGTGGAGGTGACGGAATGGGATACGAGCAGCAGAAAAGAGCAATCCGGGAAGGGGTAAACATTATTGTAGCCACTCCGGGAAGATTAATTGCTCACATGACATCAGGCAAATTTGATTTTTCTAAACTGGAACATCTTATTCTCGATGAGGCTGACCGTATGTTAGATATGGGATTCTATGAAGATATTCTGCGGATTATTAGTTATTTGCCAGCCAAGCGTCAGAACTTACTTTTTTCGGCTACTATGCCTCCAAAGATCCGTTCTCTGGCCAAACAGATTCTTCATGAACCTACAGAAATAAATATAGCGATATCCAAACCTTCAGACGGCATAAAGCAACAAGCCTATCTGGTGTACGATGAACAAAAAACGGAATTGATCAAAACTATTCTCTCTGATGATAGCTACTCCAGTGTTATTATTTTTGCATCTAAGAAGGAAATTGTAAAAAGGCTGACCCATGAATTGCAAAAAAAGGGAATAGCTGCAGAAGCATTTCATTCCGATCTGGAGCAGACTCAGCGTGAAGAGGTCATGAACAAGTTTAAAGGTAAGCGTCTGAGTGTACTTGTCGGAACGGATGTGATATCAAGAGGGATTGATGTTGTGGGAATAAGTCTGGTGATCAATTATGATGTACCTCCGGATCCGGAGGATTATGTACATAGAGTAGGCCGTACTGCCAGAGCTGCCACCACAGGTACGGCTATAACGTTTATTAATACGAAAGACCAGAATCGTTTTGGCAGAATTGAAGCATTGATAGGTAATGAAATTGAAAAAATACCTTTACCTGACGGATTTTCGGAGGGACCTGTATATGACCCGAAAAGCCGGCCTGCGAAAAAGAAATTCCACCGGAAAAAGAAGCCGTTCAGGAAAGTAGCTAAGAAACAGGATTAAAAGGAATTGATAAATAAAAACACGAACTTTTACAGACATAAAAGTTCGTGTTTTTATTTATAGTCTTTAACAGAATATAAAAGATCTTACCTTCAATGTTAGTTAATAATCCAGTATTTTTATATCTGTAGGTCGATTAGCCTAATGTTGTGCTTCTGTACAGTTAATACCATCTTTACAGTTATTTACCAATTTAGTTTCTCCATAACCTTTAACAATAAGCCGGTTTCGGTCTATTCCGCGACTTACTATATAATCTACGGCAGATTGTGCTCTGTTTTGAGATAATTTTATGTTATATTTAGCTGTAGCTCTGCTGTCCGTATGGCTTTATAATTCGCTTTTAGTCCTACTTTAGATACTTCACAAATGAATATCTTGTCCTTTTTAGAGGAAATATAACTACATATTGTTGTCTAATGTTTTTTTTTCGCTGAATTCGGGATTTCTAAGTTGAGATGGTGTTATTACAAACAGTATCCAGCGTAGGAAGATGGATAAACGCAGATGTCTGTTAATAAATTTTTTGAAGGAAAGATGTCAAAAAAAACGCCTTTTAGTTTTTTTCTAAAAGGCGTTTTTTTTTAAATTTTGAAGTACTGATCGCAGGGTAATCAGACGGGTTCAGAAGTCTTCAATACATTTCTGTACGGGTAGGAATGAAAAATATGTCTTCTTGCAAAACGTCCCGGAGAATCGGCATTAATAAACTTAATATAATCGTTTTTTGCTACACCAAAATATTCATACTGACTTCCATCATGAAAAGTAATAACCAATACCTGTGCTTTCCAGTCAAAATCGGCGATAGCAGAGTTGGCTATAGTCGAAGTATATATAGGTAATTGATTTTCCAGTGTTTCCGGACAGATACTGACTAGAAAATGATATGCTTCTATCATTTCTTTACTTTTGATCTCAGCGGCTATCCTTCCCTCTTCATCGTTCACAAATTTATCCGGATGACACTCTTTCATTATCGTTCTGTAAGTCGATTTTAATGTTTTAAGATCAACCGATTTATCTACGTCCAAAAGTCTTCTGTAGTCTGCAATTTTTTTCATGGCTGCAAAGGTAGACATTCTTTAACGATAATCTGCTATTCACAAGCTAATTATCCTGTAGCATTGGTAAGTCAATGAAATAAAATACCGACAAATAAGGCTTTAATGACTACAGAAGGTTATGTTATTTTTTACTGGTAATCTGTACATATAAATCTTCTACTTTCTGTCGCGCCCAAGGTGTTTTCCGCAAAAATGTAAGAGAAGATTTCAGGCTGGGGTTTTCATTAAAGCAACGAATTGGGATACGTCTGCCCAGACCTTCCCAGCCGTCGAAATGATCAACCAGATATTCAATAATAGTATCCAGCCGGACTCCGTGTAAAGGATTATTGGGTTGCTCTTTCATAGCGTAAATGTAAGGAATATAAAAAAAATAAAAAGTATTCTTCCTTTAAGATTTGTTTATCTCAACTTGTATTTTTAAAATGTTAAAAGTTTATTAATATTAAACTTTTTTAAATATATTTATGATTACAAATAAACCTGTTACAGATATCTGGTCTTACAATGCCACTTATCTTTATGATAAATCAAATTTATGAAAGGAGGTAAACTTTTAGCGCTGTTTATGCATTAGACAGCTTGTTCTGAATTACAATTTCACAAAAAGTTGGATCTATTTTAACAGCTAAAAAGTAGTATCAATAACCTGTTAAATCTAGTTCTAAATGAAAACATCTAATTATTCCTCCGAATATGGCTATAAGGTCAATATTCAGAAAAAAAAGTTTTTTCATGGGGATTTTCCTTATTGTTACTTGCAAATACTTCTTATGCAAGTGATGGAAATCTATCCCTGATAAGATCGTCAATTACATCAAGCCTTTTGATAAAAATAATCCACTAAGAATAACTAATTCTTTAATAGGCCAGCAAGAACTCTCCGGACGTATTGTCAATGAACAGGGAGAAGCTGTTGAGTGCAGATAGTTTTATATGCTGAGTATACAGTTTATTGAAGGATAGCACTTATCTTTATTAAACTTTTAACTAATCAAATGGAAAACCTGATGTCTCCGGCTAATATCAAGGCAGTGATCTTGTCGTTGCTTATTCTGACTTTTACGTATTGGTATTATGCGAATCAACAACTGACATTCTTGAGTTTTGGGACAGCAGTATTGGGATGGATTGTTGGTATTGTCGTCGTTCTTTTATGTGCAGGTATGGTGAGATTAGCAGGTCACCTGGTTGTATCAGAGATTATTTATCCTCACCTAATATTTCGCTTTTTACAACCTTTTCTGGTTTTGCTATCGCTGTTTTGGTTAGGGTATGGAATATTTTATATCGGCAGCTTTGGCTATTCCTATCAGTTTACTGCATTATTAAAGCATTTTTTACGACTACATCTTCCTTATATAGCAGGTGTCAGTATTATTCTGGCAATTGGGTTGTCGTGGCCTTTTCACTTGCAAAAGCTAAATGTTAATGTGTTATTTTACAGTAATATAAAGTTTGCATTAGGTGTTGCCGGAGTATTTGTCGTCAGTGTTTTTTTGCTGTATTGGACTAAACTTATCAAGCAACCTGATCTGGATACAAGATTTATGTTGTACCAAACTTTAGATAATCAGTTTGATCTGGATGGGGTGGAAGTAAAGTTGCTGCTGGATGCAGGGACAGAGCATCATGCAAGTGAGCCTTATTTTTTACCGGAAAAAAAAGAGCTTATTATTAACGTGTTAGCCGAAAGTTCAAATAAAAATCCTCCGTTGCATAAAAGCTATAAAGTGGACAAAGAAGGTAAGATTATAGCAGATCTGGATATGGATACGCAATTTTCTGCCACAGATGGCCCATTTACATTTGAAAACGGATACATCAGATCAGGAAATAATAGGGAATTGACCACCTGGATATTGGACGGAAATAAGAGTTTTCGCAGTGCTAACAGTCTTTCTGCTCCTAACGAATGGAGTATTCGCATATTAACTCCCGATCAGGATCAACTTAAAACAGATCATTTTTACAAAACATCTAAAATTCAATGTGCTAATGAAGATAGTGTAAGATGGAACGGTACACGATACTATTCCGTTGCGTATGGAAGCGATACTGTGCGTTTCAAGATAGACCATGTATATAGCCATAACAGGGGAGGAGAAGAATGTGCTGAACAGAGAGTTGAATATTTTGTATGCAGAGGCATGAATTTTGATTTGATTCGATTAAACGGGCAGATATACTATACTCTAAAACAAAAACTTAAGTAATATGAGGATTTTAATTTTATTGTTACTGATATCCCTGACTGCTCAGGCGCAGAAGAAAAATGAGATAGCTGTAGGATATGCAGATACTTATGATAATCTGCCGACGATCAAATTTAAAAAATCGACAAAGGAAAAATATGACTTATGCAAGCCAGCTATAAAGCCGACTTCTTTAGTTTTGAAGGAAGAGAAAGGGAATATGCTATTGCCTACAAAGCAGGGAATCGTCAGGTTGCAGAAGTATACGGATAAGGCCAAAGAAGATTTTAAAGGTTATGAGTATTCCGGTTATTTTCCCAGATTAGGGATGTATGTGGTGAATAGTATACATGTAGCCGAGCATATAGGGTTCAGTGACAGAATACTCATAGATAGCACAAGCGGATATCAGTATGCTATTGTTTCGATCGGTGATGATGCTGTAGAAGTTCCTGTACCATCTCCTGAGAGAAATTATCTGCTGTATTATTATAATTATATATATGAAAATAACAGCTGCTTTTTGGGGGTATTGCGTGTCAATAAAACAGCTGCACCGGAAAAACTGTTATCTGAGAAGATGAGCTTTCAGACCAAAGACTGGGCAGTAGAAGAAGTCAGATGGAAAGATGACCATACTATTATCGTGAAAGCACGTGTTGTCAGTAAGGAAAATAACTCGGATAAAGTTACTTACTTATATTATCTGGCAGAATTATAGTCTTAGCTAAGAAAAATTATGCGAAAGTTTCCGATTCTCTTAAGTCTTTTATTTTTATTTATATGTGCTTCTGCAAGTACTGTAAACAACTATATACGTTTCACCAGTAAGGGCACATCTGTTAACAATCATTTGATAAATGTCAGTGCGGATACCGTATCAGATTATTATCCTTTTGAGGATAGTTCTTATGTTCTTTCTATCAGGGTTGCACTTGATCCGGATGTTGAGGATACAGTATTATACATACAAAAAGAATCAGATAATAAAACTACCGTATTATGGAAAGAACTTCTTTATCTGCCTGAATGGATTGAGTTTCGGTCTGAAGATTTCAATGGCGACGGTTTGGAAGACGTGCTTATCTATGGTGGTACCGGAGCACGGGGAGCAAATGAATTATACTATTTGTATATAAAAGATCCGCAGAAACATACTTTGGTGAAAGTCCCCGGATTTGAAGTGATACCAAATGCCCAATATCTCCCTGAATATAATGTTATTCTGAGTTATGCTTATGCCGGGAAAAACTATTATATTCTTTATAGAATTGACAAAGACAATGTTATTCATCAGTTAGGAGATGCATTTGAGGATGATCCGGAGAGTGATTCGGATGAATTTGAAAAACAAATTAAAACCATTCTGCATGTCACAAAAGAAAAATAAGGGTATTAATGCTTATCTTCTTGTTGCATTGTTATTAGTGGTGATTGTCTGGCTTATGGTCGGAATAAGTAAAGATGATGAGTTCAATGAATATCGTGTTTTCTTAAAGTACCGCCCGACTGTACAGCTCTATTTTGAATCGCCTCTAGGGATGGATGATATGCCTCCGGATTTTCCTGAAAAGCTGAAGATAAAAAAAGCCATATATGATGATTTTGTACTTACAAAACATTGGAGTGATCAGGATATATATACGATAACAGCAGAATTTATACTCCTTTTTACACTTATACTTTTGTGCATAGGTGTTCGTAAACAACTAAAAAAATAGAAGTTTCGTCCTTCTCAAACAGTCTGTTTATATCTGAGTCTCATTTTAAGATTTCTCTTAAGATATTTCTTCTAAGTCCTATTTGTTTCGTGTTTAAGTTTGTTTTGAAAAATATTTTTCAATAAAGTGATTAAAATTTACTTACTGTAGAATAGAATTCGTTGTGGAAATTTGTAATTTCACTTCAACTTAATCACAACTAATTATGAGCACTATTAAATCAACCAAACTTTTTACGGCCAGTTGTCTGGCTTTACTGGTCACGTCTCTTTCCTTTGGGATACGCGCCGGAATGATGAATCAATTAGGTGTAGATTTCCAGTTAAATGCTACACAACTCGGAACGATTACAGCTACAGCATTCTGGGGATTCCCGCTTGCTATTGTAGTCGGTGGTTTTGTAGTAGATATCATCGGAATGAAGCGTCTACTGGTCATGGCATTTTTATTCCATTTAACAGGAATTGTGTTGACCATATTCGCACAGGGATATTGGAGTTTGTTTTTCTCGACACTATTGATTGGTATTGCCAATGGAACAGTAGAAGCAGCCTGTAATCCTTTAGTTGCAGCATTGTATCCGGAAGAAAAAACGACACGTCTTAATTATTTTCATTTATGGTTTCCCGGAGGGATTGTCATAGGAACACTGTTGGTGACATTATTTGTTCATCTGGGAATAGGCTGGCAATTTCAGGTCGCCACTATGCTGATTCCAACTTTGATTTATGGTTACCTTTTCTTAAAACTTGAGTTTCCGGTAACGGAGCGCGTATCTTCCGGCTATTCTAGTGCAGATATGTACAAAGCTGTTTTCAGTCCTTTATTTTTATTCATGTTTGTCTGTATGTTTATGACCGCTATAACAGAACTATTCACGGGGCAGTGGATCAGCCTTCTGCTAAAAAATGTGACCGACAATGCCATTTTACTGTTGACAATTACAACAGGTATTATGGTAGTGGGGCGTGCTTTTGCAAAACCCATTGTAAAAAAGCTGGCTCCACAGGGAGTTTTACTGTTTTCAGCTGTTTTTGCAGCTCTCGGGTTATATCTGTTAAGTACATTGTCCGGAAATTCTGTGTTTTTTGCTGCACTTATATTTGGTATTGGGGTATGCTATTTCTGGCCTACAATGATTGGTTTTGTAGCGGAAAATATTCCTAAATCGGGGGCGCTGGGAATTAACCTTTTAGGTGGAGCTGGTATGTTTGCCGTATCTCTATATACGATTTTTATGGGTAATTTTTATGATGGTTTGATCATCAGACATTTACCAGAAGGGGCAGATCTTCAGGAATACAGTACTGCGGTGGAGGGCTCAGTGGAAGCTACTGCATTTTCAACAGCCAGGAACCTCGCCGGTCCGGAAGTACTTCAGGTGACATTGATTCTTCCTGTCGTATTGATTTTTGCATTTTCAGGACTAGTATTGTATATGAGGTATTTAAGGAAATCGCAACAGACTTCCAAAGTATAAAATATCATTTTCAGATTTATCTTAAATACGTTATGAGTAGCAGCTTTAAGAGCTCTTAGTTTTATGAAATTTATATGTGTATATATCATTCATCAGGCAAAATCACTAATTTTAGATCCATTGATAATATGCTTTGCTGACAAAGAAATGCTGATATGACCCTACACAAAAATAAACACAGAAAACTTACATCACTTTTTTGTCTGATTTTCAGTCTTTTGTTGTTTATGTCCTGTAATGATTCAAAATTGTCAAAGGAAAAAATTACAGATCTTTCATGGATAGGAGCGGATATTGCTATATCACAAAACCTTACAGATAAAAATGAGAATGAAGTCTCTGTAAAACTATTTGACAAAAATGGCGATATCATTAGTAATGATAGTGTGCAGATCAAACTTAATGGGGTAGATCTTGAGCTTCAGAAAAGACAAGGCTTATATTATACTAATGAGACCAGATATTACAGTACTGATATTCCTGTTGATAAAGGGTATCACCTGACAATAAATCTAAGTGGTAAATGGTACGCATTAGGCAGTGTCGCTCTTATTCCGAAAGTAAATGAGGAAGATATTGTTACAGATAAACAGACTGATCGGGAGAAAGATTTTCACATAAAATGGAATAATCTGAAAGAAATACATGAATTGTCCGTTTCAAAAAGTGTCCTTCTTAAGAAATCTACTCCTCTGGAGCAAATGCACGAGTATAGTGAAGAAGAAACCCATAAGATACCGGCAGATGGTAATTTTACCGTTCCGGTATCTTATTTTTCGGATTCTACATCTACAATCAGCTTCTTAATATTGAAATTTAATGCTTCAAAACAAGGAAAGGTGAATCCGGACTTACTCAAAGGAAGTCAGATCAACGTGAGTGGGGCAATTAAAAAATCGTTTGACTTTGATAATGAAGGTCCTCAGTAAGTTTCAGTCTTCAGGGATATGTCTTAATTTCCTGCCAAAGCATGTACCCGCTGGAAGTTTTTCCTGAAGTGTTTGTATAATTAATGAATACCCATTTATCATCGATTATATTCTCAAGATCGATATGTACCTTGTCACTTTTTAGGAGATAAGTCTGAAGGCGGGAATTACTTTTGGTCGCTTTATAAAAGTAAGCTTTATCTGTTTTGATCAGGTAATCTCCAGGTATTTGAGTTGTTATTTTCTGATAATTACCTTTAAAATCTGCCGGCAGATTTTCAGCAATACAATCATAAAAAACTGCGTTCAGGCTGTTCTTTTCGAAGTCAAGTTTTATTTTGCAAGAACTTTGCTCCTGTGAGGTCAGCAGGCATACATTATTTTTCAATGTACCCTGACCACTAAATGTGCCGTGTGTACCCGACGGAGTATTCCACCACGCAAATACATCTCCTGTTATTTGCGAATTATTCTTGCGGACTGCTATTGTACAGGATGCCCCGTTTTTATTGCTGAGACGATACACACCAGTCTGAGCGTCTACGGGTATCAGAATAAAACTCAAAAGGAAACTAATCAAAGTCTTCATTGTACATAATAACATTTGCAATGAAATTTTGTTCCGGAAAGAAAGAAAAAACAGATTACGGGTTGTATGAATTTAATTTATATTTTTATACCCGTACAACTAAAATATAACACATGGCATCAGGTATTTTTGCGATTTTGGATGATATAGCTGCTTTAATGGACGATGTAGCAGTAACCAGTAAAATAGCTACACAAAAAACTGCAGGAATATTAGGAGATGATCTGGCTGTCAACGCAGAAAAAGCGACAGGGTTTCTATCTTCACGCGAATTGCCCGTACTATGGGCAATCACAAAGGGATCCTTTATCAATAAACTCATAATAGTTCCCATTGCTTTGCTTCTTAATGTGTTTTTTCCGGTAGCGATTAAGTTTATACTAGTTTTGGGCGGATTTTATCTGGCTTATGAAGGAGTAGAAAAAATTATTGAATACTTTTTTCATCGATCCAAAAAAGGCCATGAAGTCATTGAAGAAAGGCAGGAGAATAATGGGGATGTTGAAAAAGCTAAAATAAAATCTGCAGTTACAACAGATTTTATTCTTTCTGTAGAGATTGTCATTATAGCCTTGGGTACAGTATTGGACAGAAGTCTGACACTGCAGATTATAACTGTTTCTGTTGTTGCTATTCTGGCTACAGTCGGGGTATATGGTATCGTTGCACTGATTGTGAGAATGGATGATGCCGGTTATAAACTCATCAAGCATTCCAACAATAAAGGTTTCTTGTCCAAAGTAGGCCAATTGCTGGTAAGTTCACTTCCGATTATTATCAAATGTCTTGCTGTAGTAGGTACGGTAGCCTTAATCCTGGTATCAGGTGGGATTTTTGTTCATAATATAGACTATTTACATCATATAGCTCCGAATGTTCCATCCATTGTAAAAGAAGTATCAATCGGATTGATAGCAGGGCTTCTCGTAGTGGCTTTAGTGACAGCGGGCAAAAAATTGTTCGGTATGTTCCGTACAGCGGATTAATTTTTTTAGTACAGCTTACTTTTTCTACTTTCTCAAAAGCTGGTGCAAGTGTGCCGCTTGTACCAAGATAGAAATGGATTTACCCCGCTTGTACCAAGATAAGTCCCGCTTGTAGAAATGGATTTACTTTATTTTGACTGGTAAAGAGTGCCATTCATGCTCAATATTTTCCATTAAGATTGCATTGTCAAAACGAATACTGTTTTCTGGAAATATGCTCTGATTTTCAAAAAAGCTGGACGATACCTGTCCTACTGTAAGAGGTGTTACCTTCCATTGATACGTGTGAAGTCGTAATCCGTCAAAGCCTTTCCCATTGGGAGAATATCCATCACATCCCTTTTCAAAAAAATCAGCAACTTCATCCAGTGTACCGAATATCGATTCTTTAGTAAAAGCAGACGCTACCTCTGCGGAGATGGATACAGAGGTCTGATCTGAACTTAAGATATCAATATGATAAGCGTGCCGGTTTTCTTTAACTTCAAACGTTGCAAGGTGATGTTTTCCCGGAAATATTCTCCCACCTGCTATCGAATTAATCCTTGAAGAAGTGTCCCGTCTGGGGATATATACTCCTTCTTTAATAATATCTCCTTCATCCCATTCGACAGCAATTCTATGTGCAGCATTTTCGGATCCTATGCCTAAAATATCAGGCAGTCCTTTTGGTTTTATATGCTTTAATCGAATCAGACAGATACCCACAATCGCTTTTCCTTTATAAAGTTTGGGTCTGAATGGGGTTGGTAAGATACCTGATATAATTTCAGGATCTGCAGTATAATTGATAAGCAATCTTCGTTCAATATAGCCGTGTATGACAGGTATTTTCATATTGCAATCGTATTAGAGATTATATTCCTGCTCCGCTTTCACCAATTGATCAATGTCACTAGCGCAGATGTAAGATTTCAGTGCTTCAAATTTTTCTTCCGGCCAGGAGTACAATTGCATTTCTGATAGTTTTGCTATTGTTTCTTCCGGAAACCTGTAACCGATCAGTTTTGCAGGATTTCCTCCGACAATGCTATAGGGCGCTACGTCTTTAGTAACAATAGCTCCTGCGGCCACAATAGCGCCTTCACCAATACGAATACCCGGCATGATGACCGATCGTATGCCCAGCCACGCTCCGTCACAGATATGTGTATCTCCTTTTGTTTTATATGATGTTTCCAATGTTTCCACGAAAGGATATAAGCTAAACCAATCCGAACGGTGAGTATTATTACCACCCATCAGGATAATGACTTCCGCCCCGATGCATACGTAATTACCGATATAGAGCTGATCAATTTTCCACTGTGGTTCCCAGGTTTTCAGACTGTAGGCATCTCCATAGAGATAACGCACGACAGATTCTTCAAAAGATCCTGTCCATGCAGCACTGTAATAACTTTTGGTACCTTTTATATGAATATTGGTATTGGTTACGGTTTCATGCAAATATTCGACTATTGACCAATGTTTTTGTTTCCCCTCTTTCATGCTATAATATTCAGATCAACCACGAATATACCCTTTATTCACGGTTTAGGAAGTGAAAAGCAGGTGTGATTAACAGAATATTATTTTTATTAAGGAGCCGATTAAAGTATATAATTGTAAAATTACAGGCTAAACTTTGTTTGTTTTGATATAATTTAATCTTTTAAGGGTTGATGTTGATTGATTTTAAACAATTGTCTATTTTTGTTTTGATTATGTCAACAGGGAAAAGGTCAGATGAAAATAAATCACGGGATACGTATCGTGCAAAGGAAGAAGAACCTTTGCGATTGTTGTTCAATGATGTTTTCTATACCTATGAAAAGGCCCTTTTCAGATTAGCGTTAAATACCTGTAAAGAAGAACATGTTGCACATGATATTGTGCATGATGTATTTTTGAAACTCTGGGAAATCCGTCAACAGCTCCACGAAATCAAATCTATAGAATCCTTTCTGTTTACGATGACTCGAAATAAAATTATGGATCATCTCCGTAAAGTGGCATCTGATGCAAGGTTAAGGCAGGCTATCTGGGAATCTATGCAGAATATAGTTGATAATCAGCCTCCTCCGGTAGAATACAAAGAGTATAAGGAAATTCTACGTAAGGCTGTGGATAATCTTCCGGAACAACGTAAAGCCATTTATCTGATGCGGGATGAAGGATATAATTATCAGGAAATCGCAGATGAATTTGATATTTCCAGACATACGGTGAAAAATCAGATATCAGCCGCTATGAAATCCATTCGCAAAGTTTTTTCTAATTTCCTTTCTTTCTGAAAAATTATTTTCCTGTTTTACAGTGTGTTGTGATTTTATTGGAGAAAAATTAATTCTTCGGATAGGACACAGGCAGGCTTGCTCCGTCTTTATTTAGAGACACCCCATATGAAGACACGTATTCGTTATTTGCTGCGCCGTTATTTTTATAATCATGCTACCCATCAGGAACTTGTTGAGTTTTTTGATATTGTTCGTAGTGCGCAATATGATGACGAATTATCGGTATTACTTAAAGAATTATATGAGGAGCTGAAGCGTGAAGATCCTTCTCTCACTTTTGTTGATGCGGAGGGTAATCTTATGGAACTTCCGGATAGGGACAGAGTCCAATCCTCAACGGATAAAGTATCTGCTGTATCTTCTTTAAAAAGGTGGATGGTTGGTCTGTCGGCAGCTCTTGTTGTCTTGTTTTTCTCTTGGGGAGCTTATCGGATATGGGGACATACAGAAAGCGAAAAGCCCGGGGAATATGTACAGGTTATCAAAGAAGCTGCAAATGATGAGAATAAAGTACTTCATCTGGCAGATGGTACTACAGTCTGGCTGAACGGATCATCGCGTCTGGAGTATCCTCAAAATTTTGAGAAAGGTAAACCCAGAGAAGTTACCCTTATCGGCGAAGCCTATTTTGAAGTTCATAAAGCTGCTGACTGGCCATTTATTGTACATACCGGCACCATCAGTACAACGGTGGTTGGAACGGAATTTAATGTAAAAGCATATCCTGGAATGAAGGATGTCATGGTAGCAGTTAAAAACGGCAAAGTAAAAGTCAGTAAGAATGATAAATTACTTGCTGTATTGCAGAAAGATCAGGAATTAAGAGTGCCTGTCATAGCACCAGTACAGCAAATGGAAGAACATATCCTCACGGATAAGATGGCGGGTAACTGGAAAGACGGTTATCTGGAATACGAAGACGAAAGCATAGCATCTGTGCTTCTGGATTTGCAACGCATCTATCAGATCGAAATAATATTAGAGAAAAAGGAAATTGCAGACAAAGCTGTGACGTTATCCGTACGAAAAGACAGCGGCTCTTTGCAAGTGTTGGAGATCCTGTGTGCGCTCACAGAGAGCCGTTTGAAAACAGATAAAACAAACTATATCATTTATTAACACCTAAATAAAAACAGCTTATGAAATAGAAAGACCTATAATGAAATTAAGCCATCCCGGCTGGTCCCCGAAGATGGCTCATGGATTCAATAAACAAGTTACGTCATACTAAATCGTTATCAAAATTATGCATTTAATTCCAAAAGAGTGCAATGGGAGATTATTAATGAAAATATCCTTACTAGCCCTTATACTGACATGTGTCACGACCTTCGCAGCCTATAGCTCCAACGCCCAAAACCTAAGGGATGTAAAAGCTTCTCTGCCGTCGGAGACACTCAAACTAAAGGATGCACTTCGTCAGCTGGAGAAGCAGACGAAAATCAGATTTACCTATATGAGCAGTGATGTCAACCAAAAAACTGTGCATACAAATGGTAAGCGTACCAATCTGGCAGATATCCTGGATGACCTGTTGCAAAACACAGATTTACAATATCAGGTGATCAACCAAACCATCATTATTAAAAAAGAAAATTCCGAAAGGAACAGCTCTGAAAAAATTACAGCTCGCAATCAACAGCAACCTGTAAAAGGACATATTCTCGATGAAAAGGGTAATAAACTGGCCGGAGTTACAGTACGATTAAAAGGAACTAATCTGGTGACATCAACCAATGGAAATGGTTACTTTGAATTTTCAGGAGCACCTGCCACCCAACCCGTCCTTATTGTGTCTTATGTCGGATATCAGTTACTTGAGCAAGCCTATACTTCTTCATCTGCTGAAGGAATAGAACTTCGTCTTCAACCTGATCTGGGAAATCTGGATGAAGTAACAGTCATAGGTTATGGTACTACAAGTAAGCGCGTAAGTACCGGATCTACAGCTGGTATTTCCAGTGATATTATACAACGAGCACCGGTAAACAATCCTTTAGAGGCTTTACAGGGGCGTATTGCAGGTCTTGAAGTCAACAGTTCCAATGGATTGCCAGGAGCCTCCTTTAATGTGAGATTAAGAGGTATTAATTCCCTGAATGAAAATGCGAATGCTCCCCTTTATATTGTGGATGGTGTGCCGTATTTTTCTGAATCCTTAAATGTATTCACCGGAGATAACGGTTCACAAAGTCCGCTGGCAGCTATTAATCCTGCTGATATCGAACGGATTGATGTGCTCAAAGATGCGGATGCAACTGCAATATACGGATCAAGAGGAGCGAATGGAGTCATTCTGATTACCACAAAAAAAGGACAGACAGGTAAAACGCAGGTTAGTTTTAATGCTTACACTGGTGCAGGCAAAGTATCCAATAATCTGGAAATGTTAAGTACTGCTGAATACCTGGAATTGCGCCGGGAAGCTTTTGCCAATTCCGGTGGAACTCCCGACCCTGAAACTCCTGATCTGTTCCAATGGAATCAGACTGAAGATCAGAACTGGCAGAAGCTGCTAATGGGAAATACAGGTAAACTTACGGAAGCTAATTTTTCGGCTTCAGGAGGATCTGAGCTGACTACTTTCCTGATGAGTGGAACATTTAGAAATGAAACTACTGTACAGCCCGGAAATAACGGATATAAGAAAGGAGCCGGAATGTTGTCGATCAATCACAGGTCGAGTGATAATAAGTTTTCTATATCTGCAACAGCTAATTACACAGGCGATTTGAACGATGCATTGGCTACCGACATAAGTCAGTATTTTAACCTGTCCCCAAATTTGCCAATTTATGATGATGCAGGTGATTATTACTGGTACGGAAATATACAGAATCCATATGCTTTTCTGGATCGTAAATCAGAATCTCGTAATAAAGCTTTGTTGTCCAGCGGAACTATACGGTACAGCCCGTTGAAAGGATTGAATCTTTCTGCTACGGTTGGTTATAATCATACTGCATTGAATCAGTTGCAAATGTACCCTAAAAGAAGTTTTAATCCGCAAAACTCTACCGTAAGCATGTCCTATTTTGGTAACAGCAGCATCTCTTCGTACAGCATAGAACCACAGGCCAGCTATACGTACCAACTCGGAAAGGGAACTTTTGATGTTCTGGCAGGTACTACATGGCAGCAAAGTGTACGGGATGGTCAGTTTTTACAGGCAGAAGATTTTACTTCAGACTCACAACTGGATAATATCAATGCAGCTGTGACAATCCGACCGCGTACATTCAATTATTCCAAATACAGATATCAGGCCGCTTTCGCACGTGCTACCTATAACTATAATAACAAATACATACTGAATGCAACCTTCCGTCGTGATGGCTCATCCCGATTTGGTCCGGACAAACGTGTAGGTAATTTTGGGTCTGTAGGCGCTGCATGGGTATTCACAGAAGAAAATTGGTTTAAGGAAGCCGTTCCGTTTATGAATTTCGGAAAGTTACGCGGAAGTTACGGTTCCACAGGTAATGATCAGATTGGAGATTATGGATTTATGGATAGCTGGAGTTATCTGAATTATCCATATGGAGGAGTAGCTGGTTTGTATCCTACACGTGTTGCCAATCCTACATACAGCTGGGAAAGAAACCGTAAGTTGGAAGGCGGACTGGAACTTGCTTTCTGGAACAGCCGGCTGACTCTGAATATCAATCACTATTACAATAAATCGGACAATCAGCTTATCAGTTCAACATTGTCTCCACAAACCGGATTTTCCGGATATACGGCTAATATGCCTGGTATTGTTGAAAACAGAGGCTGGGAGTTTGAAATTGGTTCTACCAATTACAGAACGGATGATTTTGAATGGAAAACAAATGCCAACCTGACAATCTCACGCAATAAACTGGTCGCTTATCCCGGACTTGTAGGGTCAGGGGAGGAAGGCCGATTTGCCATTGGTCAGCCCCTGGATATTGTATTCGGTTTTCAGTTTACAGGTGTAGATCCACAGACAGGTCTTGCACAGTTTGCAGATCTGAATGGAGATGGAAAAGTTGATAATAATCTTGGAGACCAATATGTATTGGGGACGCATCTTCCTAAGTTTTTCGGTGGATTGAGTAACAGTTTCCGGTATAAAAACCTGGATGTAAGTTTTCTGCTCCAATTTGTAAAACAAGAAGGAGAGATGCTGAATTTCGGATATATGTCGCCGGCGAGTCTGGGATCACTGGCCAATTTTGACAAATCAGCGTTGCGACGTTGGAGAAATCAGGGCGATGTAACAGATATTCCACGAGCTGCAGCTTTAGCAACAGATGACGGTTATAAGACATACAATACCTTTTACAGACATTCTGACGCACAATGGGGAGATGCTTCCTTCATCCGCTTAAAGAATGTAATGGTCAGTTATGATTTTACTTCGTTGTTATCAGTACTTAAGACACAGCGCATCAGTTTGTATGCACAGGGGCAGAATCTGTTTACTATCACTGGATATGATGGTTTTGATCCCGAAACAAGAGGTTATGTAGTACCTCCATTGAAATATTATACTTTAGGCATTCGTTTCACTTATTAATTACGACCATGAGATCATATCTATATATATTTATTGGCTTTATTATCTGTAGTCTTACTGCTTGTGAAAGCTATCTGGACGCAGGTCCTCCTAAAGATCAGATGCCTTCTGAACTGGCTTTTTCTGACGATAAGACGGCTACAGCGTCTGTGACAGGCGTATTTTCCCGCATGAATCAGTTGAATTATCAATTTGCCAATGTACTATCAATGATACTGCCTGCAATGTCAGCAGATGAATTTGTCTATGCAGTAGCTTCAGCACCATATGATGAATTTAAAAATAATGCTGTACTGTCTTCCAATTCTAATGTGACTACATTGTGGTCGCAGCCCTATACTTATATTGCACAGGCTAATCTCTGTGTGGAAGGGTTGGAAGCTTCTACAAATCTTAGTCCTAAAGTTAAAAGCCAGTTATTGGGAGAAGCTAAGTTCCTACGGGCATTCTGTTATTTTTATCTGGTCAACTATTTTGGTGATGTACCTTTGATTCGGGGTACAAATGTGATGGAAAATAATACTAAACCCAGAACACCTCAGGCAGAAGTCTATGCCGCTATTATCGAAGACCTTAAAGATGCCAAAGAAAAACTATTTCCGGGTTATCCTCAGGTAGATAAAGCAGATGCTAACGGAGAACGTATACGTGCCAATAAAAGTGCTGCTTCCGCATTGCTGGCCCGTGCTTATCTCTATACCAAACAATGGGATCTGGCAGAAAAGGAATCCGGAGAAGTTATCGGTACTACACAATATAAGTTATTGCCGACAGCAGATCTGGATAAAGTATTTCAGGCCAATAATCAGGAAGCAATATGGCAGCTTCAGGTTGTAAATACTGCCGGTGGCCGTAATACATGGGAAGGATTTCTGATCGTTCCTGCAGCACCGACCAGTGCTCCGCTATTTCGCCTTATTCCGGGATACCTGTATGATGCATTCGAAAATGGTGATCAGCGTTTAACCCGTTGGGTAGGAAGTATGACGACTGCTGCCGGTGTGACGCATCGCTATCCGTACAAATACAAAATCCGTACAGGAGTGACTCCCGCTAAAGAATACACCATGGTATTGCGACTGGGAGAACAATATCTGATACGTGCAGAGGCACGTCTGATGCAAAATAAATGGAGTCTGGCACAGGAGGACATTAATGCTATCCGTACGCGTGCAGGATTACAAGGACTTACATTGGGCGATGATGCCGGGGCATTACGTAAAGCACTGGAGCAGGAGCGTCGTGTGGAATTGTTCGGGGAGTGGGGACACCGCTGGCTCGATCTGAGACGCTGGCCAAGTGAAACCGGACAGGAGGGTAAAACAAGAGCCGACGATATATTACCGGCACTTAAACCCAAATGGCAGTCAAAAGCTATTTACTTCCCTTTGCCGGACGTAGCTTTACGTACCAATCCTAATCTGGTACAAAACTAAAGAACCCAGTGTACCGGAAATTATTTCCGGTACACTTTTTATCCTATTCGTGATAAGCGAAACAATCCAACGATCATGTTAAAAAGAATACTATTATCTCTGATTTGTGTCATTGCGATAATTTTTAACAGCAATGCAGCTCCCCGGAAAACTGTGCTGACCGGTAAAATATCAGGAGTAAAGGCTGGAACACTGGAACTGAATGTGCAGGAGTACAGGGTAATGGCTGCACAAAATAAAATCAATGCAGAGCTTTCGGAAGACGGCACATTCCGGTTTGAATTTGAAATCAACGGACCTGCCCGTGCTTTTCTGATATTAGGAACTACACCTGTAGAGGAAACATTTGTACTCAAAAAGGGAGATGGCCGGGATACGACTGTTTCCAGTAATACAAACCGGTCGCAGATGATCTATTTTTATCTGATGCCGGGCGACAAACAAACTTTACAGGTTGATGCAACGAATATCCCCGGTACATTAAAATTGACAGGTAAATATGCCGACAACAGTCTGTATCTGAATGAGGAAGACTGGAATTTCAACCAGTATAAAGATAAACACCTTAAAAATTATTTTGGCTACTTCCACTATTCGCCGGAACAATACCTTGAATATGTCGAAGACAGAAGAAGGAAAAGACAGGAATTCTTAACCCATTTCGCTCAAAAACATAAGTTGACCAAACAACTCAAAAAGGCCAGCGAAACGGTGTTGTACGGCGATGCTATATTGGCCAGACTTCTTTATCCTAAGATGAGAGAAAGCTATAGAAAAGATAATTATACAGCTCCTGCAGGTTATTATGATTTTCTGAATGAAGTATCACTGGATCAGTCCGGAAATGATAACGGGATCGCTTATTTTTACTTTCTGGACTATCTTTTTAAAGAAGAATATCGTCTTGCAGACACAGATGATGATTATATAGATTTTGTGGCTACTAAACTATCGGGGCGTCCTTTGTATGAGTATTATGCTTTTGCATTAGCAGGGAATTTTAAGAAAAAACTCTACGATAAGTTTGGTACAAAAAGTCCGTTTC
This sequence comes from Sphingobacterium sp. UBA5789, assembly GCF_002418355.1. NCBI lineage: Bacteria > Pseudomonadati > Bacteroidota > Sphingobacteriia > Sphingobacteriales > Sphingobacteriaceae > Sphingobacterium > Sphingobacterium sp. UBA5789. The sequence continues at coordinate 164,760 of NZ_DIDX01000007.1, read as the reverse complement.
CTGATCTGGCAAAACGTGTCAGGGAAAAATATGGTAAACTGGAAGGAATGCTGGAAGGTAATCCGGCTCCACAGGCTGTTTTTGAAAATCTTACAGGAGATAAAATTACCTGGAGCAAATGGAAGGGACAGTATATCTATGTTGATTTCTGGGCGACCTGGTGTGGCCCATGTATTCAGGAGATTCCGGCTCTTGACTCCTTGCGACATGACTATAAGGATAAACCGATTACGTTCGTAAGTATCTCGTTTGACAGTAAAAAAGACCAGCAAAAGTGGAAAGATTTTGTCGATAATAAGAAATTAGAAGGTATACAGCTCTGGGCTGATCCTGAAAATCATAAAAGTGTATCCCAGGCTCTGAATATTCTGCAGATACCCAGATTTCTGCTACTTGATCCGCAGGGAAATATTGTAGATGCCAATGCGCTTCGACCATCAGATAAGCGGATTCGCCTGCAGTTAGATAAATTATTGAAAAACTCTGAAAATAGGTTATAAGAATAACATTCTGTTGAACTTCATAAGAATAAACAGAAAAGAGTGCGCCTCAAAAGCCAAATCAGGATAATCCGGTTTGGCTTTTGTTGTTGACAGGCATATTCTTATTGTGACTGTAGAAGTTTGTGTGATCTTGCAGATCATAAGAGTCATTTTAACTATCTTTAATCCTATTAAGCTGCTTACTGTTATTATATAAAGTCATATCAATTATGAAATATACATTCTTCCTGTTTGTTCTTTTATTATGTATTACTTCTTTTTCTGCTTGTAATGGAGTCTCCAAACAAGATATTATAGAGATTTATTTTGAAAATGAAGGTACATTGACGAATAAAGCAGAAGTTCCGGAATTTGAAAAAATAGAGCAGAATAGTCCACAGCAGATCAGAGATCTCGGCAAACTGCAGATCGACTCATCCCTTTTTAATAAAATAAACAAGCGTTTTACAGAGAAGGAAAATTCTGCTGAAAAACACGATGGCGTAGAAGAAAAGGGAAAATACAAAATGTATATCCGCTTATCAAACGGAGATCAGTATATTTTGGATAACACAAATGTCTTCTATTCACAAACTAAGAATATAGCTTTTGAGGATGATAGTCTTGCCTATATAATCCGGGATCATATTCATTACTATAATGCATTTAAATTATCAGAACTCAGAGATTTTGATGACTTTATGAAATATCAAAAGCATATCAGATATGATTACCTTTCGCTGGTAGATACAACTGATGTCCGGACGTCTTATTCCAAAATTGTATTACAGCCACAGTAATATTCATAAGGTTTTTTTCTATTTGATATTGCGGTCAGCATAAGGATAATATAGCTGTAATTATTTATGCTATCTAATAGTTATTTATTGGCTGAAATAACTTAAATTCGCTGTACCATATCCTTCGTCAGCACCGTTGACAGACGAATAATATTAACCTGATTTTATATCACGTGAAAAACTTTATCAAATTTGATGTGCAGTATGATGTTGCACAGTTGCAGAAGGAACTTGCTTATTGCTTAAAAGAAGTTTGGACTGATCACTTTAATACCAATGATTATCAGGGGCGGTGGGAATGTATTTCTTTACGATCCGAATCTGGAAAAGAAGAGGATATCCGTTCACATCCGGGCAACAATACTTTTCAGGATACCGCTGTATTGCAGCATATGCCTTATGTAAAATCCATTATTGACAGCTGGAATTTTGAAAAAGAAAGTATACGTTTAATGGCGCTCTATCCGGGAAGTGAGATCAAACCACATCGTGATCCGGGCTGTCGTTATCAGGATGGAGCTTTGAGACTGCATATTCCTGTAGTAACACATCCATTGGTACAGTTTAATGTGGATGGAGAAGATATGAAGCTGGAAGAGGGGAGTTGCTGGTACATTGATTTTTCCAAAGTGCACTGGATCAAAAATGCAAGTGATACCGTACGGGTACATCTGGTGATAGATGGAAAGAGCAATGGATATATGGATGATATCTTTGCGGAGCACGGTATACCATCATATGAAAAACCTGTATATGATGAAAAAACAAAGTTGGCTATGATCGCTCAGTTAGAACTGATGGATACCGATACGGCCAGGGAGATTATCAAACAGCTAAAAGAGGAAGATTGAGCTATGCTGTATAACTGGATCCCTTATTCTCTGAAGTGGGAAGAAAACGAATGGAAAGTTCTTTGGCTGGATCTTGCAGATCATATTATTCAGGAATCTTTCTTTGATGAAACCATCCTAAATCAACGCATCTATATGCGTAACCGTTCAAAATATCAACCGCAAAGTGCTGTAGAATACATTCTGAAGCTAGCAGATGAGCTGGAGAATATAGCACCTACTGCATTTGTATTTCATGTATCGCGCTGCGGGTCTACATTACTTTCCCAGTGTTTGGCCACAGATCACAGCAATGTTGTGATACCGGAAGCACCTATTCTGGACGAAATATTAAGAATAGAAGAATTTGACTTTACGCTGTTGCCGTTAAAGGAACAGCTATTCAAAGCTGTAGTGAAACTGATGGGGCAGAAAAGATTAGCTTTTCAGACAAAATACTTTATAAAGCTGGATAGCTGGCATATTCATTTTTATGATCTTTTAAGGAGCTGGTACCCGGACGTTCCATTTTATTTTTTGACAAGAGAGCCGGAGGCTATTATTGCTTCACAGAAAAAGAGAAGAGGAATACATTGCATTCCGGGCTATATTAATGAGAAATTATTGAAAGTACCTGTACATCCGGGACATTTTGAAAACTTTGATAGCTTTACTGCCGATGTACTGCAGCAGTTCTATTTCGGTATCAGTACCATAAAAAATACGGACCACCCTCTCAATTACTACTACGATTATGGATGGGGGGTATCGGAAATGATAGCTGATTTTAATGAAGCGATTGGAAATACATTAGGCGATCTGGAGGGAATGCGTTCCAGGCTAATGCATCATAGTAAATATCCGGAGCAGGTTTTTCAGGCAGAGGAACCGTTGCATAATACCAGCACATTTGAACATACTCAAAAGGCATATCGACAGGCCTTGAATCAGTTGACACAAAAATAATATGGCATTTTTAATCCAAATGACCGGCCTTTCGGGATCTGGTAAGACAACACTTTCCAAAATGCTCAAAACAGCACTTGAAGAAGATGATTACCAGGTGGCCTTAGTCGATGGCGATACTTACCGGGCGACCTTATGTAAAGATCTGGGTTTTAGCAGAGCAGACCGTATAGAGAATATAAGAAGACTGGGGGCCGTCGCTGCAGAGCTGAGTAAACAAAATGATGTTGTTATTGTTGCTGCTATCAATCCCTACGAAGAGGGAAGAAACCTCTTGCTGAAGTATAACAGTCAACTTGTCTATATTAAATGTGATCTCCCGACACTTATAGAGCGGGATCCTAAAGGATTGTATAAGCGGGCACTGTTGCCGGAAGAGCATCCCGATAGACTGCATCAGTTTACAGGAGTGAGCGATACATTCGAACTACCACAAAACCCTGCACTGATAATAGATACTGCAGATACTTCTCCTGAAGAATGTATTGCACAGTTAAAAGTATTTGTATTGACACATAGTAAAGTTAAAGATGAATCATTCCGAACCCAATAATTTCAAAACCGAACAGCCATTGTCTGAAGAACCATTCGCTTTTCTATCGGCTTACTCCGCATTTCATCTGGAAAGAAAAGCACATAACAGGGCTACTGATGAATCTTTTGCACGCACTTCAAATGCGTTCTTAGCTATTTTTGAGCTTGGGCTTTTTGATACGATTAATTTTCTGTTTAACGAGTATACAGATGTGGAAAGTTTCAGGCAATGGATTATATGTAAAAAAGGCGTGGAATTTTATAAGAGTGCACGCCTGAAATTTGAAGAATGGGAAATACAGCGGGATGTTAAAACAGAAAATTATAGCAGTAAAGTACTGACAGAAGAACAATTAAAGTATTGGGAAGAACAGGGATATCTGAAAATCTCGGGATTGGTATCCGAAGAGGACTGTGATGCTGTTGTAGATCATATTTGTTCGGTATTATCCATAAATTTAGAAAAACCGGAGACCTGGTATCAGGAACAATACGCTCTGCAGGGGATTATGTTACCTGATGCAGTTGGTGCTGCAGTGGAAAAAGTCCGAAACAATACAGCTGTAAGAGCCGTATTTGCTGATCTGTACAAAAGTGATGCAATCTTTCCTAATATTCTGCCATTAGGATATAACCCACCCGAAAGTATGGGATACGCCTTCAGAGGAAGTCGTATTCACTGGGATATTGATTTTTCAATAGGTCCGCGCTATCATATACAAGGGCTGCTTTATTTGCATGATGTTCCGGAGCATGGCGGAGCATTTAGCCTTGTTCCGGGGTATCATAAGCAAATTGATCGGTTACTGGAAGAATATGGTTCTCCGGAAGCTGCAATGCAATATCTGGCTGGTGCAAATCTGGAAAAACACATCAGTGGTAAAAAGGGAGATCTTATTTTGTGGATAGAATCCCTTCCGCATGCAGCTACCGCTAATAAATCTGATAATCCTCGCTTTGTACAATATATTAACTTCGGCAGATAATAAGGATCTTATACGTTATAATACTTATGAAAAATACAGCAGATAACCTGAATAGTTTCCAGACAGAAACTGAATTTCAGGAAGAAACGATACGTGTTATTAATTTTCTGAATGAGATCGGGATTCCGGTATTGGAGCAGGAAAATAAGCAGGAAAGCTTTTTGCCGGGTATATATATTGATAAAGGACGACTTCTGATTGACCGGACAAAACTTTTACACCCCGGCGATATTCTCCATGAAGCCGGTCATATTGCAGTGATGTCTGCTGAAGAAAGACGGCTGTCATCCGGAGACTTATTTGAGCATATAGATAAAAATGCATTGGAAGGCTATGAATTATCTGCTATAGCGTGGAGTTATGCGGCTTGTGCCTTTCTGAATCTTCCCGCATCGTTTGTTTTTCATGATAAAGGATATAAGGGAGACGCTGACATGCTCATCGAAAACTTTGAACAGGGTAATTACTTGTTTACTCCGCTGCTTCAGTATTACGGACTCTGCTACGAAATCAAAAATGCAGTGCTTCATCAGGTAGCTCCCTATCCGCATATGTTAAAGTGGATACGTGAATAATTAAGGAAGATTCTGCTGTGAAAACTTATATTTTACATCCTGATAAAGATATAATTTTAGTTACTGGTTGTATATGCAGGACCTGGTAACAGGTTGCAGGTTATATATTTACCTTTTGTCCTCTTTTTGTCCCCCCTGATTTTACCCTCAGAAACACTTCAATTATGTAAAATTGTATAAAGTATAATTGCATATTTTTTTAGTAAAAATAATTTTTAATAAAAAATATAAAAATTTGCAATTATGTGAAATGAATAATATTATATTTGTATACCAAAATTATTAACGCATACCTATATAATATAGAAAAACAAACCAATCATTAACAGATAGATTTTTCTATTCGTTGTTTTCCGGGATCGTTTTGAGCGTCGCAGATGCTTGGATTGATATTCGGAATGTTGGTCATTAACCTCAGAGTTTATATGAACAAGTCTGTCGATTTTATTCCTGATATGAATAATCATTCGGTAATGGAGCATAGCCATTCTTCTGCTAAAAGAGAAGTTTGTTCTTTCCATATAGGTATGATCCTGCCAGTAAATACAGAACAGCGGATTGCAAAATATTTTCAAAACGGAGTAAAGTCAATTGTAGAAAACACAAAAGAATCCGACGTTCAGATTTCAACGGAATTAGTCGCGCAGTCTACCTTAGCCAGATATACTGAAGCTGTCTCCAAATTATTTGAATTTGAAGAGGTCGATCTCATTATCGGTTTTTTCTCGACACATGAAGTATCAGCCATAGCTAAACTTTCTGAAAAATTTAAAAAACCTATTATTGCCTGTCATTTGGGAGAGCATCTGCCTCTTTATACTGAAAAATATGCTTATCTGTACGTATACAGTTTGTCCGTGTGGCAACATGTATGGGCGCTGGGCCGTTGGACTGCTTCAACGTTAGGTCCAAAGGGATTGTTTATTTATGATCTCTACGATGGCGGATATGCGTTTGGTGCTATGTTTGATCTGGGCATGAAACAAGACAGCCCTGAAAGTAAGCTATCGTTTCATATGCTTTCAAATACGCAGGAAGGCAGTCTGGATATGACTGCTTTATTCAACTTACTGGAGCACGATAGACCTGATTTTATATATTCCAGTTTAAACGGAGCGCAGGCCGGCCGTTTTTTAGATGCGTTTGCAAATTCTTTATATGCTAATATTCCTTTAGTAGGATTACCATTTCTGCTGGATAACGGTACTTCAACTCCTGAAAATATAAGAGCGTATACTTCTTCAATTTTGTCTGCTGATACAGTAGATAGTATATATAGTAATTGGGGAAAGAACCTGGCCATACTGGTTAATAATATATTCAGTAGTCAGGAAGAAAGTGTTCAGAAACTTCAGTCCTCATCAAAAGAATTATTAGGGACATGGCAGCTAAAGGAGTTGGCCGCAGATATCGTGATAAACCGGAAAAATTCTAAAGCGGATGATTCAGTTGGAGAGAAGAATATAGTCTATCATGTTACTCCTCCTGATGCCGGAAACGAATCATTATTAAGTTTGCTGACAGATATAAATTCAGCATGGACAAATAGCTATTTGACCCGATGATCGCTCCAAATAATATACGCATTGGACTGATCTGTAACACAGATATTGCTGCTGCTGCGGCAGCACAATTAGCTGCGGAAAATATACTGGCAGGGATTGCAGTTCTGGATACAAATGCGATATATTTCAAACAGATTTTTGCCAGTGCAGGAGTCAGTGAAAACCATATCAAGGTAATTCATACTACTTCCTGGAAAGAACAACTGGCGGATTGGCTGGCTGTGATAAAAGCAGATGTAGCTTTAGTCTTTGCTTTTCCTTATTGCATACCTCAGCATATTCTAGATCTTCCTCCTCATGGCATATACAACCTGCATCTGGGTACTTTGCCTGTCTACAAAGGGGCTGACCCTTTATTCTGGCAGATTAAAAATCAGGAACAGCAAATAGGTATAAGTATACATAAAATGACGGCAGTTATCGATAATGGACCTTTAGTAATAGAAGCGTTTACTCCTTTGCATGCAGCCGAAAACTATGGATTATTAAGTGCCCGGCTACGAGTAGAAGTCATAAGCTATATTCAGCAGTGGTATAAGGGATTGCAGGAAGGTACATTGACCAGCAGAGAACAAGACATAAGTACTGATCAGGCTTTCGATCAAAAGCCTGCTGCGAAAGATTTACAGATACATTGGTCAGCGCAGTCAGCCTCAGAAATCCGGGCTCTGGCACAAGCCTGTAATCCTAAATACGGAGGAGCAACTGCTTTTTATGGTAGGCAGGAAATACGGATTCTGGAGGCTGAAATCATTAATCTGGAAGAAAAAGCTACATATAGAGCTGGTGAAATTGTATATGCTGACAGCTTGTATGGAGTAATTGTAGCATGTAGGAATGGAGCGTATCTGCGTATACTGACTGTCAGTATGCAGGAAGGATATTTCTCCGGATCTAAATTATTTACAATGGGATTAGTAAAAGGACAACAACTAAATTAAAAATATTATGGAAGGAACTATGGCAGAGATACGGCTGTTTGCTGGAAACTTTGCACCTAAGTATTGGGCTTTTTGTGCAGGACAAACTTTAGCGATTAGTACAAATCAGGCTCTTTTTTCATTACTGGGAACAACGTATGGAGGAAATGGAACTACCAACTTTCAGCTTCCTGACTTTCGGGGCAGAATTCCGGTAGGAACAGGAGCTTTCGGTACTGCAGGTCTGACACTACCTTTAGGTTCAAAGGTGGGTACAGAAAATGTTACACTTCTTGAAAGTAATCTTCCAGCCCATTCTCATCCGGTCATTATAAGCGGAACATTACCTCTGACTGTAAGTAAAAGTATTGCAGATAAGAGTACCGTTATTGACGGACTGTCACTTGCTGCTCCCGCACGCTCGGCAGGAAGAGCAAAAACACCAACATTAGGATACAACAGTCAGGCCGGTTCAGTCAGCTTAAATCCGGCAAGTATAGATCTCACAGGTATGACATTGACATTGGCACCTGTCGGCAATACTAATAATGCTCACAGTAACTTTCAACCTGCTTTAGGAATGAATTATATTATTTGTTTACAAGGAATTTATCCATCAAGAAATTAAATTATGGAAGGATACATAGCAGAAGTAAGAGGTTTTGCCGGAAATTTTCCTCCGGCTGGCTGGTTTTTTTGTGACGGAAAATTATTAAGTATAAATGATTATCAGGTTTTGTACTCAGTGATAGGAACAACTTATGGCGGAGATGGTGTTAACACATTTGGCGTACCTGATCTCAGAGGAAGGGTACCTATTGGTACAGGGCAAGGTCTTGGATTAACAAATGTTGTACTGGGACAGGTAATGGGAACGGAGACAGTTACATTATCGTCTGCGCAATTGCCTGTACACACGCATAATGCAGTAGTGAATGCCGCAAATGTTCCGTTTGCGATAAAAGTAAGCCCGGCAGCAGCGACTCTTCATGCAGCAGCGACAGGCTCACAATTGGGGCAACCGATGGCTGACAGTACCCCTACATTGGGATATACTTCAGCTAATCCGGATAAGACAATGAGTGATAGCTCGTTGAATGCGAGTGGATTAACTGTGACTACGGGAACGATGGGAAGCTCCTTGCCTCACGAAAATATGCAACCTTTTTTAACAACAAATTATATTATATGTGCTGAAGGAATATATCCTTCACGAAATTAATAACATTATGGACGGAACAATAGGAGAAATCAGACTTTTTGCCGGGACCTTTGCACCAAAAAACTGGGCGTTTTGTCAAGGGCAACTTATAGCAGTCAGAACTAATACGGCTTTATTTTCTATTATAGGTACTTATTATGGGGGCAACGGAACAACAACATTTGGACTTCCTGACTTTCAGGGAAGAACAATGATAGGTGCTGGACCGGGACCGGGACTTACACCAAGAGATATAGGTGAGCAAGGTGGTGCTGCAAATGTTATGCTGACCTTGCCGGAAATAAATGCGCATAATCATATCGTAACCAGAAATGGTGCCCCTAAGCTTAAGATCAGTTCTGCAGATGCGACAGTTGCTACACCCGTCAATGGTATGTCTATTGCCAGACCTGGATACATACAAGGACCTAATTTTGTCTCAACTTTGGGATTTATTTCTGCTCCGGCAGATACCGCACTTGAAGCAGCAACTAATAATATAACCTTTAGTACAGACGTAAAGGGAAGCAACTCACCACATAATAATTTGCAACCTTGTATCGCGATGAATGTTATAATATGTCTTTACGGATATTTTCCAGCCAGAAATTAACAGCTGAATATAAAATGAATCTCCAACGAAATAACCTAAATATAAACTACCATGACTAATCAGCGACGGTCGTTTTTGAAAAGAAGCTCGGTACTATTGAGTAGTATCCTGCTTGCCAAGCCTCTTGCAGGTGCAGCTAATTCCAGCAAAAAAATCAGTTCATTCGCTGATAATAAAAGACTCATAATATACCAGACAAATGACCTTGCTTCCATAAACTTTTGGAGCAGATACAAAGAGATACTCCAATCCATAGAAGCTGAGCCAACATTAGGACTTTTATTGGATGCCGGTAATTTATTTGACATTTCTGCAGATCAGGCAGAAAATAAATCCCGGATAGCGAAGTTGAATAAAATCGGTTTTCATGCCGCTGCTCTGAGTAGTATTTATCTGCACAAAGGCGAACAGGAACTCGCAGATTTACTTTCCACGATCGATTTCCCAATGATCAACTGTAATTATCAGTTTTCCAATGCTAAACTTCAACAGAGAATAGCACCTCATATGATTATTCAGACTAAAGGACAGAAAATCGGAATTATTGCAGTCGCCCAAAAAGCTGAAATTCATAATGTGAAAGTTTGTCATCCGTATGAGGCCGTAGAAAAACTGGGGAAACGTCTTAAAGAGAAGGAAAACTGTGATTTGGTGATTTGCCTGTCCCAATTGGGTATGAACAGAAATCACTGGAACAGCTATGATCTCGCACAGGAAACAGATTGTGTAGATCTGATACTTAGCAGCTCTGCTGAAGGCAAGGTAAAGGGAGCGATGGTATTAAAAAACAAAGCCGGAAAGGAAGTCATTCTTAGTCAGGCTTTAAAGGAAGGAAAGCTTTTGTCGAAAAACATATTAAATTATGATGCGCAGAATAACTGGCATACTTATGATCATCAGTATCTCATGCCGGCTAATCAATACGCAACGAATAAGGAGATCTATCGGGAGTTAAGTGGGATAAAACAACAAAACACATAAATTTCATATACCTGAGAAAAATAAATAACCAAGAGAATGAAAAGCTCCAATTATTACATTGAAATTTTGAAAAGTATCAAGGATATGAAAAAGGGATACCTGTTATTCCTGTTATCCCTTATACTCTGTTTCGGAAAAGCCTGGGGGCAAACCGAAATAACAGAAACATTTGAATCAGCGGCGGCAGGAGCGTCGACTTTTACAAGTGGAGGAAAGACATTTACTATTATTAGTAAAGCTGAATCAGGGAAATTTGATATTCAGGATCTTTATCCGGTTACAGGATGGAACGGAACTGGTCCAGATAATAAGTATATTGACAATGACGGTACGGTAAAGGCTTTTATTGATCAAAGTTTTTCTATAAAAATAGAAGCCGGATTAACGTATTCGGTGAAAAAGTTTTATCTTTTTTTAGCGGATCATAACGCCGAACAGTACAATTCAGGAACTGTTACCATTACGGGTAAATTAGGTGGAGCTACTGTTTTTACAGCTACTGCATCTACCGGTTTTATTAAGTCTACAGCAACAAATAACGGATTTACACCTATAGATCTCACCACATTTGGCGGAGCTAATAACAGTACAAAGGTTATCGACGAACTGGAAATCAGTACGACCGAACCTTTTACATATGTGTGTATGGATGCATTGACCTGGAAACTGGAATATGTGTGTCCTACTATAACTATTGATACGCAGTCGCAATTAAATGTAGCATGTAAGGGGACAGCTACAGGTAGTGCTACTATAGTAGCAAGCGGAGGTACAGCCCCATATACATACAGCTGGACTCTGGGAGCAGGAACAGCAGCCACCGCTTCCAATCTTACGGCCGGTACATATACTGTTACAGTTACGGATAATATGGGCTGTACAGCTAATAAAACAATTGTAATTACTGAACCTGCTGCAGCATTGGCGGGAACAGCTACCAAAACAGATGTAAGTTGTTTTGGCGGAGGCAATGGTACAGCTACTGTTGTAGCGTCGGGCGGAACAGGATCATATACCTACAGTTGGGCACCAAGCGGAGGTACAGCAGCTACCGCTACAGGTCTTTCAGCAGGTACCTATACCGTGACGGTTACAGATGCGAATGCGTGTCAGATTTCCCGTACTGTGACTGTGGGACAACCTGCAGCAGCATTGGCGGGAACAGCTACCAAAACAGATGTAAGTTGTTTTGGCGGAGGCAACGGTACAGCAACTGTTTCCGTAACAGGTGGTACCACCTCTTACAGCTATAGCTGGGCGCCAAGCGGAGGTACAGCAGCTACCGCTACAGGTCTTTCAGCAGGTACTTATACGGTGACAGTTACAGATGCGAACTCCTGTCAGATCACCCGTACAGTTACTGTCGGACAACCTGCTGCAGCTTTAGCAGCAACAGCTACCAAAACAGATGTAAGTTGCTTTAACGGGAGCAATGGTACAGCAACGGTAACGGTAACAGGTGGTACCAGCGGTTATACCTACAGTTGGGCACCAAGCGGAGGTACAGCAGCTACCGCTACAGGTCTTTCAGCAGGTACCTATACAGTGACGGTTACAGATGCGAATACCTGTCAGATTACACGTACAGTGACTGTGGGGCAACCTACTGCCGCATTGACAGGTACAGCTACCAAAACAGATGTAAGCTGCTTTAATGGTACAAACGGTACAGCTACTGTTGTAGCGTCAGGCGGAACAGGAGCATATACTTACAGTTGGGCACCGAGTGGTGGTACAGCATCTACAGCGACAGGTCTTTCAGCAGGGACTTATACGGTGACAGTTACAGATGCGAATAATTGTCAGATCACCCGTACAGTAACTGTGGGACAACCTGCTACCGCTTTGACGGGGACAGCTACCAAAACAGATGTGAGCTGCTATAATGGTGCAAACGGTACGGCTACTGTCGTCGCTTCAGGAGGTGGAGGAGCTTACACCTACAGTTGGGCACCGAGTGGTGGTACAGCAGCTACTGCTACAGGACTAAGTGCAGGTACTTATACGGTGACGGTAACAGATGCAAATAGTTGTAAGATTACGCGTAGTGTGACGGTAGGACAACCTGCAACCGCATTGACGGGAACAGCTACCAAAACAGATGTAAGTTGCTTTAATGGAACAAACGGTACAGCTACTGTTGTAGCGTCAGGTGGTACCATCGGTTATACTTACAGTTGGGCACCAAGCGGAGGTACAGCAGCGACGGCCACAGGTCTTTCAGCAGGTACCTATACGGTAACGGTTACAGATGCGAATACCTGTCAGATTACACGTACAGTGACGGTAGGACAACCTGCTGCCGCATTGACGGGAACAGCTACCAAAACAGATGTAAGTTGCTTTAATGGCAATAATGGTACAGCCACTGTTGCAGTAACAGGTGGTACAAGTTCATATACTTACAGTTGGGCACCAAGCGGAGGTACAGCAGCGACAGCCACAGGTCTTTCAGCAGGTACCTATACGGTAACGGTTACAGATGCGAATGCCTGTCAGATTACACGTACAGTGACGGTAGGACAACCTGCTGCCGCATTGACGGGAACAGCTACCAAAACAGATGTAAGCTGTTTTAATGGCAATAATGGTACAGCCACTGTTGCAGTAACAGGTGGTACAAGTTCATATACCTACAGTTGGGCACCAAGCGGAGGTACAGCAGCGACGGCCACGGGTCTTGCAGCAGGTACCTACACGGTGACGGTAACAGATGCGAATGCCTGTCAGATCACCCGTACAGTTACTGTCGGACAACCTGCAGCAGCTTTGGCAGCAACAGCTACCAAAACAGATGTAAGTTGCTTTAATGGCACCAATGGTACAGCCACTGTTGCAGTAACAGGTGGTACAAGTTCATATACTTACAGTTGGGCTCCTAGCGGAGGTACAGCGGCAACAGCTACTGGTCTTATAGCAGGAACCTATACGGTGACGGTAACAGATGCGAATGCTTGTCAGACAACGGCCTCAGTTACGGTTGGAGAACCTCCTGCTTTAACAGCGACCATTAGTAAATCAGATGTAAGTTGCAATGGTGGAACTAATGGTACAGCAACTGTTTTAGCATCAGGCGGAACGGGAACACTTACCTACAGTTGGGCGCCTAGCGGAGGTACAGCGGCAACAGCGACTGGTTTGGTTGCAGGTACATATACAGTTACTATAACAGATAATAACGGATGTTTCATAACACGTACTACAACTGTCGGAGAGCCTTCTGCTACTGTGGTGGTGTCGACATCTGATGCAGTAGATGTGGCTGCACAGACAGTCACGCTTGGAGGTGATGTTCCAAATGGTGCATGTGTGATAGAAAAAGGTATTGTCTATGGAACAAATGCATTACCAACACCATCCAATATTAAAATAATAGGAGGAAGCGGAAGTGGTACGTTCTCAGTAGATATTAGTGGTTTGACAGTAAATACACTGTATCGTTACAGAGCGTATGCGATTGTCAACGGAATAGTTAGCTATGGAGCTGTTAAAGAATTTACCACATTTAAATATGATCAGCAGATCAGTTTCAATGCTATCCCTTCTAAAACATATGGTGATGCATCGTTTGATCTCGGAGATACACATACAAACAGAGGATTATTGATCACGTATACCGCGGTGGATCCTACAGTTGTAAGTATTACCGGGAATCAGGCTACTATATTGAAATCCGGTACAACAACGATCACAGCAACACAGGCGGGAGATCAGAACAATAATCCTGCAACTCCTGTGAGTCGTACATTAACAGTGGCAAAAGCTGTTATTACTGTTACAGCCGATGCGAAGACAAAAGTCTACGGAGCGAATGATCCGACCCTGACTTACAAAGTCACAGGTATGGTCAACAATGATGCAGCTACTGTGGTGACTGGAACACTGAAACGTGCAACAGGAGCGAATATCGGTACATATGCAATAAGTGATAACGATCTGACCGCTTCTAACTACACAATCACTTACGTTGGAGCAGATCTTACAATTACTAAAGCGAACTTAACAGTTACAGCTGATGCGAAAACCAAAGTGTACGGTTCGTCTGATCCGGCTCTGACCTATAAAGTCACAGGTTTGGTCAACAATGATGAGGCTACTGTCGTATCCGGAACATTGAAACGGGCAACCGGAGAGAATATCGGTACGTATGCGATCAGTGATAACGATCTGAGTGCAGATAATTACACGATCACTTATGTTGGAACAGATCTTACCATCACTAAAGCCAGCATAACGGTTACAGTTGATGCGAAAACTAAGGTTTACGGAACAACAGATCCGTCTCTGACTTATAAAGTTACAGGTATGGTCAATAATGATGCAGCTACCGTAGTGACTGGAACATTGAAACGTACAACCGGAGAAAATATCGGTACGTATGCGATCAGTAATAACGATCTGAGTGCAGATAATTACACAATCACTTATGTTGGAGCAGATCTTACCATCACTAAGGCCAACTTAACGGTTACGGCTGATGCGAAAACTAAGGTTTACGGTTCATCTGATCCAGCTCTGACTTATAAAGTTACCGGCATGGTCAACAATGATCTGGCTACCGTGGTAACAGGTACATTGAAACGGGCAACCGGAGAGAATGTAGGTACGTATGCGATTAGTAACAACGATCTGACCGCTTCTAACTACACAATTACTTATGTGGGTGCAGATCTTACGATCACTAAAGCGAACTTAACGGTTACAGCAGATGCGAAAACTAAGGTTTATGGAACAGCAGATCCTGTTCTGACCTATAAAGTAACAGATCTGGTCAACAATGATGCAGTTACTGTGGTAACAGGTACATTGAAACGTGCAGCAGGTGAGAATGTAGGAACGTATGCGATCAGTAACAACGATCTGACCGCTTCTAACTACACAATTACTTATGTGGGTGCAGATCTTACGATTACTAAAGCTAACTTAACGGTCACAGCTGATGCGAAAACTAAGGTCTATGGAACAGCAGATCCAGACTTGACCTATATAGTAACAGGTCTGGTCAATAATGATGCGGCTACTGTAGTGACAGGAACACTGAAACGTGCAACCGGAGAGAATATCGGTACTTATGCGATCAGTAATAATGATCTGGCCGCTTCTAACTACACAATTACCTATTCAGGAGCTAACCTGACCATCACTAAAGCTAACTTAACGGTTACGGCTGATGCGAAAACTAAGGTTTACGGAACAGCAGATCCTGCGCTGACTTATAAAGTCACAGGTCTGGTCAATAATGATTTGGCTACTGTTGTGACAGGAACACTGAAACGTGCAACAGGTGAAAATGTAGGCACGTATGTGATCAGCAATAACGATCTGGCCGCTTCTAACTACATGATTACTTATGTAGGAGCTAATCTGACGATTACCAAGGCCAACTTAACGGTTACGGCTGATGCGAAGACTAAGGTCTATGGAACAGCAGATCCTGCGCTGACTTATAAAGTCACAGGTATGGTCAACAATGATGGAGCTACTGTAGTGACGGGTACATTGAAACGTGCAACAGGTGAAAATGTAGGTACGTATGCGATCAGTAATAACGATCTGGCTGCTTCTAACTACACGATTACTTATGCAGGAGCAGATCTTACGATCACTAAAGCGAACTTAACGGTTACGGCAGAAGCGAAGACTAAGGTGTTTGGAACAGCAGATCCTGCTCTGACCTATAAAGTGACAGGTATGGTCAACAATGACGCAGCTACTGTAGTGACGGGTACATTGAAACGTGCAGCTGGTGAAAATGTAGGAACGTATGCGATCAGTAATAACGATCTGACCGCTTCTAACTACACGATCACCTATATAGGAGCCAATCTTACCATTACGAAGGCAACTGTTACAGGTATTACGTTAAGCGATGCCAGTGTCACTTACGATGGCAGCTCTAAATCTATTCTTATAACTGGTACTCTTCCTTCAGGTACAACCGTGAGTTACACCGGTAATAATCAGACAGCTGCCGGCAGCTATCCGGTTACGGCTAATATAGACGGAGGTATCAATTATAATAACCTCTCTCTGCAGGCTACACTGAAGATCAATAAAGCCAAACAGGTGATCAGCTTCAAAGAAATCCCTGCGGTGTACCGCGATGCGGGTCAATTGACACTTGATATTACCAGCAACAGTCCGCTGCCGATCCGTATCTACAGTGACAATACCTTAGTTGCTGAAGTTACAGGTAATCAGGAGGTGACCGTGAGAGGAGTAGGTCTTGCCCTTATCCGTGCAGAGCAGGCCGGAGATGCAAACTATATCGCAGCTGATGCGGTTACCCGTGAACTTCGTGTGCGCAATGAAGATGGAGCTAAATT
>NZ_DIDX01000007.1:147189-147745 GCF_002418355.1 Sphingobacterium sp. UBA5789 | reverse complement strand
GCCTTGGGTCAGCAATATATCGACCCGGCGCTATCCGGTTCGTTTGGGAAGATGCTGAATCCGAGTTACAATGCATTGCTGAAAGGAGGTGAAGGAGATGCAGCGCTTCTTTACCGTTACCAATGGGCGGGAGTTGACGGAGCCCCCAAGAGTATCTGGTTCAACGGTAACATAGCTGTTGGAAATCGCGGCATTGCTTTAGGTGTAAATTTCAAACAGTTTAAGATCGGTGTTGAACGCAGTACAGAAGCCTCGGCAAATTTTACCAAAACACTTCAGATNNGAAAGTCGTGCAGTCCCTGCCGGTACATACTTCTATATGCTTGAAGTAAAGATCAACGGTAAATGGGTTTATGACAAAGGCTTCTTCGTTGTCAGATATTAATCAGAGGAAATCAGTGTTGCAGCTCCAGGATGAACTGTAACACATGATTTCTTTAGTAGAGTAACAGTATAAAAAAACAGAAATAACAAGGACTATGAACTTGAAAAAGATAATATCAGGCACGTTATCGTTACTATGTGTCAGCCTGGCCTTGGGTCAGCAATATATCGA
>NZ_DIDX01000007.1:15332-147021 GCF_002418355.1 Sphingobacterium sp. UBA5789 | reverse complement strand
AATTTTACCAAAACACTTCAGATCTCAGATGAGGAATACATCGGCCTGGGAGTGAACCTGGGCTACACGCAGCAGCGTGGAGATTACAGCTCCCTTGATCCGGGTGATCCTGCCTTTCAGACGGAACAATATGGAACATTGTTGTACGGATTGTCAGCGTCATTAGTGAGACCTGATCGATATTATGTAGGCGTGTCTATGCCACGTTCTATTTTCGGATCAAAGGAATCCAACTATGTGCGTCAGTTTGGTCGTGACAATACGTTTTATGTATCCTCGGGAGTGATCTTTGATCTGGACAATCAGATGTACATCCGTCCGAGTTTACTGGCGAGTTACCGTCCTGTTACAGGGGTTCAGTTTGATGGTACAGTGATGTTATTCTTCCATGAGAAATTCGGTATCGGAGGAGGTTACAGACAGCGTGGAGATCTTATGGGAATGGCTGAATTCAATCTGGGCAGACTTCGGGTCGCTTACAGTTATCAGCAGAACCTGAAAAACAGTGATTTGAATCGTTACATCGCTAACAGTACCCATGAACTGGGACTGTCTGTGCGATTCGGAAATCAAAGCAGATCAAGATTGTAATTATAACATATCCTAATAGAGAAAAGAGGTTCTGAAATTTCAGAACCTCTTTTCTGTTTATACCGACCCAATCCATCTAATTTTCAAGGAGAGGAATTATAACAAACAGTTGGCGGGGACGCCAACTGACGCAAGAGATGGTAAAATCCAGTTCCTTGCATTTGCTGCCGTTCTCACCAGCAATTGGAACAAAAGTGAAACTTATAAACTTTATTAACCTTTTCAACTCTATCAACTCCACTAATCAACCTCTCTGCCTTTCAGGCATCTCTCCTTTGGAAGGGGAGAGAAGTAATAACAAACGGTTGACGTGGACGCCAACTGATGCAAAACAGCCCACTAATCAATCTTTCAGTATCTGCCAAACTAATTCCCTCTCCTTTTTAAGGAGAGGGTTAGGGAGAGGTTTCTAACATAACTTATTCTGATATTCATGGGGAAATCTCGTATTCAGAACTTTAAATTTTCTTTTCAGAGATACTTCAAAGTACATGACTATCCCTGATTTCGGGGATTGTGCAGCATATGCCGATTGGCTAACTTTGAAGCATAATGATTCGCACCTAAGCGAATACATTAGTATCCTCATGGGGTATGTGTGTTGAATAGTAAAATACTGCATTGTACACCTGATCAGACGGTCAGGTGTCACAGTATAAGATACATCCTGTTAAAAGACAAGTAAGATATGAATGGTAGATTGAATATAATTTTAGCTTTTAGTTTTACATTTCTGATTATTCTACAGGCAGAAGCCCAGAAAATAGCTCAACGGATACCCAAAGAAGCCGGTTTTGTAACAGTAATCAATACAAAAGAGATTCTAAAACACAGCAATGCCAAATTGCTAAATGAATTGCTTATTAAGATTAATTTCTTTGATACTTTCCAACAGCGAACAGGACAAAAGTCTGTTAGTTTGGAAGATATGGGGGTAGATTTGGAACAATATAGCTATCTGTATAGTAAGAATACAGATAGTATATCCTGTATAGGTTATATTTTGCCCCTCAACAATCGGGATAAATTTGAAGCTATACTGCCTGACACAATTGAAAAAGTAGCGACTGAAAGCGGATTCCTGAGAGCAAGAGATATTAACGGCACTTTGTTAGCCTGGAACAAGGATGTACTCTATGTCCTGTCAGGTGGAATCAATGCTAATTTTTTCTATAGCGATTCTGTTGCAACACGTTATGGAATAGATAATATAGATATGGCAGCAATGCCGGTCTACATAGAAAACGGTTCTTATGATAAAGTAGCAGATGCTGCACCCGATTCAATTTACAGCTATACAGAAGAAGGCATTGATAGTTTAGAAACTGTAGAACAGCCTGACTCTGCTTCATATATCACTTTTGGAGATATTCGTGATGAAAAAGAAGTGACGTTTGAGGCATATGATTTTGACAGAGAAAGTACCGATACTATCAATGTAAATGATATCTGGACTGAAGAGGATAAAAATTATTCAGATTCTATAGCACGCATACATGAACGTGCACAGCAAAAAAATGATTCCATCCGGAATGTACTTGAAGTCCGATGGATGGATCAGGAAATGCAGAATTTATTATCGGCAGATCATAAAGGATTAGATGAAAAAACGTTAAAAGGAATTCATGAAAAAATACCATTAATGCGCGCCTGGGTCAAAAATGTAGATGAGCTGTATCTGGGTTTGTTACCATTAGCCTATATGAGCTCCCGGTACTATGGATTCAAGCCATACTATTTCAGATATGGATATGGCCAGGCTTTTGTTGATCTGCAACTCGAAGAGCATACACTCAAACTAAAGACAAGAGTAGATTTGGATAAAGATCTGCTTCAGGTTGCCAGGCGTATTTATAACCAAAAGCCCAATCCTAAGTTTTTCCGTTATTTCACAGCACAAACAGTTGGGTTTCTATCCTTGAATATCAATTCAGAGGCCTACATAAAGGAACTGCCCGAATATATCTCAAAGCGCTTCGGTTATTTGTTTGGTAAAGAAACTGAAATTGCTCCTTTTCTGGCTTTAGCAATGGATGTTGCTTTTGATGAACAGGCATTAGCCAGAATAATGCCCGGCGATCATCTGGTCCTGCTCAACGGTGTGACAAAACTAAAGACAGAATATACCGATTATGAGTACAACAATGACTATGATCTGAAAGAAGTGAAACGTACAAAGGAAGAAACGGTTCCACGCTTTGTATGGATGTTTACATCAAAAGATCAGCGGCTGCTGGTAAGAGGACTGCAACTGGCTGTGGCTATGAAAAAGGCTGTTGCAAATAATGATATCTATAAAATTGAACGAAATGGCGGTCGGGATATGCCCATATACATCATGTATCAGGAAGACCTTGTTTTTGTATCTAACGACCGAACAGATCTGGAAGGAATAAGAGAGAGTAAAACTAAACCGGTAGGAAATAAGCATTTTGAAAGGATAATAAAGGATAATAAATTTTCTGCAGTAATGCAGACCAATCGTATTCCGGCACTGTTGCGGGATATGGATATACCCGTATCACATGATTGGCGCACAGAGGTAGATGAGCTAGCCGGATATGGTGATGTAATGATCACTTCCAAAGGGATTGTTAAGGATCAGATGGTAGGGGAAATAAGTGTTTCTTTTCCTGAACAACAGCGGAATGGATTAGAATTTCTATTAATGAAATTGATGCTGCAGCTTTCCGAAAAAAAAAAGACGATAATTAGGTGAATATCTTTTCAGATTGTAAGCGTAAGCAGTGTTTTATGCATTAGTTTTGAAATAAGCTTTGGGCGATTGACCAATGTATTTATGAAAATCCTTTAATAAATGATTACTGTCATAATAACCGATTCTATAAGCAACATCATTAAGCGACAGGGAGGGACACGCTTCGAATAATGTGTAAGCCTTTAAAAAGCGGTTTATCTGTACATATTGTTGGGGTGCCAGTCCTAAGTGTTTCTTAAAAGCACGTTGCCACCATTTGTAATTTATATGTAGAGTAGTGGGAGTGGAGCTTTGCTGTATTTGTTCCAGTCTTTCCTGTAGTAGTGCAGGAACTTTTACTTCAGGAAGAGGTTGGCAGGATAAAAAATTTACAAGACTTTTTATCTGGCATTTTGCATCTCCAAGATGATAATAATTATGTATAAATGTGCTTAAAATAGGATCAGTAGATTCTGTCAGATCATAAGCAGGTTGATAATCAAAGTAATCTGACCGGAGACCGAAAAGCTTAAAGAAAACAGGAGCATGAAAGCGAACAATCCGGATCGTACCTTTAAGCTCTGCCGATTGTAAAAAGACCTGTTGTATGTTGCCTCCGCAGACCCACGCCGGACCCATTGTAATCTGTAAAGCTGTACTTCTGATTGTTATTTTATCAGATTGCGAAGGCATAAGGATCAGAGCGGGATAGCCGTCACTGAACAAAGCAACTTGATTGCACAGCATAGTTCCGTCAAATTCATAAACACCCTCAACATACCGCTCAAGCCCGCTATCGAGAGGAATTTGAATATAACTTTCTTTGTTTTGTGAGCGTATAGCAGTTAAAAAATGTATCGGCATCACAACAAAGTTAGTAAACTGTAATGAAATGTCCGGATTTTACGATTTATCTCCAACATCTGCTTCTTATTTTTGTTTCTTATCCATAAGGCAATAATATATGATTATATCCAATGAGAATGAATTAGAGAAAATGAAAGCCGTAAGTCAAGCAGTAGCTGTGACTTTAATGAAAATGAAGCAATATGCCAAACCGGGCATATCGACTCAGGAACTGGATGAATATGGTGGACATGTATTGAGAGAATTCGGTGCACAATCTGCTCCCCGATTGACCTATGGTTTTCCGGGTTATACTTGTATAAGTCTCAATAATGAAGTAGCACATGGAATACCTTCTCCTTGTAGAATCCTTCAGGATGGAGACCTGATCAATATTGATGTTTCTGCTGAGCTTGACGGATATTGGTCTGATAATGGCGGATCTATTGTCGTAGGAGAGGATCTGCATGGACATACTCCTTTGGTAGAAGCTTCAAAAAATATTCTTTTATCTGCTATATCCCGTATTAAAGGAGGAGTCAGGATCAACGAAATTGGTCATTATATTGAAACCGAGGCCAGAAAAAAAGGATATCTGGTCATCAAAAATCTGGGAGGTCACGGCTTAGGGAAAGCATTGCATGAAGAACCGTTTGACCTTTTGAATTATAAAGATCCCGATGACAGAAGACGTTTTAGAAAAGGAACAGTTGTCGCTCTCGAAACATTTATCAATACGCACTCTACATTAGCTATTGAGCAACCGGATGGATTCACGCTGTTAGGTAATAAAGGTGGGTTTGCAGTTCAACATGAGCATACTCTTGTCGTTACAGATGAAAAGCCCATTATACTGACAGCTATGGAATAGTAAAAGAATACGTATTACCGGATCTGTTTCAGGAGTAAAAATCTTTATCTTTTGTTCTTACCGAACTGAATTTTTCTTAATTTAATTCGTCTAAATCTTTTGTCGTAAAAATCAATTATAGAAGTATGACCATCGAAGAACTTTTTAAAGAAAAAGAGATCAAGTCTAAAGAGAAAACAGAGACTATCAGTAACTGGCTGATAGATAAGTCACTTACGGTTGATGAACTTCTTGTTTTTGCTGAAAATCAAAAGAACCCGGTAAAAGCAACCTGTATAGAGGCTTTGGAATATGTTACGCAATGTCATCCGGAATTTGCTGACGAATATATGCTGCTGTTTGTAACGCAAACCTTGCGTTCGAAAGCGCCTCGTGTAAAGTGGGAAAGTGCAAAAGTTATTGGGAATATTGCTCATCTGTTTCCTGCAAAATTGAAGGAGCCTATTTCCAATTTGCTGGAAAATACGGCACATGAAGGGACTGTAGTACGATGGAGTGCTGCATTTGCATTGGGCCAGATCATCAAATTGAATACAGAATTTAATGTGACATTGCTGCCTGCGGTGGAACAGGTCTGCGACCAGGAGCAGAAGAATAGCATTCAGAAGATCTATCAGGATGCATTGAAGAAAATAAAAAACTAAATCCGGAATAGAATTGTAATGTAAAAGTATAATTTAAAGTTTCAGACTAATGGAAAAATTTAAGGTAGATTACAGCGAAATGTCTCACTTTAAGGGTATACGGATATTATATGAATATCTGGAAGAAGGATTGGATTATGCCCGTGAAAATGGCATTCGTGAGGTTTGTATCTGGACGGACGGAGATTGGAGTAAGCTGCCGGTTAATTTTGACTTTCTGAAAGACAGAGATTTTATTGAAACTTTTCATTGGCTAGTTCCGATGTCAAAAAAGTCAGATATTAACGGATTAAAATACATGCAGGGATTAAAGAATCTGCGCTGGAGTGCTGCAGGAGAATTTAATCTGGATCTGTCGATATTTCCGATTGTCGAAAAACTTAATATTGGCTATGGACCGAAAATTAGCGGATGGGATAAGCTGACATCTTTGAAAGAATTGTTGATTGGTGGTGTTAAGTATGCTGACCTGTCTTTTCTGAAGCATGCTGTCAATCTGGAATACCTGCGTATTATTGGCGGATCATTTGAATCTATAGATGGTCTCGAAAATTGTAGCAAACTCACTACGCTTTTTCTCCAAAAGTGCAATGCATTAAGCAGACTTCAACCTACTATTCATCATCTGGACCAACTCCAGCAACTGAATCTGGAGGGCTGCAAAAATCTGAATACAGAAGAACAACTTGCAGGATTGACAATAAAACACATATCTGTTTTGTAAATTTTCTGTTTTACTTTTTCCCAATATAAGATGTACACTGATGCTTAAATGTAGAGAAATATTAACATATTGAAAGTGTCATGTCGGAAAAACACATAGAGTATATTCCTGAAGCGCACACTTACTTAAAATATGAGGATCATTATTTTGATTTCACCAAACGAAATTCTTCACCCGGTGATTTTGTAAATGATCTTCTCTTTGAAACCGAAATTCAGCCCACTGAAATAAATCAGCATAAAATCCAAATCCACAAATCATTTTTACGAAATTGGCTTAATGAAAATAAGGATGTAAATTATTCACTGGATGAACTTTGGCAGATAAGAGAGCAATGTATCCATGCATTATCAGAATAAATTAACTGAATATCTTTATAATCTCTAAATTTTGTATATGTCAATATCAGCCTTTGTTTAATTGGCTAGCTTTGTTCTGTAGGTTAGGCTGAAGCAAATCCCACTGATTGCCATAAAGGTCTTCGAAAACAGCCACCTTGCCGTATAGTTCTTCTTTCACAGGGCGTACAAACCGGACTCCACGCTGTTGATAAAGTGCATAATCTCTTTCTAGGTCATCTGTAAACAGAAACAGGAATATCCTGCCGCCTGTTTGATTGCCTATGCTAGCGGATTGCTTTTCATTGCCAGCTTTTGCCAGTAATAGACAACATTCATTTGCACCTGGAGGTGCTACCAAAACCCATCGTTTCTCCTCATCTAATGAAGTATCTTCTACCAATCTGAAACCCAGTTTTTGGGTGTAGAAAGTAATAGCTTCGTCGTAATCACGCACAACAAGGGCAATATGGGCAATCCGTTGATACATACTATTTTTTATAAGTACTAATAATCAAAAATAACAATTAACACCAAAATTTATCTCCAGGATCTATACATTAAAGTGTATTGCCCTTTCTAGAAAGCATCAGCATGTTGATGATCGTGCTTTAACTTATTAAGTCACAGAGGACGATTGCCTAGAGGGAATTTATGGTGTGTGAAAAATATTTTGAAAAGTAAATTTATTTTTTGTATTGAAATTTTGTTGTATATTAAATACATAGTTTGAATATTCTATTATGTGTTGTTTTATGCAGCTAATTAGGACATGTAGTGCTAAAAATCCTCACTTTCGATAAGCTTCCGAACCTTTAGTGGTAATTTTACAAGAACCCAACAAGCCAAATAATTAATGAAATTTTCTACTTAAATTAAATAAATATGACAAAAAGAATTTTAATCATGATAAGTATTATTGGAATAATGCTATCAGCCTGTAATTTGACAAAAAAAGCAAACGAAAAAACAATCTATATCGGAGCAGACACAAAAGATTGTGATGCAGGTGTTTTGCAAAAAGAATGTCTTCAGGTAAAATGGATGAAAGACCAAAAAGAATGGGAACTTTTTTATGATGATATTGAAGGGTTTAATTACGAAAAGGGATATGAATATGAATTAGCAGTCACCGAAGAAAAAGTAGAAAATCCACCAGCCGATGCTTCCTCTGTGAAATATAAATTAGTTAAACAGGTAAGTAAAACTAAAAAATAAAACTGCACACAAAAAGAGTCTTTCCAATAGTTGGACGGATTACTTTGATTGGGCATTTGCTGAAGTGTTGTGACAAGTGGTGCAAGGTTCAATAGCCATAATTCTATTGAATTTTTGCACTAAAAATCCCCGCTTTAGGCGAGTCTCTGACCGTTAGTGGTAATTCAGACCAACCCTAAAAACAGAAAGAAGTATATGGAAAAAAATTTCACGAAAGATTATATTGAAATTTCTAATGAATTCAGAAAATCTGATGCTTCAAAAGAAAGCGTAGAAAAATTATATGACTTACTTTATGACTTACAAAGTTCAAGCAGGACAAAAAATGATGACTTGACACTTTCAAATTTATACAGTTTGTTAGGGTTTCATCAATCAGCTTACGAAATTTTTAAATCAGTGACTGACTTGACTGATCGAAAAAATACGTCTAAACTTTATGTGTTGGAAGAAAAAGCCAAATCGCATAAAAATGATTTTATCATTAAGGATATCAGAAAGTTTAGAGAGCAAAATGAGCGGACTAAACTTTTGATAACTGATTTTTTAGTTTCTACAACGGAAGAAAGCAAGGTTGCAATTATTGACAAAGATGTTGTTATTTTCAATAAGGTAGTTAAGAACGATAAAGTAGAAATATTCATTTATGGAGAACATAAATTTGAAAACTTAACAGACAAGATAATAGACTACATTTTTTGGTTAGGCGACTGCAAAAAAGAGTTAATAGAATTTTACAACAAGGAATTAAGTGAAGATAGTGGTGAAGAAGCAGACAAAGATTGGTATGACACTTTAGAAATTTACAGATCAAGAATAATTGTTGGACAAAACGGAAATCTTTATGCCGAAATTTCGGGCGGCGACGATTTTTCTCAAGACCACATTTTGGACATTGAAATTGAAAACGAAACAATAACGGCAATGAATTATGATGGATAAACACCTATCGCTCTAAAAAGCATCTGAAAAAAATGAGCTGAAGTACTTGTATGGAGTATTCTTCAGAATTGTAGGGGCAAATAGGCATGTTTTATCCCTATCCCATTCGGCTAGCTATGAAACGTTAATATTGAGTAGTTGGACCATAATAAACGGCGAAAAAATAGAGAAAACACTTTCACAATAAATAGTAAGTGAATTAATTGAACAACCATCACTCACCCAATACATGCAATTAAGCTAACGGCCTATTCGTTCTTATTTTTCAATAATTATACTTACTCACGCTCACTCTGAAGTAATCTTTGCCGTATACAAACATCAAGATGTTCAGTGATGGAATGTCAAATGATTAAATAGTATTCAATGAGTAGGATAGAAGCCTTTAAGTTTACTCACCGAATTACTCACTTGTTTTTAGGGAATTGGTGCAAATTTTGGGATGTCTTGTAAAAGTAAAAGCCTCAACGAAAGTGGAGGCTTTCTCTGTGACCCCGCTGGTACGAAACTCGAACTCCTTATTGGAAGATTGATGCCATAAAAAGCGACCGTTATCCAGATCATGGAAAGTGAAATAGAGCGTATCAAGAATGACCTCGATTTACAGCATTTGATACAGCAGGAGTGAATTTGTGCCCATTCACCGTTAAAAATTAATCCAAATTTTCTATCTTTGTGGTCTGTTATACTATATCTAACATATTATCTGTGTCTTACTCGAAAGACAACTCTAAAAACAGAGTGATTAACGCATTGAAATCTTTTGATTTTTAATGCACAGATAATCCTGTCGACTTATTTCTTAATCTTAAACAAAACAAACGATTATCAAATCGATTGCATATCACTTTTGCGGTGTATTCAACATTTCAAATATGATGATACGATGAATAAAAATGAATAGTAAACAGTTAATAAGTAGAGATATAGAGCTATTTTACAATAGAGCATCCGAAGAAACTCGACTTGACAAAGGAATGGGAGTATTTGAATTTGAAAGAATTAAATCACTCTTAGAAAAATATATACCAACTTCATCTTCAAAAATAATAGACATTGGTGGCGGTACGAGAAAGTATTCGGAATGGCTTGCTAAAAAAGGACACCAAGTTCATCTGGTAGAGCCAGTTGCAAAACATATACAGATAGCCCAAAACAGAGCGAATAGATTAAAGAGCAAGTTTTCTGTACATTTAGGAGAAGCTCGGAAATTGGAATTTCCAGATAATTATGCAGACCTAATCATACTGCATGGCCCTCTTTATCATCTTCAAAAAAAGGAGGATAGAGATTTAGCTATTTGTGAGGCTAAACGTGTTTTAAAGAATGGTGGGATTATTTTGGGTTTTGCCATCAATTATACGGCATCAACATTGGTTGGTCTTTTAAATGGCTTAATTCACAAAAAACCATTTTTCGAAATGTGCAAAGAAGAATTAATAAGAGGTATGCACAATCCGCCCGATGATTTCCCTTGGCTTTTAGCAGAAGCATTTTATCATAAGCCAGAACAGCTCAAAGATGAATTTATAAATCAAGGCTTAACCTATCTAAATACGTATGCGGTTGAGGGTATGGCATGGCTGGATAAAGAATACTTTGCCAATATGCTGAATAACAAAAAGCAAAGAACATTAATGGAACTTATTCAAGTTACTGAAAACGACAGCTATCTTTTACCCTTTAGTCCACATATGATGATAGCTGTGCAAAAAAGATATAATTATGGAAAATAAAGAAAAATATTACAAAGCATTCATAGAAAATGACGGTCAACTCAATGAAATTGACCTCGGAGAAAAAATAGGACTTGATGAAGATGAAACAAACAAAATAATTGTACAGCTTCTATCTGAACATAAAATTGAATATACAGAAAACAGAGCGTGTAATTATAGCCTAAAGAAAGAAAGGGTAAGAAAGAAAAATGACAGCAGGTAATGATAGCTAAATTATACAATTGAAACCTCTCATAGCGCACGTCTTGTGTATTTGGCCCGAGGCTTAGGTGCCTTTTGCATTTATAGCTTTTATTAGCCAACCCTTCTATTAACAATCAAATAGCATAAAAACAAAAAAGCCTTTCAGAAATGAAAGGCTTTTGAACTTCTGTGATCCCGCTGGAGTTTCCTTCGCTATGCTCAGGATAAACTTCTCATCTCAGTCATGCATATAACAAAAAACCTCTTCATTTGCATGAAGAGGTTTGGATGTGATCCCGCTGGGATTCGAACCCAGGACCCATACATTAAAAGTGTATTGCTCTACCAGCTGAGCTACGGAATCCTTTCTTTTTATGAACCGTTTCCGTTTCTGAAAGTGATGCAAAGATAGAATTTCTGTTAATATCCTCCAAATAATGCCTGCAATAAAATTTGATTTTTCATGTAACTGCCTAAAAGCTAAAAACATTAATTTGAAAAATTATCTGCGTGCATGGATCATACGGTCTGCTCCATGCATATCTTTAATCAATTCTACTCTTGAAAATCCTTTTTTTCGTAACATATCTGCCGTTTCGTGGCCATAGTACTGATTGATCTCAAAATAAAGATCACCTGAGGGTTTCAAATGAACCAAAGCAAATGAAGCAATAGTCTCATAAAAGAGCAGAGGTGCACTCTCCTCTACGAAAAGAGCGAGATGCGGTTCAAATTCCAGTACGTTGCTATGCATTTCCTCTTTTTCCTTAGGGGTGATATAGGGAGGATTGCTGACAATAACATCATACACTTGCGCTGTGAACAAGTATTCCCATTCCAGAATATCAGCATTAACAAAATGAATATCTGTTTCCATACTTTTAGCATTACGCTTAGCCACAGCAATCGCTTCTCTGGAAATGTCCAATGCGCTGACATGAGCAGAAGGCATATGCTTCTTCAGTATAACAGGGATGCACCCACTACCAGTGCCGATATCTATAATCTTTAGCGGAGCAGCGGAATAGCGGTGGTGCCCTATGATCAGGTGTACCAATTCTTCGGTTTCCGGTCTCGGTATGAGTACAAACTCACTGACTTCAAATACTTCACCATAGAAATCAGCCTTTTTCAATATATGTTGAATAGGTTTACGTCTTAGCAGCTCCTGTAGTATACGATCCAGCTGAATCTTTTGTTCTTCGGCAACTGCTTCAGTGTTCCGGACAGTGTATTGCAATCTGTTTATACCTGTCACTTCCTCCAGGGTCAGAAAAAACAGAGACTTAGCCTCTTCCAGATCATATATTTTTGTCAATTGATCTGTAAAGTATTGTTCATAGTATTGAAGTGAGTTCATAGCTCAAAAATACAATTATTCTTAAATAACCATATAGCTGTTATCTGCCATCTAATTGATACTTTTGTATATGAATATGCAAGAGCGATACATGCAAAGATGTCTGGAACTCGCCCTACTTGGTGCGGGTACTGTAAGTCCCAATCCTATGGTAGGAGCTGTGATTGTCCATGAGGATAAAATCATTGGTGAAGGCTATACCTCGCCTTATGGCGGACCTCATGCAGAAGTCAACGCTATTCAACAGGTCAGGGATCAGTATCCGGATTCTGCCGACCGCTTACTGTCTGAATCCGCTATGTATGTCAGCCTGGAACCATGTGCACACTTTGGCAAAACACCTCCTTGCGCCAATCTCATTGTAAAGCACAATCTCAGGAAAGTTTATATAGCCTGTATGGATCCCTTCGCTCAGGTGAATGGGAAAGGCCTCGGAATTTTGAAGGAGGCAGGAATAGAAGTAGAAGTCGGCTTGTTAGAGAAGGAAGCACTATGGCTAAACAGACGTTTTTTTACACGAGTCAAAAAGAACAGACCCTATGTTATCCTCAAATGGGCAGAGACAGCCGATGGATATATGGCAAAAAATACATCCGAACAAGTCTGGATCAGTAATGAAGCCAGTAAGCAACTTGTACATAAATGGAGGTCAGAAGAAGATGCTATACTGGTAGGTACGCGTACCGCACTGATTGATAATCCTTCACTGACAGTGAGAGAATGGGAGGGAAGTAATCCTAAACGTGTTCTCATTGATAAGCATTTGTCTGTGCCAGAGTCAGCAGCTATCTTTTCCGAAGATGCAGACACGATTGTATTCAATGCAGTGAAGACCGACTGGCAGGGACGTGTCAAGTATATCGAATTGGAAAACTATGATTTATATCTGCCGCAGAATATTCTGTATCAATTATATCTGATGGATATACAGTCTATTATTATAGAAGGAGGTGCTAAGACCCTTCAGCTCTTTATTGATGCAGGATTATGGGATGAAGCCAGAGTGATCAAAAGTAAGATATTATGGGAGGATGGCATAAAAGCACCTGTTATTGAAGGGCAGGTGAAAGAACAACATACTGTGGCTTCTGATGATTTTTATTTAATTGTAAAGAAAAATTAGTTTTATTTTAAAGAAATGTGTATTTTTAAGGTATGCGAATACCGGAAAAATTACTTCATTTCATCTGGCGGTTTCGTTTATTTGACCAATATAATCTTCAAACGCTTCAAAAAGACGATATTAAGATACAGGATGTAGGTCATTATAATCTGAATGCAGGGCCTGATTTTTTGCATGCTAAAATAAAAATTGGCAAAGAGGAATGGAATGGTCATGTTGAATTGCATGTCACTGATAAAGCCTGGTATCAGCACCGGCATGATAAGGATAAGTCTTATGACAATGTTATTCTGCACGTTATATGGGATGGAGATGAGGAAGTCAGCAGGTCTGACGGTACTGCTGTTCCTACATTATGTCTTAAGCCTCTGATCAGATCCGATCTTATAACAAAATATGAGATTATCATGGGCCATTCAAATGCCTGGATTCCTTGTGAAAAGCACATCAGCAATGTAGATCCGCTGTTGGTGAGACAGCATTTATCCCGGATGGCGGTCGAGCGTTTTCATGTTAAGTCTGATCTCCTGATAAACCAATTTACCGGCTATGGATGTGATTTTGAAAAAATGGCTTTTGTTATGCTTGCGCGAGCTTTCGGACAAAAAGTCAATGCAGATACTTTTCAGGAACTGGCGGAGCTTATCCCTTTTAAACTGATTCATAAGTACAGGGATGATCTAATAAAATCAGAAGCATTGTTTCTGGGAATAGCAGGCTTTTTAGGAGAAAGTGAAGTTTTCAAAGACAGCTATGCAGAAAACCTTCGCGGGGAATATCAGTATCTTAGAAAGCTGCATGGACTTCCGGAAATGGATAAAAACCGTTGGAAATTTATGCGTATGCGGCCGTATAATTTTCCCACGTTTCGAATTGCACAACTCGTCTCGCTTTACCGGCAGCAGGAAGGGTTATTTTCCTATATTATAGCATTAGGAACACTGGCAGACCTGAAGTTATTATTTGAAAAGATAAAACTTTCTGAATTTTGGGAAAGACATTACACGTTACAAAAGTCTGCTGTGCGGCATACTACTAAAATGGGTGAAATGGCCTCAAGAACACTGATTATCAATAGTATTGTGCAATTATTATTTTTGTATGGTAAATATTTTGATCAGGAGATGTACATTTGTAAAGCTATGGAATGGTTAGAGGAAATGGAAGCAGAATCGAATTCCATAGTCAGGAGTTTTGCCGCTATCGGAGTTACGGCATTGTGTGCAGCAGATTCGCAGGCATTAATACATTTAAAGTCTCATTATTGTGCACTTAAAAAATGCCTGGATTGTCAGATAGGTTTACAGATATTAAAACCCATACGATCATGATAGAAAAGATTTTATACTATTTTGAACAGCAATCGTTCGGTGTATGTGCTTATTTAGGTGAGAAATTCTCAATTTCTATCGCCAAACTAAGGCTGTTTTTTATCTATGCCACGATCATTGGCGCAGGATTTCCGATTCTTTTTTATCTATTCGCAGGTGTGCTTCTTGACTTTCGTGCCTACGTAAAAAAAATGCGCAAGCATTTGTGGGATAGTTGATCGTTATCCCTTAAGAATTTCCGATATTTCTTTAAATCCTTTATCAGCAGCCATGTCGGAGGCTGTAAGTCCCATGTCATTTCTTACCGAAATATCCGCACCGTTTTCTAAAAGCAGGATAATCAGATCTATATTTCCGTGTTGTGCTGCC
Organism: Sphingobacterium sp. UBA5789; assembly: GCF_002418355.1. Lineage (NCBI taxonomy): Bacteria > Pseudomonadati > Bacteroidota > Sphingobacteriia > Sphingobacteriales > Sphingobacteriaceae > Sphingobacterium > Sphingobacterium sp. UBA5789. The sequence continues at coordinate 132,044 of NZ_DIDX01000007.1, read as the reverse complement.
AGATGCAAAGGTGTGATCCTTGATGATTGCGCAACGTTTACAGAAGCACCAGCCTCTATCAGCATTTTACTTATTGTACTGTTATTGGCATTGAGTGCCGCATGTAGCGGATATACATTGTAACCGTTCTGAGAAGGAATATTAGGATCAGCATGATTTTTCAGCAGAATACGTATAATATCCTCTCTGGAGAAGTGTGTAGCAATCCCCAAAGGAGTAAACCCCTGAGAAGAAAGTTCATCTACGATTTCCGGTTTCTGTAAAATTATAGCTTCTACATGTTGTGTAAGACCAGCTGCACAGGCTTCGTGAATCGTGATCGAAGTGATGTATTTTAAGATGGTTTGAACGATTTGAGTCTTATTGTAGTAGCAGGCCAGCATTAAAGGTGAAATATCATGACTGGTATTCTGCTTTACCAGATCCGGATCGTTTCGTAACAGTAGTTCCAAATCCTGATAGTTGCCCGTTTCAATATACTCTTCTAATACCGATAAACTCATTGAATCTTGATTTAATGATACGAAATAAATAAAAAATTGTTAATTATAAAATGAAATGTTAATAACATTCCAAGTGTGGATATTTTTTGTCCGGTCGGGTTGATTGATTCCGATTTTGATTTTGTTATACATATGTATCTTTTTACCTATACAACAATATTTATAGGGTTGTAGTTATACGGCTACATTTTAATAATTTAAGATTAAAAAAATTTTGAATCATCCACAATTAAAGTACATTTGTATAGGCCCTCCCCAAGGGCATGTTTTTCATAGGTAGATGTAGGGTCGAATATTTCTTATTCGACCCTTTTTTTTAGCTTTGTGTTTCAATTTAATAGAAAAGACCATGTCAAATAAAATAGTGGTGGCGATTACTGGTGCCAGTGGTTCTATATATGCTAAAGTATTATTGGATACGCTGGTCAGGATCAAAGATCAGTTTGAAGAGATAGGAGTAGTAATGTCTGATAATGCTAAAGATGTGTGGAAGTACGAATTGCAGAATACAGCCTATGAAGATTATCCTTTTACATTTTATAGTAAAAATGATTTTTATGCACCTTTTGCTTCTGGTTCTGCGAGATTTGAGACCATGATCATTTGTCCCTGCTCTATGGGGACTTTAGCACGCATAGCGCATGGTACTTCTTCGGATCTGACGACACGTGCCGCAGACGTCATACTTAAAGAGCGCCGTAAACTTATCCTGATTGCACGAGAAACACCTTTAAGTAAAATCCATTTGCAGAATATGCTGGCTGTGACCGATGCAGGAGGTATTATATGCCCTGCCAGTCCGTCTTATTACAGTCTTCCAAAAGATTTTGAAGAATTGGCACGGACAGTGGTTGACAGAGCCTTGTCTCTGGCCGGAATCGTTGTGGAATCTTATCAGTGGGGGACAAAAAAATAAGCAGATAATATTCCTGCAATAGTAGCTCTTTTAATAGTATTTTGTACATTTGTTTTCTAAATGACGCAGCACCTCGCTACAACTGTTTGTTATCTTCCTTTCTTTTATTTTTCAAAAGAAAAATCCATTTTTTATTTTATGTATGGTTGTTTAAAACAAATGATGTTCAGGTCAGGTGTTGTATGTTTAACAGGACTTCATCAAGCAAATAGATTTTAATTTCATGAGTACATTATTAATCACTTCTGCAACTGTTATTTTGCCAGGAAACGAGCATCACCGCAAAGAGGTGGATGTATTGATTGAGAATGGTAAGATCGTACAGATCGGGAAAAAAATAAAGAAACCGGATGCTGCAGCTACGGTAGTAGATGCAAAAGGAGCATTTTTAGCACCTGGTTTTTTTGACCTTAACGTTAATTTCGGAGAACCCGGACTGGAAACCAAAGAAGATATACAGACCGGTACAGCTGCTGCTGCTGCCGGAGGATTTACAGGAGTGGCTGTTCAGCCCAATACAGAACCTGCTATACAGAGCCGTTCTGAAGTAGCGCTGGTAATCAATGCTGCAAAAGGAAATCTGGTAGATGTATATCCGGTGGGAGCTATCAGTAAGAAACGTGAAGGTAAAGAGCTTGCAGAATTGTATGATATGCAACAAACTGGTGCAATAGCTTTTAGTGACGGCAACAGAAGCGTACAACAAGCTGGTCTGATGAGTCGTGCTCTGTTGTATTCTAAAGGATTCAACGGCTTGATCATATCACATCCGGAAGACGAATCTATGGCAGGCGGAAATCAGATGAATGAAGGAATAGTAAGTACCTATCTGGGTATGAAAGGAATTCCTAATCTCGCAGAATCATTGATGCTGTCCCGTGATCTTTATCTTGCTGAGTATAATGAATCGCCGATACATTTCTCTACAATCAGTACTGCTGAAGCAGTTGACCTCATTAAGAAGGCAAAAGCAAAAGGGCAGCAAGTGACTTGTGATGTAGCTGCACATCATCTTGTGTTATCGGATAAGGAAGTGGAAGGATTTGACAGTAACTATAAGGTAAACCCTCCGCTACGTACCAAACAGGATATTAAAGCGTTACTAAAAGGACTGAAAGATGGCGTAATCAATGCTGTTGTATCTCAACATACACCTCAGGAGGTCGAATATAAAAAAGTAGAATTCCATATCGCTAAAAATGGTATTATAGGTTTGCAAACCGTTCTGCCATTACTTGTACAGGCTGGATTAGACGAGGAGGTTATTGTTGATAAACTGGCAATAGGTCCGCGTGAGGTTTTAGGTCTGGCTGTTCCTGTACTGCAAGAGGGAGAGGTAGCGAACATCGTATTGTTTGATACAAAACAAAAATGGACATTTGATACCGTACAAAATAAATCCAAATCTGACAATTCTCCTTTCCTCGGACAGGAAATGACAGGTAAAGTATTACTGGTATTGAATAATGGTAAAATATTTAAAAATTAATCAATTATGAATGTTAAAATAGCTCGTGCAGTGACGCAAGGTCTGGAGACCTATGCTGCCAACGAAGGTCATGATCATCAGGAATTGTTGAGCCAGCTTCATCTGGCTTTTGATGCCCAGAAACCTTTTCTGGAAAAAGTAGATCTGTTGGATGCTGCTTTTGACGATCATATGCGTTTTGATGAATTGAGAGAAGTCTGCTTCGATCTGTTGCTGATGAACTTCTTCTCTGAAGATGTACAGAAGCTGGAAGAAGATTATCTGGATTCGCCGGAATGGGAAAGTATAGAAGATCAGACCATCGACAGAGGAACTGAATTACTTAATATTTTTCTTTATCTTCGTGAGTGTGCTGATGATGAAATTGAGCCGGAATTGGAGGATTATTTAAAAGAATTCCTTCTTGTAGATGAAGATGAATTTCAGGATGAGCATCGTATTTATGAAAAGGTGATTGCTAATCAGATCCTGGTGGACAGCAGTTATGCTGAGATTGCAAAAATTGCCGAAACAGTAGATAATCAGGACGAATTGTACGAAGTATTTTACCCTATGATGAGTTTCTTTTCCGAAGCAAATCCGTCTGAAAAACAATGGGAAGAATATCAAAGTGCTGCTTTAAACAAATCGCTTGATTCAGCTCTTTATCAGATTATTATTAACTATAACAAATAAATTATGACCGACCAACTTTCACTTCAAGAACCAGATAGTAAAAAGCAGAGCATAACCTATGGATTATACTTGGGTATTATTGCTTTTGTGCTGGGTATTGTAATTATGTACATTTCTAAAAGTACGACTTCCTTAGTGGTGCTGTATGGCGTTTCTGCAGTATTGCAATCATTAATTATTGTTGTTGTAGCAGTGCTATTTTCACTGAGTATCAGAAAGAGTATAGGCGGATACTGGTCATTTTCTGAAGCCTTGAAAAAGATCTTCATTATGTTTGCTGTTGCTGCTCTTATTTCTTCAGTTGGTTCTTTTGCCTTTACAAAATTTGTCGAACCTACTCTTCAGGAAGAAGTAATCAATAATACCAGTAACCTGACTATCGAAATGATGGAGAAATCAGGTGCCACAGAAACGCAGATAGACGAAGCTATTGCAAAACTGGATGAACTGAAAGCTGGAATTTCAACAATATCGTTCTGGCAAGTTTTCAAAGGATTAGCTATCATGATGATCTTCTATTTTGTCTTGGCTCTGATTCTGGCTGCTATTTTAAAGAAAGAAAAACCTTTTTTTCAGCAACATCCTAACGTAGACCCTAATACCGATCCGAATGCAAATTACGGTGCATGGCCGGATCAGAACAATCCCAACTAATACGATAAAAAAGTTAAGATATTTAGCATAGAAAATGGATATTTCGGTAGTCGTTCCACTATTTAATGAAGAAGAATCGTTGCCAGAGCTTACCGCCTGGATCGATCGGGTTATGCAGGCCAATAATTTTTCATATGAAATTATTCTGGTTGATGACGGGAGTAATGACAGCTCCTGGAAAGTGATTGAGCGGCTTAAAGAAGGAAGCGATAATATCATAGGGGTAAAGTTTCGGAGGAATTACGGTAAATCTGCAGCATTGAATGTAGGTTTCGCCGCTGCTCAGGGTGATGTTGTCATCACTATGGATGCCGATCTGCAGGACAGTCCGGACGAAATTCCGGAACTTTATGACCGTATTATGCGTCAGGATGCAGATCTTGTGTCCGGGTGGAAACAAAAACGATATGATCCGCTGACGAAAACAGTTCCTACAAAACTATTTAATGCCGTAACACGCAAAATGTCAGGTATTGACAATTTACATGATTTCAATTGCGGATTAAAGGCTTATAAAAAAGATGTTGTTAAGAGTATCGAAGTGTACGGTGAAATGCATCGTTACATTCCGGTATTGGCAAAATGGGCTGGATTTTCAGCTATACAAGAGCAGGTTGTACAACATTATCCCCGTAAATACGGTACCACGAAATTCGGCCCTGGAAGGTTTGTCAAAGGTTTTCTTGATCTGTTATCCATCTATTTTGTAGGTAAATTCGGTAAAAGACCTATGCACTTCTTTGGTTCAATAGGAGTGATCAGCTTTCTGATCGGTATTTTTATTACTTTTTACCTTATCGTGGACAAACTGATGAGTATTGCGAATCATTCCCCGTATCGCAATGTTACCGATCAGCCTTTGTTCTTTTTATCGTTGGTCGCTATCTTAATCGGTACACAGTTATTCCTGACCGGATTTATTGCTGAGTTGGTATCCCGTAATGGTAGTGAACGAAATAAATATCAGATAGACCGGGTAATCTAATCTCATGTTCTTTTCCATTATCATTCCCTTATACAATCGTCCGCAAGAGATTGACGAATTGCTCGACTCGCTGCTAAGGCAGCGTTATAAGCATTTTGAAGTCATTATTGTAGAAGACGGTTCGCAGAAGGATGCCAAAGCTATTGTAGAACGCTATCAGGATAAGCTGGATGTACATTATTACTTCAAACCTAATGAGGGGCAAGGATTTGCCCGTAATTATGGTTTTGAACGAGCCAGGGGCGATTATTTTATCATTTTTGATTCCGATGTTATTGTACCTTCCGATTATCTCCATGAGGTGATCATTGGTTTGCAAAGGGATCATTTCGATGCTTTTGGCGGGCCCGATGCCGCACATGAATCTTTTACCCCAGTTCAGAAAGCCATCAGTTATTCCATGACCAGTCCTTTTACAACCGGAGGTATACGCGGAAATAAAAAGCACATCGGTCAGTTCAATCCGAGAAGTTTCAATATGGGCATCTCACGTGAAGTATGGGTGCGTACAGGTGGGTTTAAACTGGCCAGAAGATCAGAGGATATAGAATTCAGTATCCGTATGATTGAACAGGGATTCAAGGTAGGACTGATTCCTGAAGCGTACGTCTATCATAAAAGAAGAACCAGCTTTTCGCAATTTTTCAAGCAGACAAATTTCTTTGGAAAGGGGAGGATAGATATCTATAAATTATTCCCCAAAGAATTAAAACCTGTTCATGCTTTACCTGCATTATTCGTCGTTGGTTTAGTCGTTTTAGTGTTGCTGAATCTGCTGAATGTTGTGCTGGTAGGTAAATTAGGACTTATTCTATTCCTCACATCCATCGGCAATTGGGGATTGGGATTGTATACATTGCTTCTCTTTTTTCATGCCTTGTATATCACCAGAAGCCTGCAGGTTGCCTTTTTAAGTGTGATTGCTGCATTTACTCAATTGATAGCATACGGAAGCGGATTTATTGACAGCTATATCCGGGAAGTCATACTGGTTCGTAAATAGAAAGTTGGGATTCCGTTTTGAATTCTTCTTTAAGGTTATTAACTTGGTTTGTTCATTTAAAACAGTACATTTTGCTGCCTTTTACACAAAATAGTTTAGATAAGATAGAAGCATTGTTTAAAGAGTTTGGATTTAAACTGCGTTATGAAAAAGGTAATTTTCGTACCGGAGCCTGTGTGCTTCAGCATTCGAAAGTTATTGTGGTCAACAAATTTTCAAATCTGGAGGTCAAAATTCAGTCTCTGATCCAGATTCTTCATGAAATTCCGGCAGATGAGGCTGTATTAGATGAGAAGCAACGGACGCTTTATCAGGCAATCAGGCAAACAAAATTATCGATTTGAAAATTACTTTTTTAGGAACCGGAACTTCACAGGGTGTCCCTGTTATTGCGTGCCATTGTGAGGTGTGTCAGTCTGCTGATCCTCACAATAAACGGTTGCGCTCTTCGGTGATGATCGAATTTGAAGGAAATAATATTGTAATCGATACCGGACCTGATTTCAGATATCAGATGCTGAGAGAAGAGGTTAATCATCTCGATGCTATTTTGATGACACACTCTCATAAAGATCATATTGCAGGTCTGGATGATGTGAGAGCATTTAATTATCAACAGAAACAGTCTATTCCCATATACGGTACTCAGGCGCTGCACGAAGCCCTGAAACGTGAATTCTATTATGCTTTCTCCGATATCAAATATCCCGGAGTTCCGCAATTAGAGCTTCGGGAAATTGACGGCAGCCAATCCTTTCATTTGTATGGTAAAGAAATTATTCCGATAGAAGTCATGCACTTCAAAATGCCTGTGCTTGGATATCGTATAGATAATTTTGCCTACATTACGGATGCCAAAACAGTGTCAGATGAATCGGTTGAAAAATTGAAAGGGGTCGATTATTTAGTGATCAATGCCCTGCAAAAAGAACCTCATATCTCTCATTTTACATTGGAAGAAGCCATTGGATTTGCGAATAAAGTAAATGCAAAACAAACCTATCTGACGCATATCAGTCATCGCCTGGGACTTCATGAAGAGGTTTCCAAAGAACTCCCTGATCATATTCAATTGGCTTACGACGGGCTTTCTATTAAGCTTTAACAGGATTTTTTAACATCATATTCAAACCTTTTTGACATCGTGGCGTTTTAATATTACAAACGTCTATTTATGTAAATTTTAAAATTAAAGGAGAATATTATGGGTAACATTTTGTATTTAATCGCGGTCATTTTAGTTATTATCTGGGCGATTAGCTTTATAGGAGGATATTATACAGGTGGTATTATTCACGCATTACTGGTGATAGCTATCATTGTTATTTTATTGAGAATAATTAGAGGAAATGCTTAACCCCTTAGATTATTAAGATACAATTGGGCGATCTGGATGTCCTCAGGATAGGTTATCTTCAAATTTGAATGGTGTCCTTCCAGTAAGGTAACCGGATGGCCTGATTGTTCTACCACAGAAGCGTCATCAGTAAATAAAGCATTTTCCTTTTGCTGGTACGCCTTGAAAAGTAGCTCCGCATTAAACGTCTGAGGCGTTTGAACCATCCACACCTGATCACGGTCATAGGCTGAATTGATCAGTTTTCCATCTTTTTCTTTTTCCAAACGTATAGAATTTGTGCTTTTTACCGCTACAACTACCGCCTGTTTAAGTGCAGCCAGTTCATAAGCGTGATCGATGATATCCGGACGGATCAGGGGGCGTGCCGCATCATGTACGGCAATAAGATGTTCGGAAGGTTGTGTCGTACGGGTACAGATATAAGTAAGGCCATTACGAACACTCTGGAAACGTGTGCTCCCTCCGTATACAATATCATGAGGAATGTCAAAATGGTAGTCCCTGCACAGGTCTTTCCATAAGCTCTCCATATCAGGATGGATGACAAGCACAATATGCGGCTTGGTTTTACAAGTATAAAAAGCCTGAATAGTATGCATAAGCACAGGCTTATCCTCCAGAATCAGGTATTGCTTTGGTAAAAGCTGATTCATTCTGCTACCTGTACCTCCTGCCACTATTATAACATATTGCTGAGCCATGTTTCTACACTTTGTTCCTACAAAAATAAAAAACGCGAACAACAGTTTGATATTGTTCGCGCTTCAGAATAAGATTATTTTATGCGATTAGATAATCAGCATCGCATCTCCGTAACTGTAGAATCTGTATTTTTCTTTTACAGCTACTTCATAAGCATTCATTACATTTTCATAACCCGCAAATGCAGCGATCATTACCAGTAATGTAGACTCCGGAGTATGGAAGTTTGTGATCATAGAATTCGCAATGCTGAAATCGTATGGAGGATAGATAAATTTACTGGTCCAGTCAGAAGCAGCTTTCAGGTGTCTGTCAGCAGATACGGAAGACTCGATCGCACGCATAGAAGTAGTACCTACGGCACATACACGTCTTTTGTTATCAATTCCTTTATTTACGATACGTGCAGCTTCTTCCGTAATGATAAACTGCTCTGAATCCATTTTGTGTTTAGTCAGATCCTCCACTTCTACAGTACGGAAAGTACCAAGACCTACGTGTAATGTTACTTCTGCAAAATCAACACCTTTCAATTCAAGACGTTTCATCAGTTCTCTGGAAAAGTGCAGACCCGCAGTTGGAGCAGCTACAGCACCTTCATTCTTTGCATAGATGGTCTGGTATCTGTATTTGTCTTCAGGTGTAGCTTTACGTTTGATGTATTTCGGAAGAGGAGTTTCTCCTAAAATCTCAATATTACGTCTGAATTCTTCATCTGTACCGTCAAACAGGAATCGGATAGTACGACCTCTGGATGTCGTATTATCTACGACCTCAGCAACCAACAAATCATCATCACCAAAGTACAATTTGTTACCCACACGGATCTTACGAGCCGGATCTACCAGTACATCCCATAAGCGCAACTCCTTATTGAGCTCGCGAAGTAAGAATACCTCTATAGTAGCCCCTGTTTTCTCTTTGTTACCATACATGCGAGCAGGGAATACTTTTGTATTGTTTAAGATCATGACATCTTTGTCATCAAAATAATCTAAAACATCTTTAAAAATTTTGTGCTCTATTTTTCCGCTATCACGGTGAAGTACCATCAGGCGTGCTTCGTCACGTTGTTCCGAAGGCTCAGATGCTAACAAAGATTCTGGAAGATTGAACTTAAATTGAGATAATTTCATTTTTTATTGTTGAAATTTTAATAAATAACGATTTGCCATCAAATCCGCTCCGTTTAAAGAAGGATTTAAAAAAGCATACAAAGTTAAGCATTTCTGAACTAAAAATATTATATTTCAACATTATTATTCCCCTTTACAGGAATTATTCGTTTATATTTACGGAATAGATTTTAACGCCATACATGATAACCGTTTTCAGACTTCTTAAAGAAAGTTTTGGTTTTGCAATTTCCGCTCTTAAAGATAATAAGACGCGGACATTTTTATCCCTTCTGGGGGTAACTATAGGTATTATGACGATTATAGGTGTTTTTTCAGCCGTAGATACTCTTCGCAATAATCTTGAAGAATCCGTTCGGAAAATAGGAAGCAGCACATTATATGTTGACAAATGGCCATGGGACGGAGGTCCTGATTTTCCCTGGTGGAAATATATCAATCGCCCGGAGCCGAAATATAATGATTATCTGGCGCTCAAGAGCAGAATGACTACCGCAGAACATATTGCTTATGTTTTTAATATCGGTAACAGCGTAGCTAAATTCAAAAGTAACAGTGCAACTAATATTACGGTAAATGCTGCAACACATGAATATTATCAGACACAGAGTGCTGAAATAATTGAAGGACGCTATTTTACAGAAACAGAATCTAATGTGGGTTCGATGGTCGTGGTGCTTGGTGCAACCATTGCCGAAGGGTTGTTTCCTTCCGGAAATGCGTTGGGACAGAAGATTTCCCTGTTAGGACGTAAGTTGACTGTGGTAGGTGTTTTGAAAAAGGAAGGAAGCGGAATGCTGATCAATACTTCCTCTGACGATATTGCATTTATACCTTTCAGTCTGGGACGTAATCTTGCCAATTATGAGCAGTATAATCCCAGTATTGTCATTACAGTCAAGCCAACCTACACACTGGACGAAGGAGAAAGCGAGTTGAAGGGCCTGATGCGCTCTATTCGTCGTATTGCTCCTCAACGCGAAGACGATTTTTCACTTAATAAAACAACCCTGATTACGGCCCAGCTGGATCAGATGTTTACCGTAATCAATCTGGCCGGATTTTGTATCGGTATATTTTCAATCCTTGTAGGAGGTTTTGGTATTGCCAATATCATGTTCGTAAGTGTCAAAGAGCGCACCAACCTGATCGGAATCCAAAAAGCGCTCGGAGCAAAAAAATATTTTATCCTTACACAGTTTCTTTTCGAATCCATTTTACTCTGTCTTATTGGTGGAGCTGTGGGGCTTGTCATGGTCTATGGAATTGCATTTGTGGTTAAATTAGCTACAGGTTTTGCTGTGCTGGTGAGTCTCAAGATGGTTATTATTACCTGTTTTCTTTCCACATTTATCGGATTGATATCAGGTATGATTCCAGCGTTTATGGCAGCCAATATGGATCCAGTGGAGGCAATCCGAAGTAAATAATAAAATAGTTTCCTGATTCATTTTTAATTGGATAAAATCTTATTTTTAGGAAGTGGAAACATCCTATAAAAATCTGACGATCCAGTTATTTTGGCTATTCATATTTGGTTATAGCTGCTATCTGATGGCAGAAATTACCTGGAGATATCGTTTTTTTGAACTTGATGCTGCTTTTTTGCAAATCAAACAAACCGAAATTCAGCATGTTTCCTGGTATAAGTATATCTTTTATACGCATGTATGTTCTGCTATTTTGGTCCTTCCTGCAGGTTTTACACAATTCAATTCCCGTTTTTTATTACGTTACCCGAGGATTCACAGGATTGTGGGGTACCTGTATGTTAGTATTATTTTACTTCTGGCTGCTCCTTCCGGAATATTAATCGGTTTGCATGCAAACGGAGGCATTACTGCACAGGTGGCATTTGTTTTGTTAGGACTGTTATGGTTTTACTTTACCTTAATGGCTGTACTGACCATTAGAAAAGGGAATGTCCACAGTCATCAGAAATTTATGTACAGGAGTTTTGCACTCACTTGTTCAGCATTGACATTGCGGTACTGGAAAGTAGTGATTGTGTATTTTTTTCAACCCAATCCTATGGATGTATATCAGATTATCGCCTGGTTGGGCTGGGTGCCAAACTTGTTGATAATGGAGTGGTTTATTTACAGAAAATTTAACAAATTATGAAATATCAGGTAGCACACATTGCCTGAATAAAAATGAATTCAATCTATATAATTATGAAAAGAATAATGTTGATCGCTTGTGTAGGATTGCTGGTCATGGCATCCTGTAAAGACAAGAAAAAGAACCAGAATGATACTTCTTCATCATTAAGTAAAGATAGTGTGAAGATGGCAGAAGAAATACATAAAGAGTTGTATGGCAATTGGGTTGGAGATTTTGTGATCGATGATGATGTATTTGCACAGATAGCCGGGGACGAAGAGTTGTTGCGATCATTGGATAATCTGCCTAAAATCAACCTGACTATTAAGCGTATCACAGCGGATACTGTACTCGGACAGAATATAGTAAGAGGTAATATGCGTCCGGTAATAGGGAAAATAGAAGATAATGGAGGAAATATTTCTTTTATACTGGATGAGCCTGGAGATAACAAATCTGACGGAAGATTTGAATTTAAAGTAAAAGGGGATACTCTGATCGGAAGCTGGAAAGCATTTGATAATTCGGTGAAAGTAAAAAAGAGAAACTTTAAGTTGCTCAAAAAGCAATTTGCATACAACCCTAATCTGATGCTTCCTGACGAGATGGAGTTGGTGGATTGGCGTAATTCAAAACAAGAGAAGATTACGGAATTAGACGGAGATACCACTTATTCCTATGTCACTACTTTATATAGAGCAGCTTCACCAGTCGTATATAAGATCAATGCCTCCAAAGAAAAGCTAACGGAAGCTAAATTGAAAAATCTCAAAAAATTAGATCTGGAAATTATCCGCAATACGATATTTGCCAGACATGGGTATGCATTTACAAAAGTAGGTGTACGTCAGTTTTTTGACCCTGTAGAATGGTATGTTCCTGTTTCGAATGATGTCTCTTCTCAACTGTCATCTTTGGAAAAGGATAATATCCAGATGTTGAAAAAGTTTGAAAAATATGCAGAAGATAACTACGATAGCTTCGGTCGGTAAAGACTGAAGCAATTATGCAGAGTTAAATTATTTTATTGTTAATGTGGCTGTTATTAAGGAAATTACTCGTATCTTAATAACAGCATTTTTTTTACAGCAATTTTTAATAATAGTTTGTCATATACATGGAAGAAGATCAAATACCACAAGAACTGGAGGTAAGTCCCGCCACAGAAACATCGCTGGACGAAAATGTTCATCATGTTAATAATCCGGTATTGGATTTACCGCATATTGAAAAAAAATATCTGGGAGCAGCTACATCTTATGTGAAGCAGAAAGACGGGTACGTCTTTACAGATGGTAGTGCAAAAGTGGAGATAAAAGTTGTCAGTGATGAGATCATTCGTGTCAGACTGGCACCAAAAGGATCTTTTCTGGAAGACTTTTCATACGCAATCTCAGATATCAATCAGCACTCAGCGCTTTTCGATATTGAAGAAGATGAAAATTTTTACTGCGTCAAAACAAATATGGTCCGTTGTAAGATTCAGAAGAAAGACTTTTTGATTTCTTTTGAAGATCACAACAGTAAAATCGTTAATGCAGATTATTCTTCCATGCACTGGGAAGAGAATGCAGATTTTGGAGGGTACTATGTCTACTGTACCAAACATGCTTTTGATCAGGAGGTATTTTTCGGAGCAGGAGATAAGGCTACAAACCTTAATCTGCGTGGCAGACGGATACAAAACTGGAATTCGGACACCTACTCTTATGCTTTTAATCAGGATCCTTTATATAAAACGATTCCGTTTTATATCGGTGTGAATGATGGGGATGCATATGGTATTTTCTTCGACAATACATTCAAGACATATTTTGATTTTGCAGCCGAACATCAGGAAAGAACCAGTTTCTGGTCTGAGGGAGGTGAACTGCAGTATTATTATATCCATGGTCCTCATATGATGGATGTCGTAAAGCGGTATCATAGTATTACCGGTACGCATTATATGCCCCCACTTTGGGCAATAGGTTATCACCAGTGTAGATGGAGCTATTATCCTGAAAATATGGTGAGAGAAGTTGCAAAACAATTCAGACAACGAAATATTCCGTGTGATGCAATCTATCTTGATATAGATTATATGGATGGTTACCGTTGTTTTACCTGGAATAAACATTACTTTCCAAATCCGAAGAAAATGATTTCAGATCTGGCTTCTAATGGTTTTAAGACTGTTGTGATGATTGATCCGGGTATCAAGGTGGATGATAGCTATTGGGTATTTAAAGAGGGACAAGAGAAAAAATACTTCTGCCGCAGAGGTGATGACTATTTTATGGAGGGTTTTGTGTGGCCGGGACGTTGTCAGTTTCCTGATTTTACAAATCCAAGTGTACGCGAGTGGTGGGGAGGACTTTATAAAGGTCTGGTAGAGGATGGAGTAGCCGGATTCTGGAACGATATGAATGAGCCTGCAGTATTCGGAAGAGGTACATTCCCGGATGATGTACGTCATTATTATGAGGGACATCGCGGATCACATCGTAAAGCTCATAATATCTATGGAATGCAAATGGTTCGTGCAACATATGACGGACTCAAAAAACTTTATCAGAACAAACGCCCGTTCACGATTACACGTGCGGCGTACTCAGGTACACAGCGGTATTCATCTGTATGGACCGGAGATAATATTGCGACCTGGGAACATCTTAAGATAGGAACACTGCAATTGCAGCGTCTGTCCGTATCGGGACTTTCTTTCTGCGGAACGGATATCGGTGGATTTACAGGAGAGCCTGATGGCGAACTGTATACCCGCTGGATGCAGTTTGGTGTATTTTCTCCTTTTATGAGGGTACACTCTGCCGGTGATACGCGCGACCGTGAGCCCTGGAGTTTCGGTGAAGACTGGGAAAAGATCAATAAGAAATTTATTGAATTAAGATATAAGTTATTGCCTTATATATATTCCGTGTTTTGGGAACAGCATAAGTATGGTCTTCCAATACTGAGACCGGTATCGATGCTGGAACAGCATATTCCTAAAAATCTGCAACGTCAGGAGGAATTTGCTTTTGGGGATAAGATTCTGGTTTCTCCGGTTCTCCATCCCGGTCAGAAAGAAAAAATCGTCTATCTGCCGGAAGGAAACTGGTACTATTATTTTGATAACACTGGATTTGCAGGAGGACAGGAGTATAATATTGAGACTCCGCTTGATGAAATGCCGGTATTTATCAAAGCAGGAAGTGTGATCCCCGAATATCCTGTGATGCAGTATACAGGAGAGAAAAAACTCGAACACCTTCAACTGAATGTCTATTATACAGCAGGAGAAGAAGATTCTTATATCTATGCGGATCATGGTGATACTTTCGCTTATGAGCAGAATATTTATTCTGAAAAACATTTTATAGTTGACGGTACACAATCTTTGCTGACCATTACACAACATGTAGAAGGATTACACTCTGAACGGTTCGATGATTTTCACATCTATTTAATAGGATTACCTCAGGAGCCCGTATCAGTTATTCAGGATGGACTGGAGATCAAAATACAAAGGGACAGTGAAAACCGTCTTTTTGTAATAGTTGAAAAAGAATTTAGAAAATTGATTATTCAATAATGTAATCCAAACTGATTATGAGCCAACCGGTAGAAGTTTATTCGCTGTTTACGAACTATGATGTCAGCCTGTTTCGTGCAGGAAAGCTATATAAGCTCTATGAAAAATTCGGATCCCATGTACTTACGGTAAGTCATGTAGAGGGTGTGTATTTTTCCGTCTGGGCTCCAAATGCCCGTAAGGTATCCGTTATCGGAAACTTTAACGGCTGGAATCCCCATAGCCACAGCTTATTTGTGCGTTGGGACGGCAGCGGAATATGGGAAGGTTTTATTCCCAAAATAGGAAACGGTGAGGTTTATAAATATCATATAGAAGCAAATTCCGGAGAAATCCTCGAAAAAGGTGATCCCTATGCTTTACAATGGGAAATACCGCCAAGTACAGCTTCTGTTGTATCGACTAACTGGTATGAGTGGGATGATGAGGACTGGATGCAGAAACGATATGTAAATAACGGACTTAATCAGCCTTTTTCGGTATACGAAATGCATTTAGGATCCTGGATGCGAGATCCTGAAGATCCGGCTCGTTTGCTGAATTACAGAGAGATTGCTGATAAGCTGGTTCCATACATTACAGAATTGGGATTTACCCATGTCGAATTTCTTCCTGTCATGGAGCATCCGTATTACCCTTCATGGGGGTATCAGATCACCGGTTATTATGCTGCTTCATCGAGATACGGAAGTTCGCAGGATTTGATGTACCTGATTGAGCAGTTGCATAAAAGCGGTATCGGGGTTATTATGGACTGGGTGCCTTCCCATTATCCGGGAGATAGTCACGGACTACACCGTTTTGATGGAACACATTTGTATGAGCATGAAGATCCGCGTAAAGGATTCCATCCGGACTGGAAGTCTCATATTTTTAATTACGGCCGAAATGAAGTACGGGCATTTCTGATCAGTAATGCGATTTACTGGCTGGAACGGTTTCATATTGATGGTATACGTGTGGATGCTGTAGCTTCTATGCTTTACCTGGATTATTCGAGAGAAGAAGGGGAGTGGATACCGAATGAATTTGGCGGAAGGGAAAATCTGGAAGCCGTAGATTTTCTGAAAGAATTTAATGAGGCTGTTTACAGCCACTTTCCTGATGTGCAGACCATTGCTGAAGAATCTACCTCCTGGCCAGGTGTCAGCAGACCTACGTATACCGGAGGTCTGGGGTTTGGGATGAAATGGATGATGGGGTGGATGCATGATACTCTGAGTTATTTTAAAGAAGATCCTGTAAACCGAAAATATCATCACCATAAGATGACATTTGCTACAGTATATGCTTATCATGAAAATTTTATGTTGCCACTTTCACATGATGAAGTAGTGCATGGCAAGCAGTCTCTGATTTATAAAATGCCAGGTGATGAATGGCAGAAATTTGCCAATCTACGTGCATTATATCTGTACATGTTCACATTCAGTGGTACCAAGCTCCTGTTCATGGGAGATGAGTTTGCACAGACGCAGGAATGGAATGTAGAGCAGTCGCTGGACTGGCATCTGTTGGATTATGCTCCACATAAGGGAATGAAATCATTTGTAGCAGACCTGAACGCCTTTTATAAAAATCATTCCGCCTTGTATCAACGAAGTTTTGAGCATTCCGGATTTCATTGGATAGAATTAGGGGATGCAGATCAGTCTGTCTTTGTATATGCTCGTAAGGGTTATGACGAGGAAGATCAGATCCTTGTTGTCCTGAATCTGACACCAGTGGTCAGACCGGCATTCCGTATAGGTGTGCCATTGGCCGGAGAATGGGAAGTTGTTCTCAATTCGGACGACCTTAAATATTTTGGAAGCGGAGCTTCCGTGCATACAACAGCTTCGGAGCACCTTTCCTGGATGGGACAGTTGTATTCTATTACGGTGGATCTTCCTCCTTTATGCGGAGTAGCGCTGAAAAGAAAAACTGTTGTCAAAGATGCTCCAATAGCTAAAATGTTGTCTTCAAGAAGTCCGGTTGTTTGATTTTTTTAATTTCTAAAGATTATGATGAATGTTATTCACCTGAGTGTTGAGTGCTATCCTGTGGCCAAAGTAGGAGGGCTGGCAGATGTGGTGGGAGCATTGCCCAAATACCAGAACCGGTTAGGTATCCATGCGTCTGTGGTCATGCCATGGTATGATAAACCCTTTATTCTGCAACACTCTTTTGCTGTGATTGCGACTGGTATGTTCGCAATGGGATCTGCAAAGATAGCCTATGAGATTTGGAAAGAACAGGACCAGGTGTTGGGGTATGAACTTTATATGATTCGGATACCGGGATATCTGGACCGTGCAGATGTGTACGGATATGCTGATGAGGGAGAACAGTTTATTGCCTTTCAACATGCCTTTCTGGACTGGTTGATTCAATCTGGTCAGACTCCGGATGTAGTGCATTGCCATGATCATCATGTAGGTCTTATTCCATTTTTGATGCAGTGGGGTAATGATTTTGAACGTTTACGCGAAGTCAAAACAGTCGTTACTGTGCATAACGGACAATATCAGGGATGGATGAATTGGAATAAAGGTATTCTTTTACCGGCTTTTGATACATGGAAATGGGGGCTTCTGGATTGGGATGGAGTTATTAATCCTTTGGCTGCAGCTATCAAATGCTGTACAGCATTCACGACTGTTTCTGAGGGATATCTCCGTGAACTCTATACAGATGCCAATGGCCTGCAGTCACTATTTGCAGATGAATCTGGTAAAGGATATGGCATTGTCAATGGAATTGATACCGAAATCTGGGATCCGCAAACGGATCCGGCTGTTAAAGTTCATTTTCAGGCCAGAAATGTAACCTCCGGGAAAAAGGCAAATAAAGAATCCTTTTGTAAAGCCTATGGATTAGATCCTAAAGTGCCTTTACTGGTGTTTATAGGCAGGTTTGCAACCGAAAAGGGTGCAGATTTATTAAATGAGATTATTGTTAATTTATTTGAGGTTAAAAACGAAAAATTAAGTATATTTATTTTAGGTTCCGGCGATCAGGAAATCAGAGCATCGTTAGAAGGATTAACAGGTCATTATGAAGGACGTTTTGCCGCGTTTTTCGGTTATGATGAATCTCTTGCACATTGGGTCTATGCATCAGCCGATTTGTTGCTTATGCCATCGCGTGTTGAACCTTGCGGACTTAATCAGTTATATTCACTGCGGTACGGTACTGTGCCAGTAGTGAGGGCAATTGGCGGACTCAAGGATACTGTCGTTGATATTACCGCTGAGGAAGGTTATGGTATTTCATTCGATGAGGCAACAGTAGAAAGTGCAATAGAGGGTATAGAACGTGCTATCCTTTTTGCGGAAGACAAAGCCCGGTTCGATAAGAACAGGAAGAAAATAATGTCCCTTGATTTTTCATGGGACTCATCGGCTAAAAAATACATTCATTTATATAACCAGATAAATAAATAGATTATGTTGCCAAAAGTCGTATCCATAGTATTGGGCGGAGGACGTGGTACGCGTCTTTTTCCCCTGACCGATGAACGGTCCAAACCAGCTGTTCCGATTGCCGGCAAATATCGCCTGGTAGATATTCCTATTTCGAACTGTCTGAATTCAGGGTTTATACGAATTTTCGTATTGACCCAGTTTAATTCGGCTTCGCTGAATAAGCATATCAAGAACACATACATTTTTAGCGGCTTTAGCAAAGGTTTTGTAGATATCCTGGCTGCAGAGCAAACAAATGAAGGTGATCGCTGGTACGAAGGTACTGCCGATGCCGTAAGACGATCGCGCAAGTATTTGCAAAATGTAGATTACGATTATGTGCTTATTCTTTCCGGAGATCAGCTTTACCAAATGGATTTTTCGGAGCTCATTGATTTTCACATTCAAAACAAAGGAGAGGTTACTCTTGCTACCATTCCGGTATCCAAAAAAGATGCTCCGGGTTTTGGTATACTGAAAGCAAATGAGCGGAATGAAATTACTTCTTTTATTGAAAAACCAAGTACTGAATTACTTCCGAGCTGGACTTCTGAAGTGAGTGATAATATGAAAGCGCAAGGGCGTAATTATCTGGCTTCTATGGGTATTTATGTGTTTTCAAAAGGAATTCTAAATCAGTTGCTGAATGAAAACCCGGGAATGGACTTCGGTAAGGAAATTATTCCAGACGCCATTGGACAGAAAAATGTTTTAAGCTATCAGTACGACGGATACTGGACAGATATCGGTACAATTGATTCTTTCTTCGAAGCTAATATCGGATTGACAGATGACATTCCTTTATTTAACCTCTTTGACAAGAACACAATTTTTTCAAGAGCGCGGATGTTACCTCCTTCCAAGATTTCGGGTACTACGGTGATCAATAGTATCGTAGCAGACGGATGCATAATAGTCGCTGAAAGTCTGGAGAAATCTGTTATCGGCATACGTTCCAGAATAGGAAAAGGAACCAGGTTACATTCGACCTATATGATGGGCTGTGATTATTATGAACATCTGACCGAGGTTATTGAGTTGACAAACACCCAGGCGCCACCACCAGTAGGAGTTGGTGAGAACTGCCATATTGAAAAAGCTATTCTTGATAAAAACTGTAGGATAGGAAATGATGTTTATATAAAAGGAGGTACGCATTTACCGGATGGAGATTTTGATACCTATACTATTCGTGACGGGATTGTAGTGGTAAAGAAAAATGCAATAATTCCTCACGGTTTTAAAATAGGATAAGGTAACTGGGGAGATTATCCTGAAGTAAGCATAACTTTTTTATACATAAACATTTATAATTAAATACTACCTATGATAGATGCTGAAAAAATATTAAAGGAAGAGCAGATGTATTTCGCTAAAGAAATCATCTGCAACATTCCTTGTCATATCGGATATGTCAAAAGATTCCGCTGGCGATGGATGGCTACACAGCTGAATACTTTTGTATTTATTGCAGAAGTGAATGGTACTATGACGCAACTGATGATGAGATCCTTTGCAAAGGCATGTTATGATTATGCTATTCATAATAATAAAGGCTGGCCCAGAGGATTACAGTCCGGAGTTGGCGCTATAGCTATTCTGGTTGGTGATGAGATAACACAAGATGGAGCGGCATATTGTATGGCTGACCCTAATGCACATTTCTCTGCTTTTGAAGTTCCGGTAGCTTATCTTAAAAAATATAAGCAGCCTGTTCACTTCAGAGGAACTCAGATTTGGGGAGCGATATATTACCCGTATTTCTCTGAAATAATCAGGCGTATATGTGGAAAACTTGCCGCCAATCAGCCTCAGGAATCAATGCCGCCACCATTGCCATCTGCAGATCAGGGACAACAATAGGCTCAGCAGCTTCTGTTTTTGACAGGACAAAAAAAACGCCATTTCAACCGGGAAAGAATGCTAAAATATGCGTCTTATTTTAGTAAACTGTTCCGCAGGCCGAGATGGCGAAAAGTTATAACAGGTACTTTTCAGTACCTTTTTTGTTTTTAGCTAAGTTTAGATAAAGCTTCCTTAATTCTTCTCAGAGCTTCTTTCAGGTTTTCATCTGAAGCAGCATATGAAAGACGGATATAATTATTGTTTCCGAATGAATCACCACCTACTGTAGCGACATGTCCTTCATTTAAAAGATACAATGCCAGATCTGCAGAATTTTGAATAACATTCCCGTTACCGTCTTTTTTTCCAAAGAAAGAACTGATTTCAGGGAAGAAGTAAAATGCACCCTGAGGAAGATTTGTTTTTACTCCCGGAATATCATTCAACAGGTCATACACTAGCTGACGTCTGCGCGCAAACGCTTCTTTCATCTTATTTACACTTTCCAGCCCACCTTCGTAAGCGGCGATACCTGCACGTTGTGAAATAGAACAAGTACCTGAAGTGGTCTGTCCCTGCATTTTATCATTAGCTGCAGCTATCTCTTTGTTTGCGGCTATATATCCAAGACGCCATCCGGTCATCGCAAATGCTTTTGAAAAACCATTAACTACGATTACTCTGTCTTTAATGCTCTCAAATTGCGCTATAGATTCGTGCTGATCAACAAAATTGATATGCTCGTAGATTTCATCTGATATAATGTAGATTTCAGGATGTTTTTCAAATACCGCTACCAAACCTGCCAGCTCTTCTTTGCTGTATACTGAACCAGTCGGGTTACATGGAGAAGAGAACATAAATACTTTTGATTTAGGAGTGATTGCTGCTTCTAACTGGGCAGGCGTAATCTTGAAATCCTGATCAATTTCAGTATCTATAAATACGGATTTTCCTTCAGCTAATACAACCATTTCAGAGTAAGAAACCCAATATGGAGTAGGGATGATCACCTCATCGCCCGGATTGATCAACGTCAGTAATACATTTGATAGAGATTGTTTAGCCCCTGTAGAAACTACAATCTGCGAAATATCATAATCCAGGTTGTTCTCATTTTTCAATTTATTGACAATTGCTTGTCTTAGTTCGGGATATCCCGGAACAGGAGAATAACGTGTATAGTTTTCGTCAAGAGCTTTTTTAGCAGCTTCTTTAACATTGTCTGGCGTATTGAAATCCGGTTCTCCAACACTTAAACTGATGACATTGACTCCTTTTGCAGCTAATTCACGACCAAGTTTTGTCATTTTTAGCGTAGCTGATTCGGATAAATTATTAATCCTATCTGATAAAATTGATGTTGTACTCATGGTATCACAAAGATATTATATAGAATGCAAATAATGGGTTAATTTCTTGAAAAAAGAAAAACAAATTCAGGAAATTTTATCAAAATCTATAATTATGAGCTGAAACTTAAGAAATATAAAATAACCCGTAGTTTTGTTTACTCAAAAATGAGAATCAGGACAGCTGATTTTCTGTAAATTTAGCACAGATTCTTTAATCGATAATCCTGCAATTTAAAATATGCGGATTAGAAGATGTACTAATATTATATAATCCAAAGCTGCGTATGCCGATAAGGTGATTTTTAATAAAAAATCTTAAATGATGTCCAGAGAAAAGAGATTAGTACTTCTGTCCTTGCTGACAGGTCTTGTGCTGATGCTGATAAAGTTTACCGCTTATCTAATTACAGATTCGAATGCAATATTTACAGATGCTGCAGAAAGTATCGTGAATGTGGTCGCATCGGGCTTTGCATTTTACAGTATCTATCTGTCTGCAAGGCCCAGAGACGAAAACCATCCTTACGGACATGGAAAAGTAGAGTTCTTCTCCGTCTTTGTTGAAGGCGGACTCATCTTTATTGCGGGGCTCATAATTCTTGTTAAGGCTGTTTACAATCTTTTCTTTCCCAATGAATTGCTCAATCTTTCGGAAGGTATTGGATTGATCGCAGTAACTGGCCTGGTCAATTTTATTGTAGGTCTTTACCTTGTTAAAAGAGGACGATTGCTCAAATCCCTGACTATTGAGGCGGACGGAAAACATCTGCAGGTCGATGCATACAGCACATTTGGTCTCCTTGTTGGTCTTTTGCTTATCACCTGGACTCACATGGCCTGGTTAGACAGTGTCATCTCTTTATTATTAGGTGGATTTATTTTATTTAACGGTTACCGGTTGTTACGAAAGTCAATTGGCGGCTTGATGGATGAATCGGATCTTGAACTGGTCAATGAGGTCGTAGATACATTGAATGCCGTCAGGCGTACAGAATGGATAGATATTCACAACCTGAGGGTACAGCGTTATGGAAATGAGCTGCATGTGGACTGTCACCTGACACTGCCCCGATATTATAAACTGGATAGGGTACACGACGAGATTTCAGCTCTGGACACCATCGTAAATGCTAAATTATCTACCCGGACAGAATTTTTTGTACATGCAGATCCTTGTCTTCCTGAATGTTGCAGCTATTGCTCAATAGCAGATTGCCCTGTACGATCAGTTGCATTTGCCCATGATATACAATGGGATATTCAAAATGTAACCCGAAATAAAAAGCATTTTGAGAGCATAACCCCTTCATAAAAATCACTTGTAGGGCGGGTAAAAGCAGGCTATTGTAAAAAAATCTTATTATACACGATCTTTTGGGAGCTAAATATGCTGTGAAAAAAGTATCTTTGCTGTTTAAAAAGCGATTTTAAAATCTTATATGAAGCATATTCGTAATTTCTGTATTATTGCCCACATTGACCATGGTAAGAGTACATTGGCAGATCGATTACTGGAGTTTACAAACACCATTAGTCAACGTGAGGCGCAAGCACAATTGCTTGATAATATGGATCTTGAGCGTGAGCGTGGGATTACCATCAAGAGTCATGCGATTCAGATGAATTATAAAAAAGACGGTGAGGAGTATATTCTAAACTTAATTGATACTCCCGGACACGTCGATTTTTCCTATGAAGTTTCCCGATCGATAGCAGCCTGCGAAGGTGCATTACTGATCGTAGATGCTTCTCAGGGTATTCAGGCACAGACCATTTCCAATCTTTACCTAGCATTGGAACATGATCTGGAAATCATTCCTATCTTAAATAAAATGGACTTACCGGGTGCTATGCCTGAGGAAGTTAAAGACCAGATCATTGATCTGATCGGAGGAAACAGAGAGGATATTATTCCTGCATCCGGAAAAACCGGATTGGGAGTTCCTGATATTTTAGAAGCTATCGTAAAACGTGTACCTGCTCCGGTTGGAGATCCGGACGGACCTTTACAGGCATTAATCTTTGACTCGGTATTCAACTCTTTCCGTGGTATCATGGCCTACTTTAAAGTGGAAAACGGAGAGATCCGTAAGGGTGACCGTGTTAAGTTTATCGCTACCGGCAAAGAATATTTTGCGGATGAAATCGGGACATTAAAATTGAATCAGGTTCCTAAGGATGTCATCAAAACAGGTGATGTAGGCTATATTATTTCAGGTATCAAAGAAGCCCGCGAGGTGAAGGTGGGGGATACGATCACACACAGAGATCGTCCGAGTCCGAATGCCATTCAGGGATTTGAAGAGGTTAAACCAATGGTTTTTGCCGGTATTTACCCTGTAGATACAGAAGACTACGAAGAGTTACGCGAATCTATGCACCGTTTGCAGTTAAATGATGCTTCTCTGGTATTTGAACCGGAATCTTCTGCAGCACTTGGTTTTGGTTTCCGTTGTGGTTTCCTCGGAATGCTGCATATGGAGATTATACAAGAACGTCTGGAACGCGAATTCGATATGACTGTTATCACGACAGTACCAAACGTATCGTATAAAGCCTATCTGACTAAAGATAATGAAGAAGTACTCGTTCATAATCCTTCAGATCTGCCTGATCCAAGTAAACTGGATGCTATTGAAGAGCCTTATATCAAAGCTAACATCATTACAAAGGCAGAGTTTGTCGGACCCATTATGTCACTTTGTATTCAAAAAAGAGGTGTCATTGTAAATCAGTCTTACCTGACGTCTGATCGTGTCGAATTAATATTTGAGATGCCGATGGGTGAGATTGTATTTGATTTTTACGATAAACTGAAAACTATTTCTAAAGGATACGCTTCATTTGATTATACTCAGATCGGGTACCGTACTTCGGATCTGGTCAAGTTGGATATCCGTCTGAATGATGAGCCGGTGGATGCTCTTTCTTCATTGATTCACAGATCAAACGCATACGATTTTGGTAAGAAAATCTGTGAGAAACTGAAAGAATTGTTACCACGTCAGCAATTTGAAATTCGAATTCAGGCTTCTATCGGAGCAAAAATTATTGCACGTGAGACCATCAGTGCCTTACGTAAAGACGTTACTGCCAAATGTTACGGAGGGGATATTTCCCGTAAACGTAAACTTTTGGAGAAACAGAAAAAAGGTAAGAAACGCATGCGTCAGGTAGGGAATGTCGAAATTCCGCAATCTGCATTTATGGCGGTGTTGAAATTAGATTAATAGCATCATAAAATCCTATTCCTATTATAACATGAATATTTTAGACGGAAAACTCGTTTCTGCAAAAATTAAAGAAGACATTAAAGCCGATGCTGCAGCTTTTACAGCTCAGGCGGGGCGTAAACCTCATCTGGTGGCTATTCTCGTTGGTAATGACGGCGGTAGTGAAACCTATGTGGCAAGTAAAATGCGCAATTGTGAACTTGTTGGTTTTGATTCGACGAATATCCGATACGATGTCGATATTACAGAAGCTGAACTGATTGCCAAAATTCAGGAGATCAATTCGGATGATACAATTGACGGACTGATTGTTCAATTACCTTTGCCAAAGCATATTGATCCGGACAAAATCACTGAAGCTATAGATTATCGTAAAGATGTGGATGGTTTCCACCCCATCAATCTGGGACGTATGCAGCGCAATTTACCTTGTTTTATTCCTGCTACTCCGTATGGTATTATGCTGATGCTCGATTATTATAAAATCGAAACAGCGGGTAAACATGCTGTGGTTGTAGGACGCAGTAATATTGTCGGTTCTCCAATGAGTATCTTACTTGCTCGCAATGCTAATCCGGGAAATTGTACAGTAACATTGACACATAGCCGTACCAAAGATCTTAAAGCGGAGGTGCTTCGTGCTGATATTATCGTTGCGGCTATCGGGAAGAAGAATTTTGTGACAGCCGATATGGTTAAAGAAGGAGCTGTAGTGATAGATGTAGGTATTAACCGTGAAGATTCTACGGAGACAAAATCTGGTTTTAAACTGTTTGGTGATGTGGATTTTGAACATGTAGCACCTAAATCTTCCTGGATCACTCCGGTACCGGGCGGAGTAGGATTGATGACTATCGTCGGATTACTGAAAAATACATTAGAGGCTGCAAAGGGTAATATCTACCAAAAGTAAAATTTTTGGTACAGAAATTGTTCAATTTAGTCTTTAAACTAAATTAAATTGAATATGAAAAAAATTGCACTTTTAGCAGTAGTTGCTACAGCCCTGACTATGGCATCTTGTAATAATTCATCAAATCAGCATGCTGGACATGATCACGCAGATCACGATTCCATAACTGCAGGAGACCATGTAGATGCTGCAATTGCAGATTTGCAAAAAGCTGAAGCTGATGCAAAAGCAAAAGCTGAGCAGGCTAAAAAGGATTTAGATGATGCTATTGCCCGCGGAGACAAAAAAGCTGAAGAAGCTGCTCGTAAAGCATCTGAAGAAGCAAATACAGCTTGGGAAAAAACTAAAACAGCACTGAAAGATGCTGGTCAGGATATTAAAGAAGGATTAGACAAAGCGGCAGATGCTACAGGAAAAGCAACAAGTAATGCTGTTGAAGCTACTAAAGATGGTGCCAATAAAGCAATAGCTGAAACAAAAGAAGCTGCTGAAAAAGTTGGAGATGCAACTAAAAAAGCAGCCAGCGATGTAGAAAACAAAGCTAAAAAAGTAGGTGAAGCCTTAAAAAACTAAAATCAGTATAGATCATATTGATTATTAATTTTAATTGGAGCGTTTGATCTTTCGATCAAACGCTTTTTTGTGGAATAAATCCCGGCTGTACCTGATTTAATGGACATTTTTTCAATAATTTCATAGAATAATATACATATACGCTACAACTATATAACAGAACTAATGCGCATATTTTTGAAATTTGCAGTGTTCAAGTCGTAAAGATTAATATACATGACAGCAGATACTAAAACTCCGATTTATATTCCACTTGCAGATGTGGAAAGTGACCATGGCGCACTTATCATAGATAAGGAACTCGATAAAATTTCCGGTGTACAAACGCACAAGGTAGAATTAAATAATCAACGGGCTGTAATTACAGCCAATAACCCTGATATTGTAAATAAGTCTGTTTCGGCTATCCGGGACCTCGGATATGAGGTAATCACTACACGTAAAACATATCCTGTACTGGAAATGACCTGTGCATCATGTGCCTCCAGTGTGGAAAGTTTATTGAAATACCTGCCCGGTATAGTCCGTGCAGATGTAAATTTTGCGACCACTTCTGTGGCAGTTGAGTATTTTCCCAATATGACTAACCCCGAACAAATACAAAAAACTGTTCAGGCAGGAGGGTATGATCTTTTGATAGAAGAGGAGGACAATCAGGCAGAAACGCTTGAGGAGATTCACCAGGAAAAGTTTAAAAAATTAAAAGGGAAAACGATAGGAGCAGCTATTATAACTCTGCCTGTAGTCATTATCGGTATGTTTTATATGGATATGCCTCATGCTAATCCGATTATGTGGCTTCTTTCTACTCCGGTCGTCCTGTGGTATGGCAAAGATTTTTTCATTAATGCCTGGAAACAAGCGAAGCATCGTTCTGCCAATATGGATACTCTGGTTGCCCTGGGGTCAGGAATTGCTTACATTTTCAGTGTATTTAATACTGTATTCCCATCCTTTTGGACAGATAAAGGCATTCATGGTCATGTCTATTTTGAAGCGGCAGCCGTCATTGTGACTTTTATTCTGCTGGGAAGATTACTGGAAGAGAAAGCTAAGGGTAATACCTCGTCCGCTATTAAGAAGCTAATGGGTTTGCAACCTAAGACCGTCACTATAATCCGGGAAAACGGAGAGCAAGAAGTAACTCCAATCGCCAATGTACAGGTAGGTAATATTCTGCTCGTCAAACCGGGTGAACAGGTTGCTGTAGACGGACTGGTGATCAGCGGACAGTCTTATGTAGATGAAAGCATGCTGAGCGGAGAACCTGTTCCTGTAAATAAACAGGAAAATGAACCTGTATTTGCCGGAACAATTAACCAGAAAGGTAGCTTTCAGTTTAAAGCAGAGAAAGTTGGTTCGGAAACGATGCTGGCGCAGATCATCCGTATGGTACAGGAAGCACAGGGTAGTAAAGCTCCGGTACAAAAACTGGTGGATAATATCGCAGGGATCTTTGTCCCGATTGTAATTACGATCGCTATTATTGCGTTCATCACCTGGATTCTTGTCGGTGGAGATAACGGTTTTTCACAGGGACTAATCGCCTTAGCTACGGTGTTGGTGATTGCATGTCCTTGTGCACTGGGTTTAGCGACACCTACAGCTATTATGGTGGGAATAGGCAAGGGCGCCGAAAAAGGGATATTGATTAAGGATGCTGTAAGCCTTGAACTGGCTAAAAAAGTAACCGCTGTGGTGTTGGATAAAACGGGTACAATCACTGAGGGTAAACCTGTAGTCACTGACAGTCTTTGGTATACCGAAGATCAGCATATCAGACAAGTGTTGCTTAGCATAGAAAAACAATCTGAACATCCGTTGGCAGATGCTGTCGTCAAGCATCTTGCAGATACGACTACGTTGACAATCTCGGATTTCGACAGTATAACCGGGAAAGGAGCTAAAGCGAGCTACCAGCGTATGGCTTACTATGTAGGTAATCGTAAACTGATGCAGGAGAAAGGAATCCTTATCCCGGAAGATATTGCTGAAACTGCAGATAAATGGAGTAAGGAATCGAAAACGGTGATTTGGTTTTCGGATGAGCAACGTATCCTGGGACTCTTTGCAATCGCAGATCAGATCAAGGAAACATCCATTCAAGCTATTCAGGAGTTGAAACAGGCTGGTATAGCCGTGTATATGCTCACCGGAGACAACGAGGCGACAGCTAAGGCTATTGCAGCAGCTACAGCTATTACTTCATATAAAGCGGAGGTACTTCCGCATGAAAAAGCTGAATTTGTAAAGCAGCTTCAGCAACAGGGTAAGATCGTCGCTATGGTGGGTGATGGAATTAATGATAGTACAGCACTCGCTCAGGCAGATGTCAGTATAGCGATGGGTAAAGGAAGTGATATCGCAATGGATGTGGCTAAGATGACCATTATATCTTCAGATCTTACCAAGATCCCGGAAGCGATCCGTCTTTCCAGACAAACGGTGGCTACAATCCGTCAGAATTTGTTTTGGGCATTTATCTACAACGTTATCGGTATCCCATTGGCAGCGGGCGTGTTATATCCTGTAAACGGCTTTTTACTCAACCCGATGATTGCAGGAGCTGCAATGGCACTCAGCAGTGTGAGTGTGGTAAGTAACAGTCTTCTGCTGAAAATGAAAAAATAATATTATACATCATTACCATAATGATGTACATCAGAATACATAAATAGTTGCGAAATTTGTAGTACAAGAATAAATTAAAATACTCATGAACGATACATTAAAATTCAAAACCAATATCAAATGTAATAGCTGTGTTGCTAAGGTGACTCCATTTTTAGATGCAGAGAAAGGTATAAAGCAGTGGCAGGTGGATACTTCTACAGCAGATAAGATACTTACAGTAGAAACAAATGGTATGACCGAAACTGAAATTAAAAACGCAGTTGAAAAGTCAGGTTTTAAAATCGAGTCCGTCTCCTAAAAAAATTCCGGTGGTTTGTTGAATCGTATGGAGGTGTTTTAAAAAAACATTCTCCATACTTTTTTTATAAGGCTTTTGTCTGTTTAATGTGGAACTGTTGTACAAAGTTCAATCAGAAAACCATCTGGATCTCTCAGATACACCACCTGTTGTCCCCATGGTTTGGATGTAAGGGGAGAGACCACAGTAGCACCGGCAGAGATTGCCTTTTCAAGTATTTCTTCGATTTCGTTCGTAATAAACCCTATTTCGATACCAAAAGGTTTTGCTTGCATATTCGCTTCGATAAACCCTTCAGGAAGATTGGAGTTAGCTAATTCTCTGGAAGCGAAAGACAAGGTTGTTTCTCCGGTAAGCAGTTCTGCGTAATCATGCTGAGGAGTAATGAATTTTCGTTCCAGTCCAAAAGCTTTTTCATAAAACTGAATTGATTTTGTAACGTCAGATACGTAAAGTATTGTATAACCTAATTTTACCATATGGAATTACTCAAAATAAATGAACCTTAAAATTAGATAATAAAATCTAAAACTACCGGAACATTGTGTGAAACAGCTAAAAGATATTACCTCTTTAACTGGCTTGGGGCAATTCCGAATCTTCGTTTGAATGCAACTGTAAAGTGTTGAGGATTTTTGTAGCCGACAGCGTCAGCAACTTCACCGATGTTCATATGTTGATCCCGGATCATTTTACGTGCCTCTTCCATCTTGGTATCATTCCAAAAGCCAAAAACTGTCGTGCCAAATAATTCCTTAAATCCTTTTTTTAATAAAAAATCATTTGTACCTACTATCCTTGCCAGGTCTGTGAGACTATAGGTCTGATCCATGTGTTGCAGAATAAATTCTCTAACAGCATATATTTTTTCAATATCTGACTTTTTGAGTGAGGAATGTGAAGAATTGCCTGAATTCATCTGTTCCAGCTGTAAAAGCAGGAGTTCGATGACTTTTGCCTCGAGAAACATTCGCTTAAAAATTCCTTTGCGGTCACAGTTGATGATTTCCTGAATGATCTGTAACATCTCCAGATTGATGAGGTTATTATGTTTATGGAAAAATGTAGAACGCCCGGTTGCAATGGCATTATGAAAGTAATTGAACAGGGAGCCTTCTTCAGGTAAGTAACGTTTGAAAAAGGAAGGATGAAGGTTGATTTCAAATACCTTTAAATTCTGTTGTTCCCATTGAATCTGACCGGATATATTATTGGCGTAAATAATATTATGCTGATTGCTGCTGAAATTAAGATGATGCTGAATATCTTCTGAAGAAGTGATACTGTCACCACTTAATGTAAAGTGCATCTCGACTGTTTCAAAATCACTTTCAAAATGGATTCTGGTTTTTTTTGCGAGCGCAATATCTCCGTATCCGATATGAATACCATCAAAATACACTTCTTTATAAAAACCTTTTCCAAAAAGATTATCAATATACAGACACTCTTCTTTCATATGTGGGTCTGAGGCGTGATGTGCATTGGGATAGTCCTTGTGTAGTACAAGATCCGGAATGTCATCTGCATAGAGGTTTAGGACCATATTGTTTGTATAAAAAATGTACTAATCGGCAAATTAATCCGTCATACGGCATTTTTACTCCCTGATGCGTAATGAACAGGATAACCTGAAATAATACCTTTGCAAAGGTATAAAATTATTTAGAATCTATCTAAATAAACTAAGGCGGATTAGTTATATAAAAATTAAATCAAACATGGATACAGCTGCAAAAGCGAAAAAAAAGGGAATTGTCCGGTTGCTGGAGATAGCGGGCAAAGAAAAGAAGCTATTGATTATTTCGGGTCTGTTGGCCATTTTACATGCACTATTGAGTCTGGTGCCCTATGTGCTTGTTTTTTATATTGTGCGGGAACTTACAAAAGATACAGTAGATTTTGGATCTTCTGGTCAGTATATACGTTATGCTATTCTTACAGCTGTGCTGAGTATGGCCGTTCTATATATTTCCGTTATCATCTCTCATCTTGCGGCCTTTAATATTCTTTTTGAATTAAGAAAATTCATGATTGCTAAGATCGGAAAACTTCCGATTGGTTATCTTTTTAACCGAAGTTCGGGTGCTTTACGTAAAATACTGGCTGATGATGTGGAACGTATAGAGACATTTATAGCACATCAGATCCCTGATTTTGTAAAAGGCGTAACATTACCGGTTGTTACTATTTTCTTCTTGTTTACGCAGGACTGGAGATTGGCTCTCGTTAGCTTTATTCCGCTAATTATACTGGCAATATGGATTCCCCGAGCATATGGCGGTCAGAACAAAGAACTTATCCGCAATTATCATCAATCGTTGGAAGATATGAATGCGGGTATAGTTGAGTATGTAGGTGCTATTCCGGTGATGAAGATATTCGGAACATCTGCAGAGACTTTTGAGAAATACGGGAATACGGTTCGTCGCTTTAATGCTTTTGTTGGTGAATGGATTAAAAGCAGTACACCGGCTTTTGCTGTTTTTATAAGTTTTGTGAGTAATGCGATGTTGCCCGTCCTGATTGCAGGACTGTATCTCTATTTCAATCATGGGGTTACTTTAGCGACTCTTTTGCTTTTTTTGATACTGGGTACCGGATATATCAAGCCATTGTTTGTCTTGAATAATATGGGAATGCAATTGTCTGTTATTAACCGTGGGGTAGAGCAGCTGGATGAATTGCTGGACGAAGACGGACTTCCTGAAAATGATGTTAAACAAAGTCCGCAAACATTTGATCTGGAATTTGAGCATGTTTCCTTTGCATATGATAATAAGATTCCGGTTTTAAAAGATATCAGTTTTAAAATTCCTGAAAATGCTGTTGTAGCTCTCGTTGGACCCTCAGGTGCAGGTAAGAGTACAGTAGGACAGCTTATAGCCCGGTTTTGGGATATCCATAGTGGCAGTATCCGTATCGGAGGAATAAATATCAAGGAATATCCTACAACACAGTTAATGGAGTTAGTCTCTTTTGTTTTTCAGGATAGTTTTATGTTTCAGCAGTCTATGTATGAAAATATTCGTATGGGGATGGATAAGACTCGTGAAGAAGTTATGCAGGCTGCAAAGGCAGCCCAGATTCATGAAGAAATATTGTCCCTTCCTGAAGGTTATGATACCTTATTCGGGCAGGATGGGGTACACCTTAGCGGAGGTGAACAGCAACGGATACAACTGGCACGGGCTATTCTTAAAAATGCACCGGTTCTGATTCTGGATGAGGCAACAGCTTTTGCAGATCCCGAAAGTGAGTATAAGATACAACAAGCTTTCAGTGAGCTGATTAAAGATAAAACGGTTTTGATAATCGCACACCGGCTCAGTACAATTACGGATGTGGATTCGATACTGGTATTTGATAAAGGCAACCTGACAGCAGAGGGTACTCATGAAGTATTGCTGCAGGAAAGTCAGCTTTATCAGCGGATGTGGAGTGCACATACCCGGGCCAGAGAATTTGTAATGTAATCGATAGCATGTTCTATTTCAGGACATGATTGTCAGGTTTTTTAATTCCATAATACATAGAATATAAGTATAAATAATATGATACAACATTTGAGATATGTGACTGCTCTGAATCCCGTAGGAACGCGCAAAATGATTTTTTGGGAGATTGTGCACAGCATTTTTGTAGCTGCACCTTCGGGTGTTTTGCTGATCGTTATCTGGGAGCTGTTCTCTAAGCAACCGGATATGACCAGAGTAATAGGTGCTGTCACCCTGATGAGTATAATGCTGATCACCCAGTTTTTTATTGCTTCGAAGACGATGGTAGGTTCTAATCTGCTGGTATACGGACTTGCCAATCAGTTGCGTATCAGGCTTGGTAATCGTCTTCAGAAGTTTTCTTTGGGATTTTTTAAACAGAAAGATCCGGGAGAAATTGCCGGTATTGTTTTACAGGATGTTGCTAATTTTGAAGGAATTTTCGGACACAGTGTCGGCAATCTGGCATCCGCCGTTTTCGGAACAACTGTTTTATCTGTCTTTCTGTTTGCCTACGACTGGCGTCTGGCACTTTGCCTGCTTGCTGTAATACCCCTGATTTACCCTGTATTACTGATTTCCAATCGTCTTGTTTCTTCCTTAGGAAAAAAACAGATTGCGGCACGGAATAGTGTCGGGTCTAAATTTCTGGAATATGTACAGGGCATTCTTCATCTCAAATCTTATGGTTTGGTAGGAGATAAGAATAAGAATCTTGAAAATGCTTTTGATGAACTTAGAAAAAGAAGTATACGGCTGGAAGCTGTTCCCGGACCTTTCCTTGTTATCGCTTCCGTATTTTTTGAGGTCGGATTTGTCGTTATGTTAGGTTTGGGATTGTATTATCTTTCGCAGGGCAGCATTAGTATTCCTGTATTAATCACTTTTCTGATTATGGGCTATAATTTGTATAATCCTTTGAAGGTATTAATGGTGGATTACCTCACTTTGCGGTATATGAATGAGAGTCTTGGCCGTATTATCAATGTACTGGAAGAGCCTACTATGGAAACGGACAGGGATGAGTTTCCGACGAGTTTTGATATCGAATTTGATCAGGTAAGTTTCGGTTATCAGGATCGTATGACCGTACATGATCTCACATTTGATGTTCCGGAGCAGTCCATGCTTGCATTGGTCGGTCATTCGGGGTCCGGTAAGACGACTGTAGCCTCATTGATCGCACGATTCTGGGATGTCAATAGCGGATCAATAAAAATAGGAGGTGTAGATATCCGGCATATTAATCAGGATAGATTTTATTCGCTGATCAGTGAGGTGTTTCAGGAGGTTTACTTGTTTGATGATACGATTTATAATAATATAAAGATAGGAAAGCCGCATGCCAGTTCAGAAGAGATTATTGAGGCTGCTGAAAAAGCAATGGTGCTGGATTTTGCATGGGAACTTCCAAATGGTATGTATACGCGTGTAGGAGAGAAAGGCTGTATGCTTTCCGGTGGACAAAAACAACGTATCAGTATTGCAAGAGCTTTGCTGAAAGATGCACCTATTGTACTGCTGGACGAAGCTACGGCAAGTCTGGATCCTGAAAATGAAATCTATATTCAGCAGGCTATTCAGGAACTTGTTAAATCCAGGACCGTTATTGTCATTGCGCACAAGCTGGCCACTATTCAGAAAGCGCAACAGATACTTGTACTCGAGAATGGGACTATACTGGAAAGAGGAATACATGAAGAGCTTATCTGCAAGAAAGGAAAATATGAGAAGCTTTGGAATATTCAGCAACAATCAGGGGGCTGGAAAGTAAAGAACAGTGTCCCTGTCTGATAAATATTATGAAGATGGACTGTGATAAGCCATTTTCTGTATTTTGTGAATTTTAGTATATAAAGCCAGATCAGTATATGATCTGGCTTTTACTATTCGGTAGTCGGTGATAATATCGGAAAATTAAAAAATCATTTCTATCTTTATATCAGCCGCATAGCTGTATTCGAATGTTTGCAAAGTGCAATGTTAATATACGCTTTACATTGCGGTAAAATGATAAACCTATTTTTAGCCACAGTTCACACGTTAATATTTAGTTATGTCGGCTGATTTTACTGATCAGACCTCTGATTTTACCACTTTTGAATCGCTTTACAAGGCATGGAATACCCGTGTGTATGCCTATGTGCTCAAAAAAACGGGCTCAACTTTTGTGGCAGAAGAGGTTGTTCAACTTGTATTTATCAAAATATGGAAGAACAGCCAATACGATCTGAAACATATCAAGTGGGAAGCTCAATTATTCTGTATTACCCGTTCGGTAATGATTGATTATATGCGGCAATCTGCCCGGTACAGCCGTAATGATAGTTTGTGGGAAGGATCTCCGGATTATCACTATCAGACGGAAGTCGAAGACCGCGAGAATATGGAACGATTAAGACAGGAAGTGGATCGTATGCCTCCTATACGTCAGACTGTATTCCGGTTGAGTCGATTTGAACATCAGAGTTATGCTCAAATCGCAGAACGTCTGCAAATCTCTGTTCGTACAGTAGAGAATCATATTGCTTCTGCGCTGAAGGTGCTCAAAAAGACTTTATTCTTTCTGCTATTCTTTTTTTAATTTTTTTTATCTGTAGACTAGGGGGTATGCGTACTGGCATCGTATACCTATCAGATGAACATCAGTAAAGAACTAATCAATAAATTTTTAAAAGGCCAGTGTACACCTGAAGAGCATGCTTTTGTACAAACGTATCTGGCAGAGCATAGTGATGAAGCCTCAGCGTTTTTTCCGGAAGAAGAGTGGGAAGAATGGTCAGAAGATAAATCGTATGATGAGTCACGGCAGGAAGATCTCTTTCAACTGATTGTTCAGCAGTTACAGGAGGAAGAGACGCAACCACGTCTGTATTTGTCATTTTTGTACAGGGTGGCTGCTGCTGCCGTATTGCTTCTTGTCTGTGCACTGGGAGAACGTGCTACCCGGCATGATCAGTCTCCTCTTATAACCGGAATTCAGAGAGAAGTTCCTACCCTGTATCGTATAAATGCGAGTAATGAACCTATGAATATAGTGATGAGTGACAGCAGTTCGGTATTACTTTATCCGAATGCAGAGCTGCGCTATGCCGAAAATTTTAAATGGAAAAACAAACGGGAGGTATGGCTGATTGGAAAAGCAAAATTTTCTGTTCATAAAGATAAAACAAAGCCATTTATGGTGTATTCGGACCGGCTTGTTACTACAGCACTCGGAACACAGTTTATCGTAGATGCTCCACGGCAAGGTAAGCAGGTGGCTATACGATTGATAGAAGGCTCTATTCGTGTGGAAGATTATGAGAAAAATAAAAATGGTCAATATATAAGTCAGATACTCAAACCTGGAGAAGAAGTAAATATTCGGCTGTCTACGCTTTCTCTGTTGGCTGAAGCACCTACGAAAGCTCCTGTGCAGGATAAAAATGGGGCTGGTATGGAGGCAAAACCGGAGGGACTTGCCTTTAAGAATAAGAAGCTGACGGAAGTATTCAGAGAAATAGACAGAGCCTATGGTACCGATACACGCTGGACAATAGCAGGTATAGAAAAACTCCATTTTTCAGGAAAGTATGACCGGAATTCGGACAATTACCGGGTCATTCTGAATGATATTGCTGTTTTACATCATCTGAGTCTGAAGATTGATGATAACGGGAAGGGAGCACAATTGAAACAAGAAATAAATAAATCCGAATAAGAGAACATTCATGTATAAGCGATAACATTTACAGTAACAACTTTATTGATTCAGATTATGAAAAAAAACAGACTTTTTATGCCTGTGATGGGGCTTACCTTTCACTTATGGATAAAGCGGCCATCCTTAAATCCAAAGCTGTCTTGTGCTTTGGCTATGTCTATGCTGATCGGAGTATCGATGGCGGAAGCACAGACGAATGCATCCGTATCCGGTCTGGTGCGTGATGAGCAGGGTATGAAAATATCCGGTGCTACTATTACGATAGAGAACAAGTTGACGGCTTTTCGTAAAAGCAGTACAACAGATGCTGAAGGGGTATTTGTATTTGAAGGAATTCCTGCTGGTGAAGGGTACACTTTTGTAATCAGTTCATTGGGTTACAGTAGAAAAGAGCTTACAGGCTATGCCATCAAAAGTAATGACAAACTTGCAATAAGTGTTACACTGGAATCAAGGAATGATGTGCTGGAGGAGGTCGTGGTAACAGCTTTGGGTATCAAACGGGAGAAAAAAGCTTTGGGATATACTGTGGCCGAATTAAAAGGAAATGAACTGACACAGGGGAAAGAGGCTAATGTGGCTAATGCGTTGTCGGGTAAGGTCGCGGGTGTACAGGTGAGCCGTGCAGCATCAGGAGCAGGTGGTTCATCGAAAGTAATTATCCGTGGTAATAATTCATTGATCGGCAATAGTCAGCCTTTGTATGTCGTGGATGGTGTACCAATTGATAATCAGAATTACGGTGCTGCAGGGAGTTCCGGAGGTACAGATTACGGCGATGGTATCAGTAACATTAATCCGGAGGATATCGAAACGATATCGGTTCTGAAAGGTCCTAATGCGGCGGCATTATATGGACAGCGGGGTTCAAATGGTGTTATTCTTATCACAACTAAAACAGGAAAAGCAGGCAGAGGTTTAAATATCAATTTCAACAGTGATTTTTCTATAGGTACGGCTCTTGTACTCCCGGATTTTCAGAATGTGTACGGGCAGGGTTTAAATGGTAATTTTACGCATTTCAGAAAGACCGATGGTACGATTGTGACAATGGCCGATGCTATTGCCAACAATTACACGGGTATGCCCAAAATGAGTGCCGGCCGGGACAGGCTGATGAGATCTTCATGGGGAGCGAAAATGGAGGGACAGCAGTATGAGGATCAGTTTGGAAATGTTTTAAGTTTTACTCCAAAACCGAATACCTATGGCGACTTTTTTGACACAGAGAAGCAATTTGTAAACGATCTGAGTGTAGACGGTGGTAATGAAAAGATCAACTACCGTTTCTCATATGCCAATACAAATATTAAAGGATATGTGCCGACTAATACTATAAACAGAAACAGTCTGAACCTACGTACACAAGCCAATATCACAGATAAATTCAGTATAGATGTGAAAGCAAATTATATTATGCAGGAAGGCGTTAACCGGCCTACATTATCTGATGCATCGGACAATCCGGCTTATCTACTGATTTCTCAACCAAGAAGTATGGGAATGGATGTACTGGCCGATTATAAATGGACGAAGCATGATATTGATAATCAGCTTGGATTTTCCAACTTATTTGAGGGACTGGAGAAAACCTATGCAACGAATAGTTCTACCGCCAATCCGTACTGGACGATACATGAAAACAGAAATACAGACAGACGTGATCGTTTGATAGGTTTGTTAAGACTGTCGTATGAGTTTGCACCCTGGTTACGACTGACAGCTACCGGAGGTACGGATTTGTATACGGATCAGCGTTTCCGTTACCGTCCGATCGGAACATATCAGAGTTTGAATCGTAAAGGCGATATCCGGGAGGAAATTATCCGGTCCAGAGAAAATAACCTGGATGCATTACTAAGTTCCAGTTTTAGTGCGACGGAGGATATCAAGATCTCACTGAATGCCGGAGCCAGTCATCTCAGCCGGTTTATGAGAAATACCGGAAACACAGGTAATCAGTTTATTGTTCCGGATCTGTACGTGATCAATAATACCACTACAAATTCATATATCTTTAATCTTATTGAGTCAGAGATTAATTCAGTTTACGGATCGGGACAGATCAGCTATAAAGATTATGCTTTTCTGGATTTTTCAGCACGTAACGATTGGTCTTCTACTTTGTCGAAGAATAATAATTCCTTTTTCTATCCTTCCGTCAGTGGTAGTTTGATTCTGTCGGATATATGGAAATTCAATCCAAAAGCACTTTCATTTCTGAAAGTCAGAGCTTCATGGGCACAAGCCGGTAGTTCAGGTAACCCTTATCAGCTTACAGGAGCTTATAGTCTGAATCAGTATACACACGGCGGTATTCCGCTGGCTACTTTTACAGAAGTAATTCCTGATCCTGATCTGAAAAATGAACTGACCACTTCTGTCGAATTTGGTGCTGACATGCGTTTTCTGAATAACCGTATGAATTTTTCATTTACCTATTACAATGCCAATACGAAGAATCAGATCTTAGATATTCCGATTGCGCCTTCAAGTATGTTTAAGGTAAATCGTATCAATGCCGGAGAAATCTCGAATAAAGGGATAGAATTTGTATTGGGTGGTACTCCGGTAAAAACAGCAGGAGGGTTTCAGTGGGAAACATCTTTCAACTTCAACCGCAACCGCAATATGGTTAAATCATTGGCTCCAGGTGTAGATGTTTTTCTGCTGGGATCGGACAGGGGGATCAATGTTGTAGCTGAAGTAGGTAAACCTTTCGGACAGCTTATAGGTACTCAGTTTGCCTGGATCAAAGATGAAAACGGAAACAGACTGATTGATCCTAATACAGGTCTGCCACTTCGTACAGCAGGGCGTGTCACTACTGATCTGGGTAATGCGCAACCCAAATGGCTGGGCGGATTCTCCAATACATTCCGATACAAAGGTATAGCCTTATATGCACTGGTGGATATCCGTCAGGGAGGCCTGATCTTCTCTCAATCTAACCGGGAGCAAATTATCTACGGTGTATCTAATAAGACAGTCGAAGGCCGTGATGGTACCTATGTAGCATCGGGATATCTTGGTACTTTACAGCCGGATAATACCTGGAAAAACTCAGGCGTACAGAATACGATGCAGGTACGTGCTCAGGATTACTGGAATGTAGTGGCCGGAGAAAAGGAAGTTATGGTATCCGAAGAAATGCTTAATGACGGAAGTTATATTGCTATGCGCGAAATCAGCTTGTCCTACAGTCTGCCAAAAGGTATACTGCCGCCGAAATATATACAAGGCGCTAAAGTCGGAGTATATGGACGCAATCTATTCTATTTTCAGCGTAAAACAGATGGATTTTCTCCTGAATCGGCTTCATTCAATACCAATAACTCTTCGATCGGTATAGAGTCTACATCTTTACCGATGATGCGTAATATTGGAATCAATTTATCAGTAAACTTTTAATATCCGGAAAAATGAAACGTAGTAACATATATAAAATAAGTTTGGGACTATTTATCGGTTCTGTCCTATTAAACAGTTGTACAAAAGATTTTGAACAGATCAATAAACCGCCGACCTCTGTCACAACGATAGATCCGGCTCTTCTGTTGTCGCGTTCCCTTCGGGATGGCAGTTTTTATGAGTCCGGTGAATTGCCAAATAATAAGTTTGGATCATGGGTACAGCATTGGGCCGGAGGTCCGATTGTACCTACATCAAGATATATTGAAGCTCCTGAGAATGCAATCTGGTCACAGCACTATGATTTGCTGAAAAATCTGATGCAGATCCGTCAGGAATTAAAAGGTAAAGAAGATTTGCCGGAAGGACGCAGTAAACTGGCGATAGCGCGAATCTATGAAATCTATATCTGGCAACGTATGACAGATTTATTCGGAGATATACCTTTTTCTGCAGTGACTCAGGATGCAGGAGCGATACAGCGAACTCCGGCATTTGACAAACAGGAGGATATCTATCCGGTGCTTATTCAGCAACTGGATGCAGCTCTTGCCAGATTAAATGCTGCAGATAATTCGTACGGAACGGCTGATTTTTTCTATGGAGGTAATGTGGCGAAATGGGCAAAGTTTGGGAACTCTCTTAAACTGAAACTGGGTATGCGTATACGGTATGCCAATGCTCAACTGGCACAGAAGACGGTTACGGAAGCTATTGCATCTCCCTATGGGTTGTTGACTTCAAATGCGGATAATGCTGCGGTTCCGACTTTTAATAATGCACAGGCCGAAAACTACAATCCAATGTTGCGTCAGTTTATTACGGGTAGTTCGGATATTCGTTATCTGGCTAATACCCTGGTTACCACACTTAAAAATTACAATGATACCCGATTACCTTTGATAGCAGCTCCTACAGCCAGCTCTGCCGGTACAGGGACAGATAAGTATGAAGGAATAGGGGTGGCTCTTACAGATAACCAGTTAGCACAGATAATTCGTGCTAATTATTCTACCGCCTCTACAAAAACCTGGTTTAGCATCTCTTTTGCGCCGATTCCGAGTTATGCTCTTACTTATTCTGAAGTTGCTTTTTTCAGAGCAGAAGCAGCTTTATTAGGTTGGGATCAGGTAGACGCAGAAAAAACATTTCAGGATGCCGTAAAGGCAGCTTTTGCCGTGTCACCCTACAATATAGCTACTGTTCCGCAAACTTATATCGATCAGGTTTTATCTTTTAACGGTTTATCTACAGATCAGCGGTTAGAAAAAATCCAGACCCAAAAATGGATACACTTGTTTGGTCGTAATTTTGAAGCTTTTGCAGAATGGAGAAGAACAGGTTATCCTGTGTTGACTCCGGGACCTATGCAAGGCTCTACAAATGGTAAGATTCCGCGTAGAGCGATATATTCTTCAGAAGAGGCTCAGCTTAATGAAGCAAACTATAAAGCTGCAGTGGAGCGGATGTCTAACGGAGATTCATTCCTGTCCAAAGTATGGTGGGATAAGAAATAAGATAAAATAGTAGATTGAGGGGCTTTGTTAAAAGCCCCTTTTTTTATGTTTTATTTTACAGAATAAAGAAAAGTTAGGGATAATTGGTAAATCAGTGTTAAATAATTATTTTTATAGCTTGGGGTATCTGTTGAAGATATAATAATAGAGAAGAAGCTAAGAAATGAACGAAATACTGTTAGTAGAGGATGAACAAAATGTCGCTGAATTGGTTATTCAGGGATTAGAAGAGGACGGATATAAAGTCATTCATGCGATGGATGGTCTTAAGGCATTAGAAATAGTGCGCACAAAGGCTGTTGATCTGGTTATTCTGGATATTTTATTACCTCAGATGAACGGGCTCGATGTGTGTAAAGCTATCCGTGATTCGGGATATACGGATCTTCCCGTGCTGATGCTGACTGCTCTTGGAAGTCCCGAAAATGTAGTGCTTGGATTGGATAATGGTGCAGATGATTATATGTCAAAACCTTTTAAACTTATCGAGTTAAAGGCAAGAATAAGAACGCTGTTGCGCCGTAAGTCCGAGATTTCAAAATCTGTGCAAAGCCAGATGAAAAATGAAGTATATCGTTATAGTGTATTAAAACTTGATGATTATCAAAAAGTAGCTTACTGTAATGACGAGGAACTCAATCTAACTTCTACTGAATATCGTCTTTTACAGCTTTTTATGCGATCACCCAAAAAAGTCTTTATGCGAAGCGAATTGCTGGATGAAGTATGGGGGATTAATTTTGATATAGGCTCAAATGTTGTCGATGTATATGTCAACTACCTGCGCCGTAAAATAGAAAAACACAGCCCCATGAAACTGATCCATACGGTAATCGGTATGGGATATGTTCTCAAAGGAGATGAATAAATAAATTTATGCGCAGTTACAACAAAACACTTTACTTTTCTATTGGCATCCTGATTGTTTATACCGTTCTGTTTGTCACATTCATATTTTATTCTATTTCTAATTTTGCATTCAGTGATTTCTATAAACGGCTGGAACTCCGGCGCAAACTTGCTGCCGAACGTTTGTTAAATACGGATCACAGTGGAGATCAGCAGCACCTTCAGACAGAATACATTGAGAATCTGTTTAATCAAAAGGAGTTTATGGCTGAGATTGATAAGCAGGGTAATTTTCGTTCTATTGTAGAGTTTCCGACCGATCTGTCCGGCCAGATCAGCAAAAATGGCCCCAGCAATTTTAAAGACGGCAAAATCTTCTATTCTACTAATATTTACCAAAAGGACGGTCGTAATTATCTGATCGGCGTATCTGCTGAAAATTATTTCTATACGCACCATTTGGCTTACCTTCGTAATTTGTTGTTTATCAGTCTTCTTTTTGCCTGTTTGCTTATCATCGTTATTTCAATGATTGTGAAACGTTCTTTTCTGAAACCTATTCATAAGATCATCAAGGAAGTAGAGATTATAGGCTCAGAGAGTCTTTATCTCCGACTGAATGAATCAAAGGATAAGAGTGTACTTAATAAACTGGCGGCCACATTCAACAGTATGCTCAACAGGATAGAAACTTCTTTCGAAACCCAGAAGAATTTTATAAGTAATGCTTCGCATGAATTAAATACACCACTTACGTCTATCATCGTAACAGCTGATCTCGCTCTTTCCAAGCAGAGAACAGATGAAGAATACAGAACGGCACTTACACGAATAATGGATGCGGCCGGACATCTCGAGAAAAAAACGCACGCTCTGTTGTTACTGGCACGTACGGGCTATGAAGGAAATAAAATCAATTTCAAACCAACGCGTGTCGATCAGGCCGTAATGGATGCTGAATTAATGGTCAAGCAAATAAACAATAAGTTCAGGATTAAAACAGATTTCAGTTTGCTGCCGGAAGATTCCATGCGTCTGAAAGTAAATGGTGTGCTTCCCTTGTTGCATCTGGCCTTTTCTAATATTATCTCCAATGCCTGCAAGTATTCTGCAGACCAGACTGCATATATCGCTTTGGGAGCTTCAAAGGATAAGGTTGTTATTGTCATCAAAGACAATGGGATCGGTATTCCTGAGAAAGAGTTAAAACATATCTATGATCCATATTTCAGAGCCTCAAATACGCTCAATTATTCTGGCTACGGAATAGGTTTACCACTTGCCCGTAACATTATACATATGCACAACGGTCAGCTGCGGGTGAGCTCGGTAGAAGGACAGGGAACTACTGTTACGATCGAATTGCCTTCTCTTTTTGTCTGATTTTAATCCGGTTTTAATCTGTTTTAAGCATTTTAATCTCATTTTAATTTCTGCCTTAAAAGTCTAATGAACTTCTAATGTGCGGTTAATGCTGCTGCAATAATGCTGTAATACTTTTGTAAGTACTATGGCAAAGGCAAAAAGAATATTGATACCGACGGATTTCAGCATCCATTCTTTACAGTTTCTGATTACCGTATTAGAAGAGCAGCAAGCTACTCCGGTAGAAGTTGTACTCGCATATGGGATGCGTTCCAGTTCACTTATGACAGAACTGTTTATTTTCTCGAAAGAAGAGTATCTGCAAAAGGTACAATCTGAAGAGTTTATAAAAGGATGTCAGATGATAGAAAATCGTTTCGGCGAGAAGGTGAGCGGCCTGTATGCAGATGTGCTTACTTCCGATAATCCAAACTATATCCGAAACTACCTCAAAGGAAATCATATTCACGAAGTCATATTACACGAAGAGCATTACAGTACTTGTACGCATAAACATTATCTGGACCTTCATCGTCCTTTGATGAAATCTGCACCATTTTTATCCGTACTGTCTGACTCTTCACTTTCAGAGAAGCAGCATGCTGAACAGAATGAAATTGCTGATTTATTTTTTAGAAGTCAATATGATGTTACGTATTAGTAAATCTACATTAACGAAGGTCAATTATGTATTGATTATTTCCTTGTTGATGATTGCATTGACAGGAGTTTTGTTTTCCAGAAGCCCTGAAAAACTTATTCAGGGGGAATGGGAAGAAGTGGGATGGTATTTTGAAAAGTCCGATTACAATAATAAAACCAGTAGTCAAAGCGGTTATATCAATGAACAGATGAAATTGGAAATCTTTGATCAGGTGGTGCCGTATCATATGAATGTATGGCATTTTGCAGAGGATGGAAATATTCTTTCCGAACAGGATGCAGATAGCCTGCAATGGTATATCAAAGGTCGGGGTCATATTCTCGAACTCCGTAAGGACGGGAGAAAAATTGAGAGTTTTCAGATTCAAAATCTGAC
This sequence comes from Sphingobacterium sp. UBA5789, assembly GCF_002418355.1. Lineage (NCBI taxonomy): Bacteria > Pseudomonadati > Bacteroidota > Sphingobacteriia > Sphingobacteriales > Sphingobacteriaceae > Sphingobacterium > Sphingobacterium sp. UBA5789. The sequence continues at coordinate 87,260 of NZ_DIDX01000007.1, read as the reverse complement.
AAGAGATAAAATGGAGTTACATTTTAATCTGGATCTGCAAGTAAAAGGAGTTGTAAAAATAGTTTTAAAAAGAAAAGAATTAGAAAATAATTATGCTAAGAAAGTATAGTAATCATAGAACACAACAGGACAACATGTGGCTGGGTGGCTTGACAGCCTTCTCGGCGGGCATGACTAATGTCGTGTCGGTGATTGTCTTTTTCTCCTTTACCTCTAATATTACGGGGTATTATGCTGTTTTTTCACAGGAAGTATCCAAGGGTAATTGGTATCAGGGTGCGGTTGTACTATTATGGATCTTACTTTTCTTTATCGGAAGTTTGGTTTCCAATAGTCTGATTATTCACGGAAAAGGAAGGTGGAGCCAATACGTATCGCATGCCGTGCCCATCATGCTGGAGATTATCAGTATACTGGGCGTAGGAATCTACCTGGAATTTTTCTATCAGGAGACTTTACAGGAAACAGAATTTTTAGTAGGTGCGTTATTGTTTGCTATGGGACTTCAAAATGGTCTTACAGCAAGTATTTCCAACTCTGTAATCAAGACGACACACCTTACAGGTCTGTCTACGGATCTCGCCATTCTGGTTTCGATGTTTGCTAAAAGAGAAAACCGTCGAAATAAGGCATTAGTACAAAAATTCCACCTGTTGCTCACGATATTATTCGCCTATATTATTGGTGGATTGACCAGTGGACTGGTTTACAACTATATCGGAAATAAGGCCTTTTATGTTGTTTGTTTTGTATTGCTGGTTATTGCTTTTTATGATTACTATAAATTGAAAATGATCAGGTACCATTACGAAAGAAGACATCGTAAGAGAGAGAAAATGGAAGCAAAAAATATGATGCCTGAACAGATGGAGGTATAATTCAGGAACAGAACAAAAAATGTCGATCACTCTGACAGGAGTGTGCTATAAAAATCGTCTAAAATATTCATAATTGAGTTTTTAGTTTTTCAGGGTAATCCGGTGCTTATAAGTTGGCTGATTTCATTTGCAAATCAGTCAACTTTTGCTTTATATATAGATATTTCCTTACTGATCAGTGATTTTGGTATATAATTCCGTAATCTGTATACAAGGATCGGAATCTGTAAACAGGATCTTTGAATAGGTTAAAATTACAGAACATATGAAAAATCAGGATAGAAGAAATTTTCTAAAAACAGGTGCAGCGTTGGGCACATCTCTGTTTGCGACTTCGGCTTTCAGCATGGGCAATACTGCAAATAATTTAAATCCGCGTCCTGCAACAATTCCCTCATCTCTTATTAAACAGAGGATGCTGGGTTCAGGCGCACATAGTCTTAAAGTATCTTCCATAGGACTGGGCTGTATGGGAATGAATTATCACCGTAGTTTTGTGCCTGACCGAAAGGCTATGATTTCTTTGCTTCGTAAAGCTGTAGAATCGGGTATTACCTTATTTGATACGGCTGAGGTCTACGGACCTTATATCAACGAAGAACTTGTAGGTGAAGCGTTGGCTCCGTTGCGTAATGATGTTCTTATTTGCAGCAAATTTGGTTTTAATATAGAGAATGGTACCATGGCAGGACTGAATAGCAGACCTGCTCATATCCGCAAGGTTGTTGAAGAATCCTTAAAAAGGCTGAGAACCGATCATATAGATCTACTGTATCAGCATAGAGTCGATCCGCAGGTGCCGATAGAAGAAGTTGCCGGTACTGTCAAAGACCTTATCAGGGAAGGAAAAGTCAAAAATTTTGGTCTGAGTGAAGCGAATGTATCTCATCTTCGTAAAGCACATGCTATACAGCCTGTGACAGCTTTACAAAGTGAATATTCTCTCATGTGGAGAAATCCTGAAGAAGATATTCTGGCAGTATGTGAAGAACTGGGTATTGGGTTTGTACCGTATAGTCCGTTGTGTAGAGGATATCTTTCGGGTTTTATCAATGAGAGAACTAAATTTATTGCAAGCAATGATAACAGAGCGACTTTACCTCGGTATAGTCCCGAAGCAATCAAAGCGAACTGGGCTATGATAGACTTACTGACAACATTTGGAAATCAAAGAGGATTGACTGCTTCTCAGGTAGCTCTGGGATGGTTGCTGGCACAGAAACCCTTTATTGTTCCTATACCCGGAACAACTAAATCAGCACATTTACAGGAAAATATTGGTGCTGTAGAGATTCTCTTTACACCGGATGAACTTAACAGATTTTCGAAGGCCGCATCTGAAATCCGGATTGTCGGAGAGCGTTACACAGGACAAGCTGCATCACAGGTAAGTAATTAGTGCCGGGATTAGAAATAAACTGATAATATAGATTTTCCGTATTGGCTATGGAATGCAGAAGTGCTGCATTCCTTTTTCATTGCTGCGTACTAAATTGTTATTTACTGGTCAGCCAAGAGGGTAGTATAAGTATCAAAACTTTTATACACCCTTGTTTCTTTTAGTTTTCCGTTTCTGTAAATTTCTACTTTCTGGATATTTCCTGATTTTTTATTTCTGTACAAGATTTCTTTTAATCTTTTGTTTCCATCAAAAGATTCTGTTTTGACATCCCTGCCATCTTCCCTGTAATGTATTGCCTTCAGGTCTCCGTTCGTTTTGTAAGAATAAGTTTTCGAATTATAAAAGTTTCCTTCTTTTACTGTACTACCCTCTACAGTGGATTCAGAAGTATACTTTCCTTCCATTAGTAATTGCTGGTGATCGTCGTAAATATAATAGTAAGCACCATTTACCGGGGTTCTCAATTCAAATCGCTCTTCTAATTCCGGGTTGCTGCAGGGACGATGTGTCATAATCTCTTCTCTTCTGAAAACAGCTGTATCCTGCTGTGATACCCATAGTGTATCCGCTTCCGAAGAACCACTCTTATATTTTATTTTTGAAATAATGCTGCTCTGCTTATGTTCTGCATTATCAAAGGAACAGCTCACACAACAAATACTTAAAACAAAGAGAAACAGTTGATATCCTGATGTCATATATACCGATACATATTGCTTTGGTGACATATCTTATGTTTTAAATAACTCTTAATCGTTCTTCTTCCAGATCGATCTGATACAGTTGCTGACGGATGATCTCTTCATTTACTGCCGGATCTTTATTTAATTCCGTAAGAAACTGACGCTGACTTTCGAGCAGTTCGTAGAAAATGGCTTTTGTCCTTTCATTCATCCAGCTGTCGTCAGCGGCTTTCGTCTTTTCTTCCCAATGTTTCATAATGAGATCCATACCTGCATGCCCTTTCAATTCATTATCATATTTGTGCTTTAGAAACTGATAGGTATGTTGTTTAAGATCCTGCTTCATTTTTTGCCTGGTTGAAATTTCTTTTTCCTCATTTATAAATCCTCCGAATGCCCCGGTTCTTTCTATAAAGTACGGAAGAGTAAGTCCTTGAACTACGAGAGTAAGCAATATAACTACGAACGTAATAAATAGGATCAGATTACGATAGGGGAATGCTTCACCGTTGTCAAAAGCAACAGGTATGGACAATGCTGCTGCCAGGGATACTACACCACGCATTCCTGTCCATCCTAATAATAACGGCATCAGTAACTGTCTTTTTCTGGAAGATGCACGGGGAACGACATTGCGGCGAAATATATAAGTTGCCATCATAGCTGCATAAGCACTAATGATGCGTGCGGCAACAAGTACAAGTGTTACCAATACTCCATATCCGATAGCTGTACTTAAAGGGATTCCTTTGGAGCGTAAACCTTCTACGATCTCAGGAAGTTCAAGACCTATAATAAAGAACACAATACCATTGAGGATAAACACAAAGCTTTCCCATACGCTGTAACCTCTGATACGACTGGTGCTGTTGAGGAATATCAGCCTTCTGGCAGACATAAACAATCCGCCACATACGACAGCCATCACTCCCGAACTGTGTACCTGCTCAGCTATCCAATACATTATATAGGGCTCTATGAGGGTAAGAGTGATGTCCGATGCGGCGTCAGTTGGAAGGAGTTTGTGCGCCTTTACAAATAGCCAGCCCAGTAAGAGTCCTATACCTGCACCGCCAACTACCATCCATAGAAAACTAAGCGTTGCTTGCTGCCATATAAATTGTCCGGTACCGACTGTAACTAATGCAAAGCGGAATATAATTAATGAAGAAGCATCATTCAGCAAACTTTCTCCTTCCAATACTGCGGATGTTGATTTGGGAATCTTTACAAATTTTGTGATAGCTCCTGTGCTCACAGCATCAGGAGGTGATACGATACCACCTAACAGAAATCCAAGCGCAATCGTGAAGCCGGGAATAAAGTAATTAGCAGCTAATGCTACAGACAGTGCGGTGAAAAAGACAACAAGAAAAGCAAAGCTGCCAATGATGCGCCACCATTTTTTCATTTCTTTAAATGATATAGACCACGAGGCTTCAAACAGGAGCGGGGGGAGGAATATAAAGAAAATAAGATCGGGATTAATTCTTACTACCGGTAATCCCGGTATAAAACTGATCAGTAGTCCGCCAATAACCAGAAGTATGGGGTAAGCAATTTTAAGTCTGGCAGCCCACATATTCAGTAATACAATGATGGCTATCATAGCCAAAATAAGAGGGAAGAAAGTATGCATTGGATTCGTTGGCTTCTTTTTTAAGTTGAAATATTTTTACATCAGTACATCATTGATGGGCTGTATAGGTTTTGGAATATCCATTTCTCCGAGCATCTGCAACATATCAATTTCTATAGTTCTGCAGATAGAAAGCATGGGGATATCCGTACCTAAACCTTCAAAGGGATTTTCGGAATAGTCCCCAATCAATTCCATCAGCACATAGATCCAGCCTACAATTGTTCCGAAAGGTATCATCAACCAGACTCCTGCATCTCCCAGTTTTGAAAATTCTGCTACGATCCCCAAGGGCAGGAGCAGAATAAAAATACAGTTGAAAATAAAGCTCAGATTGGCATATTGTCTGGGTATAGGAAATTTTTTAATTCGTTCAGCTCTTCCCTGATGATCGTAAAAGTCAGCAAGCACTTTCTGCAGATCCAGTTGTTTACGCATATGCAAGACCGACTGTTCTTCCAATACTGCCAGTTGCTGCGATTGCAGGTTGATAAGCTGGGTTGCTTTGTTTGCGGCAGTATGGAGTTCCTGATCATCAAAAAAATAATTTTGTTTCTGTGTTTCGTTCAGATAATCCTTGTACAAACCAACTCCGCCACTTTCCTGACGTTTCCGGGCTATTTTACCAAAATGTCCCCGAAGGCTTACATGTTCCCATTGGGTTGGAACGAGTAATTGCTCCCGAAGAGTATACAGCCATGCAATATGCCGATAGATAAGCTGTTTTTTTAGCTGACTGATCTCATTCGGTGTAAACTGTGCATCTGTACTGTTGCATACAAAAGCATTTACCATAGTTCCCCAGCTTCTGCTGCTGTTGACGATTGCACCCCATATTTTTCGCGCTTCCCACACCCGGTCGTAAGACTGGTTGTTTTTGAAACCTATATAAAAGGCCAGTGCGGTACCGACTAATGATACAGGCAACCAGGGAATAGAAATCCAGTGCCATCCGGCTACTTTATAAAGAATGGATATCAGAACCATATAACTCACCAGCCACCAGAGGTGATGACCTGCGAATTTGAAAATAGCGGTAAGACTAAGCGTTTTTCTTACAATCATGAATTTAAGTGTGATTTATATCCAAATATAAAATATTTCATGAATTATTTGTGTAAACCGGCGGTTAAGATATAAAGGAAGAATGTAAGGAGAGATTTTATTTTATCGATCTACTTAGCTAACATATGGTTAGAAGTACGAAAAATGATATTGAATAGGGGTAAACCTATAAATTGTTATATGAATTTCTGACTGGTTGATAAGAGGTACAGATAAGTATAATCAATGCCGAAGAAAAAAGAGATTTTTGTGAATTATTGATTTGAAAGAGGCTCTTTAAAGAAGATCTTTGACAGTTCTTGTGTTAGAAAATCTCCTTTCAGATCTTTGGCGATTACGATTCCGTCAGGAGCAATCAGAAAATTTGCAGGGATGGAAGTTATACCGTATTTCTGATACACTTCGCTATTATTTCCATTTAAATCCGATACCTGCGTCCATAGAAGTTTATCTTTAGCAATTGCTTCTGTCCATTTTTGTTTGTCTGTATCAATGGATACACTTAGAATAGTAAAATTGCGAGTTTTATAGTGTTCATAAATGCGGAGAAGACTAGGATGCTCATCTCTGCAAGGTCCGCACCAAGAAGCCCAAAAATCTAAAAGAACGTATTTTCCCTTGAATTCTGATAACGTGATTGTATTACCATTTACGTCTTTCATGGAAAAATCAAATGCTTTCATTCCAGGTACTAACTTCTTTTTTGCTTTAATCCGTTCTCGAATTATTGCAGCATATTCTGTCTGTTTTAAGTTGTCACTCAGGATATTATAGGCTTCTTCTACTTTAAAAATGTAGGTGTTAATTCGTGATAAGTCATAAAGCATATCAACGCTTACGTATGAGTTCGGATTCATTTTAGCAAAATCCAGTTTATTATCTGCCTCTTCGTAATATAGTTTTTCAAGTTCTCTTTTATTGTAATTGACCAATGCAGTATCTTTTTTCTCTGATTCGGTAAATTGATCCGGATCCTTTATGAGTCTCTTTTTTTGTTTCAGTTGTGCTTGTTGATTTTGAAATTGTTGTAATGTTTCGTTTAATGTTGTTCCGCTGACTACAGCTCCTGTGAGGGTATCCGGACTATTTATTTCAATCTTCCCCGGCTCTAAAAATAAATGTATGCTTTCCGTGATAAAATAAGCATAAGCAGGATTTTGATTTCTGGAAATGTATGCTTTTGTCGGATATTTAACAGAGCCTGTAAACGTGAATTTGTGACGCGATGCAGTTGTACTCTTCTGTATAAATTTGCCATTTTCCTTGTACGAGAGAAACAGGGAGTCGCCTTCTCTTATTTTTTGACCGTAACCCGTAATTGTAAATGTTCCTTGTCCGTAAACCGATATATAGCAAACAATAAATAAGAAGATAGTCAATAATTTATATAATTGTTTCATATCAGTATTGTTTGAAAATGGTAGTTATATTTAAGTTTTAGTAGCCTGTATAGTTTTTTGCTAAGCAGGTTATAATTTATATTGATTGCATGAATTTTTAGACAATATAATATACGTATTTTATTATCCATAGTATTAGATAAAGTAAATAAAAGAACTTTTTTGTCGGAATCTACCCCTCATGTTGTCGTTTTTACATACTATAGCATTTGAAAATGTTTCCCAATTTTGTATTGTTACTAAATAGTAAGACTAAACTTGAAAAGGTTATGATAAATTTACTTTACGAAAGAAACCTTATTGTAATATACCTAATCACAATCATTATGACTATGGCATCTTCATCACACGGACAACAAATTAAACCAACAGACAGTAATTATGCCGCTGCCAACGGAACTAAAGTATATTATGAAATATATGGCGAGGGCAGACCTGTAATTTTGCTTCATGGCGCCTATATGACTATTGATTCGAATTGGGGTCAATTAATTCCGGAGCTTTCCAGGACAAGAAAAGTCATTGCTCTTGAATTGCAGGGACATGGTCATACCCCGTTTTCAGATAGAATTTTATCCCGTGCTGCATTAGCAAGCGATGTGGAAGGAATATTGGATTACCTTAAGATTGAAAGTGCGGATGTCGTAGGTTACAGTTTTGGGGGTTCGGTAGCTTATCAGTTTGCCATACAAAGCCCGAAACGACTTAAAAAATTAGTAATTATCTCTTCTACTTATAAAAGCAGTGGCTGGATGCCGGAAGTGACTAATGCATTTAAAGGTTTGAAACCCGAATTATTTACAAATTCGCCTATGCAAACTGCATATGAAGCAGTAGCACCGGACAAAACAAAATGGACAAAATTTTTGGAACAGATGATGGCTTCAGCAAGAGAACCTTACGATTTGGGCGACGATAATATTGCGAAAATAACTTCTCCCGTCTTACTGATTGCGGGTGACAATGATGGGCTGGATAAGATTGAATTGGTAAAAACTTATCAACTGCTGGGCGGAGCTGTCTGTGCTGATTTTGGAGAATTACCCCCATCACAATTGGCGATTGTACCTTCGCAGGGGCACAGAAGCCTGATGATGCAAACACAAACAATATTAAGCTATTTGAATAGTTTTTTACAGTAGGGGAACGATTTCAGTTCTGTCTGTAATTGCTTTCTATATTTTTGGATCAAAATAGGAAGGATACTGCATAAAAAAACCTTCATCGAAAGATGAAGGTTTCTGCGGAGAGTGAGGGATTCGAACCCCCGGACCTGTGACAGTCAACAGTTTTCAAGACTGCCGCATTCGACCACTCTGCCAACTCTCCGCGACAAAAGTAGAAATATTCATTTGTTCTGCAAAACTTATTTTTTATACCCTTGAAAATGAGCTTAATATTTTATTTAAGTGCCTTTAAAGGGGCTTAAGGATGTAAAATTTCATGTGAATGCTTCTTAATATTGGCTGCTAGTTTCTCCAGAGGCAAGTCATCTGAATCAATTCCGAATGGATCTTCAATAGATTCAGCAATCAATTCCAGCGAAGCCAGTACGTAGAATACAAAAGGAACCGCTGCAATAACAAAGTAACCTATAGAAAACACATAGCCTACAGGGAGTGTAAATACATAGAATACAATAAACTTCTTGATAAATGAGCTATATGATTGCGGAATAGGCGTATTTTTAATCCGTTCACAGGCCCCGCAGATATTCGTCAGCGATTGGAGTTCGTCATTCAGGATAATAAATTGTTCACCGGACAGGATGCCTGATTTATAGAGATTAGTTACTTTTTTGAAAATCAATGCAGCCAGTTGATTTGGCGCATGTTTTTTCAGGTCCAGATTTCCCAGTTCCGGATGTTCCTTATCATCCAGCATATATGTTGTGTAATCCGATCGCAGGAAAGATTGTGTCAGTTCAGCGTAGAGAGGGATCGCTTTTCTGAAGAATGAGCGGTTTATATGGTCATCTTCCGGCAGGAATGCGTTCATTTTATAGGCCAGCGTACGGCTTATATTTGTTAATGTGCCCCATTGTTTACGGGCTTCCCACCATCTATCGTAAGCCGTATTCGTGCGGAACACGAGAAGCAACGATAATGCAAAACCCAATAAACTGTGTACAATCGTAATATTTTTGATCCAGCTCTTATCCGACAACCTGAGATATTCAAGTTCCAGATAAGCAATACCTCCTGAAAAAACAGCAGCTAAAAGCAGGTAGGGCAGGAGTTTGCGGACGGTGTCCGACTTGTGGAGGTAAAAGGTGGCTTTGAACCATTCTTTAGGATTATACACTTGCATTGGACAAATATAATTTGTTCAAATTTAATTTGAAAGTATCCGTGTAATGCATTAATTTCAGGGCATGGCGAAAAAGGCTGTGAAGAGGGTAGCACCATCCAAAAAGGTGGTAAAGGATGACAGAAAAGTATATCTTATATGGAGTATCGTCATTCCTGTTATCATTGTGTTGCTTGCTGTAAGTTGGCATTATCGTTCAGGAATCCGTTATTATATCAGGGAAGTTGTTTCTGGTAAGGAGCAGAATGGATGGAAAGATGCGAAATACGACATTCGTAATGTCGAACTCATGAGTAAGCATGATGATAAGATATTTGGGATAGATATCAGTCAATATCAGGGTGATATAGATTGGGTACAAGTCAATACAATCAATGACAAATTTCCAGTAGATTTTATTTTTATCCGGGCGACTATGGGAGAATCCGGGGTGGATTCTAAATTTAAAACAAACTGGAAAAGAGCAAATTCCAGAGCCAAGATCAGAGGGGCTTATCATTATTTCAGACCAAATGAAAATTCATTAAAACAAGCCCGGAATTTTGTGAAGACAGTTCACCTGAAAGCAGGGGATCTGCCGCCGGTGCTGGATATTGAGGAGATGCCTGTCAATCAGTCTATGGACAGTCTGCGTACAGGATTGAAGCGCTGGCTTGGATTTGTAGAAGCTCATTACGGAATCAAGCCTATTCTGTATTCCGGGGATAAGTTTTTTACAGACTTTCTGGAGAAGGAATTTTCAGATCATGTCATCTGGATTGCAAATTATAACTTCTGGATAGATGATCTGAAGGATCACTGGGATTTTTGGCAATTTTCTGAAAAGGGATCCGTTCGGGGCATAAAAGGTAATGTAGATTTAAATATCTATAATGGCGATATCGAAAACCTGGAAGCACTGACTATACCGTACCGCAACTGATACCTCCATAACTAAAACTATGCTATCTGGTTTTAAAATTTTCAAACAATCAAACCATCTTGGTTTTTAAACTTCACTTACCAATGAAAAAAATAACACTCCTATTCATGTTTCTGATGTCCATATTCAGTTATAGCAGTATAGCAGATGCTGCTCAGCAGGACAGTATGGCATTATCTGTTGAGCAATTTGCGAGAGCAGCGGATCAACATCTGATCATCGATACCCGGAAGGCGGATGATTTTCTGAAGGGCTTTGTTTCTAAAAGTATTAATATTGGTTGGGAAGGGCCATTCGATAGCTGGATGACTAAAGTTGTAGCCAATAAGGATACAAAGCTTCTTCTTATTGCAGAGGTAGGGCAGGAGAAACTGATTGTAGATAAACTACATGCCCTTGGATATACGAATGTCATAGGCTATCTTAAAGGAGGATTAGAATCATGGACAGAAGCGCATAAACCGGTTGAACGGATTGGCAGTGTGACTGCTGCTCAGGCGCTGGAGCATATGCGGAAAACGGAGTATGTATATATAGATGTACGGACAGCTCCTGAATACGCGAAAGGCCATGTAGAAACGTCACTTCATATTCCTTTAAATACATCGGATTTTCAGGTGGATACAGATCCGCAAAAAATCTATCTGCTACAATGTCAGTCCGGCTACAGAAGTAGTCTGGCGGCATCATTATTGTACGCTAAGGGTATACATAATGTTCTCAATGTAGAAGGCGGTTACAGAGCTGTTTCTGCGGTGAAGGATACAGAACAGAAATAAGATTTAGGTATATGGCAACATTTAATGAAATATTACAAAAGCACAAGCTGGCGCTGATCGATTTTTCAGCGACCTGGTGCGGTCCTTGTCAGCAATTGGCTCCTATTTTGGAAGACGTCAAAAAACATTATGGGGAAGATCTTTCCATAATCAAAATTGATGTGGATAAAAATCAGTCACTTGCCTCGAATTATAAAGTGCAGGGAGTTCCCACACTTATACTTTTTAAAGATGGAGAGCAGGTGTGGAGACAATCCGGACTACTCATGAAAAACAATCTTGTGCAAGTCATTGATCAATATCGTTAGCAGTACAGATTGACAGGATTTTTCGAAAATATCCGTGAAGCGAAGCATTAAAAAAGGATCAGATTTGATTGAATATAATTTTCAAATCTGATCCTTTTTGTCTAAAGTATAAATGACTTTAATATTAAAGATCGGTCCGGGTCTTTCAGATATTTTTAATCTTCATAATCCTGATCGGAAGACAAAGGAAGTCTGGTGACAAGAAGTTTGTCAATCCGGTTACCGTCCATATCCAGTACTTCAAATTCAAGATTTTTATAAACGACCTTATCACCTTCTTCGGGTACACGATCTAGTAAAAAGAATACCAGACCTGCAACAGTAGTAATATTGCGGATTTCTTCTTCATCTTTTTCAGATAGTCCTACTTCCAGACTTTCCATGAAATCGTCCAGCTGATAGCGTCCGTCAATAAGAAATGAACCATCTTCACGTTTGCGGATTTTGCTGTTTTCAATATTATTCAAATCCTCAAAATCTCCTATAAGACCCGTTAAGATGTCTTTTAAAGTGATAATTCCCTGAGGAATACCATATTCGTCAATCACGATGGCCTGAGCAGCTTTTGAATTTCTAAATGATTCAAGCACAGAGAGTGCACCGCTATTTTCATTGATATATGGAATAGGAGTGATAAGAGCGGATAGGTCAGTTTCTTCATTATTAAGATACTGCTGAAGTAATGTTTTGACATGTACTACACCTTTTATCTGGTCAAAATTACCATCACAGACAGGATATACGGTATGTTGAGTAGCAGTAATTACTTTCTTGTTCTCTTCAAAAGAATCCTGAAGATCCAGATAATCGATCTTACTTCGGTGAACCATCAGGTTGATTGCTTTTTTATCACCGATGGCAAGAAGGCGGTCTACGATATCATGTTCTATATTGTCGATAATACCACTATCGACACCCTCATCTACCAGTGCTTTTATTTCTTCCTCAGTAACGGCATTTTTGCTGACTTTAATGTTCAGTAATCTGACCAGGAAATCTGTAGAAATACTTAAAAACCAAACGAAAGGCTTCATGATCTTACTCAGAAAGTGCATAGGGAAAGCGATCAGCGTCGCATAGCGCTCCGGTATGGCCATTCCGATCCGTTTAGGAACCAATTCACCAATGACCAATGAAAGATAAGTGATAATGATAACGACGACTATGACAGACAGTTGCTGGCTATAAGGTGCAAAAAACGGGATCAGTTGAAGCTTGGTGTCTATAAATGTAGAAATCGTTCCTCCACTGAAAAAACCTGTCAGAATACCGATAAGAGTAATACCGATCTGTACAGTAGATAGAAATTGATTGGGGTGTTCTTTGAGGTCTAGTGCGATTTTTGCAGCCGGGTTTTTCTTGTCACTCTCTGCTTGTAGGCGAGCTTTTCTGCTCGATACAATAGCTATTTCGGAGGCAGATAAAATACCGTTTAGAAGGATCAGGATAAGTATTACTATAATTTCTGTTAGCATAGAAGATTTGAAAATTACCCCAATTTACTGAAAATATCAGATTTGAGGAAGAACGAAGTGATAAAAAGAAAAAAGGAGTTGATTACAACTCCTTTCTTAATCTTGCGACAGGTATATTTAATGCTTCCCTGTATTTGGCTACTGTACGGCGGGCGATAGAATAACCTTTTTCTTTTAGAATATCAGTCAGTTTTTCATCTGCTAAAGGTTTTCGTTTATCTTCATTTGATATACATTCTTCCAGAATTTTCTTGACTTCTTTATTGGAAACCTCTTCACCTGAATCGGTTTGTATAGCTTCAGAGAAAAACGATTTAAGTAAAAAAGTGCCGAATTCTGTCTGTACATATTTGGAATTAGCGACACGCGAAACAGTTGAAATATCCATTTCTATACGATCTGCTATATCTTTAAGGATCATAGGTTTAAGCATGCGATCATCGCCCGTCAGGAAATATTCGTACTGATATTCCATAATCGCATTCATTGTTTTTAACAATGTCTGCTGACGCTGTTTAATAGCATCGATAAACCACTTTGCCGAATCCAGTTTTTGTTTCACAAACTGTACTGCTTCCTTCATCTTCTTATCCGTTTTTTCGACTTTCTCGTAATGTTCAAACATCTCCTGATAAGATCTGGAAACCCGTAATTCCGGTGCATTCCGGCCGTTTAAGGTCAGGTGAAGAACACCATCATTATTGCTGATATGAAAGTCGGGGATAATGTGAAGCTGTTTTCCGGCTGCAGCTCCTGAATCTCCCGGTTTAGGATTTAATTTAAGGATCTCCTGAATGATATTTTTAAGCTCTTCTGAGTTAAGACCCAATGCTTTTTCAAGCTTATCATAGTGTTTCTTTGTGAACTCTTCCAGGTAATTCTGAACAACAAGAATAGCTTTTTTAACAGCTTCATTATCGTTGTTTTTCTTTTTTAATTGTATAAGAAGGCACTCCTGAAGATCTCTCGCTCCAATGCCGGCAGGTTCAAAATCCTGTACGATTTTCAGCATTTCGAGTACTTCCTCTTCTTCAGCAATCACATTCTGCGAAAAGGCAAGATCATCGATAAGCGATAGAATAGGTCTGCGAAGATATCCGTCGTCATCAAGACTGCCAATAATCTGCTGACCAATCAGAAAATTCTTATCATCTAAAGCCAATAAGTCCAGTTGGTTCTGAAGACTTTCAAAGAATGAACTTTGAATAGCAATAGGCATTTCTTTGCGATCTTCTTCGTCGTCTCCTCCGTAAGAATTACCATAATCATTGAAATCATCATCCTGAATATATTCGTCCACACTGAACTCTTCATCGAACGAATTATCTTCACCTTCGTACTGTTCATCAGGATCTTTATCCGGATATTCCTGTACAGGTTCGTTCATGTTGATCAAACTCCCGTCTTCTAATGCCGGGTTTTCTTCAAGTTCTTCTTTGATACGGGCATCTAATGAAACAGTAGGTACCTGCAACAGCTTAATAAACTGAATCTGCTGTGGCGAAAGTTTTTGTAAAAGTTTCTGTTGTAAAGTTTGCTTCAACATGTTTTCTGGTCACTAAATTGACTGTAAAAGTAGAGAATAAATATTTAAATGTTAACATTATTCTGCTAAATATCATCTTTAGGTATACTTTTTGAGGAGAAAAAAACTCCAATCTTCTTGATTCAAAAGCTACCTGGTATAAATGTTAAAATTCGTTAATTTTTTAAGCACTATTACTAATTAATTGCGTCTGACTACAGTTTTACCAAAACTATTCTTCATATTTACATCATGTTTAGAGGTATCAAAAATAAATTTTTGCGTTACTTTATTATCGCTGCCTATTCTATTGTACTGATTGTTTGTGCCGTACAGATTAACTTTCTTTGGCTATTTGGCTATTCCCCGACAAAAAAGGATATTGTCATGCCATCCCTTAATATTTCTACAGAGCTTTATACTGCCGATTCTGTTCTTATCGGACGATATTTTGAAGAAGACCGTGACCCGGTGCCTCATGATAGTATTTCACCCAATGTTCTGAATGCCCTGGTGGCTACAGAAGATATCCGTTTTTATAAGCATAATGGGATAGATTTTCTTGGACTTGCTTCCGGTATAGTGTCTACACTTACTGGCGACAAGCGAGGAGCCAGTACCATTACTCAGCAGCTGGCCAAAAATCTCTACCGTACCCGTTACAATACCTCAGCCGGTATTTTAGGTAAGGTACCCGGAGTAGGGCTGATCGTTAATAAATTTAAAGAATGGATGACGGCTTATAAACTGGAGAGCAAATATGGTAAGGAAGAAATTATTACGATGTATCTTAATACCGTCTCCTTTAGTAATAATGCTTACGGGATTAAGTCGGCCTCTCTGCGATATTTTAATAAAATGCCAAGTCAGTTAAGCGTTAACGAATCAGCTATGCTGATCGGAATGCTGAAAGGAACGACTTTATATAACCCATTGCGAAATCCTAAGAATGCGCTTCAGCGACGAAATGTAGTACTTGCTCAAATGCAAAAAGCAGGCTATCTGACCAAACAACAGGTAGATACCTATTCTGTGCAGGATCTGAATCTCAATACAAACAATGTCGATCGTCAGGATGCCAATGATTCTTATCTGAGAGCCGCAGTGCAACGCTGGCTGGAAGACTGGAGCAAGGAAAATGATATTGATATCTATAAAGACGGATTGAAAATCTATACCACTATTGACTCCCGCATGCAAAAGATTGCAGAAGAAATGGTGGGTAAACAGATGAAATTTTTGCAGCAGCGGTTGAAGAATGCCTGGGGAAGTGAAGATCCCTGGAGAGATAAAGAAGGAAATGTAATCCCGAATTTTATTGAGAATCTCGCTAAGAAAACCCCTTATTACGCTGCGCTGGTTAAAAAATATCCGAATAACATGGATAGCGTGAATTACTATCTCAATAAACCAAAAGAGATGGAGATTTTTACGTGGAATGGTAATCAGAAGAAAGAGCTGTCCACGATGGATTCTATCAGACATTATGTCGTAATGCTAAATGCCGGAATGATGTCTATGGAGCCAAAAACAGGAGAAATCAAAGTTTGGGTAGGAGGTATCAACCACAAGTATTATAAATTTGACCATGTCAATCAATCCAAACGGCAGGCAGGTTCTACCTTTAAGCCTTTTGCTTATCTGGCTGCACTGGAGTCTGGAAAATCACCTTGTGATAAGTATACCGACAAGCCTGTACGGATTTACGCCGGCCTTAAGGATGGAGTAGAAGAGTATTGGGAGCCAAAAAATGCAGACTGGAATTTTAGCTACAGAGAAATGTCTCTACGTTGGGCTATGGCACGTTCAGTCAATTCTATTACTGCTCAGATTACGGAAGAAGTAGGCTGGGATAAAGTTGTAGAAGCCGCGCATAGATGTGGTATAGACAGTCATCTGAAATCTGTGCCTTCAGTCAGTCTGGGATCCAATGATGTATCCGTGTTTGAAATGGTAAGAGCATATGCTACATTTATGAATGAAGGGAAGCGACTGGATCCGATCCTGGTATCCAAGATTGTTGATTTTGACGGAAATGTAATTGCTGAATTCAAAAAGAAAGAAAAAGAAGCCCTGACGAAAGAAAATGCCTGGTTGATGACCTATATGCTCCGCGGAGGTATGGAGGAACCGGGAGGAACTTCTCAGGCTCTTTGGGACTGGGATCTCTTTAAAAAAGAAAATCAGATTGGTGGAAAGACTGGTACATCTTCGGATTATGTAGATGGTTGGTATATGGGCGTGACAAAAGATCTGGTGACAGGTGTATGGGTCGGTTGTGATGAGCAAAGCATCCATTTCAAAAACTCTCACACCGGAGAAGGTTCTAAGACTGCATTACCAATTTTCGGTATGTTTCTGGAAGAATTATACAAACGTCCGGAGCTCGGATATACATTTGGTAAATTCCCTGATCCTACAGTCGAGATAACCAAAAAATATAAATGTGAAAGTCCAAGATTACCTGAGCGGACAGAAAGTGCTGATAGTACAGCGGTAGATCTTCCGGAAGGGGAAATCTTAGAAGGTGAAGGAGGGGAGCAAAACGGTGAACAGCCGGTAACTGCGCCTCAGCCACCTGCTTTGGATACGGACTCGACCCTAAATTAATACGTAGTCAGGGTATCTGTTTTTTTATTAATTTAACTTCATGAAAAGTACGTTATGTAGTCATTTGTCGAACAGTGCTAGGCTACTGTTCGCTTTAATTGCATTTTGTTTTATGTTGCCCAACATAAGTCAGGCTCAATATTTTGGTCAGAACAAGATGCGCTACAAAAAGCTGAATTTTAAGGTTTATGAAACTCCGCATTTTGATCTCTATTACTATCTGAAAAATGACAGTATGGTCAGGTGGCTGGCTAAAGAAAGCGAAGTTTGGTACGAATTACATCAGCAGGTATTCCAGGATACTTTCTTACGGAAGAATCCTGTTATTGTATACAGTAATCATCCCGAATTTCAACAAACTACAGCTATTCAGGGAGAGATCAGCGTCGGTACCGGCGGTGTAACAGAAGCATTCAAGCAGAGAGTGGTGATGCCGGTCATGCAGATCAATCAGCAAACACGTCACGTACTGGGGCATGAGCTGGTGCATGCCTTTCAATATAGGGTACTTATTGATGGTAGCGATTCTACCCGTCTGGAGAATATTATGAATCTGCCTCTATGGATGGTAGAAGGGATGGCCGAATATTTTTCTATAGGGAAAAAGGACGCCTTTACCTCCATGTGGATGCGTGATGCTTATCTGAATAAAGATATTCCGTCGCTTAAGCAGATGACAGAACAGTCTTACAAATACTTTCCTTACCGATACGGTCAGGCATTCTGGTCTTATGTCGGATCTA
The DNA here is from genome assembly GCF_002418355.1 of Sphingobacterium sp. UBA5789. Classification (NCBI taxonomy): domain Bacteria; kingdom Pseudomonadati; phylum Bacteroidota; class Sphingobacteriia; order Sphingobacteriales; family Sphingobacteriaceae; genus Sphingobacterium; species Sphingobacterium sp. UBA5789. Next base: position 69,521 of record NZ_DIDX01000007.1, on the reverse strand, counting down.
CCTACGGGGATACTGTGATTATGCCGTTATTTATCGAAACGGCTAAATATGGTTATGAGGTTGCTATGAAGCGGGTATTTGGCTATGATGCACAGACCATGTCGAATCTGTGGAAAAACAGTATGGAGAATATGTATAAGAACTCCGGTAAAGATACAGTTTCAAGACCAGTCGGAACAGCGATACTCCATACCGGCAACTCCGGTCGGATGAATGTTTCACCTGCAATTTCACCGGACGGCAAATATGTAGCATTTCTATCTGAAAAAGATATGTTCAGCATCGACCTCTTCCTTGCAGATGCCCACACGGGCAAAGTCATACGGAAGCTTGGCAGCCGGCTCACCAATAAAGATATAGACGAGTTTAGTTTTTTGGAATCTGCAGGTACTTTCTCTCCTGACAGCCGCAAGTTTGCGTTTTCGGTATTTAGTGCAGGTAAAAATAAATTAATGACAGTGGATGTGTTGACCGGTAAAACACTTTCAGTAGAGGCAATGGGAGATATTACGGAGTTTACAAATATTACCTGGGCTGCAGATGGAGATCATGTTGCTTTTTCCGGTCTGAAAAACGGCCATAGTGATATTTACATTTATAATCTGAAAACCAAAAAACTAGATCAGCTGACAAATGATGTATATTCTGACTTTCAACCCAGTTTCTCCAGAGACGGAAAATTTATTGTATTCAGTACCGATCGGGTAGCGCTGGCTTCAGATAGCAGGTCGGTAGATATTCCTATGAATCTGGCTGTAGTAGACATCCGGACAAAAAATATTCAAAACCTGGATATTTTTCCGGGAGCAAATAATCTTAATCCACACTTTTCCTCTAACGGAGAGCAAATCTATTTTCTGTCCAACGGGGATGGATATCGTAATATGTACCGTTACACCGTCGCATCTGCTCAGGTGGAGAAGCTGACAGACTATTTTACAGGTATCAGTGGGATCACCGAGTATTCTCCTGCGATGAGTATCTCGGCTACAGATGAGATCGTCTATTCGTATTTTAAAAATAATGCTTACAGTGTATATTATGCAAAGAGTTCAGATTTTACAGGGACTGTTGTAGATGCAGGGGCTGTTAATTTTGATGCAGCTATGCTTCCTCCTCCGGTAAGTCGCGGTGTGAATGTGGTCAATACCAATCTGCGTAATTTCAATGCTTTTGAACGTATCGGAGATGATCAGATCAATACGATTGCTTATAAACCTAAGTTTAAACTCGATTATCTCGCCAACAGTGGAGTTGGGGTTTCCGTTGGAAGCCGCTACGGAGCCGGAATATCCAGTGGTATTCAGGGGATGTTCTCGGATATTCTTGGTTATAATCAGATTTTTGCAGCCTTAAATGTGAATGGTGAAATTCAGGACTTCGGAGGGCAGATCGCTTATATTAATCAGAAGGGACGCTTCAATTGGGGAGCCTCGTTGTCACATATTCCATATATTTCGGGATACAATACAAATGAATTTGAAGATTTTGGATATGGAGATGAATTGTCATACAACACCTATTTAGTACGTACTTTTCAACAACAGGCTGATGTTTTTGTTGCCTATCCGTTTAACAGGCATCACAGAGTGGAGCTCGGAGCAGCTGTTGTAAGATATAATTACCGTGTGGACAAATGGCGTCAGAGCTACTATTCCGGATATGGTGATCGCCGTAAGCTAAGTAATGAAGAGGCTTCACAATTAGGATTTGGCAATCTGAAACCTTTTGTAGTACAACAGGTCAATACTGCTTTGGTAGGAGATAATTCTGTATTCGGTATTGCAGCTCCTTTACAAGGGTATCGCTATCGTCTGGGAGTAGAGCAGTATTTTGGTGATTACACTTTTTCTGCAGTCAATATTGACCTGAGAAAATATAACCGCTACAAGCCTGTCACTATAGCCGCGAGACTGTATTCTTATTCGCGTTTTGGCAGTAATGAAAATGCACTTTATCCTTTTTATATCGGATATCCGTATCTGATCCGCGGATATGAAAGTGGTGATTTTGACAGAAATGGCAAAGTAAGAATATCAGATCTTATGGGATCCCGTACTGCGGTATTTAATTTTGAAGTAAGGCTGCCGTTTACAGGGCCGGAAAAACTGGCTGCTGTGAAATCCGGATTCTTGTTCTCGGACTTAAATCTGTTTTTTGATGCAGGACTGGCCTGGTCAAAAGGGAACAAGGTGGTGTGGTCTTCGGATGACAGACCTATTGTGCCTTTAAAGGATGGTAAGGGAAATGTGATTGTGAATCCGGATACAAATCTTCCGGAGATGGGATATGATCCTAATTATAAGATTCCGGTTATGAGTGCCGGGGTTTCACTACGAATCAATTTGTTCGGAGCTATGATTCTGGAACCATACTATGCTTTTCCTTTCGTCAAGACAAATTCTAAATCCGGGACGTTCGGAGTGAATTTCACTCCGGGTTGGTAGTGTGTTTTAATCAAAAGGGAGCCGTTGCATTATCTATGAGAGATAAGCAACGGCTTTTTTGTTATGTAGGATAGTTAAGGGCATATGCAGGGAACAAAGATTTTTCCAGTTTGGATTTTGTTTTCTGACCATTCTTTCTTTCACAATGCGGGGAAGAGAGGTAAGTTCTTTTCTGCGTTTCTCGGCCTGCTCGAAAGTGTCGACATATTCAAGATAAACAATACTGCTTAATTTGATAACCTGATTGAATAAAGAAGCGTGAACAGTTCTCATTTCCTGATATGTCGACTGTACATCTTGTGTCAGATTGACTTCAAGATGATGACGATTGCTGTCTGAGGCGATGTAAATGCAGTATTTTTTCATGTTTTCTCCTTGTTTTGGCTAATAAATTTGGTTTTTCTAAATCTATTTGCTAATTTTGATAGTACAATTATACTAACAATTTTAGTATTTACAAATTTTATTTAAAAAATTATTATGTCTAACATCGCCTCCAATCTGAAATACATCAGAAAGAAAAAAGGATTGACACAACAGCAATTTGCTGATTTAATGGAAATTAAACGCGCTTCAGTGGGGGCGTATGAAGAGGATAGAGCAGAGCCTAAATACGAGTTGCTAAAAAAAATAGCTGAATATTTTGATCTGACGATGGATGAACTGGCAAATGATATTATAGATGATAAGTGGAAGCCTACTCCACGGAGTAACGCATCCAATCTGCGTGTTCTTAGTGTAACGGTAGATCAAAAGGATCGTGAAAATATTGAATTGGTACCTGTCAAGGCGAGTGCAGGATATCTGAATGGATATGGTGATCCGGAATATGTAGCCGAATTGCCTAAATTTTCACTTCCAATGTTTAATCAGGGAACATACCGTGCTTTTGAAATAAAGGGAGATTCTATGTTGCCCTTGCCATCGGGCTCTGTAATAATAGGAGAGTATGTAGAAAACTGGCATGACATCAAGCCCGGACAGACTTATATAATTGTCTCAAAAGAAGAAGGTGTCGTGTATAAGCGTATTGCCTTTAAATATAAAGAAGAAAAAGGATTGAAGCTGGTATCCGATAACAAGACATATGAAGCATACTGGGTTGGTTCAGATGATATTCTGGAAGTCTGGAAAGCAAAGGCGTTTATAAGTACTGAGCTGCCGGAGCCAAGTCCCGAACCTACTATGGAAACACTGACCTCGATGATGGCACAAATGCAAAAAACCATCAGTGCAGTAGTCGATAATAATAAGGCATAAAAAAGATGTTTTGGATTTTTAAAAATATTTTGTACTTTTGTACTATCTGAAAGGAAGGGGGCATCATATGCCCCCTTTTTTAATTCTTTATTGATTTAAAATAACAGTAATAGATGAAGACAAAGGTAGAACAGCGGGTTGAAGAGTTAGTTCTGGAAAAAATAGGAGACCGTGAGGATTTGTTTATTGTCAGTATAAAAATGCAGGGCAATGGCGTACTTGAAATTCTTGTTGACGGGGACTCCGGAATTGCGATTGATGATTGTGTAAAGATAAGCCGTCATGTTGGTTTTCATCTGGAAGAAGAGAATGTAATAGAAACTGCTTACCGTCTTGAAGTTTCTTCTCCGGGTATTGACAGTCCTCTGGTACTGAATCGTCAGTATGAGAAGAATATAGGACGTAATGTCCGGGTCAAGAATCACGAGGGAGAGAAGAGAGAAGGAAAGCTTCTGAATGTGACAGAAAACGACATTACAATCGAGGAAAGTAAAAAAGAAAAAGGGAAGAAAGCCGTTCCGGTTGAGTCGGTGATTCCATTTGAACAAATAAAGGAAACTAAGGTGTTAATTTCATTTAAGTAAAAATGAGCAGCAATATCAATTTGATTGACTCTTTTCAGGAGTTTAAAGAGTTTAAAAACATTGACCGTCCTACGGTAATCTCTGTGTTGGAAGAAGTATTCCGTAGCATGATCCGCAAACGGTTTGGTACAGATGAAAATGTGGACGTAATTGTCAACCCTGATAATGGTGACTTAGAGATCTGGAGAACACGTGTAGTCGTGGAAGATGAATTTTCAGAAGATGATGATCTGGAGATCGAGTTGGCAGAGGCAGTTAAGCATGATGCAGATCTTGAAGTAGGTGATGATTATATTGAGCAGATCACATTGGAAAGCTTCGGACGCAGAGCTATTCTGGCTGCACGTCAGACATTGGTTTCTAAAATTCTGGAACTTGAGAAAGACGAAGTTTTCAAAAAATATAAAGATCGTGAAGGAGAGTTAGTGATCGGTGAGGTGTATCAGATCTGGAAAAAAGAAATTCTGGTCCTTGATGATGACGGTAATGAATTGATTCTGCCTAAGACTGAACAGATTCCTGCGGATTATTTCAAAAAAGGAGATAGCATCCGTGCGGTAGTACATAAGGTAGATATGATGAACAACAATCCTAAGATTATTATCTCTCGTACAGCACCTGCATTTTTACAGCGTTTGTTTGAACTGGAAGTACCGGAGATCTTTGACGGATTGATTACCATCAAGAAGATTGTTCGTGAACCGGGAGAGCGTGCTAAGGTGGCCGTAGAATCTTATGATGACCGTATCGATCCGGTAGGAGCGTGTGTTGGTATGAAAGGATCGCGTATCCACGGTATTGTTCGTGAGTTGAGAAATGAAAACATTGATGTTATCAACTTTACAACAAACCATTCCTTATATATCACCCGTGCACTTAGCCCGGCGCGTATCAGCTCTATCAAAATTGATGAAGACAACAAGACGGCAGCTGTGTATCTGAAATCAGATCAGGTATCTCTGGCGATTGGCCGTGGAGGACACAATATTAAACTGGCAGGTAAACTGACAGGTTACGAAATCGATGTGTATCGTGAGAATGACGAATTTGATGAGGATGTGGACATCGAAGAATTCAGCGACGAAATCGAAGGATGGGTTATTGACGAATTGAAACGTGTAGGTCTGGATACCGCTAAATCTGTTCTTTCACTGACGGAAGAAGAGTTGGTAAGACGTACAGATCTTGAAGAAGATACCATTCAGGAAATTGTTCGCGTTTTACAGTCCGAGTTTGAATAGAACCCGGTTTAACAATTTATTATCTCAGCAATTTCGAATAAATTGTTAGTAACATGTAAAAAAAACATATTTTTGTATATACTTTATAATTACAGGACACAATAAATGACAGAAGGTAAAAGCATAAACTTACTAAAAGCAGCAAAAGAACTAAATATTGGTATAGCTACCGCTGTGGATTATTTAGTAAAAAAGGGATTTGATGTTGAATCTAAACCTAATACTAAATTATCGGGCGAGATGTACAATGTTCTTTTGAGCGAATTTCAGGGAGACAAAATTGTTAAGGACGAGGCAAAGCAAATCGTAATTGGTAAAATTCGTCGTGATGAGTCGCCTGCTGGAAGTAGCAATGCTGCGCCTAAAGAATCTGTCTCGGAGAATGAAGATACAGCAGAGGTAAAGGAGATCCTGATAAAGAATGCTCCAGCAGAACCAACTCCGGTAAAGGCTGATGTGCCAGAAGAGAAGAAACCTGCTGAGGATCATCCTCATCTTTCAGGTATGAAGATCGTCGGGAAGATTGATCTGGACAGCATAGGCAAAGGAAAGCCTAAAAAAGAAGAAAAGAGCGAAGTTGCTCCTAAAATAGAAGAACCTGTGAAGGTAGAGGTAAAAGTGGAAACTCCAAAGATCGTGGAAAAACCCGTAGAGCCTGTTCAGCCTGTTGTTGCTGAAAAAGTAGAAGCTCCAAAAGAAACTGTTGTTCCCCAGGCGCAGAAGCCAGTGGAACCTGCTAAACCAAAGGTGGAAGAAGTGAAACCGGAAGTTCAGGCTGTCAAAAAAGAAGAGGTTAAACCTGCAGAGCCCGCTAAACCGGCAGCACCTCAGGATGATGTCATCCGTGCGCGTGCTGAAAGCTTAAGCGGACCGAAAGTTATCGGTAAGATCGAATTGCCTACGGCAAGACCGTCACACCGTGACAGACCGGTAGCATCTTCTTCCAATGCAACAGGTAATGCGAACGATCAGAAACGTAAGCGTAAGCGTACTAATAACGGTCCGAATACCGGTGGAAACAACCAGGATCAGAATAGAGGCGGAAACCAGCAAGGTGGAAACCAACAAGGCGGTCAGGGTGGCAACAACCAAGGTAACAGAGGACCAGGTAATAACCAAAACCGTCCCGGTAATAATCAGGGGAACAGAGGTCCGGGTAACAACCAGGGCAACAGAGGTCCCGGAAATTATCAGGGTAACAGAGGTCCGGGTGGTAACAGACCTGATTTCAAGGGTAGAAATAAACCTGTAGAAAACAAGGAAGAACCATCGGAAAAAGAAATCCAGGATCAAATCAAAGCTACACTGGCTCGTTTGAGTGGTGCAGGTAAGTCTGGTAAGTTTGCTCAACGTGCGAAATTACGTCGTCAGAAACGTGACGAAGTCGCTCACCATGCTGAAGAAGCTGCATTGGAACAGGAAATGATGGCCAATGTATTGAAAGTAACAGAGTTTGTTACTGCAAATGAGTTGGCAAACCTGATGAACGTATCCGTAACGCAAATTATCGCTACGTGTATGAGTCTGGGATTGTTCGTGTCTATCAACCAACGTCTGGATGCAGAGACATTAGCAATTGTAGCAGATGAATTTGGATACCAGATTGAATTTATCAAACCGGAAGATGAGGAAGTTGCAGAATTAGAGGAAGTCGATAATCCGGATAATCTGATTATGCGTGCTCCTATCGTAACGGTAATGGGTCACGTCGATCACGGTAAAACATCCCTTCTGGATTACATTCGTAAAGCGAACGTAACAGGTGGTGAGGCCGGAGGTATTACGCAGCACATCGGTGCATATGCCGTAAAACTGGAAGACGGAAGAAAAATAACATTCTTAGATACACCGGGTCACGAAGCCTTTACAGCAATGCGTGCCCGTGGTGCTAAAATCACAGATATTGCGATCATCGTAATTGCAGCAGACGATAGTGTGATGCCGCAGACCAAAGAGGCTATCAACCATGCACAGGCTGCAGGAGTACCGATTGTATTTGCCTTCACCAAGGTAGATAAGCCGGGAGCAAACTCTGATCGTATCCGTGAACAATTATCAGCAATGAATATCCTTGTTGAAGATTGGGGAGGAAAATACCAATGTCAGGAAATTTCAGGTAAGACAGGTCTCAATGTAGATTTATTACTGGAAAAAGTATTGCTGGAAGCAGAAATGCTGGATCTTAAAGCCGATCCTAAAAAACGTGCTGTAGGATCTGTTATTGAAGCTGCTCTGGATAAAGGACGTGGTATTGTTACTACAGTATTGATACAGGGAGGTACACTTCGTGTCGGAGATCCAATCCTGGCCGGATCACATAGTGGTAAAGTAAAAGCATTGACCAATGAACGCGGAGAGCGCGTGAAAGAGGTTGGTCCTTCTACGCCGGTACAGATATTAGGTATGGCAGGAGCGCCTACAGCGGGTGACAAATTCTATGTATTGGAAAGTGAGTCAGAAGCACGTCAGGTGGCTAACAAACGTCTGCAGTTACAGCGTGAGCAAGGTATGCGTGCTCAGAAACATATTACGTTAGCAGAGATCGGTCGCCGTTTGGCTATCGGAAACTTCAAAGAGCTGAATGTAATTGTGAAAGGTGACGTGGATGGTTCTATCGAAGCATTATCAGATTCATTATTGAACTTATCTACAGATGAGATTCAGGTAAATGTAATCCACAAATCAGTAGGTCAGATTTCCGAATCAGACGTATTGCTGGCTTCTGCATCAGATGCGATCATCATCGGTTTCCAGGTAAGACCTTCTCAGAATGCACGTAAGATTGCAGAGCAGGAGCAGATTGACATCCGCCTTTACTCTATCATCTACGATGCTATTGAAGAACTTAAATCTGCGATGGAGGGTATGCTAGCTCCGAAACTGGAAGAGAAGATCGTGGCGAATGTCGAGATCAGAGAGACTTTCAAAATTTCGAAAGTGGGTACTATTGCCGGATGTATGGTATTAGACGGTAAGATCAACCGAAACAGTGATATCCGTATCGTACGTGACGGTGTGGTTGTATTCACCGGAAAGCTTGCCTCACTGAAACGTTTCAAAGACGATGTGAAAGAAGTATCTCAAGGTTACGAATGTGGTCTTAATATTCAGGGATACAATGATATTCATGTCGGAGATATCGTGGAAGCCTTCGAACAAGTCGAAGTTAAACGTAAGTTGTAAAAGACTGAAAAGAATAACAAGTATAAAGAATCCCCTTTCATTGCAAAATGAAAGGGGATTCTTTTTATAATCGAATCCGAAAACAGCTATTTCGGTTAAATCTGTAATACAACGTGAGAGGGTATAGAATCTAAATGAATTTATACCAAAACAGACTTTTTGAATCTATAATCCTATTTATTACTTGCTTGGATTTCAAAAGCATCTTATCTTTGAAACATGCATAAACTTCGGATTTCCGCATTAACTCCAGAGGCGAATAATAACATTTCTATAGATTTTGAACCGGTATCGGGGCCTTATCCTGTGTATAAAGCCGGGCAGTTTCTAACCCTGATTTTCACTTTCGGAGACCGCGAAGTCCGTCGCTCTTATTCCTTTAAAAGTTCACCAGATGTAGACGAACCTTTAAGTATTGCTGTGAAAAGAGTAGATAACGGTGAGATTTCCCGTTTTTTACATCATAAAATTACAGTCGGAGAAGAGATTGAAGTGCTGGATCCCCAGGGTTTATTTATATATGAACCCGTACCTGATACGAGAAGGACTGTATTTTTGTTTGCTGCAGGTATTGGCATTACTCCATTATTTTCCATTCTGAAGACAGCTTTAATAAGAGAACGGAAATCCAAAATCGTATTAGTATACAGCAATAGTTCTCCGGAACAGACACCTTTTCTGGAAGAACTTGACAGTTGGCAGAAAAACTATCCGGACCGTTTTCATATCATATGGATTTTTTCAAACAGCAAAAACCTCATGAAAGCCCGTCTCAACAGAGATTTTATCTATGATATTCTGAAACAATATGTAGAAGAACTCAAAACGGATACCCTTTTCTATACTTGCGGACCTGTTATTTATATGGATCTTTGCCGTTTTACTTTATTGGGTATGGGCTATGCAGACAGTCAAATCAAAAGAGAGACATTTCTGTTGCCGGAAAATGAAGAAGATGACGATGATGAAACAGAAAAGGAAGTAGATAAAACAACTTATTCCATTACGCTTAACTTTCTCGGCCAACGTCACCAACTGTCTGTACCTTATAACAAAACAATTCTTGATGTAGGGTTAGAGAATAAAATCAAACTGCCTTATTCCTGTAAATCCGGTATGTGCAGTACCTGTATTTCACAATGTTCATCCGGAAATGTGCGAATGGATTATAACGAAGTATTGACAGACAGGGAAGTCGCTAACGGACGTATTTTATTATGTACCGGTCATCCGACCGAAGATGGAACTGTAATTGATGTCGTATAGGTAAAAACTTTGTACTGGCGTTACTTTTCATTACATTTGAGACATAACCAAGTGTAATATATTTATGAGTGAGCTGATCTGGACACCTTCTGCTGATTATCAGAAAAATTCTGCATTATTCGATTTTAAAACCTTTGTTGAAGAGCGTTATCAGCTTTCTTTTAGAGATTATGAAACGTTGTGGAAATGGTCTGTTTCTGAACCTGAAGATTTTTGGCATTCTGTATTTCAGTATTTCGATCTTAAATCCCATTCTCCGTTTGATGCTGTTGTTACATACTCCAGACAGGGATTTATCGGTACAGAATGGTTTCGGGGTGCGACACTCAATTATGCTGAACATGTCTTTCGCAATGAGACAGATAAACGTCCGGCTATTCTCTATCAGGCTGAACAGACGCCTGTTAAAGAAGTATCCTGGTCTCAGTTGAAAGATCAGGTACGTGCTATACAACAGTTTTTGATCAGAAAGGGTATTAAAGAAGGAGATCGGGTAGCGGGTATACTCAATAATACAACAGAAACCATTGCTATATTCTTGGCGGTGAATGCTATTGGAGCTATATGGTCCTGTTGTTCAACTGATTTCGGAAGTGCAAGTATTGTCGAACGCTTTACTTTGATTGAACCCAGGATTCTTTTTGCAGATTCAGGATATAATTATAACGGAAAGAAATATGATAAGCAGGAAACTGCGGTAACCATTAAAGACCAGATTTCTTCTATTACCGATCTTGTCATGGTAAATGGGGCAGATTGGGATTTAATAATGCAGGAAGCTGATCATGCACAGCCTCTCACATTTCAGGCAGTTTCATTTGATCATCCTATATGGATACTGTATTCTTCAGGTACAACCGGAAAACCTAAGGCAATCACACATAGTTCGGGCGGTAATTTGATTGAACATTATAAAGCGCTGGCTTTACACCAAAATGTACAGGAGGGAGATCGCTTTATGTGGTATACGACTACAGGTTGGATGATGTGGAATTATGCTGTTTCATCTCTTCTGGTTGGAGCTACTTTGTGTATCTATGATGGTTCTCCTATCTTTCCGGAGCGGAAATCTATCTGGAATTTTGTTGCTGATCATCATGTAGATCATCTTGGTGCCGGGGCAGCCTACTTTACATCCTGTCAGGATCTGTCATTATCAGAACTTAATATTAAACTCAAAACCATCGGTTCCACAGGTTCTCCTTTGCCTCCGGATACTTTTCAATGGTTGCAAGGCCAGCTGAAGGATGTACAAATTGTTTCTTTAAGTGGCGGTACGGATGTCTGCAGTGCTTTTCTTTCCGGTAGTACATTATTGCCCGTCTTTGCCGGTGAAATCCAGTGCCGTACGTTGGGTTCAAAAATAGAAGCCTATAATGAAGATGGTGTGGCGGTATACGATGAAGTGGGAGAACTGGTGATCGAAGTACCTATGCCTTCTATGCCGCTTTACTTTTGGAAGGATAAGGATAATGCTAAATATCTGGAAAGTTATTTTGACAAATATCCCGGCGTCTGGTGTCATGGAGACTGGATCAAAATAACCCGGAATAATAACGGTATCATTATGTATGGCAGATCTGATGCCACTTTAAACAGGGGAGGAGTGCGTATAGGTACAGCAGAGGTATATAATGTCCTGAATACGTTTGAAGATGTGGAAGACAGTCTTGTGATCTGTATTGACCTGGATAACGGGGATTCTGTTATGCCATTGTATATCAAGATGAAAGCGGGAGTGGAACTTACGGATGAACTTCGGACGGAAATCAAAAAACAACTACGAAGTACTTATAGTCCAAGACACGTACCTGATGAAATCCTGGCAGTACCGGATATCCCTTATACAATGAGTGGAAAGAAGCTGGAGATTCCTGTTAAGAAACTAATGATGGGCGTACCCATAGACCGGGCTGTTAGTATAGATGTGGTGAAAAATCCCGATTCTCTCAATTATTGGATAGATCTCCGTAAAAAAGTATAATTAATATATAGGAAGACGGATAAAGTGTAGTAAATATTGCTGGTGAGGACAGCAGCAAACGCCATGGCTCATTACCTATCTGTTATCCTGAATGCGTCATTAGTTGATATTCTTACTTAGAGACGGATAAAGTGTAGTAGATATTGCTGGTGAGGACACGCAGCAAACGCGAGGAATAATTACATAGCTGTTATTCTGAATGTGTTATCAGTGGATCTTCTTGCTAAGAACGATAAAGTGTAGTAGATATTGCCGGTGAGGAAAACGCAATGGGGGGAGTGCTGTATCTTTTAATTCTTGAATGAGTCGTCAGAAGGTATTCTTGTTAACTCTTAAACGCGTCAGTTGGCGTCCCCGCCAACTGCTTACGTTTATATATTTTCCGCACAGAGGTTATATTATACGACCCCCTGTGCAATCATTGCTTTAGCTACTTTTAGAAACCCGCCTATATTAGCACCTTTCAGGTAATTAATATAGTTGTCCTCATGACCGTATTTCACGCAGGTTCTATGGATATTTTCCATAATACCATGCAATTTTTTGTCTACTTTCTCTTTAGTCCATTGCTCTCTGATCGAGTTTTGAGACATCTCTAATCCCGATACAGCTACACCTCCGGCGTTGGCTGCCTTACCCGGAGCAAAGATAAGCCGTGCTTTGTGAAAGAGTTTGATGGCTTCAGCGGTGGAAGGCATATTTGCTCCTTCAGCTACACAGGTACAACCGTTAGCTATTAGTTTTTGAGCATCTTCTCCATCCAGTTCATTTTGGGTAGCACAAGGTAATGCAATGTCACACTTGAATTCCCATGGTTTTTTACCTTCATAATATTTTGCATCCGGATATTTTGAAATATATTTATCCAGATCACGACCTATAGTGGCAACGAATGCCAGTTTCTCTGCAGTAATTCCCTGTTCGTCATACAATACGCCCTGACTATTGGATAATGTAATTACTTTAGCTCCGAGCTGTATTGCTTTTTCTGCAGCATAGAACGCTACATTTCCTGCTCCTGAAATGGCTACAATCTTATCTTTCAGTTCTTCACTGCGATAATCATAGATGCAGGATACAAAATATAGCAATCCATATCCTGTAGCTTCCGGTCTGATATAAGAGCCACCCCAGTTGGCGCCTTTACCTGTAAGTACCCCTGTAAAGTTGTTTTGAAGACGCTTGTACTGTCCGAACATATAGCCGATTTCGCGTTCTCCTACACCTATATCTCCGGCAGGAACATCAGTTTCCGCTCCGATATGACGGTAAAGTTCTGAAATAAAGCTTTGACAGAATTTCATAATCTCCGTGTCCGATTTACCTTTCGGGTTGAAATCAGAACCTCCTTTACCACCTCCTATAGGAAGACTGGTCAGACTGTTTTTAAAGACCTGTTCGAAAGCCAGAAACTTAAGTATACTCAGATTGACATTTGGTGCAAACCGTAATCCTCCTTTGTAAGGACCTATCGCACTGTTCATTTGTACACGGTAACCCCGGTTCACCTCAATTTCGTTTTTATCGTTTAACCAGGTTACACGGAAAGAGATCACACGCTCAGGTTCAGCTAAGCGTTCCAGAACTTTCATCTTTAACAGTTGAGGTTGATGTTGTTCAATATAAGGGATCAGATCTTCCGCAACCTCCGTCACAGCTTGTAAGAATTCGGGTTCGTTAGGGTTGCGTTTTTCGATGTAATCAATAAATGTATTATATACTTTAGACATAAGGTATTAGGAAGTTTATTAAATATAGTTGCTAATATATAAAAAAAATGCTGCAATTGTTAATATTTTCACAATTGCAGCAGCGTTAATTTGTTATTTTTTAATATATAGCAGGCTTATTCTTACCAGCCTTTTACCGCATTTCCTTTAAATATTTTACGGGCAACTTCTTCCACTTCCGGAGACTGATAAGCCTGTACAAATTTCTTTATACGTTCATCATCTTTATTATCTGTACGGGTTACGATCAGGTTGACATAAGGAGACTCCTTATCTTCAGCAAATAATCCGTCTTTTTCCGGATCAAGTCCGGCCTGAGATGCAAATGTGTTGTTGATAATAGCGACATAGACTTCTTTATCATCCAATACTCTTGGTAACTGAGGTGCTTCAAGCTCCAGGAATTTGATTTGTTTCGGATTTTCAAGAATATCTGTGACCTTAGGCAGAATACCTGTATTCTCTTTTAATTTGATAAGACCTTGCTTTTGGAGAAGCAGTAAAGATCTGCCTCCATTGGTCGGATCGTTAGGAATAACGATAGTCTGTCCCGGAAGCAGTTCACTTATATTTTTGATCTTTTTGGAATAGGCTACGATAGGATATACAAATGTCTTGGCTACCGGAACAAGCTTATATCCCCGCTGCTTAGACTGTTCGTCCAGATAGGGCTGATGCTGAAAAGCATTTGCATCTAAATCTCCCTGATTCAGGGCCTCGTTTGGCACAACATAGTCGTTGAACGTCACCAGCTCCACATCCAGATTGTACTTTTCTTTGGCGACCTTTGCAGCTGTCTCTGCGATTTCCTTCTCGGGACCAGCCACAATGCCGATTTTCAATGTCTGACTGTCTTTTTTATTGCCGTTACACGCACTGAGTGTCAGTACTGCTGCAACAAGAATACATATGTGTTTTGTGCGTATGTTCATATCTTAATATTTGTATTATCTGTGATTTGTTTTCTTTGCAATAAAATCTCCGGTAAACTGCAGTATAAATACGATCAGTATCAGGAGGATCAATACTGCATTCATAATAAAAGCATCATATCCTATATAGCCATACTGATAACCTATTTGCCCTAATCCTCCAGCGCCTACTGCTCCGCCCATGGCTGAATATCCTACTAAAGTGATCAGCGTTATGGTTGCATTATTGACCATGGAGGGTAGGCTTTCCGGCAACAATACTTTTAGTATTATTTGTTTATGAGTCGCTCCCATTGCTCTGGCAGCTTCAATAAGTCCGGCAGGAATTTCCAACAGACTGTTTTCTACAAGACGGGCAACAAAAGGAGCTGCCCCAATGCTCAGCGGAACTAATGCTGCTGATACACCAATAGATGTACCTACCAATTCTCTGGTAAAGGGAATCATCCAGACGATCAGAATAATAAAAGGAATGGATCTGAAAATATTGACTATTACAGAAGTTACCTGGTGTATAACTCTATTTTCCATTATCTGTCCTTTGCGTGTGACAAAGAGAAGAATTCCCGTAGGAAGTCCTAATAAAAAACCAAAGAAACCGGAGGCAAATGTCATGACCAGAGTTTGCCAGGTCCCCTCTAATAATAGCTTAACTATGGTATCAGACATATCCTATAATTTCAAAAGATGAATAATTAGTTTTCAGATAGGTCAGGCTTTCTTGTATAGCCTGAGATTCTCCGCCAAGTTCCAGAAACATCAACCCAAAATTGGATTGACCAATGTATTCGATTTGTGCACTTATCAGTTTGGCATCCGTATGATACAATCGTTGCAGATCGGAAATCAGCAGAGACTGTTGTTCGTTACCTGTAATAAATAATTTAACAACCGGGTTTCCTGTCTCTTTCAATTTATGCTGAATTGCTTGCGGAAGTTCGGCGTTAAAAGATGAAGCGATGAATTGTTTTGTAACCTCTTCTTTGGGAGTGGTGAATATCTGTTCTACGGTTCCCTGTTCGATGAGTCTGCCATGATCTAAGACCGCCACACGATCACAAATTGTCTTTATGACTTCCATTTCGTGTGTGATCAGCAATATTGTCAGATTCAATTTTTTATTGATGGATCTTAATAATTGCAGGATAGACTTAGTCGTATGCGGATCAAGTGCACTTGTGGCCTCATCACACAACAGAATAGAAGGGTTATTGGCCAGTGCACGCGCGATGGCTACACGTTGTTTTTGTCCTCCGGACAGATTTGCAGGGTAATCGTTTGCTTTGGATTCCAGACCAACAAGTTGTAATAATTCGTTTACCCGTTCCTTGATCCATATTTTGGGCTTACCTGTCAATTCGAGTGGAAAAGCTATATTTTCAAATACGGTACGGGAAGAGAATAAATTAAAATGTTGGAAGATCATACCTATTTCTCTTCTTTTGACGGTAAGTTGCTGTTGTGGAAGAGTCATAATGTTTTGACCATTAATCACTATTGCACCATTATCCGGGCGCTCCAGTAGATTGACACAGCGTATAAGTGTACTTTTTCCTGCTCCGGAGCTTCCAATAACTCCATAAATCTCTCCTTCGCTGATCTTTATCGAAACATCTGCCAGTGCATTTGTAGAAATGCCTTTACTCTTAAATGTTTTTGAAATATTGACTAACTCTACCATTTAACTATATTAATAACATTTCGTACAAAAAAACCTTTCATTACATACTGAAAGGCTTATACTTAATAGGTGTTATATGCGCCAAAGGTATCAAATCTTTCTTTTTTTTCAAAGCAAATTCGCTGTCTGGTCTGTGAGAATAGCTGCAATAGGGATCAACATTCTTATTTGTACCGGAATGTTTCAATAGTGCTCCTTTTATAGGTATTTGGAATTGTCAGATTTTGGCAATATAAAAGACTATTAGTTTTGTCGAGAATAGTGTATAATAACGACCTGTAATAAGGGATATTTCTTTTGTTATCAATGAATTATTAAATGTGATTTTTGAAGGAAGGGAATAATCAAAAAATTGACTTTTTTATTTTTTTGGTAAAACTGTCAAATATTATATTTGTATAAATAAAATATTACCTAAAATGCTTAACTTGCCTAAAGTTTAGTTACAATGTTATCAATATTACAAACAAAACAATAGATTATTAAATAATATGGAAAATCAGGTTAAAGAGGCCAACGGTAAGTTGGGGATTTTAATTCCGGGCCTGGGGGCTGTTGCTACTACTTTGATTGCCGGTGTAGCCGCTATTAACAAAGGATTATCGTTGCCTATTGGTTCAGTTTCTCAATTGAGCCGTATTCGTCTGGGCAAACGTACAGAAGACAGAAATCCATTAATCAAAGATTTCGTTCCATTGGCAAAATTGGAAGATATCGTTTTTGGTGGTTGGGATGTTTACGAAGACAATGTGTATGTTGCTGCTTCTAAAGCAAAAGTATTGGAGCAAGGTCAGTTGGATCAGGTAAAAGAGGTCTTGGAGAATATTAAACCTATGAAAGCTGTTTTTGACAAAAACTTTGTCAAAAACCTGGATGGGACACATATTAAAACTGAAACTACCCGTCGTGAACTGGCTGATGCTGCACGTAAGGATATCCGTGATTTCAAAGAGCAGAATGGCCTTGACCGCGTTGTGATCGTATGGTGTGGTTCTACAGAAAGATATATCGAAACTAATGATGCATTTTCTACTGTTGCAAAACTGGAAGAAGCATTGGATAATGACGACAAGCGCATCCCGCCAAGTATGATTTATTGTTATGCAGCATTGATGGAAGGAGTACCTTATGTAAATGGTGCACCAAACCTGACTTGTGATGTACCAGCTATTGAAGAGCTGGCGCAGACAAACGGTGTTGCTATTGCCGGTAAAGATTTTAAAACAGGACAAACGTTGATGAAAACAATCGTTGCCCCTGGTTTGCAGGCTAGAGCATTAGGTGTAGAAGGTTGGTTCTCAACAAATATCCTAGGTAACCGTGACGGTCTGGTACTGGATGATCCTGAAAACTTTAAAACAAAAGAAGTTTCTAAATTATCGGTGTTGGAAGAGATTCTTGATGCTAAGAAAAACCCTGAATTATATGGTGATCTTTACCATAAAGTAAGAATCAATTACTATCCTCCACATGGTGACAACAAAGAGTCATGGGATAATATCGATATCTTCGGATGGATGGGGTACAAGATGCAGATCAAAATTAACTTCCTGTGTAGAGACTCGATTCTTGCAGCACCAGTTGCATTAGATCTTGCTTTATTTATTGATCTTGCTCAGCGTGCGGGTATGTCCGGTATTCAGGAATGGTTGTCATTCTACCTGAAATCACCTCAGACAGCACCTGGATTACCTCCGGAACATGATATCTTCAAACAACTTATGAAATTGCAGAATACATTGCGTCATATGATGGGTGAAGATTTGATTACTCATTTGGGATTGGATTACTACCAGGAGTTGGTAGACAGCATCCAATAATGATTTTGACAATATAATTTTTCAAAGGGAGGCGATTTGTCTCCCTTTCTTACCATTACTTTTCCGGTGATGGTAATTTTTAATAATGAAGATGATACACTTTGCTATTATAGCTGCCGGAGAAGGATCCCGTCTTAAAGAGGAGGGGGTCGATCTTCCAAAACCATTATTGACACTTAACGGTGTTCCTATGATCGCAAGATTAATCCGTATTTTTGCTGATCAGGGTGCTCCGGTCGTTCACATTATTATCAATAATCATTCTCCTGAGCTTAAAGCTTACCTTACGGAAGAAAACTTTGATGTGCCCATTAGCCTGATTATAAAAGATACACCCAGCTCTCTTCATAGTTTTCATGCGCTTATTGAGGCAAATCCGGATTGGGAAGCCTGCTGCCTGACGACTACTGATACTATTTTTAAAGAAGAAGACTTTGCATCTTATTTGCATGGATTCCGTGCAGCAGTACATGCAGATGCTTATATGGGAATCACTCCTTTTATAGATGATGAAAGTCCGTTATATGTAAAAACTGATCAGCATCAGAATATCCTGAGCTTTCAAGATCAGCATACGGAAGATATTCAATATGTATCCGGTGGTATTTACGGGTTGAGAAAGAATGCTATTGAGTTAGTGAAACGCTCTGTCGAGGAAGGGAATACACGGATGCGTAATTATCAAAGAGATTTATTGCTTAATCATTTAAATGTGAAAGGGCATATTTTTGGGAAGGTCGTAGATGTCGATCATCTCAAAGACAAGGAAATGGCTGAAGCATTCCTTTTAGAAAAAACACATTTAGTTAGTGCGAAAAATGGCTGAAAAGATTAAGATTTTGGGAGTGACGAGAAAGAGCCGTTTCTCGCCAAATCATATTGGTAATGATGCTGCCATATTTAATGAAGTATGTGAAAAGCTGACTTTAACAGGTGCCGATATAGAGATTTGTAATGAAGATGAATTCATGGAAAAAGAATCTGTATCGCAGGATTTTATTGTCACAATGGCTCGTACCAAAACCTTGGTAAAAAGGTTGCAAAAATTAGAAAAAGAAGGAAAGACAGTTATCAATTCCGGATGGGGAATAGAAAACTGTTTTCGCAAAAATATGACCAATGTATTGCTGGAAGGAGGGATTCCTTATCCGGCGAGCCATGTGGTCTCTACAACTTCTGATATTACAGAAGTTTTTAACTCTTTAAAGGGGAAAGGTGTCTGGATAAAAAGAGGAGATTTTCATGCTATTCATAAGGAAGACGTGACATTTGCGTCCTCTGCTGAAGAGGCAAAATACATTCTCAATGAATACGCACTGAGAGGGATTAAAGAAGCAGTGATCTCTGAGCATCTGGTAGGCGATCTTCTGAAATTCTATGCTGTAAAAGACACCGGATTCTTTCACTATTTCTATCCGTATGAACATAATCACCACAAGTATGCTGTATATGAGCAGATCAATGGGGAGACGGTTCATTACCCTTTTGATGAAGAAAAATTAAAACTAATCGCTGACCGTGCGGCTACGATTCTGGGTGTTCATGTCTATGGTGGGGATATTATCATCGGACCGGATGGCAATTTTCACATTATTGACCTCAATGACTGGCCAAGTTTTGCCCCATGCAGGGCTGAGGCTGCAGATGCTATCTGTAGTCTACTCGTTAACGTCTTTACAACTCAACAACATGCAAAGAGAGACATCGGTATACAACAATCCTAATACTCCCGAAGAACAAGAAACGGCATTTGAACAATCTCTCAAATCCAATGATACAGAAGAACGAATTGACATTTGGTTTTACAGACCGATCGGATTCAGAATAGCACAGGTCTGTGCCAAGATCGGAATCACTCCTAATGCGGTTACTATTATCAGTATTTTCTTTGGTGTAGGAGCCGGTATTTTATTTTATTATCCATCACTTTGGATTAATGTGATTGGGATGTTATTACTGGTTTTTGCCAATTCACTGGATTCGGCAGATGGCCAGTTGGCCAGGATGACAGACAATAAAAGTCGTTTTGGACGTATTTTAGATGGATTTGCGGGTGATTTTTGGTTTGCTTCCATTCATATTGCACTATGTCTGCGACTGATGAATGAAGGATGGTCTGCATGGGTATGGGTTCCGGGCGTATTAGCCGGGGTATCGCATGTTTTCCAATCTGCAATGGCTGACTATTACCGTAATGTACACTTATACTTTATCAAAGGAAAAGCAGGTAGCGAACTGGATAACAGTCGCGATCTGCAGGCAGAATTTGATCAGATGAGCTGGAGTAAACAAGCATTCAGCAAATTTGTATTGAATGGTTACCTGGGGTATACCCGTATGCAGGAGCGTTTATCTCCCAACCTTCAGCAACTTTTGGGCTTAATCAAAGCGAAGTATGTTGACAGTTTACCGCAAGCATTGGTGTCAGAGTTCAGAACCATGAACAAACCACTAATGAAGTATACTAATATTGTTCAATTCAATACCCGTGTTATCTTTTTATTTTTATGGCTTTTCATAGGAGAGGTGTGGTTATACTTTTTCTTTGATATGTTTGTATTAAATCCTATTCTGATCTATATGATCAACAGACAGGAAAAGGTTAGCGGATACTTTGTAAATAAACTCAAAAGTTAGACTCGAATGGCGAGTAAAATCTATAAAATTATTTTCTTTATTCTGGGTCTTGGTACTTTGGGCTATATGGTCTATTCCCTTGGTCCGGAAGTAATATGGGAAAATATACAAAAGACGGGGTGGTGGTTTGTACCGGTTCTGCTGAGCTGGCTGGTCATCTACCTGATGAATGCTATGGCTTTGAGAGATATTCTTCTGGAAAAGGATAACCCTAAGACACGACTGCCATTTGGTAAAATCTTTCAATTGATTGTTACCGGTTTTTCTATCAATTATATCACACCTTTTGTGGCATTAGGAGGAGAGCCATACCGTATTATGGAACTGAAGCCCTATGTAGGGAGTTCTAAAGCCGGATCCTCTATTTTGCTGTACACGATGATGCATATCCTTTCTCATCTTGTATTCTGGGTAGCATCGGTAGGCCTTATTCTCTGGTTTGTACCTGCAAGTAAAATTGTCGTAATCGCGTGTGTGACTATTATTCTGATGGCTGTGCTGGGGGTGTGGTGGTTTTCAAAAGGATACAAAAAGGGAATTACAGTGAGTCTGATGAAGTCTCTTAGTAAACTGCCTTTTGTAGGAAAGAAAATAGCGCTGTATGAGCAGGAGCATCACGAACTTTTGACAGATGTAGATAATCAGGTGAGGTCGTTATATGTAGACCGTAAGAGAAATTTCTACACCTCTTTATGCTGGGAGTTTTTTGCCCGTGTAGTTGGATGTGCTGAAATTTATTTTATAGCCCACGCATTGGGACTTCCGATGACTTATATCGAATGTCTGATTGTAAGTTCCGGATCATCTCTGTTTGCCAATCTGATTTTCTTTTTCCCTATGCAATTAGGCACACGGGAAGGGGGGATGGCTATGGCTGTCGCCAGTGTAGGATATCAGGCTTCAGTAGGTGTGTTTATCGGTATTGCAACCCGTATCCGTGAGCTGGTCTGGATTGCTATAGGTCTTCTTATGATGAGCTTTGCCAAGAGGAGCAAAACCAAGAGAGAAGCACAGTTAAATGAATCAGGAAATTAAATGAACCGGAAGAACTGATATGGAGACTCATATTAATTAGAAATCCGGTACATAAAACAATGCTAAATACATGAAAAAAATAGAAGGGTTAATATTTGACTACGGAGGGACATTAGATTCTAACGGGCAGCACTGGGCTGCCGTGCTTTGGTCATCCTATCAGAAATATGAAGCCGGAATTTCAAGGGAACAGTTTGATCAGGCTTATGTATATGCGGAGCGTAAAATGGCCACTCATCCTATTATCACGGAAGATTTTAATTTTCTTCAGGTACTTCAGGCTAAATTAAATGTACAATTTGAGTATCTGGCTTCTCAGGATATCAGACTTGATAATCAACTGGCAGATCTTATTGCAAATGATGGATATGAACTGGCTAAAGATAATGTGCTACGTGTTACGGAGAGCCTGAATCGTCTGCATGAAAAGTATCCTGTGGTGATGGTTTCAAATTTTTATGGTAATCTTACATCTGTATTACGGGATTTTGGAATTTACAATTGTTTTGACAAGATTATAGAATCCTCAGTAGTAGGTGTGCGTAAGCCAGACCCTGCAATTTATGCTTTAGGGGTGGATGTGATCGGACTGCCAGCGGCAGATTGTCTGGTGATAGGAGACTCTTACAGTAAAGACATGGTACCTGCAAAGGCCTGTGGTTGTCAGACGCTTTGGCTGAAAGGCGAAGGCTGGAAGGGGGATGATGAAGGGGAAACGAAAGATGCAGATTATACTTTTTATGATATAGGAGATCTGGAACGTATTATTACAAACTGGGAATCCTTATAAAACATTCCAGAGAAAGGCTTATAGAGTATGCCTTTCGATACTACTGAAAATGCCCCGCTAAGCGGGGCATTTTTACTTTATTTCTTTGTAAACATTCCGGCAATATCGTCCAGAAAATTTCCGTCTTTATTCTTATCAAAGAATCCGCTGACCAGATCTGCAAGACCACCACCTGATGACTGCTGTTGTTGAGTGTCAGCCGATGTATTATCATTTCCTCCCCCGTTTAGCAATCCACCCAGCAAGTCTCCGATTCCGCCGGAATTACTTTGGGCTGCTTTTTCTTTACCTACATAAGCCATCACAATAGGAGCGAGAGTTGAAAGTACTGTACCAACTGTTTCTGAACTTATTCCGGTCTTGGAAGCAATTTCATTTTTTACCTGATCGGAGTTTTTACCAAACATATGATTGATAATTTTGTCATCATCCTCGCTGGGGCCATCTTCTACAATCTGATCTACACGATCCAATGCATCTCCTGTATGTTTGTTATCCAATGCATTGTTCAGGCTTTCTGCTTGTTCCGATTTTTTGCTGGAATTGTATTTTAGTGCTGCAATCATCAAGGGTACTGCAATCGCAACCATCCACTTAGCTTTGGTCTCGCTGATACCCAGTTTTCCAGCCAGTGCAGTAATGACTTTTGTGCCAATGCCGCCTGTAATTAAATCAATCATTCCCATAATTTTATAGTATTAGTGTTTTATATGATTTTGGCAAAATCTATTCCAAAGATTCTGATGTTTGTTAAATGTCGGTTTTTAAATTAAACAATTTCTGCAACTGCTTTGTTTGATTAATAATGAGAAGTTTAACGTTTATATTTTTAGCTATTACAATGAATTCACTAACGCCTGCTCGGGGCCAGGGTACACTTCCGGAAGATGACCGCTTAGAGGTTGTGGCAGCCTTCGGACAATCTCAGCCGATCGGTGTATCGGTATCATCTGATAATCGTGTTTTTGTTTCTTTTCCTAAGCGGGAGCCTTATGAAATGGGATTGGCAGAAGTAAAGAATGGAAAGCGGACAGCTTATCCAAATGTAGAATGGAACCGCAAAGAAGGAAATGAGGACGAAGTATTTGTCAATGTACAGGATATATATGTAGATGGCAACGATCATCTGTGGGTACTGGACTCTAAACCTGCACCTCAGAATTCGGTATTCGGAAATGACGGATCCGGTGAGAAGAAAAACGGACAATTTAAACTGTTGCAAATCGATTTGCATACCGATTCGGTTCTCCATGTCTTTAATTTTGATGATTTGGATAAGAGCAAATCCGGTCTGAATGATGTACGTGTGGATACGGATAAAAAACTGGCCTACCTTTCGGATCCGGGGCAAGCTGCCATTGTGATTCTGGATCTTATAAGCGGGAAGAGCCGGGTTGTCTTGCAGCATCATTTTTCGACTTTGGCAGATTCCGGTATGTTGCTAACTTATGAGGGTAAAAAAATGGAGGACAAGTCTGGAAATATGTTCAGGTCCAATGTAAATGGAATAGCACTTACCAAAGATTTAAGATACTTTTATTACAGACCTATTAATGGTCTTCATTTATATCGTATAGAAACTAAATATCTGGCGGATGATAAGCTTTCTCAACAGCAACTCAGTTCTTATGTGGAGGAGATGGGTGAGACTGCTGTATGCCACGGTATGGAAGCGGATGTAGCCGGCAATATTTATATCACTTCCTCTCTGGATTACAGTATCAAATATTTCACACCTGCCGGCAAACTGATCACGCTTGTGCAGGATCCACGGTTGATCTGGCCGGATTCCTTAGGTATAGGTACAGACGGATACCTGTATTTCTCCTGTGCTCAGGTCAACAGATTACCGCAATGGAACGGAGGTACAGATAAAACTTCTTTTCCGTACCGTATTTATCGTGTTAAATTACCGCCAACTTCTTAAAACCGGCAGATATCAAATAAAAAAATCCAGACGAATGTAGTATATCGTCTGGATTTTTTTGCTTCCTGTACGAAGGCTATGGAAGCATAGTATGAAGTTCTTTAGTAATTGTATCAATATCTTGCTGTTCGATTTCCAAATCACCCGCTCTTGCATTGCTTATAGTCTGTGATGCATTGCGTGCCCCTGCCAGTGCAATAGTGATACCGGGCTGAGCCACTGTCCAGCCTAATACCAGTTGTCCGAGGGTCACATCGTATTTATCTGCAATAGGTTCTATCGTTTTCAGAAATGTATTTGTTCTGGCAATACTGTCATCTGTAAAAAACGGAAGATTAGCACGATGGTCTCCCGCTCCGAATTGTTGTCCGGGTTTCATTTTTCCGGTAAGGAGACCTCTTTCCATAGGACTATAAGCAAGTATTCCGATATCGTTAGCAATACAGTAGGGAACGGTTTCCTTTTCTATGCCTCTGTTGACCATAGAGTAAGGAATCTGATCGGAAATAATTGGACATACAGAAGCAGCTCTTGCTACCTGACCTTTATCATAATTACAGACACCTGCGTATCTTATTTTACCTTGTTCTATAAGTCTGGCTACGGCTTCAAAAGTTTCTTCAATTGCTGTAGTTTTGTCATTCCAGTGAATCTGGTAAAGATCAATATAATCTGTTCCCAGTCTTTTTAGCGACTGCTCACATTCGTATATCACGCTGTCCTTACCTGCGTATTTATAGATTGTAATATCCTGTCCCTGATTGTTTTTACTGGGTCCTACAAGATCACCCTGATCTGTATCCCAGCGCATTCCGAACTTAGTCAGAATTTGAATCTTGTCGCGCGACAATCCTTTAATAGCTTCACCAACGATTTCTTCACTTGTGCCCTGCCCATAGATAGGTGCTGTATCTATAGATGTCATCCCTTCTTCCAAGCCAGCTTGTATCGCTTTTATAGCCTCATTACGATCTGTACTTCCCCACATCCATCCTCCGGCAGCCCAGGCGCCAAAAGTAATAGTCGATAGTTGAAGATCGCTTTTTCCAATTTTCCGATATTTCATAGCGTTCGTTTTTTTACTTTCCCTAAAAGTAAGAGTCCTTTTCTCAAATTAAAAGTCTGTCTTGTTATTATGAGCTTAATTTGACTATATTTAGCCAAACTATGATTTTGAAATGATGAACCGAATTATTTTGATCCTTCCTGTTTTGTTTGGGCTATTTTCTTGCCAATCAACTGAAAATAAGAATAATGCTGCTCAGGATTCTGTGAAAAGCATTCAGCTGGATGCACAGCAGGCACAGCGCATTCTGAATCTTCCTCTCCACTGTCTGACTACAGAGTATCCGAATAAACTCGGACAGGTGATAGGTAGTGAGCAGGATCTCAAAACACCTAGGCAATTAAGACCTGTCTTCTATGGCTGCTTTGACTGGCATTCTTCTGTGCACGGATATTGGTCTGTTATCAAAATTTTGAAAACACATCCTGATCTGGATAAAGATGGTCATATTCGTCAGTTACTGAAGCAACATATCACTCCTGAAAATGTACAGATAGAGCTGGCTTTTTTTCAGGATAAAAATAACCTCGGTTTTGAGCGTACATATGGCTGGGCCTGGTTATTCAAATTGCAGGAAGAGCTGCTAAGCTGGAATGATACGGATGCCAAGCAGTGGGCGCAGAATCTGCAGCCCTTAGTAGATATATTGGTAGACCGATATCAAACTTACCTGCCTAAATTAGTCTATCCTATACGTTCGGGACAGCATGATAATTCTGCATTTGGTTTTTCACTTTCACTGGACTATGCAAGAGCTGTAGGCAATAAAGAATTTGAAAATATACTGGCAGAGCATGCAAAACGCTTATATACTCAGGACAAGAATTGTGATCTGGCCTATGAGCCAAGTGGCTCTGATTTTCTGTCTCCCTGTCTGGAAGAGGCGCTTGTAATGAGTAAAATATTGCCTCAGGACGCGTATAAAACCTGGTTAAAGACTTTTATGCCACAATTGTTTGAAGCGGATTTTTCATTAAAGCCGGCTGTCGTAAAAGATCGCACAGACGGCAAGCTGGTTCATCTGGATGGTTTGAATTTCAGCCGTGCCACTTGTCTTAATGGTATTGCAAAGGCCTTGCCTGAGTTGCACCATCTCAAAAAGGTAGGACATGAGCATCTTGCTTTCTCGCTGCCTAATATCTCAAATGATGATTATATGGGCAGTCATTGGCTAGGTACATTTGCTCTCTATGCACTATCACATCAGGATTAAGGAAGAGAGATAGAACTGTTCGATTTAAGTCCGGATCTGGTCTTTGCTATAGGTGCGGACATCTGCTGTGACTGTACAAAATATTGCTGAATACGCTGTACAGCATTTGCTATATGCCCGCACCTTCGGTACAAAGTAGCGTGACTCTGTACTTTTCAAAGGTAAATAGCATAATGATTAAAGCCTGTGTGTAGCTATTGCAGATCTTTTGCTTTACCGGCGCTTAACTACACATTTAGTCAGATTTCTCTTTAATTTATAGGTATAAGGACATTATCCTCCAACCGGAGTGCTGAAATAGTGATAGAAGTAAATCCATCTTCTTTAGAAACTATTCTGGAAAGATCCAATCCCCTTAACGAAAATGCGTGTAATAATGCCGTACGGAAAGCTCCGCTGGAACCCGGCCGGCCATGTGCCTGTATATCCTGATTGTTGACTTCTATTAATTCCTGTACGCTGTACTTTTGAAAGATTTCCAAAAAATCCTGATAAAGTTGAATCGGTGTTGACATACCATTTAAAATTAAAAACGTTTAACCATAAATCGTATTCAGAACCTGGGCTTAAAATAAGTCGTGATTGACGTTTATTTTGGCGGACACCCGTATTATTTTACCACCGTGGTGACTCCACTCGGTTGGTATTGTTTCGAACAATTCTGAATACTCTACCAAAATTATAGACTTTATTTTAGTAATCCAAATTTTTATTCATAAATATTTTTCAGACTTGTCGGGGAAACTGATTTTTTAATTCTTTTTCAGTAAAACAAGAGACTGAACAAGAGTAGCTTTTAATGAATCAATCCAATAGAAAAAAGGCCTTTTTGATATTAAAAATCAATTATTATAAACAAAAATGAGGTTTTGTTGTTTAATGTATATCTGGCATACGCCTAAACTTCTCACCTATGTATCTGCTCAAAATCGTATTTGAGCTTCAAAAAAATAAAAAATAAAATGAGTAAAACTATCATAGTTTCTAACAGACTTCCTATAAAAATAGAACGTACCGATCAAGGACTTAATTTCATGCCCAGCGAAGGAGGATTGGCCACGGGTTTAGGGTCTATCTACAATACTGGTGGAAATATCTGGATAGGATGGCCGGGTATCGTTCCTGAAAATGAAACAGAAGAAGAGGAGATCAGGGAAAAGTTACGGACATTGAATCTTGTAGCTGTATTTCTTGATCAGGAGGAGCTGGAAGGTTTTTATGAAGGTTTTTCAAATGAGGTTTTATGGCCAATTTGTCATTATCGCCCGAGTTATGCAGTATATGATGAAGCGAATTGGCAAACTTATCTGAATGTAAATGTTAAATTTTCAAATATTATCAAAAGCTATATTCAGGAGAATGATGAAGTCTGGATTCATGATTATCAGCTGATGTTGCTCCCAAGTCAGATAAGAGCTTTTAAGAATGAGATTTCCATTGCTTACTTTCAACATATTCCTTTTCCTTCCCATGAACTTTTCCGTCTGATTCCCTGGCGAAATGAACTGCTGAATGGTTTACTGGGAGCGGATCTGATCGGATTTCATACGTTTAATGATTCGCAGTATTTTATTGATGCCTGTTCGCACATTCTGGGAACTAAAAATAAGGACAACAGTTTGCAACACGGCGGCAGGACAGTGTTTGTAGAAGCTTATCCTATGGGTATAGATAACAGTAAGTTTGAAAAACTGGCCAGAGAAAATAGTATCCGGGAACGGGCCGAGACAATCAGAGATAATTTCAGACACCGCAAAATTATTCTGTCCGTAGATCGTCTGGATTACAGTAAGGGTATATTGGAACGTATTCACGCTTTTGAGAATCTGCTGAAGGAATATCCGGCTTATATGAAAGAGGTTGTCTACTATATGCTTGTCGTTCCATCCAGAGATCAGGTGCCACAGTATAAGATGCTAAAGGATGAAGTGGACCGTTCTGTAGGTAGAGTGAATGCGATGTATGGTACAGAAGACTGGATACCAATTGCATACTTCTACAATTCCTATCCGATGGAAGAGTTATCCGCATTGTATGTTTCAGCAGATGTATGTCTGGTAACTCCTATACGGGATGGTATGAATCTGGTCTGTAAGGAATATATTGCCAGTCATCCGGAGCAACATGGGGTATTGGTATTAAGTGAGATGGCAGGTGCCGCGCGGGAGCTGCCGGATGCGCTG
Source organism: Sphingobacterium sp. UBA5789 (assembly GCF_002418355.1). Classification (NCBI taxonomy): domain Bacteria; kingdom Pseudomonadati; phylum Bacteroidota; class Sphingobacteriia; order Sphingobacteriales; family Sphingobacteriaceae; genus Sphingobacterium; species Sphingobacterium sp. UBA5789. The sequence goes on along the minus strand of NZ_DIDX01000007.1, from coordinate 40,542 downwards.
ATTGTGAATCCGAATGATGCCTATGGTGTCGCTCAAAGTCTAATGCAGGCATTGGAAATGACCGAAGAAGAACAGTCTGAGCGGATGGAGTCTATGCTGGAAAATGTACGTAAGTTTAATATCCATCATTGGGTAAATCAGTTTCTGGAGAGACTCCGTGAGATTAAAGATCTGCAGGTTAAGGAATTGTCCCGAAAAGTAGGTGACAAAATCAAAGAACAGATGTGTGAAAATTACCGAAGTGCAGATAAACGTCTTATTTTATTAGACTATGACGGTACGCTGGTCGGATTTAATAAAGAGGCTGAAAAGGCAACCCCAACAAGCGAACTGTATCAGATTCTCGAACAAATCAGTGAAGATCCGAAAAATCTGGTCGTTATTATCAGTGGCCGTAAACATCAGACTCTGCAAAAATGGTTTCTGGACAGGGATATGATTCTGGTGGGCGAACATGGGGCCTGGTCTAATTATCCGGACGGGGAATGGAAAGCTAAAAAAGGCTTGTCTACTGTTTGGAAGGATATTATAAAAACAACAATGGTGAAGTATGCCGATCGTACACCCGGTGCATTTGTAGAGGAGAAGAATTATTCTTTAGCCTGGCATTACCGTAAGGTACAGAAAGGACTTGGACGGCTGCGGGCTCAGGAGTTGATGGACAGGCTGCGGTATATTGTCCCTAACTATGGCGTGCAGTTATTGGATGGGGATGATGTGATAGAAGTGAAAAATTCGGAGGTCAATAAGGGGCGCGCTGCACTGGAAATCTATAAGGATTTTGAGCCCGGATTTGTTCTGGCTATTGGTGATGATATGACCGATGAAGATATGTTTTATGCGCTTCCGGAAGAGACATTTACGATTAAGGTAGGCAATAAAGCTTCAGCCGCACGTTATTATATAGAGGGACAACCGGAGGTATTACCCTTACTGAATGATATCATGAACTGCAAAAATAGATAAAGAATGAATCAGAACAGACATGTTTACAATACAGGAATTATAGGTAATTGTGCTTTTATTGCACATATTAATAAGGATACAAATATAGACTGGCTATGCTGGCCTTCTTTTGAAAATTCGTTTGTTTTTGGAAGATTATTAGATCGCGAAAAAGGAGGGGAGTTCTCGATTACTCCTGCTGCGGGATCATTTGAAAGTGTACAGACTTATATTGAAAACACTAATATTTTACAGACCGTCATCACGACAGACGAAGGTACTTATCAGGTCACGGATTTTGCTCCCCGTTATGAGCAATACAACAGGTATTACAAACCGTTGATGCTGATCCGGAAGGTGGAGGTTATATCGGGGCGTCCCCGTGTGCGAATCAACTGCCAGCCGGTATATGATTATGGTAAAGGAATGTTTGAGCGCCACAGGGGAAGCAATCATGTAGAATTTACCAACGATCAGGAAAAAATAAGACTGACGACAAATGTACCCATCAGTCATTTTTTTTCGGATCTGCCTTTGCCGCTCAATGAAACAAAATATCTGGTACTCACGTATGGCAGTTCTCTGGAAGCACCATTGATCAAGACTTCTGAGGATTTCTTTCATAATACCAAACGCTACTGGCGCAATTGGATTAAGAAGGCTTCTATTCCTCATTTCTATCAGAAAGAAGTAATACGCTCTGCTTTGGCACTGAAAATACACCAGTATGAAGATACGGGGGCTATTATTGCTTCAAGTACTACCAGTCTGCCTGAACATCCGGGCAGTGGACGTAATTGGGATTACAGATATTGCTGGTTGCGGGATAGTTATTATGTATTGAATGCGCTGGAGTATATCGGACATTTTGAAGAAATGGAAAAGTATGCTTCCTATATTACGGGCATCACACAGTCTGATCAGGGGCGACTTCAGCCGTTATATGGTATTTTAGGTCAGCATACACTGACGGAACATACGCTTGATTATTTATCCGGATATCAGGGTAATCAGCCGGTAAGGATCGGCAACCAGGCTTATGAACATATCCAGAATGATGTATATGGCCAGGCAATCATTGCTTTACTTCCCTTATTTACAGATCACCGATTTACCTATAAAGAGCGGGCAGGAGTAGGATACTGGCTGGATTATTTTCTTCAACGCATTGAAAAGACAATTGATGAAAAAGATGCGGGTATCTGGGAATTTAGAAATTTTGAAAATCATCATTGCTACAGTAACCTTTTTCAGTGGGCCGGCAGTGCTGCGGCATTGAAGATTGCCAAACAGATCGGTGATCAGGATATTATGGCAAGAGCGCAAAAGATGATGGCAAAAGCTGCTGAATATATTGAGAGCTGTTATGATGAGGAGCGTATGGTATATACCAGTGCGAGGGGAAGTTCAAATCTGGATGCCAGTACATTGCAGCTTATTATGATGCACTATCTGCATCCGGACAGTGAACGTGCAAAAAAACATTTGGAGGGACTGGAAAAGGAACTAAAAACGGAAGAGGGATTATTTTATCGCTATCTGCATAAGGATGATTTTGGAAAGCCTAAATCTACATTTCTGATCTGTGCCTTCTGGTATGTGGAGGCGTTGGCTTGTGTGGGACGCATTGAGGAGGCTCAGGAGATTTTCGAAAATCTGATGAAGTATGGTAATCATTTGATGTTGTTCAGTGAAGATATTGATGAAGAAGACGGTAGTCAGTGGGGTAACTTTCCGCAGGCTTACAGTCATGTAGGATTAATGAATGCAGCCTACAGGATAGCGATCAAACTGGATGAACCTTTGTTCCTTAAATAGTATTTCTGGATATTTTGTCATTAGAGACTGTCAACATGTCTTATGGAAGTCAAAAAACTGATTTTGGAATATTCCTTGATGTTGCTTTCCTGTAAATTGATAAAATAAAAATAAGTATATATGAATACAGAAAAAGGAATCATTTCCATACACACGGAAAATATTTTTCCTGTCATTAAGAAGTTTTTATATTCAGATAATGAGATCTTTCTGCGTGAACTGGTATCCAATGCCGTAGACGCATCTCAAAAGATCAAAAGATTGGCTTCCCTTGGACAGTATCAGGGTGAGATAGGTGATCTGACGGTGGATGTCAAATTTGACGAGACTGCAAAGACAATCACGATCTCCGATAAAGGTATCGGGATGACTGCCGAGGAAGTAAAGAAATACATTAACCAGATTGCTTTTTCAGGAGCAACGGAGTTTATGGAAAAATTCAAAGAAGCTAATGATGCAAATGAAATCATTGGTCGGTTTGGATTAGGATTCTACTCTGCATTTATGGTTGCGGATACGGTAGAAATACAGACGCTGTCGTTTCAGGATGGAGCTGAGCCTGCTAAATGGGTGTGTGACGGAAGTACTTCGTATGAGATCTCTGAGGGTACTCGCACAGAAAGGGGAACAGATATTATCCTGCATGTCAATGATGAATCAGCTGAGTTTCTGAACAAAGCTCGTCTGCAGGAGATTCTGGATAAATACTGCCGTTTCTTACCGGTTCCTATCCGTTTCGGTACCAAGACTTCTTCTGAAGCTGATGGAGAGGATGAAGAAGGTAAACCTAAGTACAAATCTGTAGAGGTTGACAATATCATCAATAATACACATCCGGCATGGACAAAAGCACCTTCGGAATTAAAAGATGAAGATTACCTTGCTTTTTACCGTGAATTGTATCCATATTCTATGGATGAACCCTTATTCTGGATTCACCTGAATGTAGATTATCCGTTCAATCTGACTGGTATTTTGTATTTCCCAAAAATCAAAAATGAACTGGAGATTCAGCGTAACAAAATCAAATTGTATTCCCGTCAGGTCTTTATTACAGACGAGGTAAAAGATATTGTACCGGAGTTTTTGATGTTACTGCATGGCGTGATTGACTCTCCTGATATTCCGTTGAACGTTTCGCGCTCTTTCCTGCAGGCAGATGGTAATGTGAAGAAAATCAATAATTACATTACAAAAAAGGTTGCGGATAAGTTGCAGGAAATATTTAAATCAGACCGTAAAGGTTTTGAAGAAAAATGGAACGACATCGGTCTGTTTATCAAATATGGTATGCTGAGTGATGAGAAATTTGCAGAAAAAGCTGCTGATTTCTGCCTGTTGAAAAATACAGACAACGATCACTTTACCATCAAGGAATATTACGAAAAAGTAAAAGATATACAAGTAGACAAAGATGGTAACATCGTCTATCTGTATACGCATGACAAAGCACAGCAGGACAGTTTTATTTCTGCTGCAAAACAGAAGGGTTATGATGTCCTTGTGATGGATGGTCCTTTGGATACGCACTTTGTTTCTTATCTGGAACAAAAAGGTGGTGAAAAAGTACAATTGAAACGTGTAGATGCGGATGTAATTGACAAGCTGATTCAGAAAGATGAAAAACAGGAATTGGCTTTGTCTGAAGAAGAAGCTAAACAGGCGACAGGATTATTTGAAAAGGCGATCAGCCGTCAGGATATGAAAGTTGAAGTGGAAGCTATGTCTGCTGATGAAGCTCCTGTGTCTGTCACACTGGATGAATTTATGCGTCGTATGAAAGATATGGCAAAGACTGGTGGAGGTATGGGATTCTACGGAACGCTGCCGGATAACTATAAAGTAACTGTAAATGGTAATCATCCTTTGATCAAACGTATTCTTACTTCTCCTGAAGCAGAAGGTGAACAATTGGCTAAACAAGCCTTCGATCTGGCATTATTGTCAAGAGGATTGCTGACAGGAGCTGATCTGACCGCCTTTGTGAAAAGAAGCGTAGAATTGATATAATATTTATTTAAAAATAATTGCTTAATCCTCATTATGATAGAAAATAATGAGGATTTTTTTTGTCAAAACATTTGGAGAGTATCGCTATTTATTCTACTTTTGTGACATCAAATCAGACGGTGGTTTTAGCTCAGTCGGTTAGAGCGCCTGATTGTGGTTCAGGAGGTCGTGGGTTCGAGCCCCATATTCCACCCAAAGGCAGAGATCAATTCTCTGCCTTTTTTGTTATATGCAGTTTTTACTTTTCTGAACTGCTCCCGCTGAACTCTTGTCTTTTTGTATATGAAGCCGATAATGACAGGTTGCTGGATATCTTTCTGCTGAAGAAATAGCAGATAAATCACTTTCCTATAAACCTTTTTAACTTTAAGAGGTTGCAATTAGGGTATCACTCAGGTACTTCTAGTAGCAAAATATCCTTCCGCATAAACAAAATTGTTGGAATTGCGTTTACATAGTAATCAGTTACGTTCAAAAAGGAATTTCTGCATCACAGATGTAAACCTGTTTTTCCGTCAAAATTTTTATATTTACTACTTAAACAACGCATATACTATGAAAACTAAACTTCCATTAGCTTATTTACTTTCGGGGATAGCTTTATTCTCATCCTGTAATTCGAATGCGAAAAACGGGGAGGAAGTATCCGGTACAGATACCACTTCTTATCCTTCTGTAGAAAAGAACCCTGCAAATACAGACTATAAACCTGCTTTTGTAGGTCAAACCCGTATAAAAGGAGTAAAGACAGCTACAGCATATGAAGTCAAGATATTAAGCCGTGATCTGAAATCTCCATGGGGTCTTGTTTCCTTGCCTGACGGACGTTTGTTGATTACAGAAAAAGAAGGAACATTACGTATTGCGACGGCGGACGGAAAACTAAGCGAGCCGATCACCGGACTTCCTCCGGTAGATGCAAAAGGACAGGGGGGACTTTTGGGGATTGCTTTAGATCCGTCTTTTTCTTCCAATCGGATGGTGTACTGGACTTTCTCACATAAAGTCGACGGTAAGAACCTGACTGCTGTGGGTAAAGGTAAGCTGGCGGATGACGAAAAAAGTATTCAAAATGCACAGATTATATATCAGGCAACTCCTGCATATAATGGTACTTTGCACTACGGATCACGTATTTTATTTGATAAAACGGGAAATATTATTTTCAGTACCGGAGAGCGTTCTGATTTGGAGACCCGTCCTCAGGCACAGGATCTGAAATCGGCACTGGGTAAGATTATCCGCATCACTCCGGAGGGTAAGCCCGCTCCTGGCAATCCATTTGAAGGGAATGCGAATGCACGTCCTGAAATCTATTCGTACGGACATCGTAATGTACAGGGGCTGGCGCTGCATCCTGAAACCGGCGATCTTTGGGAAACAGAATTCGGACCGAAGGGTGGAGATGAGGTAAATATTGTGAAGCCGGGTAAAAACTATGGCTGGCCGACTATTACCTACGGACTGGAGTATAGCGGAGCTAAAATAGGAGAGGCTATTCAACAAAAAGACGGTCTTGAACAACCGGTATATTATTATGATCCGGTGATCTCACCAAGTGGAATCACCTTCTATAGCAGCAATACAATTCCGGAATGGAAGAATAATCTCTTTATCGCTGCATTAAGTGGTACACATATCGCCAGATTAGTGATCAAAGATAATAAAGTAGTCGGTGAAGAACGTTTGCTGGTTGATCAGGGCCAACGTTTCCGTGCTGTAATTGAAGGTAAAAACGGAGAACTTTTTGCTGTAACAGATGCCGGATGGCTGGTAAAAGTTGCTAAAAAATAAGCTGATACTTATCTGAAATAACAAAGCCACGATATTTGTCGTGGCTTTACTGTTTATATGCTTATACTTTAGGCTTTGATGCCGTTAAAGAATAGACCATTGGAATTTTATTTTCCATTCCTCTCACCTGAAATTGCTGAGGAGCTATTTCTACCAGATTGTTAAAACAGCTATATGGCGAATATTTGTATTCCTTAAATGATGTAACAGTAAGTTGCTGGCCTATTAAGCTGCAGAAAACTTCTTCTAACGCATGATTCCAGGATACTGTTTCGTGCGTAATATCAGCTTCACGGTCAGCATATGTGCCCGTTATACTTTCTATAATAGCTCCATCTTTAAAATAAGAATATTGGACATGTTTAAAATCGTCATCCCAGACCCACATAAACGGATGGAATTCTACAAAAACAAATTTTCCATCAGGTTTCAGGAATTTTGAAATGACAGAAGCCCATTTGTCCAGATCCGGAAGCCAACCAATAGTGCCATAGCTGGTATATACGATATCGAACTCTTCATCTAATACTTCAGGAAGTGCATATACATCACTGCAGATAAAGCGTGCTGTCAGCTCTAATTCGGTGGCTAATTCCTGAGCCACTTGTATCGCATTATCTGACAGATCGATGCCTGTGACCTCTGCACCCATACGCGCAAGTGAAAGTGTGTCCTGACCGAAATGACACTGTAAATGCAGTATTTTCTTACCTTTTATATCGCCTAGCAATTCCAGTTCAATATCGTTTATAGAAGATTTACCCTTCTTAAAATTTTCAACGTCATAAAAGTCTGAGTTGATATGTACCGTCGTTTTAGTATTCCACGAGGATTTGTTTATTTCTATATAGTTGTTTTCTTTATTCATGTTGTAGAGAATCATTAGATTTTTTTTCCTAAGATCTTAAGACTTCGTTCTATTCCATCAAGTTCAGCAACATCCGGAAGCATGGCCCATTCTTCAAAGCCGAAGTGCTCGAATAGGCGGAGACTTGCTGTATTATGTGCGAATATAAATCCGAGAAGTGTTTTGATGCCATAAGCGGGCGCCTGTTGTATAGCGTAATCAATTGCCAGTTTTCCAAGCCCCTGACCACGGTAAGCTTCATCCAGATAGATGCTGATTTCTACAGTCGCCTGATAAGCCGGACGTCCGTAAAAAGACTGAAAACTGATCCATCCGATGATAAAACCTTCTTCATTTTCAAGAACCCACAGCGGTCTTTTTTCAGGATCATGTTTTTCAAACCACGGGATTCTGCTATTGGTGCTTACCGGTTCGGTATCGGCAGTGACGACACGTGATGCTACAGTAGAGTTATAAATTTCAACGATCCTGATCAGATCAGATAAGATGGCATGTCTGAATTGCATAACAGATTAATTTGTGGCTTTAGTAATCATGGGCAGATCGTTTCTGGACCATTCGCTCCACGAGCCTACATAGAGCTTAGGTATTTCCAGTCCTGCTGCGGCAAATGCCAGGAGGCTGTGACAAGCCGTGACCCCTGATCCGCAATGAATGATAAGTTGAGATGCTCCTTTGGATTCCAGTAAAGGCTGATATTGAGCTGTCAGTTGCTCCGGTGTACGAAATATCCCTGTACTATCCAGATTAGAGTGGAACGGAATGTTGATCGCGTTAGGGATGTGTCCGGCAATCAGGTCTATAGGTTCCGAAATACCATCATAGCGTACCTGATCCCGTACATCTATAATAGTATAGCTGTCATCTGTGGAAGCCTGTTGTACTTCAGTGAAAGAAGCTATAGGTAACAACCAGTCTCTTGCAGGGTATATGGATGCCGGTAGCGGAGTTGGTAAGCTGTTGGTAAGAGCCATGCCATAATTTTTTGCCGCCTGCAATCCTCCGTCCAATAGCTGTACCTGTTCATGTCCGATTGCTTTGAGCATCCACCATAGTCTGGCAGCAGCATTGGCTCCGTTTTTATCATCATATACCACAATACGATGTGAAGGGAGTATACCTGATTCTGATAGTATATTTGCAAAGATCTTCGGTTCTGGCAGAGCATGTCGCCCTCCGTCAGCTGCATTCTGAGGTACTGCTGCAAGTTGTGTCTCCAGATCCATAAATAGTGCTCCCTGTAGGTGTCCGGTCCGGTATTGATCCAAGGCCTGAGGACCTGCAGAAGCATCTATCAGTACAAAATCTTTTTTATCCTGATACAGCTGGTTTAATTCTTCAACACGGATTAAAGGAAAGGGAACTTTCATGATGCTTTTGTTTGATACGCTAAATTAGTATTATTCTTTAATAATAAACGAGTTTTAAAGGGATATGTTCGGATTTCAAAAAGTGATTTTTTTCATTAGCTTTATGACCTTAATTCATCCTTCAAAATAATATTCAAAGGACTTTTTAAGTTATAATCCAGATAAAAAAGGAGCTTAAAAATGCCTGAAATGAATAAAGAAAGCTCATTATAAAAAAAGATGGTTCCGGATAAAGTAATTCAGCAGGTAGACCGTCTTCCTTTTAGATGACAGATTACAATATAGAACGACACAGATAATTAAAACTAATGAACATTAACACCATATCAGCTTAAATACAGGACTTGCTGGTTTTTAATCCCTTTCATGAAAAGAACAATTAAAATTATTAAAAAGACAATGACTATTTTTATTATAATAGTGGCTCTGGTATCGGCTGCCGTTTATTTTTATATGCAAAAAGCTGTTTTCGGACAGGTGCCTTCAGGTGTACGCCTTGAGGCAGTAACAAAATCTACACATTATAAAGAAGGTGCCTTTCAAAATGTACATTATACCCCTACACTGACTGAAGGCTACAGTATGTTTGGCGTAATGAGTGACCAGCTCTTTAAGAACTTTCCAAGAAGACGTCCTGTGGACAGCCTTCCTTCTGTTAAGACAGATCTACATGCCCTGGCTCCTGATAGCAATGTATTAGTCTGGTTTGGTCATTCTTCCTATTTTATCCAGCTGGATGGAAAACGTTTTCTGATAGATCCTGTATTCAGTGGTAATGCTTCGCCTATTCCGGGTACAAACACGGCCTTTAAAGGAGCAGATATCTATAAACCGGAAGATATGCCGGCAATCGATTATTTACTCATCACACATGACCATTATGATCATCTGGACTATGAAACTATACTTGCATTGAAAGGTAAGGTGGATACGGTGATCTGTGGATTGGGAGTCGGCGCTCATTTTGAAAAATGGGGATACGTTGTGGATCACATTATAGAAAAGGATTGGTATGAACATATTTCTTTAGCCCCTGGTTTTACTCTGGATACAGCGCCAACCCGGCATTTTTCAGGCCGTGGATTCAAACGTAATAATACGCTTTGGCTCTCTTTTATATTGAAGACACCAAGTCTGACCCTTTATCTTGGTGGAGACAGTGGTTATGATACACATTTTAAAGAAATCGGCGATAAATTTGGTCAGATAGACTTGGCGTTGCTGGACAACGGTCAATATAACAAAGCATGGCAGGCTATTCATATGTTGCCGGAAGAAGTAATAAAAGCATCCGCAGATCTACATACCAAGCGATTGTTTCCTGTCCATTCATCCAAATTTATGCTGGCACAGCACCCCTGGGATGAACCTTTGTCCCGTACGTCCAAACTTGCAGCTGAAAAGGGGATACCTCTGGTAACACCGATGATAGGCGAAGTGGTGAGACTTACCGATCCGGATCAGGTATTTAAAAAATGGTGGGAGGGAGTAGAATAATACACTGCCTGACAGAGAAGAATGCGGTCTGAAGCTTGAAAAATATCATTTTGCCGAGAACAAAAAGGCCGTAATCCTTATTTTACAAGTAAAACAATATACTTATGAAGCAGGGAATGATTCTTTTTTGGCTACTGTACATGTTATTTTTCTGTATTCCTTTTCCTATAGGTCTGCATCTTGCTATTTACGATGATTCCCAGTTGCCCAGTAATTCGGTGTTGTGGAGTTCTGTTTTTCTGGCCCTTTCGGTAGTTATATGGATATATCTGCTTTCTTTTTATATGAATCAATTTCTAATCAAAAATGTAAGGACGAAACAGGAGATTTCCAGAATCTTTCAGTCCGGGATCAGGAGAAGAGCTGTAGTTACGGAAAGTGCTGTTGTCAAGTATGATGATAAAAGGGAGTCAAATCTGATGCGCATAAAACTACAGTTTGAAAACAGGAATGGAGTATCTATATCGGATGAACAGATGTTTTGGGATACCAAACCTTATGAATACCGGTTTGAAAAAGGAAAAGAAGTTAAAGTTCTTTTAAATGATGAGCCTGATAAAGAGCCTTATTTTATTATGGAAGAGCAACGCACCCAATACAATACAAGTGGAATACTGATCAGGGTGGCTATATTGATACTTTTCATTGCCTATATAGCAGGATTATATATCTATTTCTACCATCGGGAATCTAAAGGTTACGGCTGGCATTTTGTTTCTTTCACCCATCCCGTTGTTATGACAGGATTCTCGATGCTTGTGCTGGTATTTCTTTATAAAAGACTGGTGAAAAAATTTATATTCGGAAAAAAAGGAGATCGGAATTTGTTGTATTCAGGAGCACAGGCTATAGCCCGTATTAATCAGGTCAGGCAAACAGGACTGATGATCAACGATCAGCCTGAAGTACGCTTTGAGGTTTCTTTCACAGATACCAAAGGTCAGTTGCGGCATGCTGCATACAAGAAGATTATTAGTCTTATTGATTTACCTCTTATTCCGCGTAGCGGGGAGATCAATATTCTGTATGATGCAGGTAAACCTGAAAATATTATTATTCCGGATCTATTGGCTGAAAGGTAGTTTACTCCAGATATTAAACTTTGGATTTCAGTCTGCTTAGTGTTTCCTGCGAGATACCGAGGTAAGAGGCTACGATCTTATTAGGTAATCGGCGCACAATCACCGGGCTTTGGATCAGTAGATTACGGTAGCGGTCTAAAGCGTCCATGGATATAAAAGACTGTAACCGGCGGGTATTGTTGACATATCCAAACTCCAGGTATTTGCGGTAGAATTTTTCCCACTGGGGGATAATGTCCAGCAGATGATAGAAGTCATTGTGATTAATATAAAGAAGCTCAGTATGCTCTATCGCCTGTATAAATTCATCAGAAGGATCGCCTGTAATAAAACTGGTCAGTGCTGTTGCAAACTGATCTTCAAAGGCAAAGTAGCGGGTAGATTCCTGGCCGTCTTCATTAATAAAGTATATCCTTAAGCAACCTTTGCCAACGAAAAATGTCCGTTGGCTGGTCTCACCCTGAAGAAGCAATAGCTCATTCCTTTTGGGTTTTAAGGGTTTAAAATAAGACAATATAGTCTGAAGTTCGTCTGTATTTACAGTAATGGTATTTTGGATGTATCTGCTAAGTTGTTCTCTCATTTATCTGTATAATCACAGACAAAACTACGGTAAAAAATAATATCTTCTATTGATAAGACCGTTAATCCGTGAGTGATTGCAAAACGGATGATTTGCGGGAGTCTGGCCATGCTACCATCATCGTTCATAAGTTCACAGAGGACAGCCTGCGGTTCTAGTCCAGCCAATAGCATAAGATCAATACTTCCTTCAGTATGCCCGTTACGTTCCAGTACTCCACGTTTTCTTGCTCTTAACGGAAAAATATGCCCTGGCCTTGCCAGATCTTCCGGTTTTGCATTTCTGGCTGAAGCGGCCTTTATGGTTTGAACACGATCTGCTGCGGAAAGTCCTGTCGTGACTCCTTTTCTGGCCTCTATGCTGATGGTAAAAGGAGTCTGAAAAAGGCTGTTATTCTCCGCAACCATATAAGGGAGATTGAGTTCGTCTGCTTTATGATCTGTCAGACACAGACAAACGACTCCGCTGCAATGGCGGATCATCAGAGCCATGTCTTCCTGTTGTATGTGTTGAGCTGAATAGATAAGGTCTCCTTCATTTTCTCTGTCTTCATTATCAATAAGCAGCACACCTTTTCCTTTTTGAAGATCGGTAAGTGCCTGCTCTACCCGTTGCTGACTGTTATTTCCAAAACCGGTAAGTGTTCTTTGCTCCATTATTCTTTAATAAGTAGTTTTTCAGCAATTTTTCGCGCATTAGGAATAATAATAAAGGCAGCCATGTAGGCAACCGGAAGCATAGTTGTCCACGATTTTAAAAATTTGAAAAACCATTCTTCTCCAAAACCATACGTTCGCATCAGGCCTACAATAGCCATAATAAGGGTCATTGGAATGACAACAAATAAAGTGTTGACATATTTAAAATACTTCTGTTTCATTCTGTTAATTATTTAATATTGAATGGTACAAAAGTGCAGCGCTCTGTATTTATAAGCATTGACAAATGTCAATAAATGAAAAGAAGCTATAAAAAAACTCCCGGAGGTCTTCCGGGAGTTGATCAGATTATTTTTTAAGATACTTTTCTAAGAATTGATCCTGTTCCCACAAGAGGTGAAGGATGTTTTCTTTGGCGGCGTATCCGTGTGATTCTTTCGGAAGCAGCAACATACGCACAGGAGCACCCAGATTTTTTAATGCCTGGAAGTATCGCTCTGTTTGAAGGGTGAAAGTCCCCGGATTGTTATCCGCTTCACCATGCACCAATAACATTGGAGTTTTCATTTTATTTGCATTCATGAACGGAGACATCTCGTTGTATACCTGAGGTACGTCCCAGTAATTGCGTTGCTCATTCTGGAATCCGAATGGTGTCAATGTTCTGTTGTATGCACCACTGCGTGCTATTCCTACTGCAAACAGATTGGAGTGAGTCAGCAGGTTGGCCGTCATAAATGCTCCGTAAGAGTGTCCGCCTACGCCCACACGACTACGATCTATATAACCGAGTTGGTCTACTGCATCGATAGCTGCCTCTGCATTGGCGACTAACTGCGGAATAAAAGTGTCATTGGGTTCTTCCGTTCCTTCTCCTATAATCGGGAATGCTGCATCATCCAAAACAGCATAACCTTTGGTTACCCAATATACAAATGATCCATAGTAAGGGAATGTAAATTCATTGGGGTTGGCAGTACTCATACCTGCTGTATTTTTATCTTTATATTCAGCAGGGTATGCCCAGATCAGTAAAGGCAGTTTTTCCTTTTTTGTTCTGTCGTAGCCAGCCGGAAGATAAAGAGTACCTGAAAGATCGACTCCGTCTTTACGCTTATAGTTGATTACTTCCTTATGTACATCTTTAATACTCGCAAAAGGATTGGCAAACTGTGTCAGTGCTGATACTTTATTGTTTTTAATATTTTTGATGAAGTAATTCGGATAGTCATTTTTAGACTGGAGCATGACCAGTATTTCGCCTTTTTTTGAATCCAGAATATCGTTGATATCTTCTTTCTGATCTTTCAGTTTGGACGTATATAAACGTTTTGTTGCGAAGTTTGTAAGATCCATTTCGTTTATAAACGGAAACTGACCTTCTTTTGTAAATCCGTCGCCTATCCAGTAGGTTTTACCATCTTTGATCTGAAGTACATTTCTGTCATATTGATTGCGTTCTGTCTGTACTTTTCCCGGATCATTATACACATCCTGAAAATTACGATCATTAAATAGTTTCGTCTCTCCGGTTTGCGGATTCAGCAGATGCGTCTTTCGGTTACGGGTATCATACCAGCTTTCATACAGAAAAGCATGAGTAGCATCTCCCCATAGGATACCAGCATATCTGTCTTTTGTTTTAGCCAACGCTTTAGGCTCAGAAGTAAAAGGGGCATCCCAGGTAAATACCTGATCACGATATTCTACTTTCTTAGCCTGATCTCCTTCATCCAGCGCCTGTGCAAAGTATAATGTTGAGGGCAGATCATCTCTCCAGCCCATTGCACGTTTGCCGGTGCGGACAGAAGAAAACCCTTTAGGCATGATCTCTGTCAGAGGTACATCGTTTACTTTTTTGATTTCCTCACCGTTCATATCATACACGATACTCTCCATAGGAAAGCGATTTAACGGCACAATATAGGAGTAAGGTCTTTTGATCGTTGTCAGCATGATGTATTTGCCATCCGGAGAAAAAGAAGCTGAAGTGTAGATGGCCGCATTTTTAAATTTGGTTGTCGTGCCATTCAGGTCTACTTTAAAAAGTTCTGATGAAGCCAGTGTTTCAAAATTAGTTTCATCTTTAGGGTTTTTCAGCAAATCCTGATAGGTTCTGTTTTGAGAAACTTTACCGTCACTTGTTGATACGGTAGGTCCTGCCGGAAGATCTTTTTTCTCATCCAGTAATGCAGGTCTGTTAGCCGGCAGTACATTTACTAGCAGCGATTTTGAATCCCTGTACCAGGAGTAAGGACTTCCGAGATTAGCATTGAGATTATCCGAAGTCAGTTTTTTAGCCTGAGCTGTTGCCAGTTCGATGATCCAAAGCTCCACACCTTTGGCAGTGGTATTTGTAAAGGCTACTGTCTTTCTGTCCGGAGAGAAAGATAAATTGGTGATTTTTGCCTGTTGAGGAAGTCCCTGTACTTGTGTTTCCGTTGCGTCTTTTATTCTTTTGATCTTCAGATTGTATTGATATACAGCTGTACTCGAGATATTGGTAATAGGATTCACTCGCAGGCCGGCCAGTTTCATTTCTTCCTGACTGAGATCTTCGAGGGTTTTATAGGTAGGGCGGTAGGAGAGGATCATCCACTCTTTTTTGCTATCCATAGAGACAGAAGGTGGTCTGTCATATTCAGCAAGCTGTAATATTTCAGCGGATGGTTTCTGATAAGTAATGCTCTCCTGAGCAAAACTAAAAGTCGCCAGGCCTATAAAAAGTAAGGTAAGACGTTTTTTCATATATATACAAGTTGTTTTTCAAATGGTTATCCGCCAACTGGCAGATATGAATCGCATCTGTTCGTATTTCAAAAATCCCCGGTGAAAGGGTTATTATAAAAGTTAAAGAGTTATTGTAATCTTCGAAAATACTGATTTGATTTGATTTATAAAAGTAACATTGTTGCAAAAAAAAGAAATAATAGAATTACTGGCAGATCAGGATCTGTAGAAAAGCCAGGGAAATAGTTTTGTCAGAGCATACAAAAAAAGAGGATACCCGAATGGATACCCTCTTATATTTCAATTAAAATATAGTAATCTGCTTACTCGAAGTATTCTTTGATACGCTCAAAGAATGATTTTTCACTTCTTCCGGGCTGCGGTTTGAAGTTCGGCGATTCTCTTAGTTTTTCCAAAAGTGCTTTTTCTTCTGAAGAGACTGCCTTTGGAGTCCATACATTGACGTAGATCAGCTGATCTCCTTTGTGGTAAGAATTTACTTCAGGAATACCTTTGCCTTTCAAACGCAGGATTTTACCACCCTGTGTTCCCGGGTCGATTTTGATCTTTGCTTTTCCATCTATAGTTGGAATTTCTACAGATGTACCCAGCGCTGCATCTGCAAAGTTGATATACAGATCATAGATCACGTTTATTCCGTCACGCTTCAGTTGCTCATGAGGTACTTCTTCTACCAGAATAATCAGATCACCCGGTATACCGCCTCTCGGAGCTGCATTACCTTTACCACTCATGGAAAGCTGCATACCTTCACTTACACCTGCAGGAATATTGATAGAGATTGTTTCTTCACCTCTTGTCAGTCCTTCACCTTTACAGGTTGTACATTTTGCAGTAATTTCCACACCTTCACCATTACAGGTCGGACAGGTACTTGTTGTCTGCATCTGACCCAATATTGTATTGGTGACACGTCTTACAGAACCTGATCCTCCACAGGTATTACAGGTGTGATAAGAAGATTTATCTTTAGCTCCCGTACCGTTACATGTAGTACAGCTTACCTGTTTGTTTACTTTTACTTTTTTCTCTACTCCTTTGGCAATTTCATCCAATGTGAGTTTTACTTTGATGCGCAGATTAGTACCTTTCTGTACACGTCTGCCACCGCCTCCGCGTGAACCACCTCCGAAGAAACTTTCAAAAGGGTTGCCACCACCGAAAATATCACCAAACTGGCTGAATATGTCATCCATATTCATACCTCCGCCACCATATCCGGAAGCCGAATTACCGGCATGACCGAATTGGTCGTAACGTTGACGTTTTTCGGGATTACTTAATATTTCGTAAGCCTCAGCGGCCTCTTTAAATTTTTCTTCCGCCTCTTTATTATCCGGATTTTTATCCGGGTGATATTTGATGGCCAGTTTACGGTATGCAGACTTGATCTCCGAAGCATCTGCTCCGCGTGCCACGCCTAATACATCATAATAATCTCTTTTTGACATCGTCTTCCTTATTATTTTCCTACTACCACTTTTGCATAACGGATTACTTTGTCGTTGAGATAGTAACCTTTCTCAATTACATCTACGACTTTATCTTTGAGGTCTGCAGAAGGAGCAGGGATTGATGTGATAGCTTCCTGAAGGTCTGCATCAAAAGGTTGTCCGATGACATCCATCTCTTTTAATCCTTCCTGTTCCAGTGTTTTTCTGAATTTATTATTGACCAGCTCAATACCTTCCTTTACAGATTGTACATCCTGGGCTGTTTCCATGGATTTCAGTGCACGGTCAAAATCGTCCAGTACAGATAGTAATTTAGCGATAACATCTTTACCTGCTGATTGGATCAGTTCTACACGCTCTCTTGAAGTACGTTTTTTGTAGTTGTCAAATTCAGCAAACAGACGAGTGTATTTATCCTGTGCATTTGCTAACTGTTGTTCCAATGTTACCTCATTTGCTGTGTTTTCTGCCTGTTCACCAGAAGTGTTTTCAATGGGTTGATTTTCTTCTTGCGGAGCTTCCTGCTCACCATTTATATGTTCTTTTTCACTCATGATCGCTATAGAATATAATAATACTTTAAGTTGTTAAAATACCTGCTGATGCTGGCTCAAAGTTGTTGCCAAACGAAAAAAATCCGACAGCTTGTCAGTTTAAATTAAAATGAACTAACAAACTGTCGGATTACAGTCTTTTTATGTCATGTCGTCAGTGCGACTATATTTCCACATTGTCATGCAATGCGCCGTCCGAAGTCTTAAGGATGCGGGCAGGCATATTGCGTATAATCTGGTAATCATGTGTAGCCATCAGTACAGCAGTACCTGAAGAGGCGATGTCACGTAATAAGAGCACAATCTCTTCTGATGTAGCTGGGTCAAGGTTTCCGGTAGGCTCATCTGCGAGAATAATCTCAGGATTGTTTAGCAGTGCTCTTGCAATAACAACACGCTGCTGCTCACCACCTGATAGCTCATGCGGCATTTTCTTTAATTTAGAACGAAGACCTACTTTTTCCAGTACATCCAGCATTCTGCCCTGAATCAATCCTTTGTCTGTCCAGCCAGTCGCTTTAAGTGCAAATTCCAGATTTTTTTCGATAGTACGATCATTAAGAAGGTGAAAATCCTGAAAGACAATGCCTAATTTACGTCTGAGGTAGGGTACATCATTGTCATGTAGCTTTCTCAGGTCGAATCCTGCTACCATTCCTTCTCCGTTGCCAATGTAAAGATCTCCGTAGATAATCTTCAGCAAACTACTTTTACCACTACCGGACTGACCGATAAGGTAAAGGAATTCCCCCTGATCTATTTTGAGATTGACATTGGACAGAACTAAATGTTTTTGTTGGTAGATATCAACGTTTTTGAGCGTAATTACGGTATTTCCTATCATCTTATGCTTATAATTCTAATTTCTTAATCTGACCAAAGGGAAGCTCCTGCACAATCTCCATAATATATGCTGCCTTATCCCCAAGACCAATTTTTTCTAAAGATTTGTCGGGTCTATCGACTCTAAAGTAAGCCAGCAGCGTAAACTCATCGTCTCTGAGTTGTACGTAATCCGGTATTTTAGCGACTCCTTTTACTTTAACGATGTACATATCTATACAAAGTTAGAATTTTTTGATAAACCTGACTTATGAATGCTAAAATAAAGCTATACTTAAGCGTTTGCAAATAAAAACTCCAGCGTATTGACTCCATCAGCATAATCATTCAAAGCAGGACACTGACTTCCACCTAGCCGGAATAAAGGTATATGGATCTGAAGATCAAGTGAAGAGGTGACACATTGAATCTGCTCTGCATGCTGATTCAGATAATTCTCTGCATCTGCAATATTGTCATATTCTTCATAGAAAACAACTGCAAGAGGCGAGGCCGTACGTGGGTCTTGCTTCAACAAAACAAATCCGTTGTCATAATGTTTATCCCGGTTGATGAGATATAAGGATTTGTTGTAATCATAGTTATTTACATACTTATAATGATGCTGTATAGCTTCAAATGATGCTATTCCTTCAAATAAATGTGCTACATCATAATCTTTCGGGATCAATATCTTAGATACGGACCGGCATCCTAATCCGAAATAATCAAAGATGTCATGTCCCAGACCTTCCAGCTGCTCTTTCGTCTCCGATCCCGAAATTACGGCTACTGAGTTTCTGTTTTTGCGGATAATATGTGGTTTTTTACCAAAATAATACTCAAAATAGCGGGAACTGTTGTCACTTCCTGTAGCGATGACCAGATCGAAGTCTGCAAGCCGGTCTGCAATATGTACAGTTTCGGAGAAACGGGGCTCGATTGCAGTCAGCAGTTGTAAAACTGCAGCAGTGAGTCCGGCATCATCGGAAGACACCTTTATCTGAGCTTTGAATCCGGCAATAAGTACACATAGAATGTCATGGAAACCTACTAAAGGTATATTTCCGGCTAATACCATACCCACCGTTTTGTCAGAAGTAATATCCGGGTAAGGAGCGAGCCAGTTGTTAAGTTGTTCGGTTGTCAGATTATTTGCCAGGGCTGTCACCGCATTCTGAACATTCGAGACTGTATACCATGGGTTTCTGGTCTCAGCTCTTGTCATTATCTCTGTAAATTCTGAAGATGGATGCAGGAGCTGCTTTCCCAGCTCCGCAAATGCATGAATGCGTTGTTCTTTTGTCAAAATCTTTAATTCTTATATGTTAAAAACATCAAATTGTCATATCTTTGTCGCAGCAAAGGATTCACTTACTGAATATTACTTTAATTCTATACGATTAAAAATCTAATGTATTATCTTTGCAATGCAAAAATAGTTTATTTATCATAATTGAGAGGTTATAAATGGCAATTAAAATTACAGACGAATGTATTAATTGTGGTGCTTGTGAACCGGAGTGCCCGAATAATGCAATATATGATGCAGGAGTAAGCTGGAAATTTTCGGAAGGAACTTCTTTGGACGGAGTTATCGATTTTGGAGATGGTGTTACATTGGATGCTAACGAAACACAGGATGCCATGTCTAATGAGGTATATTATATCGTCTCTGATAAGTGTACAGAATGTGTAGGTTTCCACGATGAGCCACAGTGTGCAGCAGTGTGTCCGGTAGACTGTTGTGTGGATGATGAAGACATCAGAGAGACAGAAGAAGAATTACTGGCTAAGAAAGCCTGGCTTCACGGCGAATAATAAAGATTTTATCTAATTTGTATATAAAAGGCTTGTTTCTAACGGAATAAGCCTTTTTTATTTAGTCCTGTTTTTATCGACTTGCGATAAAACAATGTGCGGTAAAAAGGATAATCCACGAATAAAATTTGTCGGTACTACCATATTTTTTATTTTTGTTCATTAAATAACCTTAATAAATACTGAATGTTTAAATCAAAAATGGGTCTTTTGACCTTTGCAGTTCTTTCAATAGCCACTATATTAACAGTTCTTTACGAGTTTAATTGGGTGAGTATTTCTCCTGATGTAATGATGGTAGT
The DNA here is from genome assembly GCF_002418355.1 of Sphingobacterium sp. UBA5789. NCBI lineage: Bacteria > Pseudomonadati > Bacteroidota > Sphingobacteriia > Sphingobacteriales > Sphingobacteriaceae > Sphingobacterium > Sphingobacterium sp. UBA5789. The sequence continues at coordinate 20,212 of NZ_DIDX01000007.1, read as the reverse complement.
TCGGTGGGTTGTTGGGGTTGTTTTAGTTATTAATGCTTTTCAACGTAAGAATCTCACTTCATGGATTCTTACCTGTATGATTCTCGGGATTTTTGTGGGAATAGATTTCCCTAATTTCGCAATTGCTTTACAGCCTTTGAGCAAAGGGTTTATCAAATTGGTGAAAACAATTGTAGGTCCTATTCTGTTCGCTACTTTAGTCTACGGAATTGCGGGACACTCTGATTTGAAGCAGGTAGGTCGTATGGCCTGGAAATCTATGCTTTATTTCTTTTGTGCTACTACCTGTGCTATTTTTATAGGATTGGCCGCCATCAATATTACACATGCAGGTGTAGGTATAGATATACAGCATATGCCACATGAAGAACTTCCCGTCAAGAAGGAAAATCCGGACCAGAACTCCCTGGATCATTTGCCGGAAAATGTACATGGCGTATTTAAGTTTACCGCATTTTTCAGAGACCTGTTTCCGGAAAATATTGTAAAGTCAGTGTATGAAAATCAGGTTTTACAGATTGTTGTTTTCTCGGTACTGTTTGGAATAGGTCTGGCACTGGTTGAAGAAAAGAAACGAAAGCCGCTGGTCAATTTTACGGAAAGTCTCTCCGAAGCGATGTTTAAGTTTACCAATATCATCATGTATTTTGCTCCTATTGGAGTGGGGGCAGCGATGGCTTATACTGTCGGGCATCTTGGAGTCGATATACTCAAGAATCTGTTTATGTTGCTGGCAACACTGTATTTGGCGCTCATATTCTTCCTGCTTTTGGTATTACTTCCAGTGGCATTATATCTCAAAATACCTATTCTTAAGTTTATTAATGCGATCAAGGAACCTGTATCTATTGCGTTTGCGACGACCAGTTCAGATGCTGCATTGCCTAAAGCAATGAGTGCGATGGAGCGTTTTGGGGTTCCCCGTCGTATTGTTTCCTTTGTCATTCCTACAGGATATAGTTTTAATCTGGATGGTACTTCACTTTACCTGTCCTTGGCAGCTATTTTCGTAGCACAGGCAGCAGGTATGCACTTATCATTCGGACAACAGTTGATGATTGCGTTTACCCTGATGATTACTTCCAAAGGAGTAGCAGCAGTACCTCGTGCATCACTGATTATCCTGATTGCTACAGCTGATCAGTTTGGTCTTCCGGTATTTGTCATTGCTGCCATATTAGGTATTGATGAGTTGATGGATATGGCGCGTACATCTGTCAATGTGATTGGTAACTGTCTGGCTACCGTAGTGGTTGCAAAGTGGGAAGGGGAATTTGATGAAGAAGCACCTTATCGTACAGATGATCCGGATGCGCTTTAGACGTTATTCTGATGATAATATAGAAGGACTTGTACACAACGAGTCCTTTTTTTATGGATATATTTTAAATAAATGACCTGTCAGCAATGTAACAAATGCTACACGATAACGTTTTCGGAAATTATGCAAACGTTTGTGTGAAGCGAACTCAAGGACATAATTAATATATTTAAAGAATGTTAAACCTGATTATAAATTCTAACTGTGAGTACCTATGCGTAAATATTTGATTCTTAGCTTTCTTTTATGCTTTACATGCATATGTGCTGCACAGGTAAAGAACAGTATACGGATTATACCGCAACCACAATCCGTGGAGATCGGAGACGGTGTTTTGAAGTTACAGCAGTCTGCACATATCTGGTCGGCAAGTACACAATTTACAGGAGCAGTGCAGTACCTTCAGCAGGAGGTACTGAAAAATAAATCTGCCACCTGGTTTGTAGGTGAAGATTCTAATAAAGCACTTATTCATTTTGTGTCCGATACGAAAGTATCTGAAGAAGGTTATGTAATCAGAATTGTTAAGGATAAAGTAGAAATTCGTGCATCTACAGGTAAAGGAGCATTATATGGAGCAGTTAGTTTACTTCAGATGATCCTTACCTCTTCTGCAAAGACAATGGAATTGTCTTATTGTGAAATTAAGGATCAGCCTGCTTATGGCTGGCGTGGATTTATGCTGGATGAGTCCCGGCATTTCTTTGGAAAGCAAAAGGTTAAATCCTTACTCGATTGGATGGCTTTTTACAAATTGAATAAATTTCACTGGCACCTGACAGATGAACCTGCATGGCGACTGGAAATATTGCGTTACCCTTTACTTACCCTTGTCGGGGGAGTAGGGTCGTTTACAAATGCTACTGCTGCTGCTCAGTATTATCAACAGTCTGATATAGAAGAGATTGTCCGCTATGCGGCAGACCGTAATATTGAAGTAATACCGGAGATAGATATGCCAGGCCATGCCACAGCGGCTAACCGTGCTTATCCGCAATATAGCGGAGGGGGTAATGATAAACATCCTGATTTTACATTCCATCCTGGTAAGGAGGGTACATACGGATATCTGACACATATCCTCAAAGAAGCAAATGTGCTTTTTCCTGCCCGGATGTTACATCTGGGAGGAGATGAGGTCTCTTTTGGTAGTGAAGCCTGGAATAGTGATTTACAAATTAAGGAGTTGAAGACTAAATATCAGCTGACAGATAATAAACAGGTGGAAACCTATTTTATGCGCCGTATGGCAGATAGCGTTTATAATATGGGAGCAAAGGTATTAGCATGGGATGAAATGGCTGATGCCGGATTGCCAAAAGATAAGACTATCCTGATGTGGTGGCGTCATGACAAACCGGACCAGTTGAAAACAGTCCTTCAAAACGGATATCCTACCATATTATGTCCGCGTCTTCCGCTTTATTTTGATTTTGTACAGGATGAGAATCACCGTTATGGACGTAAATGGGGAAAAGGTTTCAATGCTCTTGCTGATGTATATCATTTTCGTCCGTCCAAATACGATTCATTGACAGTACGCAAGGATCAGATACTGGGAATACAGGCGAATCTCTGGACGGAAACCGTAACCAATACGAATCGACTGGATTATTTGATTTTTCCAAGACTTGCAGCTATGGCTGAAGTAGCGTGGAGTACAGATAAAGTAAAGAATTTTGAACGCTTTTGCGATTACCTTCCCGCTCATCTCCGGCTGTACAGAGCCGCAGATCTGTATTATTTTGATCCGTTTAATAAGACCAATCCTGAGCCTGTTGTTTACAAAACACAGCGCGCCTATATCGATAACCCTGAATAATAATGAATATGAAAAACAAATTGTATACGGCCTTACTGGCTGGTGCAGGTTTGCTTAGTACGCTTTCCGCACACGCACAATGGACCGGGCCTAAACAAAAGCCAAAAGAAAGAATCGAAGTCAAATACGGACCGCTAACACCTGCTCATCGTACAGATGAGGATATGGAGCGTTTTCGTCAGTACGGTCTGGGACAGTTTATCCATTGGGGGCTATATGCTATTCCCGGAAATGAATGGGAAGGAGTAAGTGCACGAGGTGGCGCTGCTGCCTCTGAATGGATACGCACATGGAGCGGAACTACTGCACCTAAAGATTGGAGAAATACATATGATAATCTTTACAAACAGTTTAATCCGAAAGACTTTGACGCCAAACAATGGGCAAAGCAGGCGAAAGATATGGGTGCCCGATATGTAATATTCACTACCAAACATCATGACGGATTTGCCTTATGGCCTACAAAATATACGGATTACAACATTACAAAATCACCTTATAAAAAAGATATTGTAAAGCAGGTAGTGGATGCTTACACCGCTGAGGGTATTGATGTGTATCTGTATTTTTCTATTCTGGAATGGAATAACCCTGATTATATGGGTAAAGAACCTAAAACAGAAGAGGAAAAGGCAAAATATACGAAGTTCCTGACCTATACTAAAAATCAATTGCTCGAATTATTGAAAAACTATCCGCAGATAAAGGGATTCTGGTTTGATGGTACATGGGATCAGTCCTGGATCAAAAGCTATGATTTTACTTATAAACTGGAAAAAGAATTGCGTGAAAAACATCCCGGGCTTATTATCGGAAGCCGTTTTCGGAATGATGAATTTGGAAAACGTCATTTTGATTCCAATGGAGATATGTTAGGTGATTATGAACAAGGATGGGAGCGGAAACTGCCTGAAGAATACAGTTGGCTGGAAGGAAGGGACTGGGATTGTGTCATGACCATTCCTCCAAATGGCTGGGGGTATATGAAAGACTGGACAGGATTATATACCAAGACTTCAGATGATCTTATTGATATGCTCATGCATTCTGTATCCATGGGCGGTAATTTTGTGCTAAACTTTGGTCCTGACGGCAATGGTAAAATGCATCCCGGAGAAGATAAATTAGCGAAAGAATTAGGAGATTGGATGAAAATTAATGCTGAAGCGGTCTATGGTGTCAAATATGCAGGACTTGCACCATCTAAATATGGATACTTTACACGTAAAAATGACCAAGTATACCTGACTGTGTTTAACAGACCTGTTAATAATATAGTGCGCATAGCGATCGATAAGAAAGCTACAGAAATACCTGAAAGTGCTTCTTTATTAATTAATGGACAGTCTTTAACATTGAAACGCAGTGATATCGGTTTGGATCTAGATAAGAGTACGTATTTCGATGTTATTCTGCCTAAAGATTTCCAATCAGAGAAGCCTTTTGTTATTAAGATTGCCACTAAAAAGGGCGATGTGAAAACAGACAAGCTAATGGATGCGAAAATGTAACTGGCCGTTTTGCCAAACTCTTGAATAGTGATAGCCAGATTTGAATATGTTCAAATCTGGCTCTTTCGTTTAAAATTTCTATGGAAATAAGACGGTTTCTCTAAGGACTTACTAGCTTTTTTTCTGACACAAGCATATTGCTTGTGCCTCTATAGGTTGCCGGTGAGGACACCGGCAAACGCTTTCGTTCGTTTTATCTTACTGGCTTCAAACCTCTCTGCCCTGC
>NZ_DIDX01000007.1:449-15283 GCF_002418355.1 Sphingobacterium sp. UBA5789 | reverse complement strand
GCAAGCATGTTGCTTGTGCCTCTACAGTTACCGGTGAGGACACCGACAAACGCGTTTTGTTGGTTCGTTTTATCTTATAGGCTTCAAACCTCTCTGCCCTGCGGGCATCTCTCCTGAGAAAGGAGAGAAGTAGTCCGGTCAAACTTGGCAAGTTTTATTGTAGAGATATGACAGCGTCATGAAGTATGGATATACTCTCTTCCATTTCTGTTGTAGTAAAATGCCCGAACCCTAATCGGGTGGCTGTAAGTGATGCATTTTGGTATAGTAAAGTGCGCGGGATAAAAAGATTGTTTCTGGCACAGGAACGGCTTAATTGCAGTAGATTGATCGGTTGTTTCCAGGTTGCCCATACCGCAAGTCCTCCTGAAGGTTTTCTGAAATCCAGATATTCATGCAGCCGTTCTTCCAGAAGAGAGGTGAAATAATCTCTGCGTTCCTGATATACTTTAAGTGATTTTTTGAGGTAGCGATGAATATCTCCTTCTTCTATCATTTCACCAAGTACCTGCTCCATCATTATATCCCCTTGCCGGTCAATAATGCCCAGATGTTTTCGCATTTCAGTCATCAGGTTTTGCGGAGCAACAATAAAACCTGTCCGGAATCCCGGTGCCAGAGATTTACCAAAAGAACCGATATAGACTACCATGCCATTTGTATCAGCACTCGCTAAGGGAAGTACCGGAGCTTTGTCGTAGTGAAAGTCATAGTCATAATCGTCTTCCAGTATAATAAATCCAAATTGAGAGGCTAAATGCAGCAATTGGATACGACGCTCTGCACTCAGGGTGACTGTCGTGGGGTAGTGGTGGTGCGGCGTGATATATAACATGCGCACCCGTTGTCGTTCACATATTTCCCTGACAGCATCCACATCTATACCTTCTTCGTCTATAGGGACAGACATAATATGTGCTCCGGATTTCTGAAAGATCATATTGACCGAAAAATAACTCATCTCGCCCACTAATACGATTTCTCCAGCAGATAACAGGATTTCAGAAGCAATGTACACACTCATTTCTGTGCTGCGTGTGATCAGGATATTATCTTTTGAAATATGCAGACCACGGGACAGATTGAGGTAATTGGATAAATTCTTTTTGAAGTATTCGCTTCCGTCATGGTTGTAATACCCTAATTTTTTACGGTTGCTCTTACGTTTCAGGTTAGCACTGTATAAACTGGAAAGATGATCTATCTGTGTAAGCCGTATATCGGGTATACCGTCATTAAAGACATATTCACAGGCTGAATGTTCGAACGGGTTATCCAGCAACATCGATTTCCGGAATGAATATCCTGTAGAAGAAGGATATACGGCAAGTTGGTTTTGTTGGGCAGACCGGATTTTCTGAGGTTTATCATCGGATTTAGTCAGTACAAATGTGCCTTGATTAGGGCGCATTTCTACCCAGCCTTGTGCATGTAATTCGTCGTAAGCAGCTACTATGGTGTTCCTGTGTATGTGTAGTAACGTCGCTAAAGTCCTTGTGCCGGGTAGTTTGGTTCCCGATGTCAGAAAACCTCTTTGTATAGCATTTATCAGCTGATTGCTGATCTGTAAGTATACAGAAGTCTCTAAATTTCGATCAATTTCAATAAAACTTTGGTATGGAACACTAACCGGACTAGCCATAATATAAAAACTGGTACATATTTAATGTCCGGCAAGATACTACATTTGACCCAAATTAAAGAGATCGATATGTACAATCTACTTCAACACATTGTGGATAATGATATGCTTCATGCTAAATGGCTGAATACGCTTTCCTTTATGGAAAATGCAGGAGCGCGAAAAATATCTGCCTGTGAACATACAACAGATGTAAATCTGATACAACTAAAACATGCCGCTGAAGAGCATCGGCATGCCTATTACCTCAAAAAACAAATTGCGAAGACCAATGTTGATACCTGTAATACATACAGGACTGATGAGCTTATTGCTTCAGCCTGTACACGTCATTATTTGCAGCAATTGGATATACATGCCTGTCGCTATCTTAAAAATACATTTGATTTAAGGGATAATGAACTCAAGTATGCGGCTTATTTGTTTGTAACCTATGCTATTGAAGTACGTGCAGATGACTTATATCCTATCTATCAACAGGTATTGGATGCATCGAAGAGTAAGGTCATGGTCAAATCTATTATTCTGGAAGAAGAGGGGCATCTGGAAGAGATGATCCATCAGCTCGAAGTCTTTGCGTCCGACTGGGAAGTACATGCAAAGAAGATACAGGATATGGAACAGCAATTATTCGAAGAATGGGTAACAGCGATAGCGCTGGAAGTAAAGCATGATAAATAATCTTTCGCAACTTCTGAACGATAAGCTGGAGTTAAGAGCAGATAAGGGTAATCTAAGGAGTTTAAAGATTCCAGAGCAGGGAATTGATTTTTTTTCCAATGATTATCTGGGTTTGGCTCGGAATCCTGCATTTCATAAACAACTGTCAGAAGAGATACATGCTGATCCGTCAATTCTCGGAGGCGCTACAGGATCCAGGCTGATCAGCGGTAATTCTGTTGAGAAAATGCGTGCAGAACAGGAAATTGCTGTATTTCACGGATATCCGGCAAGTCTGTTGTTTGCCTCCGGTTATATGGCCAATCTGGCGCTACTGTCTGCTTTACCTGGTCGGGGAGATACCATTATTATGGACGAACTGATTCATAGATCCGTGCATGACGGAGCGGCTTTATCTGCAGCCCAAAAATGGAAATTCAGACATAACGATCTGAATAGCCTGGAGGATAAGCTGCGGAGAGCCAGCGGTCAGGTTTACGTAGTGGTGGAGAGTTTATACTCCATGGATGGTGATTTTGCTTCTTTGAATGAGCTTGTTGTGTTGACCCGACGATACAATGCTGCGCTTATTGTAGACGAGGCACACGCATTTGGTGTCTTTGGATATGGTCTGGTACACCATTATGGTTTACAGAAGCACGTATTTGCAACGGTGATTACCTATGGAAAGGCTTTAGGAGCACATGGTGCAGCTGTATTAGGGGAGGAGTTGCTCAAATCTTACCTTGTCAATTTTGCATCTGCCTTTATCTATAGTACTGCATGTCCGGATCTGTTTGCTCGTCATATACGATTGGGGTATGCGTTTTTGAATGAACATTCTGAACTTTCAGCTCAATTGAAAAGACGTATAGCTTATTTCAGGCAGAAGAAGATTTCTTCCGCTTCAGATCCGCTGAGTCATGTTCAGGCTGTTATCATTCCGCAGCATGAAGTCTTGATCCATCTGCAGCAACAGCTCCAGAAGAACGGACTACAGGTCTATGCTATTTATAGTCCTACCGTAAGGGAAGGGCAGGAGCGTCTGCGTATCTGTCTGCATCAGTATAATACGGAAGAAGAGATAGATGCGCTGACCGCAGAAATTAATAGTGTACTATAAGATAATACTGAGCAATTTAAATAAAAGAGCATTTTCAGAATGAAGCAACAGATTTTTATTAGTGGAATCGGAACGGGTATAGGTAAGACTATTTGCTCAGCTGTATTGGTTAGATTATGGGATGCCGATTATTGGAAACCTATACAGTCCGGTGACCTCCATCATTCAGACAGCATGCTGGTGCGTGAACTGACTGGCCGCAATACTGTTATTCACCCCGAGCGTTTTAAGCTAAAATTAGCTGCTTCTCCTCATGAATCTGCTGTTGCTGAAAATTTACAGATAACATTAAAAGATTTCAAACTTCCGGTTACTCCCCGGTCATTGGTGGTAGAAGGTGCAGGCGGGTTGTTTGTTCCGGTCAATGAGGAAGCGTTTATTATTGATCTGATTTCAAAATTATCCATTCCGGCTGCACTTGTTATCAGGGATTACCTCGGTTGTATCAATCACAGTTTGCTTTCTATCGCAGCGCTCCGGCAGCATGATATTCCACTTCGTTATCTTATACTCAACGGGTCATTCAATCCACATAGCGAAAGGATTATCCGTAAAGCAGTAGATTCATCAACAGCCATTTTGCGTATACCGGACCTCCAGTCTTTAAATTCTCAGGAGCTGGACAGCGTGTGTCGGGATCTGGTTGAACAGATCAAATACAATAGATATACCGTACCACCGAAATATTAAAAAATACAAATTTATTAGAAGAATTATGAATACAGCAATCAGAACCAACTGGACGAAAGAAGAGATTCAGGAAATTTACGATCAGCCGTTGCTGGAATTGGTCTATCGTGCAGCTACTGTGCACAGAGAATGGCACCGTGCATCAGAAGTGCAGGTATGTACCTTATTATCTGTCAAAACCGGAGGCTGTCCTGAAGATTGTTCCTATTGCGGTCAGGCTGCCCGATACCATACAGATATCAAGGTACAAGCTTTGTTGCCGACGGAGACCGTTATTGCTCATGCACAGAAAGCCAAAGATTCAGGTTCTACCCGCTTTTGTATGGCTGCTGCGTGGAGAGAAGTTCGAGATAACCGTGATTTTGACCGGGTTATCGATATGGTAAAGGGTGTAAATGACTTGGGGCTTGAGGTCTGTTGTACACTGGGTATGTTGACTGAAGAGCAGGCTGTCCGGTTAAGGGACGCAGGTTTGCATGCTTACAATCATAATCTGGATACTTCAGAGCAGTATTATGAGGAGATTATCTCGACACGTAAGTTTGATAACCGTATCAATACAATCAACCATGTGCGTAAAGCAGGTATTACTGTTTGTTCGGGGGGGATTATAGGCCTTGGAGAAACCCATAAAGATCGTATTTCTATGTTACTGACATTGGCTACTATGCCAAAGCATCCTGAATCTGTTCCAGTCAATGCATTGGCAAGGGTTAAAGGAACACCATTAGAACATAATCCTAAAGTTGATATATGGGATATGGTACGTATGATTGCTACAGCCCGTATTGTAATGCCGGCATCCGTTGTGCGCCTTAGCGCAGGACGTATCGAGATGACAGAGACGGAGCAAGCATGGTGTTTTATGGCGGGTGCCAATTCTATTTTTACAGGAGAACGCGAAACCTTGCTTGTAACGCCCAATCCGGGAGTATCCGAGGATATGCAGATGTTCCGGAATCTGGGACTGAAACCTATGGAAAACAAAAAAAGCGAAAGCTCATGTCAGGTACATTAAAAGAGCGTGACAGAAAGGTTAACTGGCATCCGTATACGCAGATGAAAGGTGTAGAAGACGCTATACCCATTGTCCGTGGAAACGGAGCATATCTTTACGACGATAAAGGCAATCGTTATATTGATGCTGTTTCTTCCTGGTGGGTGACGTTGCACGGGCATGCTCATCCTTATATTGCTGAGTGTGTTGCTGAGCAGTTACTTACACTAGAGCAAGTGATATTTGCCGGATTTACGCATGAACCAGCGATCAGACTTTCTGAAAATCTGCTCAGGCTACTTCCGTCCACTCAGCAGAAAGTGTTTTATACGGATAATGGCTCTACTGCAATAGAAGTTGCACTCAAAATGTGTATACAGTATCACTACAATCAAGATCGGAAAAGATCTAAGATACTGGCTTTTAAGAATTCGTATCATGGAGATACATTTGGAGCTATGTCTGTTAGCGGAAGGGGAGTATGGACAGCTCCCTTTGCAGATATGCTCTTTGAGGTTATCTTTATTGATGTTCCCACTCAAGCAAATATAAACGTACTGTTTGGCATTATAGATCAGTATACAGACGAGCTGGCTTGTTTTGTCTATGAACCGCTTGTGCAGGGAGCCGCAGGAATGTTAATGCATCGGCCGGAGGATTTGAGTATGCTGATGGATTATTGCCGTAGCAAAGGTATATTGCTGATACAGGATGAAATATTTGTAGGTTTTGGTCGTACAGGGCGTCTGTTTGCGGCGGATTATCTGTCTGCATATCCCGATGTCATGTGTTTCTCTAAAGGGCTGACCGGAGGGACTATGCCTTTAGGTGTGACGACCTGTTCAGATGCGATATATGAAGCATTTTATTCTGATGATAAGAAAAAGGCTCTTTTTCATGGTCATTCTTTTACAGCCAGTCCTCTGGCCTGTACTGCGGCTTTAGCAAGTATGGAACTTCTGTTGCAAGCGCATACGCTGGAGAATATTCAACGGATAGTATTGCAGCATGAACGCTTTGCTATGGAATTAAAATCCCACCCTCGGGTGGCAGTTGTCAGACAGCAGGGAACTATTCTGGCGTTAGAATGGAGAACAGGAGAAGAAACTTCCTATTTCAGCGATATGCACGAAAAACTATATCCTTATTTTCTAAATAAAGGGATTCTGCTTCGTCCTTTGGGGAATATTATTTATCTGGTTCCTCCATATTGCATAACAGATGAAGATCTGGCTTATATCTATGAAACGATATTGGAGGCCTTAGACTCTTTATAAGAGATAAGTATTTATGAAAGTGTGGCTGTGATATTCAGGAAAATATGAGACGTTTTTTTTTGAATATCGCTTCTAATATTTGTTTGGATATCAACTTTATTGGTCTATCTTAAGAATAATGCCGAAATTTGATGTTGAAAACATTCAAGTATGGATATTCTTATTATTGAAGATGATCTCAGAGTAGCACAGCTGATTGAGCGTGCTGTCCAGGAACAGGGATTTCAGACGATGATTGCTTATGATGGAATGTCTGGCAGGAAATTAGCCTTGCAGCATGATTTTAGCCTTATTATTACGGATATTGTATTGCCAAAGATGGATGGATTGGACGTGTGTAAAGAGGTGCGTCAGTTGAAACCGGATCTTCCTGTTATTATGCTGACAGCATTGGGTACCACTGATAATAAAGTTGAAGGATTTGATGCCGGAGCAGATGATTATCTGGTCAAGCCTTTTGAAATGAGGGAGTTGATCGCTCGTTTACGTGCTTTGTTGAAACGTAAGGATCAGTCTGCCAGTGTAGCATCTTTCGTGCTGAGATATCATGATCTTGAAATGAATCTCAATACAAAAATGGTAAAGAGGGATGGTCTGGAAATCGAACTTACACCCAAAGAATTTAACTTGCTTCAGTATTTTTTAAGTCATCCTGAAAAAGTGCTCTCCCGGTCAGATATAGCTGAACATGTATGGGAAACGCATTTTGATACAGGTACCAATTTTATAGATGTATATATTAATTACCTCCGTAAGAAAATAGATAGGGATTTCGATCATAAACTGATTCATACTAAACCCGGAATGGGATTTATCTTAAGAAAGGCCTGATGGGAGCAAGAGCAAGATTAACCCTGTTATTTACGTTTATCACGGCTGCAATATTACTGATTTTTGGGGCTGTCTTGTATTTTTCTGCTAAACAAAACCGTCAAAAAGAATTTTATGATCTGTTAAAAAAAGAAGCTGTTACAAAGGCTAATTTATTTTTTGAAGCAGGAGTAGATGTTAAAGTTTTACAAAATATTTATCATAATAACCGTAAGATAATCAATGAGGTAGAGGTGGCTATCTATACACGTGATTTCCATCTTTTATATCATGATGCGGTAGATATAGATGTCGTGAAAGAAGACCTTTCAATGATTGACCGGATTTATCATAAAGGTGAAGAACAATTTTATCTTAATGACTGGCAGGTAATAGGTATAAGACATACATACAAAGGACAAACTTATATAATTACGGCTGCAGCCTATGACCAGTATGGTTATAATAAACTGGCTAATATGCTATGGGTTAGTATTGTTGTTTTTGTAGTCTCTATCCTTTTTATTTATGGAGCAGGTCGGTTCTTTTCACGGAGAGCATTTGCTCCTGTACAAGAAATGACAGAAAGGGCTCGTCAAATATCTACAACCAGTCTGCATATGAGATTAGATATAGGGCATTCCAAAGATGAACTAACACAACTGGCGGAGACATTTAATGATCTGTTGAACAGACTTGAAAATTCATTTGATGCGCAAAAACAGTTTGTATCAAATGTTGCTCATGAACTTCGTACCCCACTTGCTGCGATAACTGCTGAACTAGAGTTGTCTACCTCCCGTGAAAGAAGTGTAGCTGAATATCGGGAAGTGATTCGTAATACTTTGAACGATGCCAAAAAACTAGGTCGACTGGCTACCAGCCTTCTGGATTTTGCAAAAGCTACTTATGATCCTGTAGAAATATCTTTTAAACCCGTACGTGTGGATGAAATTTTGCTGGATGCACAGTTGCAGGTACAAAAGGCAAATAAGAATTATAGACTATCTATTCACTTTGAACAGGAGTTTGAAAGTGATAAACAAATATCTGTTAAAGGCAATAGTTACCTGCTGACGGTCGCATTTGCGAATTTGTTTGAAAACGGCTGTAAGTTTTCAGATGATAAACAGTGCCGGCTGATTGTTTCCTTTACAAAAGCCATCATGACATTACGTTTTTCTGATCAGGGTATTGGTATCCAGGAAGAAGAGCTGCAACATATTTTTACCCCATTTTTTAGAGGGCAGAATAAAATGTTTGCTGATGGTAACGGAATAGGACTCCCGCTTACCAAAAAGATTATTTCACTTCACAAAGGAGATATTACCGTCATTTCTTCTCCTCATGCCGGAACAACATTTACGGTTACATTGCCTGTACTGAATTAATTTAACTGCAAAACTTATTCCCTCTCCTTTTTAAGGAGAGGGTTAGGGAGAGGTTTCGAACTTGTAATATCTACCTCTCTGCCCTTCGGGCATCTCTCCTTTGGAAAGAGAGAAAAGTTATAACAAACAGTTGGAGGGGACGCTAACTGACGCAAACCAGATAATCTTAAAAACTTATTACCTCTCCTTTTTAAGGAGCGAAGAATATGTGTTAAAAAATGTCTGGTTTACTTAGATACTCCTTCTTTTTGCAAATAGCAATTGTCCGTTTTTTGTCCGCTTAAATACATTATAGAATCATTTTCATTTGCAGAAATTAGGTAATGATTTTAGTCTAAAATTACCTGATATCAAGAAATACTATAATGAATAAAACACTCTTGTGTCTTATGAAGAGACAATTACTTTTTTCACTGTTCCTTATTATCACCCGCCTGAGTTTTGGCCAATGTCCGCAAATGGACCAGCCACAAAATAAGCAGGTCTGTAATGGAACGACCACTGCTCCGGTTAATTTTACCAGCAGTACGGCTAATGTGGTATACAGTTGGACAAATTCCAATCCGGCAATAGGCCTTGCCGCTAGTGGAAGAGGTAATATCCCCGCTTTTAACGCGGTAAACACCGGAACAGGACTGCTAACGGCGAATATAACAGTTACACCAAAGTTGGAAACCGTTCAAACTTTTAGTTATACCGGGGCGGTGCAAACATTTGTGGTGCCAGCGGGGGTAACCAATATTAAAATAGACGCAAGAGGTGCGCAAGGCGCAAGTGCCATCTATAACCAGCCAGGTACGAAGCCTGATGATTTGGGAGGCAAAGGTGGAAGAGTTACAGCTGACTATCCGGTTACACCTGGCCAAACAATTTACGTAATGGTTGGTGGTAGCAACGGTTATAATGGTGGTGGAAGCGGTGGTGACAGTATTGCACAACCTAATGGTGGCGGTGCTTCAGATATTCGTATAGGAGGAACGGCATTAACAAATAGAATTATCGTTGCTGGCGGTGGTGGTGGTGCTGGTAATAATTGTAGCAATACTGCCGAACCTGGCGGAGCTGGTGGCGAACTAACGGGTGGAACAGGGAATCAATGCGGGAGCCTAACAGGTATATCGGTAGGACAAGGGGGGAATCAAACACAAGGCGGTGCACCAGGAACTGGCCAAAGTACTCAAGTAGGCAACGTTGCTGCAACTGCAGGTCAACTTGGACTTGGTGGTAATGCAGGAATCTTATTCGGTACTGCTGCCGGCGGTGGTGGGGGCGGTTACTATGGCGGGGGTGGTGCAGCTTATGGTAGTGGCGGTGGTGGCAGTAGTTATACCAATCCGCAGGCTATTTTGGTACAACATACACAAGGTTTTCAGGATGGCGATGGTCAAATCATCATTACTTATGATATGTCTTGTGCCAGTCCGGCAACCCAAGCCTTTACTTATACCGTTAGCCCAACGCCAGTTGTTGTACCACCGGCAGACCAAAGCGTATATGCCGGCACCAATACTGCAGCTGTAAATTTCAGCAGTCCTACTACCGGAGGGTATGTAAGCTACGATTGGACCAATAATACCCCAGCTATAGGCCTTGCATCCAATGGAACAGGGAACATCCCCGCCTTTACAACAGTAAATGCCACTAATGAACCGATAACGGCAACGCTTACCGTTACGCCAAAATTAACAGAAGGTATACTCGATATTGACCAATCGATAGCAAGTAATTGTACTGCAAGTATTTCACAATCCAACCTGGCCCAATCTTTTAAGCCTGTAACCAATTCGCTTATGGGAGCGAGTATTTTTTTGAATGCAACTGGAGATAATGGAAGTATAACCATTTCCTTATGGGATAAATTGCCTAATGCCGGTGGCGTGCAGCTGGCCACCGGTACGGCAGCTTCTTCTCCAAGTTCTTGGGTTAATGTTTTTTGGTCTCCGGTTTCTGTTACTCCCGGCAACACTTATTACCTGGTGTTTACAGGTACGAATAACCTCAACTGTATTGCAGGTTCCACTTCCAATCCCTATCCTGATGGACAAGTATATGCCAATGCTGGCTATCAGTCGTTTCCAAGTTATGATTATGCTTTCCGAACCTATAGTCCGGGTGCAACAAGTTGCGCAGGTACTTCTCAACAGTTTCAGATTACTGTTAAAGTGCTCAAACCAGATGCAAATGGCATACTCTATGTCAAAAAAGGAAGTAACGGCCTTGGCGGTAGCTGGGCAAATGCCGTCTCAGAACTGGCCGATGCATTGGTGATGGCCAAAACCTTAAATGCGGTTACGCCTGGTAAGGTAAAGCAGATCTGGGTAGCTGGTGGGAAATACCTACCCTTATACAGCCCTGAAGACGGGGCAAACTTTGGTACGGATAAAACCCGGGATAATACCTTTCTATTGGTGAAAGATGTACAACTATATGGTGGCTTTGCAGGTATCGAAACTACATTACAGCAAAGAGATCTGTCCATTGCAGCTAATCAGAGTATTTTAAGTGGTGATTTTAATAATGACGATGTGGTTACAGGCGCAGGAGCAACGCTCAGTTTTTCAGGCAATGGCGAAAACACATATCATGTATTGCTTTCCGCAGGTGATGTAGGTACCGCCGAGCTAAATGGTTTTGTAGTGAGAGGCGGCAGTGGTAGTAGTGGCATTTTGACAGTAAACACTTTAAACATATTCAAAACCCAAGGTGGAGGCATGAACATTACCGCATCAAGCCCTACAATTACCAATTGTGTTTTTGAAAACAACCATGTGCAAACTGGTTTGGGAGGGGCTATCTATATAAACACGCCTAATGGAGCCATCATAGCGGCACCAACCATTTCTAAAAGCAAGTTCTTAAATAATAAAAGCGCTAACATTGCAGGTCAGGGCTGGGGCGATGAAGGTGCAGGAGCGATGTATAACGTCAATTCAAATCCAATAATTACCGATTGTAGTTTTGTGGGAAATTTGGTAACAGGTGGCAGGTTTGGTGGTGCCATTGTTAATGTTTCTTCGGAAGTACAATTTACCGATGTCACCATTAGTAATAATTCTTCAAAAGGCGTATTTGGCGGAGGCGGCGGTTTAGCCATTTTTGGTAATAAAACAACCACATTAAATAATGTCATCTTTACAGGAAACAGTACTGATGTAAACGGAGGTGCTATATTTAACGGCTCAGGAGCAGTTGCTGTCCTCAATAATGTATTGTTCAGCGGTAACTTGGCTAATTATGGTGCCGCCATTTATAACAACAACTCGTCGCCAGTTTTAACCAATGTTACCATTAGTGGAAATCAGGCCAATGTGAATGGCGCAATTTATAATACAAACACTTCGTTGCCACAACTGCAAAACACGGTGGTCTTTGGTAATAACTCAGGCGTTGTAAACAGCTCGGGGGCTGATGTGCCAGTTTACCGAAATAGCTTAGTACATGGTGCCAATGGTGCAGGGCTAATTACGTTTAACGGAACTGCTGCAGACCTATTTGTAGCTCCGCTCTCACCTGCTTTATCTATTGGTGGAGATTACAGGCCTAAAATAGGAAGCGCTTTGGCCAATGCAGGCGACCAAACATTATTTGTGGGTTTAAATGCCAATACCAAAGATTTAGATGGTAATGCTCGCTTAATGGGTAGTAATATCGACTTAGGTGCTTATGAACTGCAAACCCAGCCACAAACCATTACAGCCGCTAATGTTTCAAAAACCTATGGCGATGCTGATTTTGAACCCGGAGCCACAGCAAGTTCTGGTTTAGCGGTAAGCTATGTCTCGGCAGATAACAGCATTGCCGAAGCTTTTCAGGATGCAGCAGATGCCAACAAGTGGAAACTGAATATCAAAAAAGCAGGTACGGTAAATATTACCGCAAGTCAGGCAGGTAATGGTGCTTTTAGCCCTGCTCCAGATGCAATATTCGGCTTAACCATTAGCCAAAAACCGGTTACGGTTAGTTTCAAGCCTGGTGCCGTGTTTACCAAAGTGTACGATGCGGGTACGGCTGGAACGGTGCAGGCTATAGACCTGATGCTGGCCAATGGCGATGTGGTCAATAGCGATGATGTACAATTAAGCCTAAGCTCGGCTACAGTTCAATACGATACCAAAGATGTTGGAACGGCAAAAACGATTACTCTCCCAATAGGAAATCTAATCTTAACAGGAGCACAAGCAGGGAATTATAAAGTAGCAAATATTAGCGATCTCTCAAATGTCACTGCTGCCATTACGCCAAAAGCACTAACAGTTACCGCCAACAATTTCAGTAAAGTGTACGATGGTGCTGCTTATTATGGTGGTAATGGAATAAGCTTCAGTACTTTTGCTCTGGGCGAAGACCAAACAGTACTTGCAGGTAAACTGGCTTACACGGGTACCGGACAGGGAGCTGTCAATACAGGTAATTATACCATTGTACCTGGTGGATTGACCTCTGCTAATTATGCACTTAATTTCGTAAGCGGACAATTAACCATCTCACTAAATAGTGTAAATACATTAACATTCAATGCTCAAACAGCAGGCAGTATCTTAAATAAAACTTATGGAGATGCTGATCTGAATGCTTCAGCCAATGCCAGTAGCGGTTTGCCTGCCAGCTACCAAAGCAGCAATACTGCTGTAGCTACGGTGAGTGCTACCGGTCAGGTGAGTATTTTGGGTACGGGAACGGCAATCATTACAGCAAATCAGGAGGGTGATAACAATTATGGTGTGGCAACACCTGTCAGTTTTACCTTACAGGTAGCAAAGAAAAGGCTTTCAGTGACGGCAAACGATTTCAGTAAAACCTATGATGGCGTTGCTTATGTTGGTGGAAACGGAGTTAGTTTTAATGGTTTTGTAAATGGCGATTCACCGGCAGCATTAGGGGGCAACTTAGCCTACGGCGGTACTGCTCAGGCTGCAGTTAATACAGGTACTTATTCGATTGCGCCGGGTGGACTGTCTTCTGGAAATTACGATTTCGACTATAAAAATGGTACGCTGAGCATTGTACAGTCCGGGGCAAATGTTATTACGTTCAACAGTCAGGCACCAGGCGCTAATTTGCAATTAACCTATGGCAGTGCAGCCGTTAATGCTTCGGCAATTTCTTCTTCGGGGCTAATCGTCAGCTATGTGAGCAGTAATCCGGCAGTTGCTGCTGTAAATGCCTCGGGGCAAGTACAAATTTTGTCAGCTGGTGCAGCAACCATTACAGCCAGCCAACCGGGTGATGTGAACCACGCTGCGGCAACCCCCGTAAGTTTTAATATAAATGTTGCACAAAAGGCATTAACCATTACTGCCAACAATTTTAATAAAGTGTACGATGCGCAAAGTTATTCGACTGGTAATGGCGTAAGCTATAATGGTTTTGTAAATGGAGAAAATGAACAAAACCTGCAGGGGGTATTAAGTTATTCCGGTACGGCAATTGGGGCCAAAAATGTGGGTAGCTATTTCATCACACCGGGAGGATATACTTCCGCAAATTACGCCATTACCTATCTGGATGGTAGTCTTACGATTACTAAAGCCAACTTAACGGTTGCCGCTGATGCGAAAACTAAGGTGTTTGGAACAGCAGATCCTGCTCTGACCTATAAAGTGACAGGTATGGTCAACAATGATGCAGCTACTGTAGTGACTGGAACATTGAAACGTGCTACCGGAGAGAATGTAGGAACGTATGCGATCAGCAATAATGATCTGACCGCTTCCAACTACACAATTACCTATACAGGAGCCAATCTTACCATTACGAAGGCAACTGTTACAGGTATCACGTTAAGCGATGCCAGCTTCACTTACGATGGCAGTTCTAAATCTATTCTTATAACAGGTACCCTTCCTTCAGGTACAACCGTGAGTTACACCGGTAATAATCAGACAGCTGCCGGCAGCTATCCGGTTACGGCTAATATAGACGGAGGTATCAATTATAATAACCTCTCTCTGCAGGCTACACTGAAGATCAATAAAGTCAAACAGGTGATTAGCTTCAAAGAAATCCCTGCGGTGTACCGCGATGCGGGTCAATTGACACTTGATATTACCAGCAACAGTCCGCTGCCGATCCTTATCTACAGTGACAATACCTTAGTTGCTGAAGTTACAGGTAATCAGGAGGTGACCGTGAGGGGAGTAGGTCTTGCCCTTATCCGTGCAGAGCAGGCAGGAGACGCGAACTATATCGCAGCTGATGCGGTTACCCGTGAACTTCGTGTTCGCAATGAAGATGGAGCTAAATT
>NZ_DIDX01000007.1:0-281 GCF_002418355.1 Sphingobacterium sp. UBA5789 | reverse complement strand
GCCTTGGGTCAGCAATATATCGATCCGGCACTTTCCGGTTCGTTTGGGAAGATGCTGAATCCGAGTTACAATGCATTGCTGAAAGGAGGCGAAGGAGATGCAGCGCTTCTTTACCGTTACCAATGGGCGGGAGTTGATGGAGCCCCCAAGAGTATCTGGTTCAACGGTAATATAGCAGTTGGTAATCGTGGCATTGCTTTAGGTGTAAATTTCAAACAGTTTAAGATCGGTGTTGAACGTAGTACAGAAGCCTCGGCGAATTTTACCAAAACACTTCAGAT
>NZ_DIDX01000005.1:344-110226 GCF_002418355.1 Sphingobacterium sp. UBA5789 | reverse complement strand
GGATCGATAGGATCTGTAACAATCGCTGTATTCTTAATGGAAACTGTACCCCCTGCAAGGTTGGCATCTACAACGGCATTAAAGCTTAAGGTCAGTTCTGAATTACCGGCTACAGAAAGATTAGACCAGGTAATTGTCCTGTTAGCTGGATTATAAGTCCCGCCATTGGTAATTGTTGAAATTTGTGATAACCCGGCAGGTATAATATCGGACACCTGTACCGGAGTTTTTGCTACCGTATTACTGTTTTTGATTTTAATCTGATAGGTAATAGCTTGTCCGGGTTTTAGGGTTACAGGATTACCTACTATAGATTTTGTAGCGGTCAACAGGTCAATCAACGTAACTGTTGTATTATTTTTAATATTATTACATCCGGCTCCGGCTACTCCGTTACCACATTCAAAATATGGATCTGTAGGAGGTGTATTGATATCCGGGTTTGTGGCGTCCGGATCCGTTACGTCATTGGGACGCATAATAGTTGCGTCTACTGTTATAGGACCGAAAGGTGCAGTACTGGTCGGTTTTACCTTAATTTCGTAGGTAATAGAACAGCCATTCGGCATATTAAGTGCCGAATTAAATTTATTTGATGTTATGGATGGACTTATCTCTCCGCCACCTGTACACACGTTTTTTGGTGTCGCACTAACGATCTCATAACCTGTGGGTGCATTGAACGAAAAAGGAGCACCTTCTACATCACTTGGTCCGTCATTTTTTACAATTACATTGTATACAATTTCATCTCCTACTTTGACGACTCCGTTTGAAGTGCTGATACTTTCTACTTTGAGATCGGCTACCTTAACCGCTATTTGTGTTTGTAACATCTCTACCGGACCCAAAATAAAAGTCCATGTATCCATCGCTTTAACATCTCCAAATGTTCCGCTGGTAGCAGTTGTATTTGCTCCCCATTTATGTCCATTCGCATTCGACCCAGAACTTGGTGTACCATTAGGCAGGACAAAATGACTTGCATTTTTTGGTGATGAATTTGTTCCTGAACTGGTATTCGGAATATCTGTGTCATCCCAATAAACAATATTTGACTCTACTGATGACAGATCATCACTAAGCAATTCCAAGATGATACCATTGGGATTGATCTCCATATCTAAGTATGGGAAATGCACCTCTGCCCCTTGAAGCTGAACACTGATTTTAGCAGGGACATTACCTTGTGGCAATGGGCTTCCTGCTCCATCTTTTCCATCCCACAGAATATTATTGACACCAGCTAATGCTATGCCCGTTAACGTCCGTGCAGGAAAACTCGTGCCCCCGTTAGATTCAATTACAATTTTATATTGTCCGGTATTTCCTGTTTCAAAGGAAATTTTACCACCCTTATTACTAACCTGTCCATTAGTTCCGTCTACACCAATAACTTTCAGTTGTTCCACTTTTGGAACGATTCTGTTATTTTTTAACCAGGTATTACCTCCCGGTACAGCTCCATTGGCTGAATTCGGAAGATCATTTGCCGGAAGAGTATAGAATATTTTGTGCGTGACTTCAGATCCGGAATCTGCTGTACGTGGATCATGTACTCTTCCTGAGAGACTGGATAAATCCATACTCTTGTATAGTGGAGTATTATCTGTAGCTGATTTGAAGAAGCCCTTATTATTAACAAAGAACGTGAAAGAGATTCCGTTATTTCCGTTATTATCCACATTGTAGACATATCCGTCTTTTGTTAATATCTTAAATTTACCATAGAACCCACCGATATTAGAAAAACCGTTTCCTATTGTATAAATATCCATATTAAGAACATTCATATAAACCCGGCCTTTAATCCAGTTTGTTTTAGCAGCATTGGCTACAGAAATATCCCAGGCGGGAATATATACAGCATTTGTAGCCTGTGTCCAGTTACCATTGCCTGAAATATTTTCTCTTCCACCAGAACCTGTACCATTACCATGAGCAAGAAACTCTACCCTGTAAATTCCTTCCTGTGTTACTGTATGGTAGATTGCAGTATAAGCATTCGCCGGAGATGTCTGTCCGGGTAACCTCGGACCTTCAAGTTCGGCAGTTCTGTTACTGATATTTCCAGCATTGTTGCCTATAGTGAGTGCCAGTTCCGTTCCGTTAGGTCCGAACAATTTAATCCTGGCATTAGTACCTGATTGGGCACTTGATGCCAACGTTAGCGTTTCTCCAGACTTAGCATATACATAATGTGTACCCGTCGTAGGAAATGGATAAGCATTTGCATTTACGTCTGTACTTGAACGCAAAGAAGCTCTTCCTCCGCTTACCCCACTCGGATATAAATCTCTGGAACCATCCGCATATGTATTCAATCCCAGGCAAAGAGATATAAATACGAGTACGATGTAAACAATACAATTTTTGTTAAAATTTTGCATATTCGGTTAACAATTATTTGACTTTTCATTATCTTTCCTAAGCAGCATACTCATCAGGGCAACGATGCGGAAGAGGAATCTTCCTAATACAAACTGAGCAGTTTAAGCTCCCTTTTTATACGCTTTACTTTGGCGGGACAAATATTGACAACCTGTCCAAAATCAATGGTCTCATTATCTAAAACTGTTGTACAAGACAATAAATTGAGACAAACGGACTTGGAAATAAATTTTACAATTTACTGGAAATTAGATCTTTATAAATTTTCCGTAAAAATCAAAACTGAGAGACACTTGTCTGTCTGTTTTTAAGAAATGAACAGCAGCACATATAGAATTTATAGAAAAAAGATTTTCCATACGGATTTTCAGAGCCAAATGATAATTACATGATGACAAATCAATGCTGTAATTATAAGCACACATTATTCTGCACATATTGCTAGCGCAAAAAGAGTAATGGATTTTGGCGAAATGATATTGGTTTCAGGAGAACAGGAAATTCCTGATCACTTTAAACAGGTGGGCGCATGCAAGAATTACAGGTAAGAATTCTTACCTGTTAAGAGGAAAAGATAAAAATTTCGGATCTTTTACTTTGATTCTTCCCGTAAACGAGAGATCAGAACAGACGGAGAGATTCCAGTTACAGCCTTAAATACTGCTGAAAATTTGCTGTGCGAAGAAAAGCCTGCCAGATCTGCAATATGGGAGAGTTTGCAATGTCTTAATTTGGGTTCGTCCTGCAATCTCTGGATGATATGACGTACTCTGTATTCGTTTATATAATGAGAAAAGTCTTTCCCTCTATAGGTATTGACGATGTACGAAAGATAATTGGTATTCGTATGAAGACGTGCTGCTACAGAAGAAAGAGATATTTCTTTGTTAATGAAATAAGACTGCTCTTCAAGCTGCGTTAAGTCACTCAATATGCGTTCTTCTGTTTCCCTGGTAATTCTAAGATCTCTGCTTTCTACTTTTGTCGATTGTATTCCATCAGATTGACTACCCCGAAGTCCAAATTTTTCAACATCACGTATAATATGATTGTATTTCATATTCTGCATCTTTCTATTCCATATGTAAAATATTACGCTTACAGCACTAACAATAAACAGAAAAACAGATAGAAAGATCAGATACTTTTTATTTCGGGACTCCGTATGTTGTGTATCGTGAAATTCTTTGATCAGTTGATTAGATATTTTTAATGTCAGATCATTCTTTTTTCTTATTTCTTCCATATAGCGTTCGCTATATTCTACAGCCTTTGTCTGATCATTTGTTAGTTTGTAATATTTTGCAAAACTTTCATACAAAAGACTTTTCAGTTCCGCTCTATCGGATGAAGCAATGTAAACTTCTGCCTGTTTAAAATAGGAATAGGCTTTAGCATATTGCTTTTGTTTCATTTCCACCTCTCCCATTGCTCTGAAAATATAAGGGCGAAGATTGCTTTCCTGTTCCCCCAGCTTCTGCAAGGAGGAATTCAGATAGTGTCTGGCCTTTTGCAGATCATTGGTTTCCAGATAACATATCCCCAATAACTGATCATTTGTAGCATGCACAATTATTGCTCTCGGACTTGAAGGGATTTGTTTCAGATGTTGCATCCCGGTTTCCAGTTCCTTTATGGCCTCTTTAAACTTTTTGTTTTCCAGATAATAGAAAGCTCTTTCCTGATAAATATTGGCTGAGGTAAGATCATATCCTTCTTTACCTTTAAGTCTTTTATTTGCCTTTTCGGCTTCTGCAAGGTGTTTTCGTCCTTCTTCTACCAGACCTACATTGCGGAAGGTAGTCGCTATAAACCCGGAAGTCCGGACTGTCCATTCCAGATAATCAAAATCCTTTGCTATTTTTTGTGCCCGGATTGCATTGACCAAAGCTGCTGTAAAATCTCCGGTGCTATGTTTGATATTTGCCAATAACATCAGCGATTTAATCTGCTCCTCTCCTTTATTCGCAATGGACAACAGCGAGTCAGCAAGAACATTTGCTCTCTTCACATCTGATGCAATCATTGCGCCGTACACTTTATTGTACACACTATCAAAAGCAGCATTTTCCTGAGCCCGAAGCGGGACTGTCATATACAATCCGATAAGGAGCAGTAAGACAAATCTTATTTTTTTCACGGTAAACAATTATTATAGTAATGGCGTTGAAATCATTTCGTCAGATCAGACAGTATTCCCTAAACAAGCTGGCTTTTGAGCTTCCTCTCTCTAAACATTAAAGGCGTACAAGATTGCTCGTCACGGAAACATCTGTAAAAAGAGGCTTTGGATCTGAATCCGCAATCCGCAGCAAGCTGTTCCATCGAAAGGTTAAAACGCTGATCGGCAAGCATACTGCAGGCATAACGAACTCTCAGCTGATTAACATAGGTGATAAAACTCTGTCCGTAATGTTGTTCAAAAATCAGCAATAGCTGTTCTTTAGGAATTTTTAGATTTTTGGACAGTTTCAACATGTTAAACCTCATATCCAGGTACCTTTCCGGCACTAAATATTCGTCTATACGCTGAATCCATAATTTTCTTTCCTGCTCATCAGGATATATATCCTGCATCCCTTTGTCTGCCCGCCTGACTATTTCGGATACACCTCTTTGTTGATGCATCAACAAGTAAAAATAGTGCAGATAGGCTGCTGATACAGCAATAAACATAGCAAAGAACAACAAGAGGCCGGATAATGAGGATACTGCATCCTGCTTATAAACAATATAGTTGTATGCCACCAACATCATAAAGAAAGCCAGTATAAACAACAATATTACACTGATATAATCGAGATATGCATTACTGTCAACAGATGTTTCGGTCTTTCTTCCCAGATTAAAAATAATGGCAAGTGCGTATACAAACCAAATACCAGCAGTACAGGTATACAGAATACTGTAATAGATATATCCATAATCGGTACGAAAGGATGCAGAAGATACAAAAAGAAAATAAAACGGAAGCATCAGCACCATAGGTAATAAGTGCCAGATATCCTGTTTGGACCAGCCCGTTCTTTCTGTCGCTTTAAATCTAATGTAACCACAAGAACCAAATATCCAGCATAAGGGCGAAGCCTTGTCTAGATATGAAAGTGAAGGATAAATATAACTGCATACCACTGTAAACAATGTATAAAAGATAAATATTACCAAAATACATTGCGTAACGCGGTCAATAAATGCCGTACTCTTTGTAAACAGTATAAAGCCTAGTGTCACACCGGCCATCAACAGAATAGCTGTAAAAAGTATGGTAGTGATCATTGCTTGATTAGGGACAAGTGTTCTCTGAATTCTGATGGAGTAATCCCCATATACTGTTTAAAGTATTTATTAAAAGTAGTTTTAGAATTAAATCCGCACTGAAAAGCTAAAGATTCTATTTTGAGTACATATCCTCCTTCTCTGAACAACTTGACAGCATGTGCAATACGGTATTCGGCAATCCATTCATAAAAGTTTTTCCCAAGATAATTATTGAGCAATACAGATAGCTGTTGTCTGCTTATTCCGATTTCATCCGCAAGCCGGTCTGCAGAAAGTCCGGTATCCAGATATAACTGCTGTTCTTCTACTGATCTGACCAGATCTTGTCTGTACAGTTCCCAATGCGCTTCTTCCATAGGAGCTTCTTCCAGGAATGGGATCTGTGCTATGGACAGTTTCCGTCCCGCAGTATTTGTCTGTTCAAAAGAAGAACTTAGGCGACGAATCAGAAAATCAAAACTCAATAATGCAGAAAGAACGGACAGCAGACAGATAATAATCATGGGATCAATATCATAATCAAACTGTAATCTGTGATGCAAAACAAGTGTCAGGAAACCGAATTCAATAGCACAGAAAATAAAGAAAAGCTTAACAAATAAGGACACTTTTACATTCTCTTTAGTTGAAGTCCACTTTTTCATATTCAACAGTATCATTACCGTATAACTTATACTGGAAGAGCATACCAAAAGGGCATTTATCAAAGAATAGGAATAGAACAGAATGGGTGAAGTATCAGCAGTATAAATCCATATTGTACAAAGTATAAAAGGCAAAAAATGAAGCAGTATGTGCCGCATCCGTATATATCTCTTATAAAATGTCTGTTGTATCAGGTACAAAATAGGACCATATAACAGCGAAAACGGAATACCTATATTTAAAAACAATGCTGCAAGATGCAATAGCGTTAATAAACCGATCAGTAGAGTCAGGGAATTAAATACACGATCGGGTAAAATTCTATCAATTTGCATTACTTTATTTAAACATTGAAATAAGATGTAAACTGCTTGATAATATCTTAAGAAAGCTATTAAAAAGAAATCAAAAAGAATACTGGAAAAGGTTTAGGTATTCAAATTGAAAGACAAATATATCGAGACCGATCTTCTTTAGACAAAATAAATTTCAAATAACTACCTACAATTAAAACATTAAACCTTAATGTTATTTTATTTATAAGGTACATATATTAACGCATAAAAAAATAACATTGGTCACTTTTTTTAATTCACGATAAGCTGAAAAATACTAAGAAAACTATCTATACTTCAACAGATTACATTCAATAAGTGCTGCAAGATTTGTATTTATATGTATGATCCGGAATATTAAGCAATAAATAGGAAGATTTATTTAATTTTCCTCTTCTCCCTTTTTACGTTCTGTATCACTCCAGGCATTTTTTACAGAAGAATTATCATCCACAGACATATCATCTAATAATTCATTTTCCAGTTCACGGATGGTTTCCTGAACCATTTGTATGTATTCAGATCCCTTGTCTCTGATACGCGCAAGTTTATATAAAGATTTCTCCTCCAGTTTGGAGAATTTCTGAGAAGCACGATACACTGTATAACGTCTGTATCCAAGTTCAGTCATGACGTCCACTCCCATTCGCAAGGCAATATCTGTTCCGACCCGGTATACACGATCCACATCATTTTCTATAAGATCATAGGCTAGATTTCGTGTGTTTGCTATAGCGACAATTTTGAGATGACTGAAATGTTTTTTGACCATATGTACCAGTTTCATATGATCTTCATCATTGTCAAATGCGCTGACAATAATACTGGCTGTAGATGCTCCGGCAGATTTCAGAAGGTCATAACGTGTAGGATCTCCGAAATACACTTTAAATCCGTATTTACGTAGCATTTCTACTCGATCACCATTATAATCCAGAATGGTTGTTTCTACTTTATTGAGATGTAAAAATCGGGCAACGATCGTACCGACCTGTCCAAATCCGGCAATAATTACTTTTTTATTTTCATTTACTTCATCAAATTCTCTTTCTTCAGATTCAGGAGGATTTGCCAGATTATTCAATCGTGGAAGAATCAGCTTATCGGCTACCAGCAACAGAATAGGTGACAAAGCCATACTTACAGCGACCACAGCGACCATAATATTGATCGTTTCTGAACTCAATAACTGAAGCTGACCTATGATACTGAATAAGACAAAAGCAAACTCTCCCATTTGTGCCAGAGAAACAGCCAGAATTATCCGTTGATCTATTTTCAATTTAAAAACTACGGCCAGCACATACAATACGATAATCTTGACAAGCATAAAAAGTCCGACCCACATCGATATGGTACTCGCTTCCTGCCATACAAAGAAAATATTGATAGAGGCTCCTACCGCTATAAAAAATACTCCAAGCAGAAGACCTTTGAAAGGCTCGAGGTCACTTTCCAGCTCGTGTTTAAATTCACTGTTTGCTAAGACCACACCAGCCAAAAATGCACCTAAAGCAGGACTCAATCCTACTTTCTGCATGATAAAAGCGATAAGAACAATAAGAAGTAAAGCTCCTACCAGAAACAGTTCACGCATACCTGTACGTGTAATAACCCGAAGGATAGGACCTACTATATATTTACCGATCAGTACTACGATAGCAACAGCAGCCAGAAGAGATACAGCTTTAGCCGGACCACTGATATCTGTCAGCCAGGTATCTCCTTCTGTCGTTACAGCAGATGCATTATCAGCAAGTAAAGGCAAGAGGGCTAATATAGGGATGACCGCAATATCCTGAAACAATAATACAGCAAAAGAGCTCTTGCCGGCAACGGTATCCAACCAGCCCTTTTCTCCCAGTGACTGCATTACTATTGCAGTAGAAGATAAGGCCAGTGTTAGTCCGAGAACAAGCCCTTCTTTCCATGAAAAGCCCATTAACGAACAGATAGTTGCAATCAACAGCGCTGAAAGAATAACCTGTAATCCACCCATACCCAATATAGGACCTCTCAACTTCCATAATGTTCCGGGATCTAACTCCAAACCAATAAGGAAAAGCATCATCACAACTCCAAACTCGGCGACGTGCATAACATCTTGCGTACCACTACCTACCCATTGCAAAACAGAGGGGCCAATAATTACTCCGGCAATAAGATATCCAAGCACAGAACCAAGACCAAGTTTTTTGGCAATAGGTACAAAAATTACCGCCGAACCCAGATAGGCTATGATCTGAAATAAAAATGATGAATCCATTATGCTTGATCTTTAAGTTGATTTAAATATGAAAATTGCTGTAAAGCAGATGCTTCAAATGTGCCGGACTGCAATACCTGTAAGTGGGATATAAATTGTTCTATATCCTGTTCAATATCTTTGGGGCCTTTACTGAATGTCCCGTCTATAACATACGGAGGTAAATAATGCATATGACAAAGTGCAGCAGTCTGTTTATACGGCAGCAAAAAGTCTTTAAGCGGATAACCGTGATGTCCTCCCTCCTGGTAAGCTTCCATAGTGGCTCCGGTCGTAACCGCATTGAAGATCCACTTGTCTTTGAGAGCGGTTCCTTTTGATCCGTAAGCCCAGTCATGCAGTAAGACCAGATCAATCCATTGTTTGATAATAGGCGGAGCCGAATACCAATAAATAGGATGCATCCATATAATGATATCATGCCGTTCCAAAGCAGCCTGTTCTACCCGCACCGGAATATCAAAATCAGGATATAACTCATACAGATCTCTTACCGAAATATTCGGTAATGACCGCATGCGTCTGATTAATTTTTTATTTACAACAGATTGTTCTAATGTAGGGTGTGCAAACAGCACGAGTATCTTCAGCATGTTGATTCAGTTAAAAGCCGGTGTAAAATTGATCAAATTTAAATTAGCAACTCTTGATCTATGTTAAATTTATTATATTTTTTTGTTTTTTCATTATGACTGTCATTAAGAAAACATATCAGCTATACCCATAAAAAAAGGGCAGCTCTCCGAAGAGAACTGCCCTTTTTTTGTTTGTTTTTCCTAGTATTTAAGTACTTTCACTTCTGTACGTCGGTTGGCCTGATGCTGTTCTTCTGTACATTTCACGCCATTAGCACATTCATTTACCAGTTTGGACTCCCCATAACCTTTGGAGACAAGGCGTTCCCTGGCAATTCCTTTACTAATGATATATTCTACTGCAGATTTTGCTCTTCGGTCTGATAGTTTCATATTGTAACTGTCTGATCCGCGGCTATCCGTATGACTGGACAGCTCGATCTGAAGAGTCGGATTCTCAATCATGGTATTCACCAGTTGATCCAGCACTTTTGCTGCATCCGGTCTGATATCTGATTTGTTGAAATCATAATATATGTTATCCAGCACAAAAACAATTCCTTCTTTATTTACAGGTTGTAATTTAAAGCTTGCAAACAGGGTGGTATCTTTTGTTGCTCTGATAGCAGGTACAAATAATGAATCTGACATAAACCCATCTTTGGAGACGACTATCTTTTGTGCCAGCTTACTCTGAAGTTCGGTATCGAAAGTCGGACTATTCGCAAAGAAAGTAGACAGTAATTTGCCTTTATCATCAAATATGCGGACCTGAGTCTGCCCCAGCGGATCAGTACTTTCCTTATCAAAGACTTTTCCCTGAAGACGGATTGTTATTTTTGGCTTAGTGTATACAAATGAATAGATATCATCTCCCCCTGCTCCTCCTGTTCGGTTAGAGGAAAAATACCCATACTGGCGTTCTTCATCATCTGCAGAAACGACATATGCAAAATCATCTGTTGAAGAGTTCACAGGAGATTTCAGATTCTCTCTGCCTCTGAAATTACTTTTACTACCTACCGCTTTGAACACGTCTAATCCTCCCATGCCGGCATAACCATTACTGGAAAAGTATAGCGTATCTCCAAATGTGGATGGAAACATCTCATCTCCGGGAGAATTGATTTCATTGCCTGCGTTAGCCGGCGTTCCCCAAGTACCGTCTGTATTCGCCAGGCTGTACCAGATATCTACCCCTCCTTTTCCTCCGGGCATATCAGAAGCAAAGTACAATACTTTTCCATCTGTGCTCAGACTGGCATGTCCTACAGAATATTTTTCTACATTATTATAGGGAAATGCTTCTGGTATCCATGATTCTCCACTCTTCTTATACAGTATAAGTTCAAGATTATGTTTTTTGAAACGCATACCATCTCTCTTTACTTTCTCAGCACTATTTCCTGCATACGTCCGTGTTACATACAATACATCCTGATCCTGATTGGTAGTCACGGGTCCGACATAATATTTAGCATCGTTATAAACACCATCTGACAATACAGGATACTTTAATGTAATCCCGTCTTCATCTCTTCCTGCTGAAAAGATCCTCAGGTAAGCATTTCCTGTCATGTCACTTTTATCAACTGTGGCTACAGACGGTTCCCCGCTGTAAAGTACTCCATTACTCAATGGTAAAACCCCAAACTCGGAGAAACTTGTATTTACTTCTTTTTCATTCTTAAGAACATGGGTAGTCGGCTTTGCAGTCCAAAGCAGGGCTGAATCACAACCATCGATCTCTATCTGAATATTTTTCCCATCCGGAAATCGCTGCTTATAATCTACAAATTGCTTTTTTGATTCCACATATTGTCCATTTATCTTCAGTATCTGCGCATATTTCCAGAATGCATCCTTGTTTTTGCTGTCCAGATCTGTGGCACGCTTCAGCCATTGTTCTGCCAATGTGTATTCGTTGATCTGATAGTAGGAGTCTGCAACAGCATAAACTTCCTTGACGGACAATTCTTTCTTCTCTTCAATCCTGTTATAGATCTGAGCGGATTTTGCATAATCTCCGGAAAGATAGAACTGATAGGCTCTGTCTCTCAGTGACGGCTGTTCCTGCGCCTGCACCTGCTCTCCGTTTATCAGTAGAGCGCCTAATGCTGCTGTAACTATTAATTTTCCAAACGCTTTCATCATAATATCATTTAGCTTAGAAGAACCTAGGATTCAAGTATTGTGTAGCCCCGCGGCGTCCGAATGTAATACCAAGCGTGATCTCATGTGAGCCATTCTGTACTCCGCTCAATTTGTTGATCATGGCATCATAAGAATATCCGATACGAAGTCTGTCTGTGGCATAAAACTGCGCTATACCTGTAATGGCATTCATCGAACTCAACTTATCAACCGATCTGTCCTGATACTGTCTGTTAAATAAACGGGCTCGTGTACGGTATCCTGCTCCTATCCAAAATTTGCCATTAAATACAAACATGGCATTGACATCCAGAGAAGTCGGTCCTTTAAAATCTTCTTTAAGCAAAATACTTGGTCTCAAATGCACTCCTCTGCTCAACTCTAATAATGCTCCCGCAATAAAATATCCACTTATAGTACGATACAGGCTTTCAGAAGTATTCTGGTTAAATCTGTAATCTGTACCTGAATTCGTCCCATTAAAAAGATCCTGTACAGACAAGCCTGCATACCATTTCGGATTATAATAATAAACACCTAAACGGATATCCGGTACCCAGTCTGAAATTTTGCCATCCGGGATAATGGGGTCATTTGGATCGTTTGCATCCAGTTTATTTCCATCAAGGCTATATTGTGTTACACCCCCGGCCACTCCGAGACTCAGTCTTTGTGTATCCTCATCATCCAACTGGAGACGAAACGCGTAATTGGCATACGCAGATGTAGCGGCCTGCGCGCCTAGTTTATCAGCAGTAACATTGAATCCGACACCGTGACGTTTTGAATAAGGATCCAGAACTCCGTCTATAGAAACGGTTCCCGTCTTAGGCGCTCCGCTCCAACCAGTCCACTGACTACGAAGACCTACCTGAGCAAACCACTCCTCCTTATAACCTGCATAGGCAGGATTGACACTCATCGAATTGAACATGTACTGCGTAAACTGGATACTCTGCTGGGCACTGACCTTGGTCAGCCCCAGCAATCCTGCTACTATTATCACTGCATATTTTCCGTATTTCATGTTGTTATTATTTTTAGTAAATAATACAATTTAGTCTATTACTGATTCTAGTTTCTCTTAATTAATACGTCTCCTTTGACTACTTCTTTAACACCATTCTTGGTCGTCTCAATGATGTAGAAATATGTTCCTGCATTCAGATTAAGACCTTCCCAATTGTTGTCATAGTTTGCATTGCGATAGACCTCATTACCCCATCTGTTGATGATGGTCAGACTCACGCGATCGTAGGTTTCGATACCTTTCAAGACAAACTTATCATTGATATTATCTCCATTCGGTGTAATGACATTTGGTACGATCAACGGATTTGACAATACATTGATTTTAACCACTGCCGCATTACTCCATCTTCCTTTCACATCTTTCACACGGTAACTAAACTGATCCACACCTACAAATACTTTATTTGGCAGATAAGTGACGGTTCCGTCTATATTCACTGATGTCGTACCTTCTGCTGCATTTGTGACGATTTCGACAGTAGCCGGATCGATTGCCCATTTGGTCACCTGATCGTTAGCCAGTACTTCTATCTTCACTTCGTTTGCAGCTTTTGTTTCAGCCTCATCATCTACCGCCAGTATCGTCTGGAAGTCTACAGGTATAGGATCAGTGTCATCCTTATCATCCTCCGGATCTGTATCCGGATTTTTGCCCGGAGCCCATACGGTGATACCATTTGTGATCGTTGCAGCTGCGTCATCAGATACTGTCGCAGCAACTTTAACCAGGATTTTACCTCCTACCGGTATTGCTGCTGTCGTCGTTACCGAAGCACTGTTGCTCGTTCCGCTGACAGTTGCTGTTCCGCTGATAATACTGTAACCTGTAACAGTAACTCCTGTTCCCGGACGCTCTCTCAGACTGATTACTTTACCAGTCTCCATTACAGAAGGACCATCATTTGTGATCGTAAGGGTAAAGCTTGTTGCTTCGCCTGCTTTCACTCTTGCTTCATCTGCTACCTTGGTAATCGATAGCTTAGTTTCGCGATCTACAGGAATCGGATCTGTATCATCTTTATCATCTTCCGGATCCGTTCCAGGATCTTTATCAGGACCCCAAACGGTGATTCCGTTGGTGATAGTTGCCGGAGCGTCTGCAACTACATTTGCGGTTACTTTGACCACTATTGTAGCACCTACCGCAATATTTGCAGTTGTTGTCAGTTTTGCTGTATTAGCAGTACCTGCTACTGTTGCAGCACCACTAGCCACACTGTAACCGGTGATGGTTACTCCTGCTCCCGGACGCTCAGTCAGACTGATCACTTTTCCTGTGCTGATAATTGCCGGACCATTGTTTGTAATGGTAAGTGTAAAGCTTGTACTTGTACCTGCTTTCACTCTTGCCTGATCCGCAACTTTAGTGATACTCAATTTGTATTCACGGTCTACAGGAATCGGATCCGTATCATCTTTATCATCCTCCGGATCTGTACCCGGATCCTTGTCAGGTCCCCATACGGTGATACCGTTTGTAACAGTCGCCGGAGCATCTGCTGCAATATCCGCAGTTACTTTTACGACAATTGTTCCTCCTACTGCTATCGTTCCGTTTGCAGTTACTTTAGCCGTATTACCTGTTCCGGTCACTGTTGCATTACCGCTGGCCACTGTGTAACCTGTAATAGTTACTCCTACGCCCGGACGTTCTGTCAGACTGATCACTTTACCGGCTGCTAAGGTCTCAGGACCATCATTTGTCAGCGTGATTGTAAAGCTGGTGCTCGTACCCGCTTTCACTCTTGCCTGATCCGCAACTTTAGATACACTGATATGATTTGCAATTACGAATGTTGCTTTTGCAGGGCTGTTCGCGATAGAACGGTTAGCTACCTGTGCATCTACCGTGACGGTTCCGGCTTTAGTTGACGTCACCTGAACAACGGATTTGCCATTCGCATCTGTAATAATACTTCGTGTTGCCGTAGTACCATCAGGATTTGTGATACTGAATACGACTGTTGTGTTGGCTATCGGATTGAGGAATGCATCCACGATAGTCGCTGTGAATTCGTTGTAATCCGTACCATTTGCAATAGCACCATCTTTGGTTACTGCCAGATTAGATTTACTGTAATCTACCGGACCGGCTACGAATTGAGCGGTTGCCGGGCTATTCGCGATAGAACGGTTAGCTACCTGAGCATCCACTGTTACAGTTCCTGTTTTGGTAGATGTTACCTGTACAATTGATTTGCCATTCGCATCTGTTGTAATATTCTGTGTTGCAGTAGTACCATCAGGATTTGTGATACCAAATACGACAGTTGTATTTGCAATTGGGTTATTAAATGCATCCACTATCGTTGCTGTGAATTCATTGTAATCTGTACCATTTGCAATAGCTCCATCTTTGGTTACCGCCAGATTAGATTTGTCATAGTCTACCGGACCAGCTACGAATGTCGCTTTGGCAGGACTGTTCGCAATTGAACGGTTTGCTACCTGCGCATCTACCGTTACGGTTCCTGCTTTAGTAGATGTCAACTGTACAATGGATTTGCCATTTGCATCTGTAGTGATACTCTGTGTTGCCGTAGTACCATCAGGATTTGTGATACTGAATACGACCGTTGTATTGGCTATTGGATTGACGAATGCATCCACGATAGTTGCTGTGAATTCGTTGTAATCCGTACCATTTGCGATAGCTCCGTCTTTAGTTACAGCAAGATTAGATTTATCATAATCTACCGGACCGGCAACGAACGTAACCGTCTGCGGACTTCCGCTGATTGCTGTGCCGGCTACACCTGCACTGACAGTTACAGCACCAATCTTCGTACTCGTCAATTCCAATACAGATTTGCCGTTAGCAGCTGTTACTATATTCACAGTTTTTGCCTGACCGTCCACCAGATCGGTGTATCCGAAATCTACTGTAGCTCCTGCAATCGGATTATCAAATGCATCTACGATAGTAGCTTCCAGAATATTCTTATCTACGCCATTAGCTGTAGCGCCGTCTTTAATAATAACTAATTTCGATTTACCATAGTCTACCGGACCGGCTACAAATTGAGCATTAGCCGGACTGTTGGCAATTGAACGGTTTGCTACCTGTGCATCTACCGTTACGGTTCCTGCTTTAGTAGATGTCACCTGTACAACGGATTTACCATTTGCATCTGTAGTGATACTCTGTGTCGCCGTAGTACCATCAGGATTTGTGATGCTGAATACGACTGTTGTACTTGCAATTGGGTTATTAAATGCATCCACGATCGTTGCTGTGAATTCATTGTAATCTGTACCATTTGCGATGGCTCCATCTTTGGTGACCGCCAGATTAGATTTGTCATAATCTACCGGACCAGCTACGAAGGTAACCGTCTGCGGACTGCCACTGATTGCTGTGCCGGCTACACCTGCACTGACAGTCACAGCGCCAATCTTTGTACTGGTCAGTTCCAGAACGGATTTGCCGATAGCAGCTGTTACTATATTTGCAGTCTTCGCTAAACCGTCTGTCAGATCGGTGTATCCGAAGTCTACTGTAGCTCCTGCAATCGGATTATCGAATGCATCTACAATAGTAGCTTCCAGGATATTCTTATCTACACCATTGGCTGTAGCGCCGTCTTTAATAATAACTAATTTCGATTTACCATAATCTACAGGTCCGGCTACGAAGGTAACGGTCTGCGGACTGCCACTGATTGCTGTGCCGGCTACACCTGCACTGACAGTCACAGCGCCAATCTTCGTACTGGTCAGTTCCAGAACAGATTTACCTGAAGCATCTGTCACTATATTCACCGTCTTAGCTAAACCGTCTGTCAGATCTGTATATCCAAAGTCTACTGTAGCTCCTGCAATCGGGTTATCAAATGCATCTACGATCGTAGCTTCCAGGATATTCTTATCTACACCATTGGCTGTAGCGCCATCTTTAATAATAACTAATTTCGATTTATCATAGTCTACCGGACCAGCTACGAAGGTAACGGTCTGCGGACTTCCGCTAATCGCTGTGCCGGCTACACCTGCACTCACATCGATAGCACCAATCTTCGTACTGGTCAGTTCC
Source organism: Sphingobacterium sp. UBA5789 (assembly GCF_002418355.1). Taxonomy (NCBI): domain Bacteria; kingdom Pseudomonadati; phylum Bacteroidota; class Sphingobacteriia; order Sphingobacteriales; family Sphingobacteriaceae; genus Sphingobacterium; species Sphingobacterium sp. UBA5789. The sequence continues at coordinate 93,516 of NZ_DIDX01000005.1, read as the reverse complement.
AGAACGGATTTGCCATTAGCAGCTGTTACTATATTGACTGTCTTCGCTAAACCATCTGTCAGATCTGTATATCCAAAGTCTACTGTAGCTCCTGCAATCGGGTTATCAAATGCATCCACGATCGTAGCTTCCAGAATATTCTTATCTACCCCATTGGCTGTAGCGCCGTCTTTAATAATAACTAATTTCGATTTACCATAATCTACAGGTCCGGCTACGAAGGTAACGGTCTGCGGACTACCACTGATTGCGGTACCGGCCACTAAAGCACTTACATCAATAGCACCGATCTTCGTACTGGTCAGTTCCAGTACAGATTTGCCTGAAGCATCTGTTACTATATTAACCGCTTTCACCTGACCGTCTACCAGATCTGTATATCCAAAGTCTACTGTAGCTCCTGCAATCGGGTTATCGAATGCATCTACGATAGTAGCTTCCAGAATATTCTTATCCACGCCATTGGCAGTAGCTCCGTCTTTGATGATAACCAGTTTAGATTTACCATAATCTACAGGCCCTGCTACGAAGGTAACAGTCTGCGGACTTCCACTAATCGCTGTACCTGATACTTCTGCACTGACAGTCACAGCCCCGATTTTCGTACTAGTCAGTTCTAAAACTGATTTACCGTTAGCACCTGTCACGACATTGACTGTCTTCGCTAAACCGTCGACCAGATCAGTGTAACCAAACACTACGGCTGCACCTGCAATCGGATTATCAAATGCATCCACGATCGTAGCTTCCAGGATATTCTTATCTACGCCATTGGCTATAGCTCCGTCTTTAGTAATAACCAGTTTAGATTTATCATAATCTACAGGTCCGGCTACGAAGGTAACGGTCTGCGGACTTCCGCTGATCGCTGTGCCGGCTACACCTGCACTCACATCGATAGCACCGATTTTCGTGCTGGTCAGTTCCAGTACTGATTTGCCCAACGCATCTGTTACTATATTGACTGTCTTCACCAGACCATCTGTCAGATCTGTATATCCGAAGTTTACTGTAGCTCCTGCAATCGAGTTATCAAATGCATCCACGATTGTAGCTTCCAGAATATTCTTATCTACCCCATTCGCAATCGCACCGTCTTTGATAATTACTAATTTCGATTTACCATAATCTACCGGACCGGCTACGAAAGTAACCGTCTGCGGACTTCCACTAATCGCAGTCGCTGCAACAGTCGCTGCAACAGCTACATCACCAATCTTCGTACTGGTAATATCCAGTAATGCGATACCTGATGCATCTGTATTCAGCTGAGTAGTTACGACACTGCCTGTAACCAGACTTGTGTAACTAAAGTCTACTGCTGTAGCTGCGATCGGGTTATCAAATTCATCCACTATAGTTGCACGAAGCGTATTTACATCTGTACCGTTTGCGATAGCGTTGTTTTTAACTATTTCTAATTTTGATTTTGTATAATCTACTTGCTGCGGAGCTACGACAAGAGCTGCCACAGGAGATATAATATCACAACCTTTTGTGCTGCTAATCAAGGCACGGAACTCATAGCGTGTACCTGCTGCTACCAAAGGAACTGTTCTCACTAATGTAGAAGTCGCCTGACCTGCTATAGCAGTCCATGTTCCTCCGATTAGCTCCTGCCACTGGAATGTTGCTGTCGCATCATCTACAGTCAATTCAAATGTTGCTGTTTTACCAGGAGACAGACTGATTTCATTACCCGAACGAACCTGTCCGTTGATGTTAAGTGTCTGCACTACCGGAAGCGGATTGATCAGAACTTCAATCTCTTGTCTTGGCCCTATTTCACAACCTTGTCTTACAGCCTGTATAAAATACTTATGTACGCCTGCGGTTGTCGTTGCAGGAATTGTAAAGTTCAGCTGATCTGAAGTTACCAGCAGATTACCATTTTCATCATACACAGCATAGACCGTACAATCATCCTGTTTCTTGATCGTCAGATTATCTCCCTGACAGATTTCCAATGTAGTACCAGGTGTATTTCCGTAATCTATAGTAGGTATGATACTGACATCATAAACCTTGATCTGATTGCCCAGATTCACATTTACAACATCACCGTAAGAAATCTGCACGCGATCAAATGGCTGATCGAATGGTGTCATCATCAGTTTCTTCTTATTCGCAGAGAAACTCAATAATTTCAGTTTCAAGATATCAGCACTGTTATCCAATGTAGGACCTACTTTCGCTGTTCCTAAATAACGTTGAATCTCAAAACCTGAAAGCAGGCTCAGATTAAGAAGTGCATTGCCTGAATCCTCAATGATAATACGCAATGAATCCGTAGGCATAGTCTGCGACTTGAATACAGGTGTCAGACTCGCGACATTCAATACCGCAGCACCTCTGTTGATTTGCGCAGCAGTATTCAGATCATTATCCACAGCTAACCATGGGTCTATCACACTTGCTGTTGCACTTGCTACTCCCAGACCTATATCCTGTACGCCATAAAGCATATCTAAAATATTACTGTTTGTCTGGTTATCAATCGGTGCACAATCTACAGCGCCGGTTTTTGTATAATATGCATGATATACTTTTGCATTCTGAGCCAGACTCAGCAATGCTCCCTGCACAATACGTACGCCTTTGTATGCTTTCGGCCCTGATCCACTTGCAGGTACAAATGTGTACTCTACAACATTGTCTGCAACAAGAAGATCCAGAAGTCCACCCTGTACGGATTTAAGTGTTCCGATATCATTACCGTTTGCATCCAGTCCGACAACAGACAGACCGCTTGCAACAGATAGTAAGCTATACTCTTTACCTAATTTAATAGTAACAGGAGTACCTGCAGGTACGACCTGATCAAAGTTTACATTTTGCCATGTTGTACCGATTCCTAACAATCCTAATCCGGTAGTTATGGTTGAATATGTTTTAGGATTACCATCTACTGCATTAGCACCATCGCTCACTCCTCCAGTAATAATACTTCCGGAAGACTGTGTATTTGCATACACACGTACCAATTGCGGAGGACAGCTGTTTGCATCATACACCTGTATAAGAACAGATTGCGATGAGGTACATCCTGTTGCATCATTCTGTGCTACTACTGTGTATGTGTATACACCCGGAGCAGCGAATGATGGTGTCAGGTTGGTTGTTTCCACACCCGCCTGATCATACCATTTTACAGTCACTCCTGTAGCTGGTGAAGTTGTAACCGTCGGAAGGGTTACCGCTACATTGACTGCAGTTGTGATTCTGGTTTCTCCGGTTAACGTAATTACCGGAAGTGGGTTTATTACTATTGTCACATCAGCAGATTCCAGACTTTCACATCCGGTCAGCTGATCTGTTACTTTAACGGTATATACTCCACCGGTAGAGACAAAGATTTTCTGTCCTGTTACCGGAACGGTGGTTCCGTTGTTATTTTCTGTAAGTAATAGGCCGTCTTTGTACCACTGATTACCTGCAGTTGCACTTGAGGTCAATTCAATAATTGATCCTTCACATGTTGGCGCAGTTGGCGCAGTGATCACCGGTTGTGCCGGTCTTGGTGTAACAATCACCTCTACTGCTGCGGATACATCACTGCTACATCCTGTAGCATTCACATCATTGAATGCTTTTACAGTATATAATCCGGCTTCATTAACAGTTAATGTATTCGTATTGGTATTTAAGAATACCACCCCGTTTTTATACCATTGATATGAAGATGCTCCTGCAGAAGTCGCTGTCAACACAGTCGAACCTGTACCTTCACATATTGTGGCAGAGCCTGTAATACTGATGGTAGGTATAGGTGGCAGATTTAACACCGAAATCTCAATTTCTTTTGCCGGTGTATTGAAACAGAATCCATCTCCTGACAAGACCACATAATAAGTAGTTGTCACAGCAGGACTTAATCTCTGAACCGGTCCGACAAGTGGCGTTCCTGTCAATGCAGGATTGGTGTACCACAGATACACTGCATTTGGAATATTTAACGCTGTTGATGCCGTTATTTCCACTTCATCACCCACACATATGGTTCCTGATGTCGGAGCCAGCGTGATATCAGCAGCAACTACCGGTGTACAGTTTGTCTGTAGTTCAGACAGTGCCTGCTTGGTTTTATTTGGTTGTCCGGAAATTTCATTTGCAAAGCTCACGACCGAAGTATTTGTGATCTTATCTACTCCCGGAGGAATGGCACCTACCAACACTTTATAGCTAAAGGTCAGTGTTTGATCTACTGCTAATGAAGGAATCACAAAAGTTGCTTCATTTCCAGCTACTGTACCTCCACCGGTTATTGTTCCGGCTTCATATGTAGTATGCGTAGGAATAGGCGCTGTAATCGTCACATTTGTGAGCGCTGCATTTCCTGTATTTTTGACCGTTAATGTATAAGTAATTACGTCGCCTTCGACAGCTTTACTTGTACTGGTCGTGTTATTACTCAAGCCCAGCAATGCAAAATCAACATCATGTGCAGGAGTCACCGCAATCACGGTTCCTGTCTGCGTGATGTCCGGACCTCCGGTCAACGGATCACTGTTATTGATTGGTGGATGTGATTGTACACCCGGGTCAGCAGGGTTGAGTTTTGCTAACGCAATATTGTTAATCTGTGTGATGTTAGTCAGATCTTTAATGACTGTAGCTATAAAGGATACAGACCGTACCTGCCCTACCGGAATATCTAATGGAGCGAAGTTGACGGTACCACCTGTAAGCGTACCCCCGTTTTTATGTGTCAATCCTGCAGGCAATACATCACTGACCAGTACACCTGTGGCATTCTGGTTTCCGTCATTGCGTACATAGATTGTATACTGTACATCTTCACCACCTTTTACACTGGTGATCGTTGCATCATTATTTACTTTATACGCTTTCCATGATACGAGGTTGTTCACAGGAGTTACATCCAGAGAAGTTCCAGGTCCGGCACCCGTATTAGGCTCCGTAGGATTAGCATTATTTACCGGAGGGAAACTCTCTGCCGGCACATTATTTTCATTACTTTTTACTGTAGCGATATTAGTTATTTTGGTGATACCGCTCAGGTTTTGATTTACAGATACAGTAAATGTCAACGGCCCGTTGGTCGCTCCTACTGCTAATGTAGGAATCACAAATGAAACGGTACCGCTTGCCTGTGAACCTCCCGACACATAAGTGACTCCGGCAGGCAATACATCACTGATCTGAACATTATTCAGTACCTGATTACCATTATTTCGGACATAGATAGCATACTCTACCTGCTCTCCGCCTTTGACTGCCGTGATACTTGCATCTGTATTGACTTTGTATGCTTTCCATGATACAGCAGATGCTATTGGTGTAACAGGTATTTTTGTTCCTGTTCCGGCTGTTTCATCCGGCTCATTAGGATTACCAACTGCAGGCGGGAATGTCTCTTTCCCCGGATCAGCAGCATCTTTCTTCACTAATGCGACGTTAGTAATGTTTGCTACACCTGTCAGATCTGGATTTACGGTTACTTTGAAACTCAGCGTAGCAGTAGCGCCTGCAGCAATATCTACATTGCTGAATGTCACTACTCCTGAAGATAATGAACCTCCGGAAGCATCAGCAGATCCTGCAACGTAAGCGGTATTTGCAGGGATAGCATCCGTAACGATATAATCATTGAGCGCTACATTTCCTGTATTGCGGACATGGATGGTATATTCCACTTCCTCTCCGCCTTTTACAGTTGTAATAGCCGGATCATTACTGACTTTAAATGATTTCCAAGTTTTGAACATTGGAGTATTACAGTCCTTTTCTACTGCGTATACTCTTAGAGCTGGCAGTGCACTTACGTTCAATACTCCTCTCAGACCGACACTAATCCTGTCGTAAGCTACTCCAGGTGCAAAAGGAATAACCCCTTTAGCTCCGTTATTTAAAATACCCAGTACATTCAGTCCGTTGATAAGTTGACTTTGTACATCTAATGTCGCAACCGGAGTTACTCCATTGTAAGCAATAATTTCTATACCCCCTATAAGATTTGCATCTAATGCACCGCTTCCATATTGTAATGTCAGATTAATGACTTCACTTGGTAAGGCCAGCTTACGGAAATCAAAGTATTGCTTCACAGAAGTTCCTACAGCAACATTGCCCAGACTTACTTCTGAATAATCGGTTGTATTGATATTGATTGCATGGTCAGGATTTGTCACACCGGATCCGGCCAGACCAAGAGCTGTCAATGCCAGCCCTCTTGCATCATAGGATGTGGTAAACACAGGCTGACAATCTGTTAATGGATTATCGACACATGCACCATATACATTCATTGAATTCGGTTGTGCCAACAGACCTAATGCCGAGTTGGTATGATCCGTGATACGGATAGCATCATATTGTGCAGATGGTGTGACAGCGATATAGTAGCGACCTAATTTATCCTGTACAATCCGAATTCTGTCGTTGTTATTATTGAAATTATTATTACTTCCTCCCTGAAGTATTACCGACCCAGCGTCTTTCACCTGTACAGAGAAATAGTGGTTTCCTAATACCAGATTATTCACCACACTGGCCAATGTGCCGCCGATACTTCCGCCCAGTAAATTATTCAGTAAAGCCTGATCAAAATCAATGCGTATATACGCTGTCTTGTTGGCTGCAATTTTTTGACCGAAACCTAATTCGACAAAACCTTCATATTTATTGCCCAGACCTAACAACAGACCTGCACCAGATTTCAATGTAGCATAACTGTCAAAATCGTTATCAAATAAATTATTGATGTCATCTGCATTGCCGGCATCGATTACAGAAGAGATACATACCGGATTTTCAAATGGTGAAGGAGTAGTCGTTGTCGGACATCCCTGACCGATACGTTTTACTTCATAAAGGCGTACAGAAGGTGTCAACGCTACATTGAGAGTAGATCCCACGATGATATCTACCCTGTCGTAAGGTAGTGTCGTTCTGTATGCAAGTGTCTGTATACCGCCTGAACGGAAGAGATTTAACAGGTTCAGGTTATTGATAAGTCCCTGTTGCAATGTAAATGTCTCTGCAACGGTACTGCCGTTATATGTACGTATCTGATATCTGCCCAGTAAATCTACGGATGCCAGACTTGAAGGATCTAGCTGCAAACGAACTTTTAACGTATCACCTGCAGTAGATAATTTATTGAAATATATACGCTGTGCTACCTGTGCAGCTACAGCAGCCGTCCCGGTTGAGATTTCAGAATAATCAGATGAACTTGGACTAATCGCATGGTCTGCATTGTTGACTCCGGCACCATTCAGCAATCCTAAGGAAAGTCCGGATTGGTCAAAGGATGTGAATTGAGCAGGAAGGCAGTTATTTACACCGATTTCATGACATGCTTCAAAGATTTTCATCGAAGCGACATTTTGTGTCAATCCGGCTAATGCAGGGAAATGTTCCGTAATTCGGATATTTTTGTAAGCTGCATTTGGTGTAATGGCGATGTAGTAACGACCGGCATTATCCTGTACAATGCGGAGATCTCCACCGTTTACATCTGTGAATCCCGCCTGACTGGAACCTGTTAGTACTGTTGTACCTCCGGTTTGAGCTGTTTTGGCATCCACTGAAAAATAGTGCTGTCCAAGCAGCAGTCCACCTACATTGTTGACAAGTGTTCCTAATGTCCCACTCAGTAAACGACCCAGCAGATCACCATCCATGTCTATACGGACATATGTCGTCTTATTTGCAGGAAGAGCTGTAGGGAATTCATATTCAAGGAAACCGTTGTAGGCTCCTATTCCCAGCAACTGTCCGTTACTTGCAGTCAGTGTTGCAAATGATTCGTTATTTCCATCAGCAGCAAGATTCGGATAATCTGCATGTTCCCATGCTACCACAGCAGCATCACAAGCCGGAGTTTCAAAAGGTGTAGCTGTTGCAGCAGGCAATGTAAAGTCTGGATCCGGACAGGCAGAACCCGGAGGGCCAAATCGTTTTACATCATAGACTTCCAATGAAGACTGGAATGCGCTTACATTGACCACACTGTTGACACGAATTTCCACCCGGTCAAACGCTTTACCAGGTGCAAAGGTTAACGTCCCCGGCTGACCGCCACCCAGAATTCCCAATACATTTGTTCCGTTCAGCAATCCGCCTCCTAATGATCTTCGGTATACTTCCGTACTGCCATTGTAAGCGATAACCTCATAAGCTCCTAACAGATCAACATTCAAAGTCTGACTAGCCTTGATCGCCAGTTTAATCTTGAATACCGAATTAGGATCACTTAATGAATTGAAATTAATATACTGAGACATAGAACCTGCTACCGCAAGTGCCCCAAGGTTAATTTTTGAAGAAGTATTGACATCATCATCGATAGCATATTCAGGAGCTAAAACTCCGGTATTTCCGATTTGCAACAATCCCAAAGTAATACCTGTTCCTTCGTAAGAAGTTGAAAATGCCGGGTCACAAATTGCAGAACTGTTATCATAGCATACACTGTATACATTCAGATATTTGTTAGGAGCAAGAACACCTAATGCTGACGCAGTATGATCAATTAATTTAATATTGGTGTAAGGTACGTCAGATTTTATAGCGATATAATATCTTCCGGCCTTGTCTTGTACGATTCGTATTTTTCCGGCAGCAGCACTGAAACTATTGGCACTGGAAGCGGATAGCAACGGAGCTCCGCCACCATTGTTGATTTGTACTTCAAAATAATGATTACCTAAGACCAGCCCGTTTACCAATCCACCGACCAGCTCTCCGATACTGCCTGCAAGTAAGGATTTCAACACATCCTGATCATAGTCTATACGGACATAAGCCGTTTTGCCCACCGGTACCGCAGAAGGAAAACTTACTTCCAGCTGCCCCTGTCTGCTCCCCAATCCGACCAGAATACCAGCATCAGAGCGAATAGTTGCATAGCTGTCAAAATTAGCGTCCACTGCATTTTGTGCATCATCCACATTTGACATCGACACGATAGTCGAGTTAGCACATACAGGCTGGAAAAGAGGACTTGCAGTCGGAGGAGGCTCCGGACATGCAGCACTTGTACGGGATACCCCATACAATCTGACTCCGGATCCGGTGGTCAGATTCACCGTTGAGAACAGCACCAGTTCTACCCTGTCATATTGCGCTGCAATATCAAAAGGGACCGTTACAATTCCGCCACTGTTCAGCAGACCCAGTACATCGAGGCCCCCGATCAAACCGCTTCCGATTACTTGCTCAAATACCTGCGTATTTCCGTTGTATGCACGTACTCCATATGCACCTATCAGATTCACATTCAGCGCTGTAGGATTTATCTGCATACGTACTTTCAGTTTGGAATTAGGCGCAGATAGTGTTGGAAAATAAATAGACTGAGAAGCGGATCCGCCTACCGCTAATGTTCCCAGACTGATTTCGGAGTAGTTAGAAGTATTTGCATCGATTGCATATGTTGGATTTTTTACTGTATTCGCTAACTGAACATTTATTCCTGTTACTTTCCCCTCATCTGTGTAGGTTGCAGGATCACAGGCTGTAGCCGAAGGTACTGCAAACGCATCATACACATTCAGCGTAAGCGAAGCGCCTAAGGAAAGACCCAAAAGTGCACTCTGACTTCTTAATTTGATGCGAACCGAATTGTATGATTGTGAAGATTTTACAGCTACATAGATATTTCCGGCGGCATCCTGTACTATTGATGAAACCACAGAAGCACTATTGATCATAGTGCCGTCACTGGAACTTGACGCTCCGCTATATACCTCAGGAATAATTACGTTTTGCTGCAGAAGACCGAGAAGTCCTCCAAGTCCTGTTACCAGATCCAGATTGAGCCCTCCCCCCGGTGTCGGTTTATCTATTTTGACATAGGTGGTTGTACCTGCTGTCAAGGCTGAAGGAAATTTCATCTGTAGCCAGGCTTCTCCTGAAACATCAATAATAGCAACAGATAAATTCGATGCTGTCAAGACAGCATGAGTACTTGGGTTTCCGTCAGCTGCCAATCCCGGACCTGTTACACTTGCCGCATTGGAATTCGTTGGTGTGTATCCACCACTTATAGCACCTAACAGAATTGTTGCCTGATTTTTCCCGGAAGAGGGAGCCACAGTAGCATATTGCCGGGTCTGTGCATGTCCCGTACCGGGGACGTTCATCAGAATCAAAGCCAATAGAATACACAGGTGCCAAATCCTCTTTGGCAAGGCTAAAGAATTAGTTTGCGGTTTCATAAGCAATTTCCTTTTCATTTAAAACAGCAGTCGAAAGCTGTAAACTCTTAGGTAATAAATGTTTTAAATAGATATCAGCAATTAAACAAAATTTGAAACTATTCAACTAGAAAAAGTGACTAATATCATTTTTTGTTCCTCACAAAGTTATCTAATAAAATAATTAAACTTAAATATTTTTTAAAAAATAATATTTTACCTTTTAGTTACTTAAAAATAACATATAGAATACACATGGTTAATTTAACTTTTTGGATAATACTTTTTGATTAGTAAAATATACACTAAGCCAGAGAGATGCAAAACACTTGCTTTTCAAGTTGCAGGTACAACTAAATTTATCAAAATCTAACTCTCAAAATCACAGAAGCATTTTTTAGACTTATTATACAATTCGTCTGTTTATCTCCTTCTGCCTAACAGACCGGAAAAGCACAGTTATTCCTCAAAAAAAATATTTTTCACATTGGAGAGACAAATTCGGCAATCAGGGCGCGTATATGCGAATTTAAACAGCCGCTAAAAGGCTTTTTTGCTTTTTTATTAACTATTTCACAATATATAAACTACTTTATCGTTTTATTTTCCTGCACCCGTTACTAGTTAAAATGTTAATTTTTGTTAAATGCAAATCAAAAGCTCCATTCTAGCGTTCATAAAGCAATGCTGTAATAGAAAAGTTACGTAAATAAGAGCGAAAGTATTAATGAAGAAATCAAGAAAGTTTAATTTAAAATTTACCACATTTAGTTTAGGTTTACTCGCATTAGCCTCCATTTTAACACACTGTACATCAGGTAAATCAGAAGAAAAAGAGAACAAAAACAAGCCTACGGCTCTTCCTGTCTATAGCGTGACAAGAAGCAATGCAAGTACAGTAAAAGATTACCTTGGAACCATTGAAGGAAAAGTCAATGTAGAAATACGGCCGCAGGTAGAAGGCCTGCTTCAGGAAATTTATGCAGATGAAGGATCTTTTGTTCAGAAAGGACAAAAACTTTTCAAAATCGATGCCTCGACTTACCAGGAACAGCTCAATAATATGATAGCCACAGCCAATGTAGCTAAGGCAAAACTGGAAAATGCTCAACTTGAAATTGACCGTCTTCGTCCTCTTGTACAGAATGATGTTATTTCAGATGTGCGGTTACATGCTGCCAAATCAGACTATGATGTTGCCAAAGCGTCTTTGGATCAGGCGTCTGCAGCAGTAAGAAGCGCAGAAATCAGTAAAAATTTCACCATCATAGAAGCTCCCGTAAGTGGCTATATCGGACGTATCCCCAAACGTATAGGAAACCTTGTTTCAAAAGGAGACAGCGATCCGCTGACGGTACTCTCAGATGTACAGGAAGTGTATGTCTATTTTGCTATGAGCGAATCGGATTTTCTATATTTTTCTAAAGCCAAAGCCAGAGAAGATAGTATTGCCGGAGTCAAATATAACAACAATAACAGACTTACTTTTCCGGATGTCACACTTGTACTTGCAGATGGTGAGGCTTATCCTAAAAAAGGAAAAGTAGATGCAGTCAATGGTCAGGTAGATCGTACTACAGGAGCTATTTCACTGCGTGCAACCTTCTCCAACCACGACAACATCCTGCGTACCGGAAGTACCGGAACACTGAAAATAGCAGAAATAAAGAAAAATGTACTGCAGATACCTCAGGTAGCCACTCAGGAATTACAGGACAAAACTTTTGTATACGTCATCGACAAACAAAATAAGGCGCAAAGAAAAACCATCAAAATTGCCGGAAAAAGTAAAGACAACTATATCGTATCCGATGGTCTTGAAGAAGGTGATCGTGTGATTTTAAGTGGTTTTGACAAAATCACCGATGGATCTGCTATTATGCCTATAGCGCAACATAACTAAATATTATTTATCAAATGTCTGCTTCTCCCGATAGCGAATATCAGGGGAACGGATATTATTTGCCATACCCTTATCATTTATGCTGAAAACATTTGTCAACAGACCAGTACTCGCCACTGTGGTTTCCATTTTGCTGGTCATTCTGGGATTGGTAGGATTAAAACTATTACCGGTATCCCGTTTTCCGGAAATTGCCCCCCCCAGTGTGGTCGTATCGCTGAGTTATCCCGGTGCCAACTCAGAGACAGTCGCCAAGAGTGTATTGCTTCCCATTGAAGAAGCCATCAATGGTGTCGAAGATATGACTTACATCAAGTCTTCCGCCTCTAATTCGGGGTCCGGATCTGTACAGGTATTTTTCAAAACAGGTACTAATCCCGATGTCGCTTCTGTGAATGTGCAGACCCGTATTTCCAAAGCCATCAGTTCCATCCCTTCGGAAGTTAACGAAGCCGGTATTACGGTTATGCCCAGACAGAGCGGAGTCATTATGACCATCAATCTCTATTCCGATCATCAGGATAGTGTATATGACGAAACCTTTCTGCAGGCCTATGCGCAGATCAACATGATGCGTCCATTGCTTCGGGTGGATGGTGTGGCACAGGTATCCAGAGTCGGTGCTAGAGATTATTCTATGCGCCTCTGGCTCAATCCCGAAAAACTGGCCCTCTATACACTTGTACCTCAGGATGTAATGAATGCCATTAAGGACCAGAATTTTGAAATTGCTCCCGGCAAATTCGGAGAGACTTCAGATGAGGCTTTCGAAACAGTGATCCGTCATAAAGGACGGCTTACGCAACCCGAAGAGTTTGAAAACATTGTCATTAAAACGAATAAAGACGGATCAGTCCTTTACCTCAAAGATGTAGCCCGTATAGAGTTTGGAGCAACCAATCTCGGAAGTGACAATAAGGTAAACGGACATCCGGGACTGACACTTAATCTGACACAGACCAGTGGATCTAATGCACACGACATTGATATAGCCGTACGTAAGACACTGGAAGGTATGGCCAAATCTTTTCCGGAAGGCATTAAATATGAAATTACCTATGCTGTAAGGGACCAGATTGATGAATCGATTAATCAGGTGAAACATACTTTATTTGAAGCCTTCATTCTGGTTTTCCTGATCGTTTTTATCTTCTTACAGGATTTCAGATCTACTTTGATTCCAGCTATTGCTATCCCGGTATCCTTGGTAGGTACTTTCTTCTTTCTGCAGCTTTTTGGTTTTTCACTCAATGTACTGACCATGTTTGCGCTGGTACTGGCAATCGGTATTGTGGTCGATGATGCCATTGTAGTCGTGGAAGCTATTCATCAGAAAATGCATGCGACAGGGCTCAAAGCCAGAGAAGCGACTCTATCAACAATGTCGGAAATCACTGGCGCTATCTTATCTATTACGATGGTGATGGCCGCAGTATTTCTGCCTGTAGGTTTTATGGAAGGACCTGCCGGAATATTTTACAGGCAGTTTGCTTATACCTTGGCGACGGCCATTCTTATTTCCGCACTCAACGCCCTGACCCTCAGTCCGGCACTATGTGCTTTACTGCTCAAAAATTCTGCTGTAGAAACAGGAATCAAAGAAGGAGACAGCAAATTTACAAAATACAAAAAACGGTTTTTCCATGCCTTCAACACTTCTTTTGACCGCTTGACAGAACGGTATATTTCCGGAGTAAAAAAACTGATCAAACACAAGCCGCTGGCATGGGGAGGATTAATTCTCTTCACTGCTGCCGGAATATTCTTGATGGTTCGTGCTCCTAAAAGTTTTATTCCTACAGAAGATGATAGTTTCATTACTTACTCTCTGGCTATGCCTCCGGGAGCATCGCTCACCCGTACGACAGAAGTATTGCGTAAGGCCGACAGCATTCTAAAAAAGAGAGAAGATATTAAAGGAATGACCACTGTCTCGGGTTTTAATGTGCTGGACGGAAGTTCGAGCCCTGCATTCGCTGCCGGTTATATCAATATGTTACCTCATGCCGAACGTAAAAAGATACATAATATCGAAGCTTTCATGGACACCATACGCAAGGATTTATCGCAGATCAATGAAGCGAAATTCACCGTCTTTCCACGACCAACGGTACAGGGGTTTGGTGATTTTGCAGGAATAGAATTAGTCCTTCAGGATCGTCTGGGAGGTGATATCCGCGACTTCAATACTATCGCAGATACCTTTATCAATCAGATTAATGAACTTCCGGAAATCGAAAATGCCTATACCGCTTTCAAAGCCAATTTCCCTCAATACGAAGTGAATATTGATGCAGTGAAAGCGAAGACTTTGGGTGTGGATATCAAAGAACTGATGACGACTATCCGGGCTTATTTTGCACGAGTACAGGCTGGAGATTTCAGCCGGTTCGGAAGACAATACCGGGTATATGTACAGGCAGATATGGATTATCGTAAAGATCCGGAATCGTTCAATTCCATTTTCGTTCGCAATAAAAACGGAGAGATGGTACCTGTAAGCACCATCCTTACCCTGGAAAAAGTAGTCGGTCCGGAAACCATTACCCGATATAATCTCTATAATGCAATCGCAGTGAATGCTACTCCAGCCAAGGGATATAGTACAGGTGATGCGATGAAAGCAATACAGAAACTGGCTGATGACAAACTGCCGGTCAACTATGGATTTGAGTGGACGGGTATGAGTTTTGAAGAGAGTCAATCCGGCTCGCAGACCATACTGATCTTTGCACTGAGTATACTATTTGTCTATTTTCTGCTTGCAGCGCAATACGAAAGTTATATCCTTCCTTGGGCTGTACTTTTGTCTGTCCCTGTCGGACTTGTAGGTGTATACGGTACGATTCTGATGGTAGGGCTGGAAAACAATATATATGTGCAGGTCGGACTTATTATGCTGATCGGATTGCTGGCAAAAAATGCAATTCTGATTATCGAATTTGCGGTTCAGCAGCGTGACCGGGGATTGAGCATTGTCGAAGCAGCACTGACTGGTGCACAGATGAGACTACGTCCTATTCTGATGACTTCACTTGCTTTTGTAGCGGGTCTTGTTCCGCTGATGTGGACCGTTGGTCCGTCCGCCATAGGTAATCACTCCATTAGTTTTAGTGCTGCCGGTGGTATGCTTTTCGGTGTATTACTTGGCATTTTTATAATACCTGTACTCTTTATTGTGTTCAAGACACTGGATGAAAAAGTCCGCAATAAATTAAAATCTCAAGACTGATATGATAAATAAAAACAGATATAGCTTTACGTTGATCCTGTTGCTATTCACAACTTTATTTGTTGTACAAAGCTGTAAAATAGGAGAAAAATACGCACGGCCGGACTTGAATCTGCCGGAACAGTACCGCAGTGATACCTTAGATTATTTTGGTGATACGACGACCATAAGCCGCATTCCGTGGCGGGAGTTTTTTCATGATTCGACTTTACTGGCGCTGATTGACAGTGCACTGATGAATAATTTTGATATGAAAACCGCACTGATCAATACCCGGATTGCTAACCGTCAGATGATTCAGAACAAGGCGAATTATTTACCTTCAGTAGAGGCAACGCTGGCAAATGCAAACAGGCAATGGCGTTCTTCTGATTTTGGAAGCGGCCCCTCCTCCCGATGGTATGACAGAAAACAAAAAGATGCACCGGATGACATGTTTGTCTATTTATCTCAGTTTGGAACAGAAGTACGGTTCAGCTGGGAACTCGATATCTGGGGCAAAATATCCAGTCAGCAAGATCAGCTGCTGGCTCAGTATCTGGACACTTATGAAGCCAAAAATGCCATACAGACTAATCTGATCTCCAGTATAGCCAAAGGTTATTTCAATCTGTTGATGCTGGATGATAAGATCAGAGTTGCCAAACGTAATGTACAGCTCAATGACAGTACACTACGTATGATCAGATTGCAATACGAAGCCGGAGAGATCACCGCTTTAGCGATACAACAGACAGAATCCCAGCGTCTGGTGGCAGCATCACTGGTACCTGAACTGGAAAAAGAGATCGCTGTTCAGGAAAACGCCTTGCGCACCCTCACAGGTCAGATGCCTGACCGGATTCAAAGAGGTCAGAGTTTTGAACATCTGATTGCTGAAAATCAGGAAATATCCCTGGGATCACCATTGGAAATTGTCCGGAACCGACCGGATATACGAAGTGCAGAATTTCAACTGATCTCTGCAAATGCACATACCAATGTCCAACAGGCTATGCGATATCCGGCCTTATCCATTGGCGGATCATTGGGTGTAAATTCAATGTTACCAAAAAACTGGTTTAATATACCCGGCGCCTTGCTTGGCGGTATAAGTGGAGATCTGACAGCCCCGATCTTTAAGAACAGGACATTAAAGACAAATTATGAAGTGGCAAAACTGGAACGGGAAAAGGCAGAACTGGCTCTACAGCAAACAGTAGTGGAAGCTGTAAGTGAAGTCTCTAACTCCATCATCACAGTAGAAAAACAACGGGAACAACTGGATTTTGCAAAAAAGAGAGTTTCGAATTCCGAGCTAGCTGTTCGAAATGCAGGACTCTTATTCCGGAGTGGATATGCGACCTATCTGGAAGTGATCACAGCGCAAAGCAATGCCCTCACAAGCGAACTGGATCTTGTCGAATTAAGGCAAAAACATCTTGAATCATATGTGGATCTCTACCGCTCCTTAGGTGGCGGATGGAAAGAATAGACTTCTTATTCTGCATGTAAAATATAGGATACATTATTTTGCCTGACCGAAAAAGTCAGGCAAAATATGCTAAGCAGAATCTCCTCTGGCGGAACGGGATAGCACATATCTCATCTAAAAAAATAATCTTTTAAAAGTTTGAAATTCGCCTATAAAAGAGATGCTAAATTGATTTATCATAAAAGTTCTTTATCTTGCTGTGCAAAACAATTTAAAGATTTATGAAAAAGGCTATTCCGTCCTTATTAGGTTTACTATTTTTCTTATATAGTGGCACTACTGCTATCGGGCAATCGTCATCCGGTCAGCTGAACCTTATCCCCTATCCTAAACAAATGGATGTACAGCAAAGCTCCTCTGCTTTTAATGCGCAGAAGCTGTTGTATTATACCACAGACAGCAAACTTTTCGGAGATGCTGAGCAGTACTTAAAGCAACATATTTTTACCGGAAACCAATGGAACAAAACCGCTCAAAAAAATGCAAACATACAGCTGATCAGGGATAATAATATTGCTCCTGAAGGATATCATCTGAATATCGATGAGAAAGGAATTCAAATAAAAGCATCTACACAGGCAGGAGCATTTTATGCTTTGCAGACCTTAAAACAAATGTCTGCACTGTCGGAGAGCAGCATTAACAAGACATTTCCTTATGTCAAAATCAAAGATGCGCCCACGTATCAATGGAGAGGTGTTGAACTCGATGTTGCACGTCACTTTTTTTCTAAAGAATATCTGTTTAAGTTCATAGACCTACTGGCTCTTTATAAATTTAATAAGTTACATCTTCATTTAACCGATGATCAGGGCTGGCGGATAGAAATCAAGCGTTATCCCAAACTGACTCAGGAAGGCGCATGGCGGTCATACAATAATCAAGACTCTGCATGTTTTGTAAAAGCAAAAGACAATCCGGACTTTAATCTGCCCAAAGAACATATACGTATCAAAGACGGAAAAGAAGAATATGGAGGATACTACACACAAGATGACATCCGGGAAATCATAAAGTATGCCGCAATCCGCAGTGTAGAAATTGTCCCTGAAATCGACATGCCCGGACATATGATGATTGCGACCAAAGCTTATCCCGAACTCTTACTTGACGGAGCTTCTTCAGGTTGGGGGACACAGTTCTCCGTACCCATATGCCCTTGTAAAGAGAGTGCGTATACGTTTACACAAAATGTACTACAGGAAGTAATAGATTTATTCCCAAGTAAATACATCCATATCGGAGCTGATGAAGTAGAAAAAACCAGCTGGAAAGAGTCTCCGCTGTGTCAGCAACTTATGAAAGAAGAAGGTATAGCGCACCTCGAAGATTTACAAAGTTATTTTGTTGGCCGGATCAATACCTTTATACAGAAGAATAACAAAGTCGCTATAGGTTGGGATGAGATACTGGAAGGTAAATCGGATCCGAGCATGACCGTGATGTACTGGCGGGGATGGGTCAAAGATGCTCCTCAAAAGGCAATTGAACGTAATCATCCCGTCATCATGACTCCGACCAATCCCCTATACTTTGATTATCTGCCTAATAAAAGTTCTCTGGAAAGCGTTTACAAGCTAAATGTAGTACCGGCAGATATTCCGGCTGAAAAAAGATCTTATATTCAAGGTGCTCAGGCTAATATATGGACAGAAATGATTCCATCTAAAGAACGTCTGGAATTTATGATCCTGCCACGGTTGAGTGCTTTGGCAGAACGGGTATGGACGGACACAACGTTATTTGAGAGTTATGAAAAAAGACTGATCAATCACTATGGTATATGGAACGGCATGCAGTTGAATTACAGATTGCCTGATCTGACAGGATTTTCAGAAGAACAGGTTATTGTAGACGGCACTTCTGTCTTGCGTGTAGACAATCCGTTACCTGGAGCTCAGGTCCATTATACGCTGGATGGATCTGTCCCTGCAAAAGAGAGCCCTGTATTGAATAATGAATTGAAGGTCACTACTCCGGGGAAAGTCAGGTTTGCGACAGTAGCTTCTAACGGAGCAAAAAGTGAGATCTATACTGTGAATTTTAAAAAGGATGATTGGAAACAAGCCGCCGAAGTAAAACCAGAGACATTGAAACAAGGTTTATCAGCTGATTTCTTTGTCGGTACATTCCCTAATTCTCAGAAAATGACAGGTAACATAGTACGTACTGAAGTATTGGCAAATGTACATATCAGTGATACAGTAAAAATGGCTTCTTTCGGAACAAAAATCCGGGGATATATCCGCGTACCAAAACAAGCTATTTATAACTTCTATCTGACTTGCGACGATGGCGGAATATTAAAAATAGATAATCAGCTTGTCATCGATAATGACGGGCAGCACTCGGCAGTTGTCAAAAGTGGGCAGATAGCTTTAAAGGAAGGTTATCATGCCTTTGCAATAGATTTTATTGAAGCCGGAGGCGGATTTACATTAAAACTGGATTACAGTGAAGATGGCGGAGAAGTAAAACCCGTACCTGATGAATGGTTCTCCCATTAATAAATAGCTCTTTTATAGTATAGCTTTACAAAACAACCTCTCCTGTAATTCAGGGGAGGTTGTTTGTATTTATACCCTGCCTGTTTTATAAAAAAATCCGAGTATTCCTTTCATAGTTGTATACTTCAGCTATACAACAAAAATCTTCATTCCTCTATCTGATTATTCAGATTCAATAATTAAACAGGCTAATAAAATTTATTAAACACTTATAATTAACCAACTACAACATTTTTAAAAGCAATTAGCTCACAAAAACTTAATATGAAATTTGTTTAGTATTAATATACAAAGTTTAATATTGCTGTCGATATATTTAATCATACTAAACGAAGTATTATGAAATTCAGACCTAATTCCGCTTTAAAGAAATCACTCTGGCTCCTTTGTGTCATGTGTATAATTTCTATAAAAAGTTTCGGGCAGACAAAAGTAACAAAAGGGAAAATTGTAGACTCCCGGACACAGGAAGCAATAGAAGGAGCAAGCATTCGCAACCTCAGTAACGGCAGGATAACATCATCCGGTTCAAATGGGAGTTTCAGTATTCCAACCACTGGAAAAGATACGCTTCAGATAGCTTTTATCGGGTATCAAAGCACAAAAGTCGAAGCTTCATCCCAGGAAGACCTTCTGGTAAATCTATCTGCTAATCAGGAATCTCTGGGGGAAGTAGTCGTGACTGCTTTGGGAATAAAAAAGGAAAAGCAGGCTATCGGTTATTCTGTACAGGAAGTCAAAGGCCAGGATATGGTCAAAGCCCGCGAACCTAATGCTATCGCAAATCTTGCAGGCCGGGTATCAGGATTGACTATCACAGCCAGCACCAATCTATTTGGAGATCCGGGCATCACACTTCGTGGCCGGAGTAATGTACTTATTGTAGTAGATGGTATGCCTGTAAATACAGACTCCTGGAATCTGAGTCCCGACGATATTGAGTCCTATTCTGTACTAAAAGGCGCAAATGCAGCCGCACTCTATGGCAGCAGAGGTCAGAACGGAGCAATTGTCATTACCACCAAAAGAGCGAAATCAAATGACAAAGGTTTTCAGGTGGAATTTAATTCCAGTACACAGGTACAGACTGGATATAACGCTATTCCAAAAATTCAGACAGAATACGGTCCGGGAAGTAATTACGAATACGCTTTTAAAGATGGTCGCGGAGGTGGTGTAAATGATAATGATTACAATATCTGGGGTCCGCGCTTTGAAGGACAGCCTATCACACAGTATAATAGTCCGGTAGATCCTGCAACGGGTGAACTGATTCCCCTTCCATGGACAGCCAGAGGAAAAAACAACCTGACAAATTTTCTCGAAAACGGTATTTTAAGTACAAATAATCTTGCCCTTTCTACCAAAGGGGAAAATGGAGATATCCGGATTTCCATTTCTCAAATGTATCAGAAAGGAACCACGCCAAATACCAAACTGGGCGGAACAAATGTCAGCGTATCCGGAGGGATAAATGCTGGTGAAAAAATACGTTTTGATGCCAGTATCAACTATAACAAACAGTACTCTCCAAACTATCCAAATTTAAGTTATGGCCCGCATAATCCTATCTATATCCTGACACTTTGGGGAGGCGCCGATTACGACATCAATGATCTTAAAAACTACTGGCAGCCAGGTAAAGAACAGGTACAACAGTACAACCGGGAATATACAATCTATGATAATCCATGGATGACAGCTTATGAAAATCTGCGTACCTACGATAAAGACGACATATACGGACATCTGACCATGAACTACAAACTGAGCAATAAATTGTCTGCCGGTGCGCGTACAAGTGTCAGCACATGGAACCGCAACCGAACCATCAAAATTCCTATTTCAGCAAACTTATACGGGTATGATATCGGAGGTAGCCGCGTTGGCGGATATCACGAGACATATGATACCTTTTGGGAAAATAATACGGAGGTGTCTCTAAAATATCAGGATCGCTTCCATGAAGATATAGGATTCAATGCCTCTTTATTCGGAAATCTGCGTACCGTAGGTGTAAAATCCTTATTTGCAAGAACAGACAGAGGTCTGACTGTACCGGGTGTATACGATCTGAACAACTCGGTCATGCCTACCATCGCAAAAAATGACAGAGCCTCCAGACAGGTAGCCAGTGTATATGGATTTGCTGATATTGATTACAGAAATATGTTGTATCTGAGTCTGACGGGGCGAGTAGATAAATCTTCGACTATGCCGCTTAAAAACAATACTTATTTTTATCCGTCCGCATCCCTGAGTGCTATAGTATCAGAAATGGTTGATTTTCCTGCTGTTATTTCATCTTTGAAAGTGAGAGGTGCTTATGCTGATGTGGCGAGTGATTTTGTCAATGAAACTGATCAATATAATATCTATAAACTACTCCCCTTTTACAGCAACTACGGACGATGGGCTAATTCATACACAGGAGTTACCTATACGGATGTTCTTCCCAATCCTGATTTGGTTGCAGAGCGTGTACGTACATTTGAATTAGGTCTGGAAGCCCGCTTTTTCAATGGCCGCCTTGGCCTGGATGCTGCTGTATTCCGCAATCTGGAAGGTCCGCGTATTATTGAACTTTCTACTTCCATCAGCAGCGGTGTCCGTGCCCGTCAGACCAATGGTCTGACCCTGCTTCGCAAAGGACTGGAAGTAAGTATCAACGGAACACCTGTCAAAAAGGAACATTTTTCCTGGGATCTCATCCTGAATGCATCGACCAATCATGCCTGGCTACATAATATAGATGGTGTACAGACCCGCTATGGCAACATACGTGTTGGAGAACGCTGGGACAGCTATTATGTTCGTGATTTTCAGAAAGACAATCAGGGAAATCTGATTGTCGGCACCAATGGTCTGCCGGCTTACAACCCCTACCAGAGTAAAATCGGTTACAGCGACAACAACTTTGCGCTCAGTCTCAACAACAGCTTCCGATACAAAACCTTTGGACTAAGTTTTCTGGTAGACGGACGATTCGGAGGACTGATAAATAACGTACAGGATGCAAAACAATGGGGATCGGGCACACATCCGGAGTCTGCAAACGAATACCGCTATAAAGACTGGCAAAACAGAGATGTGGATAGCTACAAAGGCAGCGTCATGACCAACGGACAAAAGATAGTCAGTGGCCAGTTGAGTACCGATCAGGATGGTAACGTGATTTCGGACAGCCGCATATTTGCACCTAATGACATCCCGGTATTGTGGCAGAGCTGGGCAACGAACTACTACCAGTCGGGACCTGTGGCAGCGAAGGACAGAACCTTTGTCAAATTACGTGAGGTCGTGCTGAGTTACAACCTGCCGGCATCCTTCCTCCAAAGAAGTAAATTTTTCCGTTCGGCCTCTGTATCTCTTGTAGGACGTAACCTGCTTTATTTTACAGGTAAGGGCACAAAGAACATGGATCTGGATCAATTCACAAGTGCAAGCTCGGATTATCAGACACCTTCTGTCAAAAGTTTTGGTTTGAACATCAATGCTACATTTTAACTGAATAAAAGATTAAAAGATTTTTGTTATGAAAACATACAGCATATATACATTTCTCCTTCTTATGGGATGCATATCACTTAATTCCTGTCAGAAATTTGAGGATTTGCAGAAAGATCCGGCAGCAGTATACACACCTGCTCCAAAACTTATTATGACTTCTATCCTGATGCGGGCTCATGATGCTCCCTGGAGTGAAGACCATCGTCACAATCAGTACATGACCCAAAACGAAGCTTACTACACCGGCCAAACCTATGGATGGACAACAGGCTCGTATGACAATCACTACAATATCCTTCGTGATGTCTATCGTATGGAAAAGGAAGCTGTACAGAACGGGGACCGGGGAGGAATATATCTGACTATGGCCAAATTCTTCAAGGCATACTTTTATTACCGTGCGACATCTATGTTTGGAGAAATCCCCATGAGTGAGGCTATGCAGGGAGAAAGCAACAACAATTTCTCTCCGAAGTATAATACACAGGAAGAAATCTTTGCCCAAATCCTGACATGGCTGGACGAAGCCAATACAGAACTGGCAAACAGTACTTCAGCTGGAAACAGTCTGGAAGGCGATTTTTTCTTTAACGGCAATCTGAATAAATGGCAAAAAACGGTAAATTCTTTCAAGTTGCGTGTATTGGTAAGTCTCAGTAAACGTGCTAATGATGCTCCTGCATTGCGTGTAAAAGAGCGTTTTGCGGAACTGTTGAATAATCCTTCCAAATATCCGTTGATCCTGACAAACGAAGATAATTTTCAGTTGCTTTATAACAGTATCAATCCGTATCCGCTATGGCCGGCAGATGGTATTATTATAAAACGTGATATCCGGAATACGTTAGGTGCGACATATGTCAATATTCTCCGGAATTCTAAAGATCCGAGACTGATGATTCAGGCGCTTCCGGCCTCAGGCATCACTGCAGATCCGGCAAATCCTTTCAGCGTATATCAGGGTGGATCGACCGGTGATCTGCAGAGTACGCTTCTCCGGCAGGCAGGTGACGGCAAACTTTCGATGATAAATTTTGATTACTGGTTAAGTTCGCCTTCGGGTATTCCGTCGGTACAATTAGGCGCATCTGAAGTGCACTTTGCATTAGCAGAAGGGATCAACAGAGGCTGGGCTACGGGCGATGCCGCAGCACATTTTCAAGCCGGTATCCGCACATCCATGTCCTTTTACGGGGTTACTTCCGACAAAACAGAAGCATTCTTAAAAGCATATCCCTATGCCGGAAATACAACTACGGGACTTGATCAGATCCTCACACAAAAATACGTTGCCTTCTTTGAGAATTCAGGAAAACAAGCCTATTTCGAACAGCGACGTACAGGAATCCCGGTATTCAGTGTAGGACCTGCGAATGCAAACAATAATGAAATCCCAAAACGCTGGGCCTACCCGACCACAGAATACAGCACAAACGAAGCAAATCTCAAAGAATCATTACAACGACAGTTCAAAGGATCAGATACACAGAATGATATCATGTGGATCATCAAATAATAAATAGCTTTTAAAAGACAAAAAAATGGACATTCCAAGAAGAAAGTTTTTAAAAGGAGCAGGTATTCTTTCTGCATCCTCCGTTCTCGCATTTTCAAATCTGACCGCCTATGCTCATGATAAGCAGACGCGGAACATTAAACGCTCCTTACGTATTGCTCACCTGACGGATATTCATATACTCGATAAACCGGAAGTTAATAAAGCTGTTTCGGGTGTTTTTGCTCAGCTGCAGTCCATGAAGGATAAACCTGATTTTATTATCAACACAGGAGATAGCCTTATGGACATGAATAACCAGACCAAAGAACGGATAGACATATTATGGAAAGCCTGGGATCAGGTTGCAGCTACACATTCTTTCAATGTAAAAAGTTGTCTGGGTAACCACGATGTCTGGTATTTACCAAAGGATCATGCAGCATATGAACAGTCTTCAAAAGACCCGTTGTATGGTAAAAAATGGGCAATGACTAAATTAGGATTACCGCAACCGTATTATTCTTTTGAACAGAAAGGCTGGAAATTTATCGCACTGGACAGCATACATTATAATCCGGAAAAGGGAGGGTATACTTTTGGTCAGGAACAATTGGATTGGCTTAAAGAAGAACTAGCCCGGACCCCGGAAAAGACACCGGTATTATTATTCTCTCATGTTCCGATCATTTCAGTCACACCTCTCTTATATGCGGCACAACGTACACCTGTTCTCAAAATGGGTTTTCCGGGAGGAGATCAGCATGTAGATGTAATAGATGTAAAGTCTATCCTGAAACTACATCCTAATGTGCGTGTGGCATTAAGCGGTCACGTACATTATGTAGATCAGGTCTCCTATCTTGGTGTAAATTACTATTGTGGAGGTGCAGTTTCGGGCAACTGGTGGAATGGTGTACTGGACGATTTTGCTCCGGCATATTCCATTCTTGATCTGTATGAAGACGGAAGCAGCCACTACGAAACTATTTATTATTAATCAAAAAACAGAACAGCTGATTTCCAGAAGGATTTATACAGCTGTTCTGTTTTTTCAAATGAAATTCTTCAGGCGATTACAGCCTGGGAATCCGGATACCAAAAATATCCTGCAACGCCAGTCTGGCGGCATGATAACCGCACATCCCGTGTACACCTCCGCCGGGAGGCGTAGAAGAGGAGCAGATATAGACCTGTTTTAAAGACGTTCGGTAAGGAGAAAGACTTAATACTGGACGGGTATACAGCTGGCGGATATCAATAATACCTCCGTTGATGTCCCCTCCTATATAATTAGGATTATATGTTTCCATAGCCTGCGTATCCATGATATTTCTGGCTAATATCCGATCTTTGAATCCGGGAGCAAAGCGTTCGATCTGATTCTCTATTTGTCGGCTCATATCCTGTGTCGAACCATTTGGCACATGGCAGTAAGCCCATACCGCCTGCTTACCTTCCGGCACCCGTCCTGTATCAAAGCGGCTTTGCTGAGCAAGCAATACAAATGGAGTTTCGACATGTTGCCCTTTGGATGTTTTCCATTCTCCTTCTGCGATTTCTTCAAATGTATTCCCCAGATGTACGGTACCCGCAGATCTGGCATCTGCAGACCGAAAAGGAACAGGACCATCCAGAGCCCAGTCCATTTTGAATACTCCCATTCCATACCGGTATTTTTTCAATTGATTGCTGTATGATTTTTTCAGCCTGTTTCCGGCTATCTTGTCCAGTTGACGGGGAGTGACATCGAAAAGAGCCACTTTATGAGGAGGTAAATCATCCAGATCTTCTATCCACACACCTGTCTGGATTTCACCACCCAGCGCAACAAAACAGGCAGCCAGTGCATCCGCTATAGCTTGTGATCCTCCCCGTGGTATAGGCCAGCCTTTACGGTGTCCGACAGCTAACAACATTAACCCAACAGCAGAAGATGCCAAATTATTTAAAGGCTGGATGGCATGAGCTGCCATTCCGGCCCACAAGGCTCTGGTCTTGGGATTCTGAAATCTACTGACCAGAAGATCTGCTGGTTGTAATGCATAACGTCCGAACTTGGCCATCAGCAAGGGATTCTTTGGAAAACGCAAGGGTCCCATACTATCACTGGCCAGTGCTTCCCAATGATCGGCAAAAGGCTCAATCAGAGAACGGTAACGTTCAGCGTCATTACCCAGCGCTTCTGCTGTATCGGTCAGTGACCGGGATAAAAAGGCTGCACTGCCATCATCAAAAGGATGTGCTGCAGCTAAAGGAGCATGAATGAATTCCAGACCGAAATCTGCCAAAGGTAAAGTCGCAAAAAACGGAGAACCCAAAGCCATAGGATGAATGGCAGAACATACATCATGCGCATATCCAGGCAATGTTAGCTCCAGTGTGCGCATTCCACCTCCTACTGTATCTTTACCTTCTATCAATAATACTGATAATCCTTGCTGCTGAAGCGTAATGGCAGCTGCGAGACCATTAGGTCCTGCCCCTACTATTACAGCATCATACTGGGTTTTCTTCATTTCAACAGTTATTGAGGTTTTGTATTCTTAATAGCCGGTCCAAAATCGTAGACAACCGTATTTTGCCAGGCCTTCCGCAGCAAACTTGAACCTATAGCCGACCGGTATCCGGAAGCACAATGAACTACGATAGGTTTATCCGTTTGAATTTCAGCGATACGCTTCCGCAAATCAGGCAAAGGGATATTGATCGCATGCTTAAAAATACGGTTTTTACGGACTTCATTTTCGTTTCGGACATCAATAATGTAATAATTTTCCGGATGTGCGGTTACATCGTTTATCACGATGGGCGGAGGTCCTTCCTGCTGACGGTCATACCGCAATGCCCCTGAAACCTGTCCCTCATACCCGATCTTGGCGATCTGCCGGAGTCTTTGCTGCAAACGATCTTCATTTTCAGCCAGCAGATAAAACTGTTCACCAGGCAGTATAACTGTACCCAGCCAGGTTTCAAACTTACCTTCTCCCGGTATCAGGATAGCATTTTTGACATAAGATGAGGCCGTATATTTCTGAGGCCTTGTATCCAGAATCAGTGTATCCTCCGGAAGTGCAGCATTAGCAGGCAGTATTTTTATAGCTGACAAACGTTCCTCCAGATTCGAAGCCCCCTTCAGATTGAGATGCACATCAAATGTAAAGTATGCAGGAACAAACCCAAGATCTGTCAATATCCAGGAGACAAATTCTTCTTCGCCACGAATTTTAAAAGCCGGATTGTGGAGGCGTTCATGACCGATTGTACCGGATGTAGCATCACTGATGCCCGATGCGCACAACGATCCGGCTCCGTGTGCCGGATACAGATCAAGCTGATCATCCAAAGGAATCAGTTTGTTTTGAACCGTATGATACATATCGCGTGCAAGTTGCTCCCGGGCACTGTGCGGATCTCCGTCTGTATCCCGCAAATCCGGCCGCCCCACATTTCCGAAAAGCAACGTGTCGCCAAAGAACAGCGCACTATCTTTTTTTTGATCGACCAGAACCAAAGAGATACTTTCAGGAGAATGTCCGGGAGTTTCCAGCACACGCAGATATACCTGACTGTTTAAAGCGATACGATCACCTTCCCGCAAAGGCTTATGCGCAAACTGTGCCTTATATCCGTCACCTACATATACCGGAATCCGAAGGCGACGCTGCAACTCAGCATGTCCACTCACGAAATCTGCATGTGGATGTGTTTCTATAACAGCAATGATATGCAGGTTATTTGCTTCTGCAAAATCCACATAAGGTTGTATATCTCTCGCAGGATCTATCAGCAAAATAGATGTATCGTCATATACGGCATAAGAAAATTGAGCCAGTCCTTCATCCGTAAACTGATGCACATGGTAGTTCTTATTTGCTTTACGTATTCCCGCAGCTATACTTCTTGCCGGGACGCAGAACAGCCCAACTCCAAAAATGCCTGCTTTTACAAAACGTCTTCTATGCATCAGTGATCTCCTTTCCCTTTCGTACTTTCCGGTTTATCCTTCTTCAGGTGATATCCCTTTTGTTCCCATTCCTTTATTCCTCCGCTGAGATTAATGACTTCCTTAAATCCCAGACTGATCAACCGGTCCGCAGCCTGACGGCTTCTGTTTCCGCTTCTGCAGTACAGGTATACAGGCCGGTCTTTCTCCAGCTTTTGTATCCCCTGTTCAAAAGCAATACTATCTTTCCAGTTTAACAAAATTGATCCCGCAATAGCGCCTTCTTTATATTCAGCAGGAGTGCGTACATCAATAAGCTGAATTGCACTGTCGGCAAGTAATGCCGCTTTAAAATGTTCCGCATCCCGGTTTCCATTTTGCTGCGCATCTACTGAATATGGGATAAGCAGCCAGAGAAAGAATAACCCGGCAGCATATATCCGTCTAATTATCATATTGTCCATAGCTGTAAACATTATTATGCGTATACCATCCTTTTCCTATGGGATGCTGTTCCTTTTGTCTGGTCAAAACCACACGTAGAGAATCTTTATCATTAATCTTACCTGCTAATCTGATACCTCCGTCCGGTAATCTGTCATACTGCCAGCGTAGAATATGCAGACTGTCCCTCCATGCGGTCTGATATTTTGCTTTCAAATCCATACGTATAGCACTGCGTTCCCGCACCAGTTCCTTTGCGAACTTTTGGTTTTTGTCTACCAGATACAAGTAATTAGCCGTACTGTCTATTTCATAATAGAGATACCGCTTACCTCCTGCCCTGCCGGTAAATTCATAATCTTTAAAGAGATCTGTAGCTTTAGGAGTACCGTTATCCAGATTAATAGGATATGCCTTATTGACCGTATAGACCAAAGTAGAATACCGTTCGAAAACAGCATCATGCCAGCGTACAGAATCCAACGGATCATAGGGCAGTATTTTTCCATTAAGATCAAAACTTGAAATGTGATAATATCCTGCAGCATCTGCCAGTCCCGGCACTATCGGTTCCTTTAGTTTGCCCTCATTGTAATGCATTTCATAACGCTTATATCCGTAGTAAAAAAGAAACAACAGAATAAACAGATACTTACTTCCTGTATAAAATAACCTGCGTCCGGCAGTATCCCATTGAGGCGTATAATAATGGGGTTGAAAATCCTGCCTTTTGATAAACACCTGCCATATGCCCGGAATATATTGCAACAACACAAACAGCGAAAGAACAACAAAATATCCGCTGTACAGATGCACAGCTCCATCATAGGCCAGATTTGCGTGTGCTATATTATACAGCACACCGGCATTAATAATGGCACCCAATGCAGTCGTTCTTCTGAAAAACATTAATACTCCGGCTCCAATCTCCAGAAAGCCCAGAAATATCTGATACCACAGCGAAAGTCCTACTGCCTGCCAGTATAATTTGAATGGAGCATAATCGCCAAATGCAGTATGCAGATTGGCTTCCGAAGGAAAGGGCATCTGCATCGGATATAATTTCAGATATCCAAAAGCTATAATTCCGATTGCAATACGGTAACGGGCCAGCACGCGCAGCCAGTAGTATCCTTTCGAAACAGGAAAAGGTGCAGACTTACGGGTTAGCCAGGCCCAAAGGTAAGCCCCAGCAATTGCAATCAAAGCCGTAAGTCCCCATGAAGTAAAAGAGAGGAGTCCCCATTTGCCGCTCTCTCCAGATATCTCGATCAGCCCCGGACGAAATCCGGCTACAGATGACAGAACCTCATAGAAAGATTTGCTTTTGAACAAGTGGGCATACCATTCATATTTTACAGGAATAATAAAGAGCAGAATAAATATAAAGAAGAATCGGAAGATAATATTTCTACCCGAATCCCATCGGTCTATGGACGTTTTCACATATCCCGGTTCGATAATAGTGCTTTGTGTCATAGCTGTTAATAGATTTTTATAGGATGACGACGACCTTTATAGAGTAAATATTCTTTTGGAGTGCGTTGCAAGGTAATTCGGAGAGAATCCTGAGAAGCAGACACACCGGACAGAATGAGCTGATCCTTTCCGTGTCGCTCCACCTGAAAGACATATCGATCATCTTTCACAATCCTATTCTGTAATTCAATACGACGCCCTCCATCTCTGATTTCGTATCGGTAGAAATGACGTCCGCCGTTACCCAGGTGTTCAAAATTGCGTAAACTATCCGGCTGATAAACAATTTTGGGACGCAGACTATCTATGACTGCCGGATTATTGTTGCGGACACTCAGCGTATTCCAGTTTTCAAACACCACATTTCTCCATCGCTTATCATTATCTAAAGAATAGGCTACTGTATCTCCGTTCAGAACAAAATGACTGACATTATAATAGCCTGCAGCATCTGCCAGTCCTGTCTCTTCGGGATAAGGATAGCGTTCATAAGACCATATCCGGTATATACCTCCTGTTAATACTAGGGCAAACACAAGCACAGCTATTTTCAACCCGCTTCTATACTTCTGAACCCGGGCACTGTATACGGGTTCAAAAGTATCTGCAACTGTATATTTTTCCTGAAAAAGCAGGGTGTAAAGTCTGGGAAGATCGTACCATAAAATAGCAAAGGACAACAATAGTAAAAAAGAGCTATAGACTTGCTCCCCTATTCCGTATGCATAATTTGCCAATACAATATTAAGCAACAGACAAAGCGCTATTGCAGCACCTATAGCGGTCGTTTTTCTAAACAATAACAAAACTGCCGCAACAATTTCCACCAGACCCAGTGCAGGTACATATCCCGCAGAACTGACAGATGTACTCAGAAAATATATTTTCCAGGGCAAAAAGTCACCATAATCTGTATGCAGATCACTCAGAGTAGGCAGTGGCAGCAAAACCGGAAACAGCTTAACAATACCCGTAGCCAATAAAGCTATGGCCAACCGAAACCGTAACAAGACCCTTAATATATAATACAAGCGATCTGAAGCTACTTCCCGTTTATACAGAATCTGCACGAATATCGCACCTGCCAAAGCAACCGCAAGCGCAATTATCCAGTTAAGATAGCCTTCCAGTTGAAGTCCGACATGCTGATCTTCCGAAAAGAACGAAGTATGATATGTAGCGAGTTGATAAAAACTCTCAATGCTCAGTAACTTACGGCTTATGTCCGCAAAGAGTACCGGATTGAAGGGAATACTCAACAGGCCAAAAAATATAAAGGCTGCAAACAGAGCAAAGACCTGGCCTTTGCTCCATGAATGATGTTGTGATTTACTCATCCTGACAACGACTATTCATATCCGGGATTCTGTACAAGATCTGCATCGACTTCCACATCATTGTATGGGATAGGAAATATCCACTTCCGCTGATCCGTAACACCTAATACCGTCGATGCACGACCTGTCCGAACCAGATCAAACCAGCGCTGAGGTTCGAGTACAAACTCTGCTCTCCGCTCCTGTTCAATATCAGTCAGCAGAGTCTCCTTGTTTGAAAGTACTTTGACACTGACATTCGCACGCTGGCGTACAGCATTCAGATCTGAAAGTGCACCTTCCAGATTAGGCGTTGTACTTTTTGCACGTGCTTCTGCCCGTATCAGATATTGTTCCGCTAATCGAAGTATATAAGTCGGATTATCTCCCGAGGAGCGCCAGTATAGCTTCTGAATAAAATAATTGCGTATGGTAGCCGTAGAATTATCTGTAATCAATGCTTTACGGTCTCCTCCTACATTTGCCTGCTGTAAAAACTGATACACCTGAGGTCCGGGACCATACTGGTTGCGGTAACTGAGACTCGACCAGGAGCCAAAATGTGCACTTTGATCAGCCGCTGAAAAAGCCAGTTCAAAGACCGATTCCTTTGTATTAAGTCCGCTCAGAATAGTCTGCCAGGGCACCAGTTCATAATTCGTATTATCAATTATTTTTGTTGCATACTCAATTGCCTTATCCCAATTTTCCTGATACAGATACACCTTTGCTTTCAGTGCATATACAGTGTTCTTAGTGACACGATTCCGGTCTACAGTTGCAGGCAAAAGAGTTTCTGCCTGATCCAGATCTTTTAATACCTGTGCATATACCGTTTTTTGATCACTTTGTTTCACACCGCTGAAATCAGACGGAGATTTGGTCGCCTGCAATACGACTGGGATATTACCCCATGCTTTTGCCAGATCAAAGAAGGCTAATGCGCGCAGGAAATACGCCTCTCCCGTAAATTTATTTCTTGCATCGGCAGTAATAGATTCACTACTCAGCGCAGCTACTTTCTCAATCACGTTATTGGCACCATTCACGACCTTATAGATATCGTACCATACATTATTAATCAAGGTATTATCCGGACGGTATTCGTGTACCGGAAAAGCATTGTAATAATTGAGTGTTCCTACCCAGATATGATCACCACCGGACAGATAGGCCATAGCTGCATAACCGTCACCACCATAATACAGGCGCGATTGCAAGGCACTGTAAACTCCCAAAACAGCCGTTTCGGCCGTATTTTGATCTACCACAATAGCATTGCCGGAAATAGATTGTGTGGGATCAACATTCAGAAAATAATCAGAGCAGCTACTAAATCCGGATAACAATGTTGTTCCCAGAAGCAGGTATATTATATATTGATATTGTGTTTTCATTTTAAAAATATTTATGATCAAATCGTAGAAAAATCCGTTGATTATAAAGTAAGATTGACGCCAAACTGATATACACGGGCATGTGGAGGCATAGAGAAATCCAGTCCTTGTACAGTCGCTCCAGCCTGACTTTGTGCTACATTTACCTCCGGGTCAGGTCCGCTGTAACCTGTAAACGTCAGGAGATTCGTAGCATTGAAATATAATCCAAGCTTCTTGATGACAGTTTGCTTTCCAAGCAGAGCGGTCGGAAAAGTATAGCCTATGTTGATATATTTCAACCGGATAAAGGAAGCATCTTCCAGAAAGCGGCTGCTTTCATAATTATGATTGTAACTTCCGTCTGCGTTTTGCAACGTTGTAATACGCGGAATATCCGTCACATCACCCGGTTCCTGCCAGCTGCGAAGCATGCTGGACAACATGGACCAGGAAGTCCCTCTGCTCCCTGCGTGTTCCTGAAAATATCGATTCATGTTAAACACCTTATTTCCCTGAGAAAAGTAGAAGTTAAATGCAAATGAAAAATTCTTATAGCTCAGCTGATTGGTCAGGCTTCCGTAAAGGGCTGGCCAGGCGTCCCCTACGATCTGACGGTCATCTACCGTGATTTTTCCGTCACCGGTACGGGAGTCATCGTATACTGCATTTCCAGTCTGTGTATCTACATACAATTGTTTATACAGCCAGAATGAATACAATGGATATCCCTCTTCTATCCGTACCCAGTCTCTGTTATATTGGGTAAAGGATTTGGATAATTTCTCAACCTTATTTTTGTTGTGTGAGATATTGAATGTAGTATTCCATTGAAAATGATCATTGGTAATATTCAGGGTCTTCAGTTCTATTTCAAATCCCTTATTACTGATTTCTCCGAAATTCTGGTAAGAAGAGCTGAACCCTGTTTTTGCCGGAGTCGGCACTTCCAGCAACAGATCTTTGGTATATTTATTATAAAGATCCACATTCAGACTTACACGTCTGTCAAACAAAGAGGTTTCCAGTCCTACATTCCACTGCCGGGTAGTTTCCCATTTCAGATTTTCATTACCAAGCTGTGTAGGTGCTACCCCCGGTTTATCCAGATAGTTGTTACCGCCAGTCCAGAGCAGCTGAGAGGAGAAGTCCGGAATACCCTGATTACCGGTCCATCCGATACTACCTTTCAACTGTAACGTATTGATAAATGAAAGATTCTGACGTAAAAAATCCTCTTTCGCTATATTCCATGCTGCACCCACAGAAGGAAATGTCGCCCAGCGATTGTTGGCTCCGAATCTGGAAGATGCATCTGTACGTACATTCGCATCTAAGCTATACCGATCTTTGAATGTATAGTTGACACCTCCAAAATAGGAGATCAGCCCGTTATATAATCTTCCTGTGGCAGAAGCCGTAGTCACCGCTGCTGAAGAGATAGTTGTAAACTGCGTACTTGGATAATTGGTTCCTGTCAGCGAGGCACGGCTTATAAACCCACGTTGTAATGTATTTCCCAGGAAAACAGAAAGAAAGTGTTCTTTATCGGATAACGGAATATAATTCAGCAACTGTTCTGCTACCCATGTTGTTTCAGTCGAAAGCACATCGCGTCCGCTTCCGTTAGTAGCCAGCCCCTGATTAAGATTCGCATTGTAATAGATGACTTCATTGTAAGAATTATCATCCAGACTGAAAGACGATTTAAAACTCAGGTTTTTAAGAATATTCCATTTTGCAAATACATTACCGATCAGGTGTTTGCCATACGCATGACTATTGCTATTTTCCAGCAATACGTACGGATTATTGAATCGTTCTCCTCTGTTGTAAGTTCCGTCAGCATTAAATAATGGTGTCAAAGTGGGTGTATGCAAACCTGTGTTAGTAATACCTCCGGTATCCCCTGTCGGTACAGTCTCACGTTCAGTACTGCTGTAGGCTATACTTGTTCCTATAGAAAGAGCCGAACTGATCTGATGATCCAGGTTGGTACGGAAGGAAAGACGGTTAAAATCCTGCAACTTGAGGATAGATGGCTGTTTGGTAAATTCTCCGCTCAGAAAGAAAGAAGTCTTCTCTCCTCCACCAGCTACAGATAGGTTGTGCGTAGTCTGTACCGGATCACGAAAAATAAGACTCAACCTGTCATAAGTACCCTGATCCTCCGGATTACCGGCTCCGCCTTCACTCAGCGGGCGGTAAGGGCGTGTTTCATAACTCTTCCCATCATTGATCCACTGCTGATTCAGAATGGAAGCATGCTCCGGTCCTGTTACCAGGCTCCACACCTTAGGCGTGGTGGCCTTGCCGATTACAGAGTTAAGATTGATACGGGTAGCTGCATTGCGTTTTCCTCTTTTTGTAGTGACAATAATAACTCCGTTTGCACCACGGGAGCCATACATAGCCGTAGCATTCGCATCTTTGAATACTTCAATAGATTCGATATCTGCAGGATTGATATCGGCCAGAGGATTGATATTCTGCCCTCCTGCATTTACATTCTGCAGGGATCTGCTATTGATAAATACACCGTCAATAATGTACAGCGGATCATTATTTGCATTAATAGAAGTTGCTCCGCGCAGCCTCACTAATGCGGAACCGCCCTCGACACCGGAAGCAGAAGCAATCTGCAAACCCGGAGCAAGCCCCTGTATCTTTTCACTTAGACTAACGCCTCCCTGAAATTCCAGAGCCTTGCCTTTAACCTCGGTGATTGCACCTGTTTCGGAAGAACGACGCTTTTGCGCATACCCGACAACAACGACCTCATCCAGTTGATCCTGATTTTGAGATAAGACAATAACTGCGGGTGAAGACCGAATCACTACTGTACGCTTAGTATATCCGACTACACTGACAATTACAGTTGCTGGAAGTTTCTGGCCTGTGACCAGTTTAAAATTTCCAAGTTCATCCGTCTGTACCTGATGCGTTACAGCCTCAAGCTGTACTGTAGCTCCCGGTATAGGATTGCGTGTCAGCGAATCAATCACCTTGCCGGCGATCGAAGCATTGATCAATGGAGTAGATTGACCATATGCAGTGACATGGATTCCACAAAGGAAAACCATGCAAAGAAGTGTACTAAAAACACGGTTTCTAGTATTATTTTTCATATTTTTGATTGGTTTTAATATAAAATTTCAATAACAAGCCACAACGCCAATTGAACACTTGTTGTTGATAAGAGACCATCAGGGAGGTAGTCAATACTTCCCTGATTTTTGAATATAGCTATCCAATGATGCCTCTGAAGACACCTTAGATCATTGCCAGTAAACGATGGAAAAAGTTAGTGCATTAACACATGCACATCGGGCTGCACATTCGCAATACAGGGTTAAGGAATAACGTAGAGAATGAGGTAAAGGTTTGTGTTTTCATGTTCTTAGATAAAGGTAAATTTTAATTCATTTTGCTGTGTCTTGAAATGTTACTGAACACTGCAGGCTTGAACTACAGGAGGTCAGAAACACTGTTCAATATTTAAATAGTCATAATACAAGTACAAACATACAATAAAATCTACTAAATCAATAGACTTTATTAATTATTTTTAATTAACCCTGTTTTCAGCGGTCTTTTGAGGACTTTTAGGGATTTGAAATTTTCTTGGAATAAGCTATATCCGACCTATATTCCTTTCAGATAAAAATCCGCTGTTAAAGAGCTTTTTACAGAAATATCTGACTTTCCATTCCTAATTATTTCAAAATTAATGTTGCAACATACTCCTTAATATCATACTTTTACAGCTTTATTTAAATTAAGTCCAAATAAGAACATATTTAAAAATGTCCCTTCCCCTATCCAAACTACAAGTCAGATTTTTCAGATACAGTCTGCTTTGCTTGGTGATCTTTCAACTAAATCACACTTTTGCTCAAGCACAATCCATACAACTTCTTCTCCGGGATGAAAGTAATCGTCCGCTTCCGCATGCCACAGTATACCTCAACAAAAAAGCCACAGGATCTACTGCCCGGGACGGCTCATTTAACATTCCTGTACAATCTTCCAATACACTTCAGCTGACCATCTCTTCGCTCGGATATCAAACTTATACAGGTATTTTACGCACAGATACACTTTCGAATCCTTTTATTGTCGTATTGAAAGACAGCAGATCACTCGATGAGGTAGTTGTCACTGCAGGTAGAAAAGCAGAAAGCATAGATGAAATACCATCTTCTGTATCTATTCTGACCCGTAAGGAAATAGAGACACAGATCAATATCACGTCCAATTTAGCTTCTATACTTGGCAATACGATACCGGGATTGGGAACATCCAACAACAAATCAACTAATTCGGGACAGACTCTGCGGGGACGCGCAGTATTGGTGCTGATTGACGGGATCCCTCAGTCTACTCCATTGATGAATGGCAGTCGAGATCTCCGAACCATAGATCCAAGTGTAATCGAGCGCATTGAAGTAATCAAGGGAGCAACCTCTATATATGGTAACGGATCCGGTGGAGGTATCATTAATTACATCACCAAGAAAAACACTGATAATGTACCTTTCTCCGGACAGACATTTGCAGGAACGTCCTTCAATCCGGTACATCCGGGTCAGACGATGGGCTATCGCTTTGCACAAATGTTTTCAGGCAGGAGCAACAAATTCAGTTATACAATAAGCGGATCTGCAGATTACACAGGCCTGCAAAGGGATGGAAAAGGCCTTCCTATCGGACAGCAGGATGGCATGTCTAATTCTTATCAGTACAATGCTTTTATAAAACTGGGATACGACCTGGACAGTAATACTTCTATAAGTGCACTCTACAATCTGTACAACAGTACACAACATACACGCTATATCAATCAGGCTGGTGTATACGGAGAATCTCCTGCCATCGGTGTACGTGGAGAAGAACCCGGTGAAAATGCCGGTACTCCATACAACCACAACATTATGGTGAACCTGACAAAGCGTAATATTTTCGGGCACACGCAACTGGATCTCAGCGGATATTACAATTCATTCAGCTCCATGAACAGATATGTACCTTCGGGAACAGCATGGTACGGACCGGGGCAGACAAAGATCAACTCCGAGAAAAAAGGAGTCCGAATTAATCTCAACACTCCTTTCCGTATCGGAAATATCCCGACAGAAGTAACATATGGACTGGATTTACTGAATGATGTCACAAATCAAAACCTGACAGATGGCAGAATTTATATTCCGGATATGAATATGGTTAACTTTGCACCATACGCACAATTGAAAATGGATGTACTGGAAAACCTGATTTTTAAAGGTGGGGTACGCTACGAAAATGCAACTGTCAAGGTAAAAGATTTCAATACTATTGCAACCGGGCCTGATGGTCAGGGAAGTATAGCTGTAGCAGGAGGAAAGATCCCCTACAAAGCGACTATGTTTAATGCCGGCCTCCGCTATACGAAATATGACATCTTTAATCCTTTTGTGAGTTTCTCTCAGGGTTTTGCTATCAATGAACTCGGGCGTATACTCCGTCGTGCAAAAGCAAATACATTAGATCAGCTGGAGACAGACCCTATTATCACGAATAACTATGAGGTAGGATTTTCAAGTCAGTATAACTGGCTTCATTTATCAGCGGCCTACTACATCAGTACATCCAAACTTGGAGTCAATCTGGTAGATGTGGGTGGTTTTCTGATGGCACAACGTGAACCTGAAAATGTAAAAGGATATGAACTTGCTGCAGAAGCAAGGCTTTCACCGCAATGGACACTGGGAGCAAACTATGCTTTTGTAGAAGGGAAAGCCAAATTTGACGACGGACGTAAAGTATATCTCAACGGATCTCGTATAGCTCCTCCCAAAGCCACAGCTTATGTATATTACAGACCGGCTTCACAATGGAATCTTCAACTCTTTTGGGTACACACTGGTTCGAGAGACCGCTTCCCTCTCAATGACAAAGGAAAATATAACAACAGTGAAGGCCTGATCAAACCTGTAGATTTATTCAATCTGTCCGCAGCATACACGATCAATACCAAATGGAGTTTGGGTATGGGTGTAGAAAATCTTTTCAACACGACTTATTACCCGACAGTCAGCCAATATCGCGCCATAGACGCCGAATATGCCAGAGGGAATGGTATGCAGGCAAATATTAATGTCCATTACAAATTTTAATTATGTTGCGTTCAGCAGTTCTGTGGATACATAAATGGATGGGAATTCTTAGTGGCATAGTGGTACTCTCTTTGGGTCTTACCGGATGCCTCTATGTCTTTCAGGAAGAATTGAAACTGCTTTTCTATCCACAGAAATATTTCTTAGAAAAGAAACATAATGATGCACCTATGCCACTGAGCACGCTTATTGCCCATGCTCAGGCGGCATTACCGCCATCACACCGTATCACGCGTGCGGATCTCTATCCTGATCCGTCCCGTACCTGGGTATTCAGAGCATCCAAAACAAATGAAAATGCATTTGGGCACTGGAATTATTACAGTTACTATGACCGTGTATTTGTGAATCCCTATACCGGAGCAGTCACAGCAGTAGAAGATTCGAAGAATGAATTCTTTCAGCTGGTTCTCCAAATGCACATGAATCTCTTACTCGGAAAAAAATATGGACATCCGATAGTTGGCTATGCTACCGCAGTATTTGTACTGTTGCTGATCAGCGGACTCATTCTGTGGTGGCCGAAAAGATGGAAAGGAAAAACATTAAAACGCAGCATATGGATAGACCGGAAGGCCAAATGGAAAAGACTGAACTATGATCTCCATAATGTACTTGGGTTTTACAGTCTTTTTATCGGGCTCATAATAGGTATAACAGGATTGGTATTTGCATTTCCAGCGTTTGAGAAATCCTATGTAAACTTTTTCAATCATCTGGGGAAGAATGAAATTAAACAGAATAAGCCAACTTATCCCCTTGTGTCCGGACCACAAGCCTCAGCAATGGATAAAGCTCTCTACTTTGCAATCAAAACATATCCAACTGCGGATATGATGTCTTTGCGTCTTCGTAATGAGGCAGACAAACCCGTGGACATACAGATCCGATTACAAAAAGATAAAACAAGCAAGTTCAAATGGTATTATTTTGATGCTGTGACAGCACAGATCGTCAATATAAAGAGTGATGACAATCTCTCGGGAGGAGAGAAACTGCGCTCCATGAATTATGATCTTCATGTGGGAAGCATAGGTGGTTTGCCAACTAAAATTCTGGCCTTCTTTATTTCTCTGTTCTGCGCTTCTTTACCTGTTACAGGATATATTCTTTGGTGGCAGAAATCATCTAAATCCAACAAAAAATCCAAACGCAAAACAACGAGACACAGACAACCTGCCTGACAGTTAGCTCAGGTACTCCTTCGGTTGAGCCGGCTCAATGTTTCCCGTGATACGCCCAGGTACTGAGCAATTAATATTTTGGAGACCCGTTGGAATAATTTAGGATATTCAGACAGTAAGAGATCATACTTTTCAGCAGCAAATGTTTACTGTGGTTAAGAGAACTGTAAACAGAATAACGGATTTAAAAAAAGTCTCGTATCGTTATTCTTTCTACAAAATTCCGAATAGCTTTTCAAATCAACATGTGACCTATATCACAACTTTTGATTGCTTATTTCCAAAATTATTGACCATAAATTGAAAAATACAAAAATTTAGAGACAAATACATCAAAAAAAACTATAAACCACACAATAAACACAAAAAAACAGAATAAAAAATCATAAAAAACCAAAAACAATGGATTTTAAATTTAAAAAAACATCAATTTTTATTAAAATCAATAAAAAATTCAAAATATTATTATTTTTTTGATGTAAAATTTGCAATTTAAAATATAATTACTACCTTTACAGCTCCTCATATTACAATTTATAATTGGTTATTAAAAGGTTTTCATTCTCCCCCGTTTGAAAACCTTTTTATTTTCGAAATAAAATAGCATATCCAGTTTAAAAAATACTAAAACACTAAAAAAAGAAATAGAATATATCCAGCACACATTCATTTAGCACAAAAATTAAATCAAAATCTCATTTTTTAATCTAATTGAATACTTTTACGTTATAAATACTTACTATTTCCAGCACTTTGGCACATGAAAGTAGATAACATAGCAAATAAACTGAAGAATGCTAATCTGTTTGATAAGACTGTTATTCTCCGGCGTCATGAATTTCTCTGCTTAAAAGACGCTATTGACCAGCATATATACTGGATAGACAGTGGCGGTCTGCGTATTTTTATGATGGATGGCGAAGAAGAGCGAAATATCAGATTTGGATATTCCGATAATTTAATTGTTTCATTAGATTCATTTTTATCGGGCAATCCGACCGATTTCTATATTCAGGCAATCCGAAAAACCACAGTCAGAATAGCAAACAAATCATCTTTACAACAGTTTATACAATCTGCCCCGGATAACTTCATCCTGTGGAATCAGATATTGGAAGATTTGATATTACAACAGGTAGAACGGGAAAAGGATATTCTGATCAGTTCTCCGCGGGAGCGATACGAGCGCATATTAAAAAGAAGTCCCCGTTTATTTCAGGAGATTCCGAACAAGTACATTGCCAACTATCTGCGCATGAGTCCGGAAACATTATCCAGACTTCAGAAATCTTGATTTCAGTCAAGATTTTTTTAATCCGAAAAGAGGAGCTTTGAACAAGATATGAAAATAGAATCCTCCACATTGATTAATGATCTGATTGAGCTCACCACTCAACATATAGCATTGGCGCAACAGCTGCAAGATAATTCTCCTGAGGAACTCAACAAACGACCCTATGAGGGATCCTGGAGTACGCTGGAATGCATAGAACACCTCAACAGGTATGCAGACTTTTACCTTCCGGAAATTGAACAACGCATAAAATCCAACACTGCCCCTTCCCGAAAAATTTTTCAAAGTGGTCTGCTTGGTAATTATTTCGCTAATACTATGCTGCCCAAAAGTAAACTCAATAAGATGAAGACTTTTAAACAAATGAATCCTATCGGAAGTCAGCTTACTGCAGATGTGATCCGTATATTTATCCTGCAACAGCAGCGTCTCATCCAAATTCTGAACACTGCAAGACAAGCTGATCTTCAAAAAATAAAAACAAGCATCAGCATTTCCCGATGGATTAAGATCAGACTCGGAGACACCTTCAGGGTACTGATCTACCACAATGAAAGACATATGCAACAGATCAAAAGAATTGGGATATTGTAAAAATACTCTTTGATCTGTCAAAAATAAAAAACAGAGTCTGTTCTTCAACAGACTCTGCCTTTTTTTAATATTATAAAGAATAATCTTTACCTTTTTCTTAGTAATTATATATCGCCACTACAGGAAGGTGATCTGAAGCATAACTCCCTGTAAGTGCAACTGCTGACAATAAACTATACTGCTGAACAGCAAGCTTGTTAGACGCAACAAAATCTATTGCCTTTGTCGGATTACGTACAGGAAAAGAATTGGGACAACCATTGACACAGGACAAGGTATATTGTTTACGCAATTCGGTCAATTCTACCGAATTACTTTCAGCGTTATAATCTCCGCCAATCATAATCGGTTTATTGAGCTGCACACTCAGTTCATTGAGAAAAGTTGCCTGTGCTGTACGGTTAGGAACATTCAGATCCAGATGAGTAGACGCAAACTCCAGCGTTTTTCCATTTCCCAGATCTATTGTTGCCATTGCCACGGTTCTTTTCTCTCCGGCAGTTGGCATAGGAAGTTCTAGTCTCCTTGTGTTTGAGATCGGAAATTTACTCAATATAGCAACTCCATATTCACCTCCGTTATAATCTAATGATTTAGAAAAATAATAGTTCATATTCAATAGCTCCGCTAATTTCTTTGCCTGATCTACTTTACCTGAACGAGGCACATTGACATCCACCTCCTGCAAAGCAACGAGATCCGGATTTTTCTGTTTGATGGTGTTTGCGATATTTTCCAGATTGACAACTTCCGAGTTTTCCGGTGCTCCATGATGGATGTTATACGTGATAACCGTCAGTTTACTTTTTTCTATTTTCGGCTCTGGGATTTCCTTCTGATCGCTGGAACAGGCCAGTGATGCAATACTGACAAAGCAGGTAAGCATCAAAATTTTAAGTTTATTCATAATTATTGTTCGATTTTTAGTTTAAAAGAAGCGGTCATCGGCAGGAAAGTATTTGCAGATTTCGGAAAGGCCAGATAGTTGGACAAAGCCAGTTTCCCGCCTGCACCTTTGAAAGTGATATAATCATATATACCAGTAGGACTGGCTTTCGGTGAATTCATCGGACAGCCTGCACCCAGACAGGCAAAAGTGAATGAGCCTTTTAAGTAGCTAAGCACTTGCCCGTTCGCACTCTCCTGCTCATTAAAATTACCCACCAGGATCACAGGTTCAGTAATCTTTTCTGTCATATTCAGGAGATCTACTACCTGCAGATTTCGGTTGTTCACGACAGAAGGATCCAGCTCTGTGCCTGCAAAATAAACATCATGACCTTTCTCTACTTCTACACGGATCATCACCGCACTACGCAGTTCCGCCGTATTACCATCTTCACGTCTCAGGATTTGTGCAACCTTTTCTTTGATCGGAAATTTGGAAAGAACTGCATTCCCGAACCCTCCGGTCTGGTAATCAAAGTTCTTTTTAAAAAACACTTCCATACCCAATGAATCTGCCATAACCTGAGGTCTGTTAACCTTCTCTACCCGTGTTGTCGCACTATCTATCTGCCTCAGAA
Organism: Sphingobacterium sp. UBA5789; assembly: GCF_002418355.1. Classification (NCBI taxonomy): domain Bacteria; kingdom Pseudomonadati; phylum Bacteroidota; class Sphingobacteriia; order Sphingobacteriales; family Sphingobacteriaceae; genus Sphingobacterium; species Sphingobacterium sp. UBA5789. The sequence continues at coordinate 49,915 of NZ_DIDX01000005.1, read as the reverse complement.
ACAACAGGTCCGGATTATACTCTTTGATATAGGTGATCATGGTCGCAAAGTCAGGAATCGTACTGAGACGCATATTGACAGACATCACTTTCAATGTTTTTGTCGGAGCATTACTTCCCGAATCTATAGGATTAGGGGTTTCTTTTTCCGGCAGAATATCCCAGTCTCCTGCACTGTAGGACTTACGACAGGAAGAAAGAGAAACTAATATAAAAAGGCTAAGTAAGCCATATAATATCGTGTTGCTTTTCATATTAATAATTTGGATTTTGAACTATATTAGGATTAGCAATAATTTCATTTTCAGGTATCGGCCACAGTCCTTCACGGGATCTGTTATACTTGCGGGTCTGTACTTTTACCAGCTCCCCGGTCGTAGGGTTGGTCGCTCCGTACACCTCACCATTCAATACTTCTGTATCAATATCCCATCTTCGGATATCAAAATAACGTCCCCCTTCAAATGCAAGTTCCGACTGTCTCTCTCTTCGGATAAGCTCTCTCATCCTGGCCTGCGAATTATAAAGTCCCGTATTGATCGCAGGCATAGCTGCTCTGGAGCGCACTTCATTGATGTATTTGGTAACATCAGCATGATTCCACTCGCCCGATTCAATAAGCGCTTCCGAATAATTCAATAAAATTTCAGCGTAGCGAATGATCATAAAATCCAGACTGCCACTCTTAGACTGTCTGTCGCGGGCGTCCACATATTTCTTAATCCAGTATCCTGTAGCCGTAGACTTGGTCTCTCCTATCTTATCACTCGGGTTATAAAACGGATCTAACGTATACTGCCCCTGAAAACTTTCATACGGCACAAATACAGAAGCACGCAACCTCGGATCTCTGTTATTATTAAAATTCGGATTCTTCTGATAGACCAGCATAGAATCACGACCTAATTCCTGAATAGTCTTTCCTTGTCTGGTCTCGTAGTTATCTATCACTTTATTTGTAGGTGAAAGATAGGTCTCACCCCCTATACCAAAAGGAGCAAATGTAGTCCATGCATTGCTGCATCCGTTCTCCTTAAAGAATATACGTTCATCATTAAGTTCGCCCGCATAGCTAAACAATTCACTATAGCTTGCCGATCTGTTTGTGTTATTAATCCAGAGCTTATAAACGCCCGATTCAATTACTTTTTTGGATGCTGTCTTTGCCAGTTCAAAATCCTTTTTGATCAACCCCAATCTGGAGAGCAGAGACCAGCAGACACCACTCGTCATACGCCAGCGGTCGGCATTGACATAAGAGGAAGGCAAATTTTCGGCACAGTATTTCAATTCACTGACGACAAATTCATAAACCTTTTGTTCTGCTGTACGGGGTTGGGTATTTTCTTCGGGAGTAAGCGAACGCTCCAGTAACGGAATATCTCCGAAAAGCAGCATCAGTTCCATATGATAATAAGCTCTCAGCGCTCTTGCTTCCAGTTTCATTCTATCTTTCAGTGTAGCGTCCATATATACACGGTCTACATTTTCAAGAAACCGATTTGCTCTTCTCACACAGATGTAGTCATCCTGCCAGATAGAATTGGCCACTCCCCATCTGCTGGTTGCCAGTCCACGGGTAAAACTGTCGTAATCTCCTTTAAAATCACCCCGATGCACGGCTTCATCCGTCAGACCGGCATAGTACATAATATTACGTCCGGATGATCCTCCCGGAATACCGACATATACGGAAGCTATAGCATTGTACGCATCGGTTTCTGTATTCCACCATTGCTCATCCGTCACACCCGTAGGGCTATCAATGGTCAGAAAACTTTCGCATGAAGCCTGCATCAAAGATAGAGACAACATGCTGTAAACTAAATATTTAATATTATTTTTCATTTCAGGTTTTCAGATTAAAAATTAACAGTTAGACCCAGAGAAAATGTTTTCATAATAGCATAGGTATAAGAACCTCCCTGAGATTCGGGATCCGCCATTTTTACATCTGTAAAAATAAACGGGTTCTGCACGTTCATATAGATACGGCTCGATTTGATACCATATTTATTCATAAAAGCAGGATTCAGTCTGTAACCTAGCTGAATGAATTTGACACGCATATACCGCGCATTGAATAACCAGAAATCACTGCGTAACACATTCGTAGCCGGATTGGCTAACAAACGCGGAAAGATGGCATCCTGATTATTTTCGCGCCAGGTATTGGCGGCTCTGTACGTTGTAGGAACCCCTCCGGAAGCACTCATATTAAGAGGATGCCATAAATATCCGGCAGACTTCCCTCCCAGATTGCCGGAATAATCATGATCACCGGTACCCTGTAGCAGAAATTCCAGATCCAGATTTTTATACCGGAAATTAAAATTTGCAAAATAATTGATACGCGGTGTCGGATCACCTATAATCTGCTGATCATTCTCATCGATGATACCATCACCGTTAAGATCAATATACTTGATATCTCCAGGTCCCTGCCCGGCAACAACAGGCACTTTGGCTGTTGTCTTGTCTGCTTCAAAGTCTGAATACTGTAGAATTCCATTGGAAGCATAGCCGTAATAACTTTTGATACTGGATCCTTTTTCATTGATCTCTATACCGCTGATATAAGGTCCGCCCAGCAGATCAGTGATCTTATTTTTATTATACGTAATACCGGGGCGGACTGAAAAGTCAAAATCCTGACTTAGCTTACCGTTATAATTCAATGAAAGCTCTAACCCCTTATTCGTTACCTCACCGGCATTCAGCGGAGCAGAACCTATAGCTCCTGAAGGTGCTACGGAAGGATACAGGATAACATCTGAAGTTTTCTTGTCGTAGTAATCAAAAGTCAGGCTTAGTTTATTCTGAAACAAAGCCATATCCAGACCGATATCCAGAATATTTACTTTCTCCCATGAAATATCCGGATTACCCCATACACTTTCTGTTCCGTTGCTGGTATTGATCAGGTTCTGATAGCGGTACAGCCCTATATTCTCGTTCCCAAGCTGACCATAAGAAGCTCTGATTTTAAAATTGCTGATCGCCTCTACATTGAAAAACGATTCATTGTGCACATTCCAGCCGAATGCAACAGAAGGGAAATAACCGTATTTATTTTTAGGACCGAATTTGGATGAGCCGTCTGCACGGAAAGAGGCTTCCAGCAGATAGCGATCTGCATAAGCATAGTTGACTTTAGCATAAGAAGATACCAAAGCTGAAGAATTCCAGTATCCGTTGTTGAATTTTTCCATAGAAAAACCACCCATCGCAAAAAGATTGTGTTTACCAAAATTTTTACTGTAATCTACGGCACCACTGAGGTAATAATAGGTGTCCCGTACTTCAGAATACGCATCACGCTGAACAGCCCAGGTCTGTACAAGTTGCTTGGTATAGTAATCAAAGAAATAATAATTATCCCTGTTTTGTTTATATACATCACTGTTGAGCCGGTAGCTGAATTGTCCCCTGATATTCAGATCATTAGTAATAGACCATTTAGGCTGAAGGTTGATCGTAGCCTGATCATACTGATAACCTATACTTCCCCCTACTTCCGAATAAGCTATCGGATTGACAATATCCGCATAGCGTCCATAAATAGTTGGCCAGCCTTCTTCCTGAGGATATTTAGGCAAGACTGTCGGCGGAAGTCTGTACAGATCATCCAGCAAACGGCTGCCCCCGTTCGAAATAGGCCGGTTAGGATACATCGTATTCCGACGGATCCCCAACACATCCAGATTAATAAGAAATCTTTTGGACAAGGATACAGACGTATTGGCACGTATATTAAAGCGGTCCATCTTATTCTGTGGGATCATCCCTTGCTGATTCATATAATTACCTGTCACCGCAAATCTTGCTACATCATTTCCTCCACTCACGGAGAGTGAATGTGACGTCAGCGGCGAATATTCATCTATCAGCTCCTTTGTCCAGTTGGTATTCGGATAATTGACGGGATCATCTCCGGCTTCTGTCTTCGCAATCTGATCGTCAGAATAAAATACCTGTCCGCCAGAGGCCACCTGTGCGTAGTTATACATGCGCATGTAGGTCGGAGCATCGACAAATTCAGGCAATACTGTTGGTGTCTGCATCCCCAGGTATCCGTCATATAAAATATTGATCTGACCAGCCTTACCCCGTTTGGTCGTTACCAGAATAACACCATTGGCTGCTCTTGCTCCATATATAGCTGCCGCCGCAGCATCTTTCAGAATAGTTACACTTTCAATAGTTACCGGATCGATATGGTTCATATCCATAGGCACTCCATCGACCAGCACCAGCGGATCGGAGTTATTCAAAGTAGAGATACCTCTGATCTTTATACTGGCTGCATCTCCTCCCGGAAGACCGGATCCTTGTTGGACCTGCAGCCCTGTCACACCACCTTGTAACGACTGAGAAAGATTGGTAATGGGCTTACCTTCAATACTGGACTTGATATCCAGGCTGGCGACAGAACTTGCAATATGCTTGCGCTGCATTTCTGTCATTCCCACCACCACTACTTCTTCCAGATCCGAGACATTCTCCGATAGAGAAATGGTCAGGTTATTTTCAGTCTTGTTGACAGGAACCTGTTTGCTATGGTATCCCACCATACTGAAGACTAAGGTCGCACCTTTAGGTACTTCCAGTTCATAGTATCCACCTTCATCGGTATGCACACCTTGACTTCCACCCAATACAGCGACAGAGACGGATGACAGGGCCTGCGGAGGTTCTCCGCTGTTAAATACACGGCCTTTGATCCGGATCATTTCTTGCGGCCGGCTTTCGGTTGCTACGGTGCGGTTTACAGCAGACGGAACCAGTGTAATCTGATTGCCACTGATTGTATAATCCAGGCCGTACTTGGGTAGTTCCCGTTTCAGGAGCTCCCGCAGATCTACCTGATTCGCCTGTACAGATATCCGCTTATTTTCGATAAGGTGATCGTTGTAGAGTAAAGCCACATTAGTCTGATCCTGAATAGATTGCAGAAAGACTTTAAAGGTAACATTACTCAGTTTTAAAGACACCCGCTGTGAATAGGCATTAGCGGCAAATGTCATAAAAAGTAAAGTAGTCAAGAGGGAGGTAACTTTCATATAATAGTAGAATTTGACATCAAAATGCCTCCACCCGGCCATTTGTTGCCAGGATTGCTTTTTTTTCATAATTTTAGTACGATTTTAACTGTTTAAGATCAATAAATATGATAAGGGGGAGTAGCAGCTCCTCCTTATTCTTCTTATTTAGTAGATTTAGGTTTTCTTATAGTCACCTCCTTTTCTTTTAATATTATCTGATAATCTCTGAGTTCGTAAATATTCTTCAATACAGCAACCACATCTTCCCGTAAATCCAGACGCCCGGAGTATGAAAGATCTATATTGTCCAGTATAGGATCAGCATCTATAGATACATTATACAGACGTTCTATTTTCCGGAAGAGATCCTGAAGTCTGATCTTGTTCAGTGATATTTGTTTTTTGGTCCAGAGAATATCCTGCGCCACACCTGATTTATCAATCACCACACGGCTTGGATTTTCATATGCAGCAATCCGCTGTCCCGGACTCATAGCTATTTTTTCAAAACCTTTGTTATTACTGTGAAACAAGACCTTTCCGGTGATCAGCTCCACAGTAGTCTGCTGATCTCGCTCATAACTATTTATGTTAAATGAAGTACCCACGACTTCTACCGTATGTGCTTTCATCTGCACAAAAAATGGTTTTCCTGTATGTGTCACATCAAAATAGGCTTCCCCGTTAAGGTAAACCCGACGTTCTTTACCGCTCATATTCTTATCCATTGTGAGGTAAGACCCGGCATTCAGCCAGACTTTGGTACCATCTGTCAATGTTACTTCCTGCCGGTGTCCGTTCGGAACATAAATCGTAGTGTAAGAAGCTGCTGACTCATCAGACAAATCCAGCATACTATCTGCTGCATAGGAAACATCTCCGGAAAGTAAACCGGCATCATTGGTAATGGGTGAAATGAAAATTTTAGATTTGACAATCTGAATCTGATCTGCAGACTCAAATTGCTTCTGATTAAATTCTGCAACCTTAGAGAGGTCGAACGAGCTGTCATTCGCCCGGGGATAGAAAATAAAAAGTGATCCGATTAATAAGACACAGGCTGCAGTGAGCATCAAGTATACCGAACGATGTCTCTTTTGCCGTCCGCGACGGATTACAGATGCCATTAATTCTGCTCTTTCCGGATCTGTTAGCTGTTCGCTTTCCGGCAGATCAAATATTTTCTTTAACTGATTTCTATGCTTTTCCAAATGCTGTATTTCCCCCCTTTATATACAAAGAGCAAAAAAGTACAGCTGCATAGACATTTTATTTTAAAAGTTTTCAGGAAAAAGCTGTATCGGTTGAATACTAAGCTTTTATAGAGATTATCAAAAAAGTCAGGTAACGATTTAGTAACGGTGCTTATTGCTTTGCTTTTCAACGTGTTTCCGTTAGCTCATAGCAAATATACAAATTTTTGAGTAATGAGTATATCACTGTTGTTGTATAGTGTAATACGATTTGTGTTACTTATTACCTTTCTTTACAACAGTCATATAGTGATTCTTTACCGTGATTTTTATGTTGTTTTTGTTTAAATCATTTTTAGGCATAACGAATTTAGGAGCTGTATTTTCAGCTCTTGTTAATCCGTTTTTATTATATTTTATTGCCTTGATTTTCACAATTTCAATGCCTGCTTGATTTTAGATAAAACGTTAGAAGTGGTCAAATTATTGTGACAATGAGCCGTTTCACGTTGTTCCCTAGCAGTAGAATTATTTACTTTTGTGGTAAGTATACTAATGTTTCTTGGGTTTGTCAAATCTACCACAACTTTATATGTATGGTTTCCATTATCTCGCTCCCAATGGTGAGATGTTGACGTTTGATTAAATCTCCAATCTAAATTTTCATCTATATCACTTAATTCATTTATTAATTCCAGAACAGTCTGATGTCTATCTACAATATTTACATTCATAGCTTTATTGACAACTCGTTGCAACTTTAAAGGGATATGCGGAAGATAATCTGCTCTATTAGGAAACGTTCCTGTAGTTATTGCATCTATGTAATCTGATTGATTACTAAAGCTATGCAATTGGCGATGAAAATATTCTTCTCCATTTAGTAATCTATATATAGTTAGTCCTGCTAAATAAATATCAAAATGAATAGTTTTATCCGAACTTGTAAAAGTTTCGGGAGGTACTTGTTTTTCATAAATTAATTCAGGTGAAGCAAAACCGAAGCTATTCATTGCTTTTGTCAATCCAAAATCAGACAAATGAGCTTCATCGCTATCGGAAATCAAAATATTATCAGGTTTAACGTCAAAATGAATTAACCCTTTTGAATGAATATGGTGTAATCCTGATAAGAACTGTATTGAATAACGAATAATTTCTCTAATTGTTAGGTTTTTTGTGGCAATAAGTGATTTAAGCGATCCATTCTTATAATATGGCATAGCTATATAAATATGGTCAGCATCTGAACAACCATAATTGACTTTTACAACATTACTATGTGAGGATGCGTAAAGCTTTTTCGCTTCTTCGTAATACTCCGTGGGATTAACAATTTTACTTTTATCAATTTTTTTAACAACAATTTCTCCGTCAAGTTGTTTGTCATGTGCTAAAAATACCTGTGAGTTTTTCCCTTCCTGACCTATCTCTTTTGTCGTTTCAAAATTTAGCTCCGTTGTATGTAGTCCTAATGGCATAATTTAAATATTTAAAGCACTAATTGCTGACATCAAACTCTCTCTTTGTTCTAATGAAAAACTTTGCCAGTTTTCTATTCCCATAAAATTATCTTTTCCCTCGGCAAATGGTTTGAAAGTGGCTCTTTCTATTCCAAGGTTGGCACTTATACTGGAAATTTGACCAACATAATATTTAACAATAGTTGAACTTGCAAATAATTCTTGAATAACCCCCTCTATATAAATTCTTGTAATATTTATTGATTGGGCATTTGATTCAGTAATTCGAATACAAGCATTGGTAATGCTAAATTCATTAATTATGTCACAAAGTGTATTTCTTAAAAATTTCAATTGTTCTGGAATATTTAGCGCTTTAGGATTGTTTATTTTATCCACCAATGTAATTTCCAATTCTTCATTTTCGTATGTGACAACTGAAAAGTACACAGTAGAAGGCGTTACCCTAATTCCTATTGATTTTCTCATAATTAATTGACTTGATTTTGTTAATTGAGTTTGTACTCAGCACTCTCTTCTAATTCAGCTTCAATTTTTGAAATTACTCCGTCAATGTCAGAGCCTTTTTCAAATGCTAAAATCAGTTGATTTTCAAGTTGTGATGGTTTGTAAACCTTACCATTTAGCAGTTTAAAATGTTTATAGATGAAATTCTCTTCAATCGGTTTGACTTTATAAAACTGATATTTTTCATTGATAAAAGCTACTAACTTTTCTCTGAATATTTTTTGCGTATCTTTTTTAAAATTGTTTTTCAAAGTTGAATTTCTTGATAGATAACCCGAAAGCACAAACAAGAAATTGATGTTGTATGATTGAACAAATAACGTATCCCTATCGAAAAGTCGGTTTTCGAAATGAAATTGCATTATTGGTTTTCCTGTCTCGTTCAAATATGATTTAGAAAAATCAAAATCTTTATTTACAAAGGCAGAAATGAAAAAATTCGGAGTGATGTTATATCCTTCCGTTTCGTTTTCTCTGTATCTTATTCTCTGGTCTAAATCTCCTTTATTAAATAAATCAATATTGTACTGGATTACATTTCTGGCATAAGTAAATTGTTTTGCCTTTGAATTTTTCCCTACGCTATTTTGAGGTTTATAATATTTACTGTCTCCAACAAAATAGATTTCATCTTCAATCAGAAGTGATTTATATTTGTAAATATGGTCAACCTGTTTTCCGTCAGCGTGATTTTTTAATTCGGAAAATAACGTACTATCTCCGATTAAATCATCAATCATATCCTCGAATACAATATTAAAATCCTTGATGAGAAGAATTTCTTCAATTTGTTTCTTAGATTGGGTTCTTTCACTTCGTTCAAAGTAGGTAAATAGCAAATTGTAAAGACAAATCATTTTGTCCGAAAAGTATTTGTACTTAATATTTTTCAATAATCTGCATCCTCTTCTTAAAACCGTCTCAAATTGATGCCCTTTAATTAGAGTATAATTTTGAGGGATTTGAAAATTAAACGCATACTTTTCTTTAATGTGATTTAGCGTTGAATAAAAAAGTATGAGTAGCTCTTCGTCATCATTTACTCTTTTTCTTGTTGTTGCTAAATCAACATAAATTGGCTGGTTATTATGAATAATTGGCTGTTTTTTGTTAATAGTTTTGTGCCAATTTATTTTGTTTTTTTGTGAGTGTGCGGTTTTTGCAATGAATGTGAATAAGTCCTGATTTTCCTTATGAAACCTCAATAAACTTAAAATAATGTCAAGCTCAGTACTTGAATTTTCATCCAAATTGGTTACAATTTGATTGATAAATTGATTTTCTGAAATCGAATTATAAAAATGTCTTTTGTTGAATTGCTGAATTGCCCGATATAACCAAGTTGAAATTTCAAAAATCAGCTTGTCTTTTCCTGTTTCGGTTAATCTTTGTGTTGTTTCAAATGTTGAATTGATTAAAGATTCTGGAGTAAACTCATCAAAAGCTAGATTATGTTCATTGATGAAAACTTTCGGAAATATGATTACAACATCGCCTTTTCCTTCATTTATCTGCGGATTGAAGTAATACCCAACAAAGTTTATTTTTGATTCAATACCATTAATAGGGAAATAGTACCTTTCAGTTAAAAATTTTGAAAGGTCTTCCGTTTTGTAATGATATTCTTCAAATAATATTATCATTGTTCAGGTTCTAATCCGTTAAATTTCAAAAATGCTTTTACAATATCTGTTGCATTGTTGTTGTAAAGTTCTCCAAATTGGAAATCTATTGGATTATTTTCTTCAAGTTCATATTTGAAAATTGAACTCTGAGTTCCAAATTCATCCTTGTAAACCTCTGACCATAAATAAAACAAGACTTTAGACCTGAATTGGTCAAACGTTATGTTTCTGTCTTTAGGATTTACAAAGCGGTTTCCAAGTTGTTTATCTTCACTACCTGTTAATTCTTTAATTTTCGGATTGATGTTCTCAATAAACTTACCCCAATTATATGTACTATCTCCGATAACGATGTTTAAAGAGTTCGCATCATCATAATTGATTGGTACAAACTCCCAATCCCAACGTCTTTTGAATGCACTATCCATAGGAAATAAAGATTGGTCAGACGTGTTCATCGTTGCCAAAATGTAAAGATTGTTTGGCAGAATAATTTTGTCAAAATCTTCTGTTTCGATTTTTGCTTTGTAATTTTCTACTGCTTCAACATTATTAGAACTTTCAAATACAGATTTTACATAGTTTGCTAAATCTTTATCGCAATTGATTTCATACTTTGAAAAGCCGTTATCATCCCTATCTAAACATTGAAATAAGTCTCCAAAAATTTGAGCACAATTTCCCCTATTTATTTCTTCAATGATTAGAAAATATGGCTGTTCAGGATTTAGCCAAGCATTACAATATGCTTTAGTAAACGCCTGAGGAACAAAATCGTATTTGATGTTGAGTCCGTCCATTACAGGCTTATAACTTCCTAAAAAAGAATGATAATCTGTTTCAGGGTGGAATGTTGTTCTTGTTCGATTATGACCATTTGTTCTCATTTCTATTTCTCTACTTTTTCCTGTTCCGGGAGAACCATAGAAAATGATTTGATGAGATAATGGAGTTTCACTACTGAAGTTATCCGCAACAGAATTTTCTGTTTTGCCTATTTTATAATATTCTGTGATATTAAAATTAGCTATTAATAAACATTTTAGATTTTCCTGTCCTGAATAAAGTGGCTGAATAAATGGACCTCTTGTTAATTCACCTGGATTCGCAGTAATAAGACTGCTATCAAATCCTAATGTAAATTTTGAATTATCTGTAATACTGAAATGATTTTTTAAATCTGAGAATAAAGAGTTTCTGTCCAATATAGAAGATGAAAACTCAATATTCACCTCATTTTCATTTGTAAAGAAAATATTAGTTACATCAGCTAGATGATAAATATTGAGAAATCTCTCAATTACATCTTGTTCGGAAAAATTATCGTCAAACTCCTCGTTCTGTAAACAAACGCAAGCGACATTTTTTAACGGAAGTTGATTATTTTTCAATAAGATTTGAAAAGTATTAGAAGCCCAATCATTTGGGAATATAATGTTTAGTGTATCTTGTGAAGCAAAATTCTTTTTGTTATTTTCATCAAAAAAGAATTTGTCTTGTAAGGAACTAGACAATTGACTAGAAAAGACATTATATTGATAATTTGATTCAACTGGATTTCCTGTTTCAATATTCAAATGTTTTAAAATTTCAAGTATTCCAAAGAATTTATTTAAAGAAGCTCGGCTTGTCTCCCCTTGCTCAATAATGCTTTTCCAAGATTCGAAAATCGTTGATTGTGATAAATACTTCATCCTTTCTATTTAATAGTTTCTAACATTTTTTTGATTATTGCTTCTAATACTGGAACTGCAACGGAATTGCCGAGTTGTTTATACGCTTGATTGTCCGAAACAGGGAATTTAAAGTTATCAGGATAGCCTTGTAAGCGTTGGGCTTCTAATACTGATAATTTCCTTTGTAAATCCCATAATTTAGGAACTCTATTAGCAATAATTGTAGGAGCATAGGTATCTTGACAAGCATAGAAAGCCTCTTGTATTTGTGTTTTAGCTACATCTCCAATATGAAATCTTAAAGCCCCATCAGGCTTTTGATATGAAAAAACACCGTGTTTCCCTTTTTTTGTATTGGGCTTATATTTTGAGTTATCGTGTTGAACACGCTCTTCATTTGATTTAAAGTGAAATTCTATTCGCTCAATCTCAAAGGGGGTTAATTTCAATTTATTATCTTTATTTGCTTCGGTGTCTATAATGGATTTAATTTTTGCACCTCTCTTATTTCCTTTAGGAAATTCAAAATTAACTTTATCTCTAAATCCTACACAATACCATCTTTCACGATATTGAGGTAATCCGAAATCATAGCTGTTTAGTATTTCCCATTTTATGGTATACCCTAATTCCGTAAGTGAGTTTTCAATTACTTTTAGTGTTTTTCCGCCATCGTGAGACTTAAGACCTTTAACATTCTCTAATAAAAACATTTTAGGAGTAGTATTTTTTAATATTTCTAAAATATCAAAAAATAGTGTTCCTCTTGTTTCGTCGAACCCTTGCTTTAGACCTGCGTAACTAAAAGGCTGACAGGGAAATCCAGCACATAAAAGTTCGTAATTTTTCGGAATAAACTTTTTAGTTTCACTTTTTGTTATATCTCCGAATGGAGATTCTCCAAAATTGGATTCATAAGTTTTTTGAGCAAATTCATCCCATTCACTCGAAAAAACACAATTTCCACCAAGATTTTGACTGGCTAATCTGAATCCACCAATTCCTGCAAACAAATCAATAAATCTAAATTTGGGTTCTTCAGGAGAAGGAAAAGGTATATCTTCAATCCTATAATTAAATAGCAAATACTGCATAGCATTTTCCGCAACAGTATTAGTGATTTCAACCTCAGGATATTTTAACTCTAATAAATGTTTTAAGTACAAATGTGCACTTTTTTTGTAGTATTTTGAGACTCCATTAGTGCTATTATGTAAATAATGCGTTAATGAGGCTTTCCCATAATCAAGGCTTTCAATTAACCTTATTTTATAGGTTTTGCCATTAATTTCCTCTAATGATATCTTTTCTACTAAATCTAATTCCATTCTCATTTCTACTATCTATGAAAGTTTTGCAGGAGTTTTACTTACTTTTATTTCTGTCAATAATTCTTTAGGCTCAACATCCAATATTTTTGCTATTTCAAATAGAATTTCCAATCTGGGTTGTTGTCTATTTTGAGTATAGGAATTTACCATATTATAACTCTTACCAAGTTGCTCGGCAAGCCATTTTTGTTTGATACCTTTTTCTTCCAAAACTTCTTTAATTCTATTCATAACTCTAAATAGTTCCAGTCGGCTAATTTAGTCTTTATATCATTAATATCTCATTTTTCGAGATAAAAAAATATAATAAGCTGATAGTGTTTAAGATATTTTGAAACACGAAAATAGAGAAGTATGTTACAGTTTTCTCCCTTTCTTCTTTTTCTTCATTTGTTTAGCAAACTGTTCTTCCTCGTAGTCTTCGCCTTGTGCATTGGGTAGCAAGCTGAATAATCCTAAATCGTAATTAGCCGAATGTTCATTTGAAAGAAATTCAAAAAGGTCGTTCGTTGGAGAATTGTCCAATGTACTTGTATTGAAAACAGGGTTATCCTGTATTTTCAGTTCGGGTTTATTTCCGTTGTTCCACCAATTGTTAAACATATTTGCCGACAGACTTCTATCTAATTGTGAACCGTTCCAAATACTTCGGCTTTCGTGGTCGATAAACGTGATACCGTAAATCCGTCCGCTTTCGTTTCTGCGGACAACCGTATTGATACCCTGCTCAATAAGTTGCTTTTTAAAATCTGTTTCATTGCTTGTGGTGTGTATCGCAAGCTCCACCGTGTTTTTCAGAACAGACCTTGCAGGATTGATTTTCATTTTCTCTTTGGACTGTTCAAAGTGCTTTTGCAGTTGAGCAACCCCAGCATCTTTTCCGAAAAGTGATGCTTTAAAAGGATTACTTATCTTGTTTCCATTCTCATCCAATGCGACATAAACCAATCCGTTTACAGGTTGACCCTCCCGTTCGCCTTTGACTTCTTCCGCTGTGATGTTGAATAGAGAAAGCAAAGCATTGTAACTACCCATAGTAGAAAAGTTATAATACTTTGGCAGATGCCTTACTACCGAAGCAATCTGACTTTTAATGTCGTCATTTTTATGATTTACAGGCTTGAAAACTTTATTCGTTTGTTTCTGCTCTTGTTCAGTTGCCTTTTGGAGGTTGTATTTCTGTTCCAAATTCCGACAAATAGCCATTGAACGTGGGTGATCGTAATCATCAGGGATTTTCTTGCCGTCAATACCTACGCAGGTCGAAACGATATGGATATGCGTTCGGTCAATGTCTGTATGTTTGAATACGATATAGGGTTGATTGCCATAGCCCATACGCTCCATATATTCCTGAGCCATATCCGTAAACTGCTCATCGCTGACCTTATCTGCAGGATCTGGGTTCAGCGATATATGCCGTACTGTCTTTTCTGTTTTGATATTGGCTGATAAATACGGTTCAAAGCATTTATTAAAATAAGCTACAGAATAAATGCCGTCCACCGTGTCGGGTATCTTGTTCAGCAATAAAACTGCTCCGTTTTCCTTATCCACTTTCTGTTGATTGTACAAAATTGCTCCATACATATTGCTTCCCTTTCCAATTTTTGCAATCATAACTTTACTCTTTTTTCAGATACTTCTCTTCAAATTCCTGTGTTAAACGGATGACTTCTTTAGTAACTTGTACCAATTCGATGGTGTCCTTTTCCAATCTAAAAAGGTATGTTCCTGCTTTTTTCTCCGAAAAATTGCGGTACAATATCTTCACAATCTGATTATAATTTGTTCCGATTGCTCGGAACTGGCTAAAAAATCGGGTCAACTTTTCGTGATATTCTATTGCATCCATATCAATTTTTACGGTCTTAACCGTCTTCTGAAAGATGCAGGCTGTAATAAAATGAGCAATTACTTTCATTTCTGATTGGTCAAAGAGGGCAAGAAATTTGGCATTGTCCTCTGCATTCAGGTTAATGGAATACCGATTGACCGCAGGGTCAATCTTTGGTTTTCTTCCTGTCTTTTTAATCTGACTTCTGTTTTTCTCTTCCATGATAAATCGATTTTAATTTTTAAACAAACGGGCGACTTCGGAGCCGTTTCCAGCCCCCTGCAAGGGCAAGTGCTCTTGAGGTACGGAAATTCATTTCGAGTACCTCAAAAGATAACTTGCTCTGAACAGGAGTTCAGAAAAATCCGTTTTGCAAACGGATTGGAGTTAACCGAAAAAACCAA
Organism: Sphingobacterium sp. UBA5789; assembly: GCF_002418355.1. NCBI lineage: Bacteria > Pseudomonadati > Bacteroidota > Sphingobacteriia > Sphingobacteriales > Sphingobacteriaceae > Sphingobacterium > Sphingobacterium sp. UBA5789. The sequence continues at coordinate 34,814 of NZ_DIDX01000005.1, read as the reverse complement.
CCGTTTCCGTTACAAATTTCGATAAGACTATTTGAATAACAGTCATTTACAATAACGGCAAATAAAGCCAATGAACGCCAAATAGTGCCACCTCTATACGCATTGGGACTGCTTTTATTTTCTTTGTATATGGTTAGCTGGCTGATTGGTTATATCCTTAATTAAGTAAATGAATGGTAAAAAAATCGACAGTAAATCTGCGTGATTGAATGCAGACTAATTACATTTTTTTGAGTTAATGAACTAGCCAGTTAAGAGTATGCATGTGCATAGGTAGATAGTTGGTTACATAGATACAACTGTATATACAGCCGATTGCTTAGTTAACCAAACAGCTAATTGGATATAATATTAAAAACAAGCGATATGATAGATGAAGAAAACAAAAAACAGCAACTCAAGGAACAGAATTTTTCGATAGAAAATTTTATCGGCAATGAGAAGAAACAACCTTTGACAGAACAACAGGCAGTAACACATCGGGAAGATTTTGCTAAACCCGAAGTAGACGAGGAAGCACTGATGAACATAATAGCAGGGGAAGAACCTGCTGAAGTGGAAACAGAAATGGGACAAACCAAACCGTCTGTGAGAAATGTTCCAAAAATAACCTCAAAACCAAAGAAGCTGACCAAAGATGATTACTGCGGGCAGTTCTTTAAAATCCCCAACAGGATTGCAAGCAAAGGCAAATCAGTCTATGTACGGCAGGAACACCACGAAACATTTAACAGGCTTACCAATATTATGGGCATAGACAAGCTGACAATTTACGCGTATCTGGACAATATTATCGAATACCACTTTCAGGAGTTCGGTGAATTGATTAGCGAAATCTACAACGAAAAACACAAGCCGTTGTTTTGATAACCGTCCTTTGGTCAGGATGCGTAACTCCCTCTTAAAATTGTTTCCAAAACAAAAAAACAGAAAAAAAAGAAAGCCATTTTAACAAGGCGGACAAGGGGAAAAGCCAAAAGGAAACGGAATAAATCCCGAAGGGTGGCAGTGCAAACACAATAACTCGGCGAAGCTACCATATTTGCCCTGTCATTATGCCGTAAGCTTTTGGTTGGGTGGTGCGGTGGATGTCCGCCTTACCTTTGCTACCTTTTTGTTCTTTTTTAGATTTTTACCTCAAAAAAATCTTTGATAGTATTCTGCAACTGAAAGCCAAACGCTACCTCTGACGGCAACATTGGAATGACCTATGTAAACAGCTTTTATTTTCGAGGTTTAAATGATGTAGATATGGAAATAACAGTTTTAGACATTCAGAGTTTAAAGGCATTGCACAGGGAAGTAAAGGAAGTTTCTCTATTGATTTCGGAAATGACTGCACCCTACAAAGCATTGCAACAGGCAACGAAATGGCTCGACCAACAGGAAGCCTGCCAACTACTGAACATTAGCAAAAGAACATTGCAGACGTACAGGGCAAAAGGCATTCTTGGGGCAACGCAAATCAATCGGAAAACTTATTTCAGATTGTCCGAAGTGGAGTTACTGATGCAGGGAGAGCGACCATTAAAAAAGCAAAAGAAATGAAACACATTGGAAATTCAAACGAGGATATGCTTGCCTTGCTCGAAGCTGTGGTAGGTATCAAAAATGAACTGCTGTATATCAGGGAATATTTTCATCCACTCTTAAAAGGGGAAATTTATCTTTCGGGCGAACAGGTTTGCGAGATGTTGCATATCAGCAAACGGACGTTACAACAGTACAGAGATGACGGACTGATACCCTTTATCAAGCTCGAACGGAAAATCCTTTTCCGTGAAAGCGATATTATCAAGGTATTGGAAGATAACTATCAGCGTTGGGATAGTTTAGGAATTTAACGTTTTAGAAGCTTGGCGAAGTGGCGGGAATCGAAGCAAAAAATGTTCAGTTTTGTACAAAAGTTCAATCGAAGAACTACCCTTGAGTTCTGCACTAAACCCGCCATTTTGCCAAACTGCATGTTGTGTTCTCTGGTTTTTCTCACGTTAAATATTGAATATCTTACTTACAAATTTGTATGCTTGTTTTTCGCCTGTATTGGGATTAACCCATTCGTCAATTTCTTTCGGGATTGAAGTTATTATATACGCATTGTCAAAAGTAACTTCACCTTCACGAATCCTATCATAAAAGTCTTGGTCTGTCATTGAAACCCACTTAATTCTGAATCTTGCACCCGACCAATCAAAATCAATTTTTGCCTTATCATTATTGTTTTTGTAAATTTTTACATTTGAGACTTTCATAAATGATTCTGACGGTGCACTTACAGCAGCAAATTCGTCTTCATTTAAGTATGCTCTATAATTTCCCCAAAAACCCTTATAGCCGTATTGTTGATATGCCCATTCTAAAACATCTTCGGTTCTATTTCCAACTTTTCTGCAAGAATTATTATCAATCACCCAATTTTCCTGTTGTTTGCCTTGAGGCATTGGTCTTCCATCAAACTCAATAATATCAAGAGGTTTGGCAAAGTCAATTTCGTGACCTTGCACAGCACCTGCACGACCATCGTCTTTAACTATTCTTATCCATTGGCTTGGATTGTCCAAGTCAAGTCCTCCTGGACATAGACCACCGGTTTTACAGCTAACAGCTAATAGTAATACTTTTTTTTTCATTTCAAATGTTTACCAAATTTTATATTGTTGCTGAATTTATTAAGTAACATATCAGTTACTAATCTACGATGACACTTTTCTGTTGTATGTTCTGAACAAAGAAGTGCAACATTTTTAAAGGCTTTAAATTGTTCAACAAAATTATCAATTTTTGATTCTTTTTCTAAATACTTGTTGAACTCTACCTCAAATAATTTATAGTCTTTGCTCATTGCAGAACCTTTGGTTCTTACTTCTTTCAGTAATTCGTTTTGTGGTGCTAAATCCACTCTATGAGCATATTTGCAACCATTAGCCAACTTGTCTAAGAAAAAAGGCAAATCTTTTTCAAAGGCAAATCTTGATAATTGTCCATTTGGGTTTAACCTAACATCTATCAGGCAGTCAATATTGTTATTCTTTAATAATCCAAAAAAATCCTCTGCTGATTTTTGGGTAAAACCTATGCTAAATAAATTAATCATACTCGTTAAAATTATTGTTGTTCTTGTCTAATTTCCAACCGTGTAATAGATTCCAATATCTATCACAAAAGTCATTTTTTTTATCTTGTAACGTGTTGCCAAAGTAATTCTCAATTTTAGCTGATTCAAAAAAACTTGAATTTAAAACATCTAATTTTTTGATTTCAGTTTTATTGAATATCACTTCGGATAACTCTGTATTTATGTTTTCATTAGATACAGTTTCAATTTCTCCATTTTTGTTTTTAGTTATATGAAGAACTTCAATCCAATCTCCAAACTTCTCTTCAATCTTTTGGCTTACAAAAAAGAATCTATGACAATCTACAGGTCTTTTTTCACTACACATAAGTGCAACAGTATATTCATTTTCATATGCCTTTTCAATTCTTTTTATGCCTTCTGAGAAATACTCATCATTTCTGAATTTTTGAAAATCAACGATTTCTTCGTAATCAAAAAGTTCTGTTTTTTCAGGTCTATTACTTTTTGAAATTGGAAATATGTCTTCAAAAAATATATCAGAAGCTTTTGAAAAAACATCTTGCATCGGACTTGCCTTTGCTCCAAGTTCTGGCATATGACCATATGAAATTGAAAAATGTTTACTTGCTAATTTTAGGTTGTCTGCATTACATTGTGGAAATTGTTTTGAGTAAGGAACAGAACGGACATCTACTAAATGCGATACTTTGAAATCTTTCAAAGTATTGAGCATTTTTTCAATGTCTATCATATTTCCATTTTGAAACAATGTATAGCCTAATGTATATAATTTAAGTTTTTCCATTTTTAAATTCTATTATGTTTGTGTTAGTGGCTATTTGTTCTAAAATATTTGTTGTAAAAATGATTTCAATCACGTCATTTTTGTCGTTAGTTTTAAAAGCGTCTGAATATTTCAAAACAAGTTCATTAACCTTTTGGTTGTTTCCTGAATCTACATAATTAATAAAAACTTTGTTTTTATTAGCAATATTTTGTATAAAGTTTAATATAAACTCTTCAACTCCTATCTCAAAATATCTACAACTCAAAGCCCAATTAAGAATTTGCATAGTGCTATTGGTGATAATGTATGTTATTGCAGAGCAAACTCCTAAATTTTCACCATTTTCTCTAAGTATTTCAAAATAAACAGATTTTGCTCCTTTATGAAAATCATTGTCAATACTCGAAAATTTGAATTGGTTTGATTTGGAATATAATTTTATGGATTCAATATGTTTATTGTCGTTTATTATTTTAATTGATAATGTGGGTAAATAATTTTGATTGCGTTCCGTTTGAATTATTCTATATTCTTTCCGTCTATTTTGTGAACTTAAAGACAGTTCATTTCTTTCAAACAAACATCCTACAATTAATTGAGCGACTAATTCGTTGTGATTATTCCATTCGGGAACAAATACTTCGGGTAATTTGCTTTTAACTTCATCTCTGACTAATTGATTATCGTCAATAAATAGAATAGAACTTGGTAAAATAGATAGTTGATTAGCTATGATTTTGATGTTTTCACTTTTATCATTTTCATTTGTAATTATAAAATCTATTTGATTTTTTAGAGGAAAAATATCTTCGCTTAATTCATTTATAGCCGATTCAACTTCTTTAGAGTCATTTCTTGAACAGATTGCAATGAAAATACCTAATTCATTCCCAAGCGTTTTAACAAATTTCATAAATTCAATAAAAGAAACTCCCTTTTCAGTTTTCATATTCTTCATGATTTCATCAATCCCAATTTCAGATAGTGTACCAAACCATAAAGTATCATCTAAATCAAGTACTACAGCCTTGTATAGGGTTTTTATTTTGCAAATTATTTGTGCAACAATCTTGGTTATAATTATTCCAATTAGTGGTAAATCTGTTTTGCCTGAAAGTTCGATTAACGTTGGAATGTCTTGAATCTGATATTTGAAATTGTAAGATGAGTTCTTTGTGGCGTTTCTACAGTTAATTTGAATATCATTAGTATTTTTTTTATTGCCTACGTTTTCAATAGTAAATTTATTTTGTTTTAACTGTTCAAATAAGCGATTTAAAATAGTGTCATCTTGCGAAATGAAGCTATTTAGACCTGAAATCGTTATGACAAATTCATCTTCGTTATAGCTTCGAAATTTTCTGATATAGTCATTTATGTAAACACTCAGAAATGGGTTGTCAATTATTTGACTTCTTCGACAAAGTGAATTTATATTTTTCGTTTCTAATTTCGCCATTTTCTACGGTCAATTTAATTCAAATTTAGTGTCTTTATTTTCGCTTCTTGTTATGACGAGGGTTTCGTAACATACCACACAACTCTCGGGTGGGCGAGAGTTATTCGTTTTTAATTGTTTGTAAATATTTATTTGTTTCCTCAACAGCTAAAATACAAAAAAGCCAATACAAAAACTGTGTTGGCTTTCTATAATTGCTTTATATGTTTCAGAGTTGAGCTACAAAAGAGCTTTCCATACCCTTAAATTTGTGTGATACCTTTTGCATATCCTTTCCAACTTTCTCGTTAAGTATCTTGGCATAAATCTGTGTTGTGGCAATATTCTTATGCCCTAACATTTTGCTCAAACTTTCCAGCGGAACACCCTCACTCAAAAACAGCGTGGCAAACGTATGGCGTGCCAAATGAAAGGTTACTTTCTTTTCTTTCAGGCAGTCAATAAGTTGTGATATTCTCTTTAGGCTATCATTACAGACTGTATTTGAAGGTACAGGAAATACCTTTCCATCCTTTGAAAATCCCGCATATTTCTCAATAATCATTTTGGGAATATCCAACAGCATCACGTTTGACGATGTGGCTGTCTTTTTCCTACGTATGATAATCCATTGGTTACCGTCAAAAAAATCTTGAATATTACTATTCTTAAGTCCTTTTATATCTGAATAAGAAAGACCTGTAAAGCAACTGAAAATAAACAAGTCTTTAACTAATTCGTCTTTCTTTTTCTCGCAGTTAAAGGTTACGAGCGGTTCCAATTCATTCCGTAGCAGATACCCACGATCTTTGTCCTTTTTGGTATTCTTGTATTCGCTGAACGGGTTGAAAGCAAGATGTTTTCTACTCATTGCCAATCGGCAAAGCGTAGTAAATCCAATCATATACAGCCAAATGGTGTTGTGTGTCAAGCTTTGGTCGTCACGCAGGTAATAATCAAAGTCCTGTACAAAATCAGATGTAAGATCGTTGAATGATAAGTCAGAATATCCGTACTTTGTCAGTGCAAAATTACGCAGGTGCTTTAAAAGTGTTTTGTATTTACTGCGTGTACCATTTACCCGAAGTCCGTTATTGACCTTTTTCTCATAGTCCGAAAGGAACTGTTCATAGAATTTGAAAAAGGTCAGTTCTCCGCTTTCCATCCCAAGAACGGCATTTTTAAGTTTAGTACTGTTTACAGCTCCCTCATTCTTTAAAATTTTGGAATAGCATTCTTCGATACCCAAACGGATTTTGTCGAGTTTGCTGTTTGTGTCTTGTGCTTCTCGGCTTTTACCTAAAACCCTGCCGTACTTCAAATCCCAATTTGTTGCGGAAATATCCAGCTTTGTACTGAATGCAGACTGTTTTCCGTTTACGGTAATCCTGCACATAACCGTGACTTTTCCGTTTTTCTTTGGGGCGTTCTTTTTAAGGTAGAACAATACCTTAAATGTTGATTTTTTTGTCGTTTCCATACTCACAATTCTTAATGATAAAATTAAACCTATGTGAGCTACGGAACAATATGAAAAACTGTGCATAAAGCTGAAATACAGTATTTTAAAACAATTACTTCTGATATTTAAAAGTAACGTTTTAGTAACCTTACTTTTGCCTATCGTTGCTTTTTCCTGCTTTTTACCTCGTTACTAAAAAATCAAAAAACGATTGTAAAGCCTTTATTTACAATCGTTTTCCCTGTTATTAATCTTTGATGTATTTTTACTGAAAATTTATTTTAAAAAAATATAAATCAGGGCTGACATATATTCCAGTGGCCCCATATGAGATTTGAGCACACGAAATGCCCGGTAGGATAAGGTGCGACAGGACTCCACGCTGACATTCATTATGCTGGCAATCTCTTCGTAGGAAAATTCCATATAGTACTTAAGATACAATACTTCTTTCTGACGCTTGGGTAGCTTATCTATTTCCTGCTTGACCTTCTGCACATTGATATCCTGATTTTCCTTCAGAATAAGATCCAGTTCATGTGAACCGATAGCCCATACATTTTCCGGCAGACTCTCCAGAGGTTCATATACATCTGCTTTCTTACGTTTCAGAATTCTTCTTCTCAAAGCCGAGAACAGGTAATACTTAACATCCACATCCTTTGCAATACGCGGATTATCATAGAGATCCAGAAACAAGTCATGTATACAGTCAAGAACAGTTTCTCGGTCTGCATGAAACTTAAGTCCAAAGGCAAACAGATCCTCTATATATTGCTGATAGATAGATTCAAATGCCTTTGCATCACCATGTATAAAATTAGACCAGGACATTACTTCACTGTTGGGATTTTCACGGGTTGAATTAAGTCGCTAATTTGAACAAATGATGTTAAGCCTGTATATCTTTTATTTTAAATATGTGTAAAATAAGGATAAAGCCTAATTTATTCGATCAAAATCAGCCAGGTTTATAAAATGCTGTACTAAAGATAGTACTATCTCTTATAATATCCCAAATGAATCCGTAAATAAAGTAAGTGACTAATCAAATGTCAGCGGATACACATATCAGCTGTGTTCCGGATACAAACTCCGGATCTCATGCACAATTTTATTACAAAAAATAAACACAAACATCTCTTCCTGCATAAAACAAAAGCTGTACATTCATGTTAGCTTTAAAAAAACAAACAATATACTATGATTACAACAAAAGGATACGCAGCGCAAACTCCAACTTCGGATTTGGCCGAATGGGAATTTGAGCGTCGTGAAGTAGGTCCACATGATGTACAATTTGACATTCAGTACTGTGGCGTCTGTCATTCAGATCTTCATCAGATACGCAACGATTGGTTTCCGGGCATATTCCCAATGGTTCCGGGACACGAAATTGTAGGTAAAGTCATCAAAGTAGGTGAACACGTAACCCGTTTCAAAGTAGGTGATCTGGCTGGAACAGGATGTATGGTGGATTCCTGCAGAACCTGCCCCAACTGTCAGGAAGGACTGGAGCAATATTGCGATAATGGAAATATCCAGACGTACAACGGAATCAACAAGTATACGGACGGAGCTCCTACTTATGGAGGATATTCCAATACAATAGTTGTCAATGAAGATTTCGTATTGCATGTCCCTTCTTCTCTTTCTCTAGCTGCTACAGCACCTTTATTGTGTGCCGGCATTACCACTTATTCTCCCTTAAGACATTGGAAAGTAGGTAAAGGACATAAACTGGCGGTATTGGGACTGGGTGGACTGGGACATATGGCCGTTAAATTTGGTGTCGCATTCGGTGCAGAAGTAACGGTACTCAGTACTTCACCCAATAAAGAAGCTGATGCACGTAAATTAGGAGCACATCATTTCGTAGTTACTACGGATCCGGAACAAGTAGCAAAAGCTAAAAATTCATTTGATTTTATCCTGGATACTGTTAGTGCTGAGCATGATATGACCATGTATATGTCTCTTCTGAGAACAAATGGTGTACATATCATTGTAGGTGTACCTCCTGAAGCGCATAAAATACCGGCTTTCGCATTTATTGACGGACGCAAAAGTGTGGCAGGATCAGGAATCGGAGGCATTGCCGAGACTCAGGAAATGTTAGATTTCTGTGCGGAGCATCAGATTGTTTCGGATATCGAACTTATTGATATCAAAGATATTCAGACGGCTTATGATCGTATGATCAAAGGAGATGTAAGGTATCGTTTTGTTATTGACATGGCGACATTATAATCTCTGGTAAAATTTTAAACAGCTATCCGCCCGGGTAGCTGTTTTACTACTTATCCGAAAGATAAATTTCGGCTTTTGAGTAATAAAACTCACTCATATTCTTCTATTTAGCTACAGAAAATCAGCTGCTTTACTTATTTTTTATACATCATTAAACCCGGGAATATACAGATATGCTCAAAAAGGTTTATATTTACACTATAAGCAAGAATTTACTGGCCTGTTATGACTTTTATCCATACTTGTATATCAGATATCATGATGAATGACTATATGATAACAATCTTGTAAAAGGCTTACATCCAATAACTAACCTTACACTAAAAACACTATACTTGTTTTCGTCAAATGACTGCAACAGATTTAAATAAAGAAATCATTCTTCAGTTTTCAGGAGGAAGTGCGCAAGCATTTGAACATATCTATAAACGATATTCAAAAATCATTTATAAGCGACTTCTTTTCCTCCTCAAAGATCCTGAAACGGCAGATGAAATTCTTCAGAGTCTGTTTATCAAAATCTGGGATATGCGCGAGACTATAGATGCAGATAAACCTTTTTCAGCCTATATTCTTCGTATGGCAGATCATATGGCAATAGATGTATTCAGAAAACTGACACGGGACAAGAAGTTACAAAAGGAAATTTGGGAAAATTTTATTGAGTACAGTACTTCTCCTGATGAAGATTATATCTATAAAGAAAATCTGAATATACTTGAACAAGCTATCGAACAAATGCCTCCTCAGCGAAAGCTGATCTTCAGATTGTGCAAAATGGAAGGAAAATCTTATAAAGAAGTAAGTGAAGAGTTAAACATTTCGTATTCAACAATCAGTAATCAACTGGTAATGGCCATGAAATTCCTTAAAAAATATGCCATAGAACACGAGAACACATTAAAATCAGCTCTTATTTTAATGATTTTCAAAGATTTATAATTTTTTTTCTTTTCGAATAGTGAGTTTTTTGTTTTTGAACGTATTCATATCAGAACCGCGTCCAAAAGCCGACAATTCATGAAAAATACAACTGAGCTTAGCTTACTATTAAACAAGTATCTTACAAAAAGGATAGATAAAGAGGAATACGACATCTTATTCCTCAAACTTTCTGAGCTTAGTGACGATGAATTAAAAAAAATTGTACAGCAGGAGCTTGGTTCGGTTGATGCTGATACAGACTTAGCCGATGAACTGATTGACCAAAGACTGCTCAGTATTTACGGAAAGATTAATTCTACTATTGCCAGCAAATCAGCCTACAGCACTTCCTCCTATTCCAATAAAACCTCATCAGGGATATTCCGTACATGGAGCTGGATCGCTGCAGCGGCCAGTATTCTTATTGTTTGCGGACTGCTCTTATTTAACCGGTCTGAAACATTAGAGAACAATCCGGCGATTGCACACAAATATGACGATGTACATCCAGCCATATCCACCGCTACCCTGACTTTTGAAGATGGCAGAAAAATAAATCTCGATACGCCCATTACAGGTGTAATCTATGAAGAAAAAGGATTCCGGATTTTAAAAAGCAAAGATGGACAAATCTCATATGAATATGATAACAAACAGGAGATAAACACCAAAATTAATAGCATCGAAACACCAAAAGCTGCCTATACCATGGTAGTCCTTCCTGACGGATCCAAAGTACACCTGAATGCCATGTCTTCCATCCGGTACCCGGTCACATTCCAGGGCAATAAACGCGAAGTAACCCTAACCGGAGAAGGATTTTTTGAAGTAGTTAAGAATTCCAGACAACCTTTTATTGTTCATTCAGAAGGACAAGATGTGGAAGTGTTGGGAACAACATTCAACATCAACACATACGATGCAAAAAAAGGAGTTAGAACAACATTAGTAGAAGGAAAGGTCAGTATAACACTACCCAACAAGACCAGCATGATCCTGCATCCCGGAGAGCAGGCATTAGCAAAGGATATAATCGAGGTCAGTCATGTCAATGTTGAGGAGATCAGCGCCTGGAAAGAAGGCAAATTTCTATTTAACAACACCTCTCTGCTGTCGGTAATTGCCGAAATAGAGCGCTGGTATGATGTAGAGTTCGTATTTGCAGACAAGAATTTCAAAGACGAACCGTTGTCAGGTTCTATTTCCAGAGAGGTGATGTTATCCGATCTGCTGGATGTGATACAGATGAATACGAGTTACAAATTTAAAATCGAAGGAAGGAGGATAATGGTAAAACACTAAATCTAAAGAGATAAAAAAACTGGAGATGTTTGCACCATCCCCAGTCATATGCGGTCATATATACCTAATTGGCCAAAGAAAGTAACAAACTATTTTTTAAACCAACCTGTACAAATATACGTAAATCAGCGAGTTGATCAAACTGCTGTAGTGCGTTGTATATGTACACAACCAAATCTTATGAAAGAAAAAGTGTATGCATTTATATCCGGTTTTTGCATAATTGTGAAAACCAGGATACATGAATGCAGAATTTCCAAAAGCGTTATTCTAGCCATGAAACTAATCCCATTGCTATTGTTCGCCTTCATGATTCATGTAAATGCCCATTCTTACGGGCAAAACATTAACCTAAAAGTAAGGAATGAGCAACTTATTAATGTACTGAAAGAGATCCAGCGTCAAAGTGGGTATAACTTCTTGTTTAACTCTAATTTCGTTAAGATCTCCAAACCCGTATCTGTAGCTGTCGCCAATGAGAACATAAATGATGCACTGGCACTGATTTTCGAAAATCAACCTTTTGATTTTGTAATTTCAGACAAAATCATAACCGTAAAAGCTAAAGAGTCCATAGCAAAGGCTAACTCTGTAGCGAAGGTTCAGCAAAAGGTAATCTCAGGAAGAGTTGTAGATCAGAGAGGGCAGCCACTCTCCGGAGTGACTGTAACCGAATTGGAAACCAACAATTCTACAGCAACAAATAATGATGGTATATACAAGCTGACCTTGAGAAATAACAATGCTACTCTTCAGTTTAATCTACTGGGATTCGGGACGATACGCCGTAAGGCTACAGACGATGTACTTAATGTTTCCCTCGCACCGTCGGATATAGGTATGGATGAAGTCATTGTTACAGGTTTTCAGAAACTGGATAAACGCAAGTTTACAGGTTCAGTAAGCCAGGTAGACAAAAATATCATTGATCGTTCAGGAGCAATCGACGTTTCCAGAATGCTGCAGGGGGCAGCAGCAGGTGTAAGCGTACAAAATACTTCCGGAACTTTCGGGGCTACTCCTAAAATCAGGATTCGTGGTAACTCCTCCATCAGTGCCAATCAGGAACCCCTCTATGTCATCAACGGTGTTCCGATCACCTCTCCTTCCAATGTCGCTGTAAATCAGCTTTATTCCGGAGATCCGGCTTCTGTATTAGGGTCAGCTATCGCAGGATTGAATGCTCAGGATATAGAAGATATTGTGATCCTGAAAGACGGAGCTGCAACAGCCTTGTACGGAACGAGAGCAGCAAACGGTGTTATCTCCATAACAACTAAATCAGGATCCTACAATCAGCAGAATATCAACTTTTCTACGGCTTTATCCCTGGGTATCAAGCCGAATATCAAAAATTTCAACCTGATGAATTCACAGGAAGAGATGGGATTATATAAGCAAATGTACGATATGGGATATCTGTCCAATGCCAACTGGCCTACCTATACGGGAGCTTATACAGAGACATACAAACAACTGGCGTTTAGAAATATCAACCTTGATCAGGCTTATGCGGAATTGAATAAATCTACTATGGCCAATACAGATTGGTTTGATGTATTATTCCGCAACAATGTCGTTCAGGAACACTCTCTTTCCTTTAACGGAGGTTCCGATAAGAATACATATTACCTGTCTGGCAGTTATGCACATGATGACGGGCAGGCTATAGGCTATAATATGGATCGTTTTACGGTAGATGCACGTAATGTATTTAACATCACAAGCAAACTGAAACTGGACGCCAACCTTAACTGGTCATACCGCAATCAGTTTACACCCGGAACATATAATAGTTCAACCACATATTCGGATATCTCCAGAGATTTTGAGATCAATCCGTTCCTGTATGCTATGAATACCAGCCGTACCATGTATCCGTACAACGAGGACGGATCATACAAATACTACACTGAAAATCTGGCTCCTTTCAATATTATTGAAGAGTTAAAAGAAAACTTCAACCAAGTCAAATCTCAGGATATCAAACTGATTATCAGACCATCTTATCAAATCACCAAAGCATTACGCTACGACCTTACATTATCATTGCGAAAAACAAACAACAGCTATAACCATACGGTTACAGAAAGATCTAATGTGGCTAATGCTTACCGGGTAGATTACAATGATGTATTACGTGAAGAGAACACTTGGCTGTATCAGGATCCTGCAGATGCAAACGGATACAGAGAGACAATTCTGCCACGTGGTGGTTTTCTGTATGCACGCTCTAACTGGGGAAAAAATCTGTATATCAGAAATCAGTTGAACTTCAATCAGAAATGGTCCAAACATGCCGTGGACGCATTAGCAGGTATGGAGATCAGCAGTGATCGTATAGACCGTCAGTATACCAAAGGAATAGGCTACCTGTACTATGGAGGAAAGATCATCTCACCAAGCAACCTGGCGATGATCCATTCTGTAAATACGGATGACCGTGTCTACACCGAGTCTTTCGAGAACGAAAACAGAACAGGCTACTACGCCAATGTTCAATATTCATTTCTGGAAAGATACAATATTGAAGCCGGAGGGCGTATGGATGCCAGTAATATGTTTGGCCGCCTGACCCGTTCCAGGTTTCTACCCAACTACAGTTTCGGAGTTTCATGGAATATTGACCGCGAAGATTTCTTCAAAAATGGAGCAATCAGCAAGACTGTAGATTATTTAAAATTACGCGGTAGCTATGCATTGCGCGGGAATGCTTACCAGTCCTCCCCCCTGAGAAATGCTGCATTTATCAACAAAACCAGACTGGATGCTCAAAACAGTGATATAGGTGTGAATATAACTGCTCCTGAATTGTATAATCTGAACTGGGAGAAGGATTATATCAAAAACGTGGGTTTAGAATTTGGATTGTTTAATAAACTGACCTTTGTAGGAGAATATTATGACCGTCAAAACAAAGATCTGATTTCAAGTATCAATGTGGCACAGGAAGAAGGATTCGAGACCAAAACCGTCAACTTCGCCAGCATGACTAACCGTGGTGTGGATTTGACTATAGGGGTCAAAAATATCCTGAACAAGGAACATCTGAAATGGGATGCCAACTTTATATATGGATATGTAAAGAATAATGTAATCGGAGGAGAACTGGAATCTTCCTTGTTAACACAGATCACCCGTTCGACTGGCTATCCGCTTAATGGTAATCCATATGAAGGGTTGTACGCTTTCCGCTTTGCCGGTCTGAATGAAACTGGCCGACCTACATTCTGGAAAGGTGACCAACGTGTATCCGGTATTATTGCAAGTGAAAAAGACCGTTCGTTGATTGAATATATGGGTACAAGACAACCAATCGGTACAGGATCGCTTTCTAACTCCGTGCAGTACAAAGGTTTTGAGTTCCGCATATTCATTACTTATGCTTACGGTCACAAAGTATTTATGTCCCCTATCGCTGCACGTTCTTATGATGACAGTGGTTCCAAATCTGCAGATCTTAATTATCGCTGGCAGACCATAGGAGATGAAAACTATACCAATGTACCCGGACTGTTGAGTACCATACAACGATCATACCTGAGTACAATTTCCAATATTGATGAGGTAGCCTACAACAGAAGTGATTTCAGGGTTGCAGATGCCAGCGTAATCCGTCTTAATGAAATAATGGTTTCGTATGAATTAGGCCGTCTTGTCAAAAAGAAATACCCCTTTATAAAAAATGCCCGTATCATGCTTTCAGGAAATAATCTGTATTACAAAGCCAGTGACAAACTGAGAGGTGTAGATCCTGAACTATTATTGACAGGAGGTACATCGCTGCCTAACCCAAGATCATACTCACTAAGATTAACCGTAGGTTTTTAATTGAACAAACTATGAAAGCTTATATCATACTTTTACTAACAGTAATCTCCGCAGGATTTTCTACTTCATGTTCAAAATTCCTGGAGGAGCCTTATGACAATAGACTGGATCTGACGCAAGGGCTCGATATCCTCGAAGATGTACTAGTGAATGCATATCCCGAACGTCAGGATGTATTCACAGAAATATTAACAGACAATTACCATCACTATGCCAATACAATGCAGGCAAGCATGGGACCACGCTATATCCCCATATACCTGTATCAAGATGAATACGAAGAAACAGATGTTGCATCACCCGGAGCTGCATATGCACATTATTATAAAAAAATATATGATGCAAACTCGATAATCGAAGAATTAGCTTTAGCGCCAGGAGACGAAACACATAAGAAAGCTATCAAAGGAGAAGCTTTAATGATCCGATCCTATGCATATTTTTCCCTTGTGAATCTCTTCGGTCTGCATTACAATACGACGACTTCAGCCACAGATCTGGGTGTACCGCTTGTGTTGGAAGTACCTAAAGCTAATCGCCCATTGTTTCATCGTGCAACAGTCAAACAGGTGTACGATCAGATTGAAAAAGATATGAATGAAGGACTGGCACTACTAAAAGAAGGTCGTGAATTTATGCCCAATACACCGTATCGTTTCTCCATGGCTAGTATTTATGCATTTTTTTCCAGAGTCAGTCTGTACAAAGGAAACTGGGATGATGTAATCAGATACAGCGATCTGGCAGTAGCTGAAAAGGGTGCAATTGTGCGTAAGATGAGCGATGACGTAAACCGTAAAAGAACCACGAATGAGCAGTTCTGGGCGCAGGAGATAATGAACCCCAGCATTCATCCCAGCCTGTTGCTTACCTCACAGAGCAGCCAGTTTCTATGTCGTCCTATCGGGTTTCGTCTTTCCGGATTTTACCTCGCTCATGAAATCTTTTACAGCACACCGAATTCTGACCTTCGGAACCAGTCCTTTAGTTCTGGAGGTACAGTTATTGACAGTGTGGCTTTAGTTGTAAAATATGCCAATCAACCTAATAATCCAGCTGCTGAAGCTTCCAGATACGATTGCTTTACGATGGAAGAAGTGTTGCTAAACAGAGCTGAAGCGTATCTCAGGATTGCAAGTCCCAGTATTACAAAGGCAATGCAAGACATAGAGACTATTCGGAAGGAAAGAATCACACCTTATAGAGCCTTGCCTGTTCCGTCAACTACAGAGAATGCTTTAGTAGCGGTATTGAAGGAAAGACGTCTGGAACTAATCGGCCAGGGTTTCAGATGGTACGACATCAAACGTCTGGGACTGCGTATCGAACATCGTCTGGTCAGGACATCTGCCACACCCGACGTTGTACTGGAACCTAATGACAAAAGAACGGCTATACAGATCCCTATCACTGCACGTGTGGGTAATCCTTCATTAGAGAATCAATTAAATCCGAGATAATTATGAAAAGTACGATAACACTGCTGGTACTGTTTGCATTGCTCTCCTTTGCAGGTTGCGCTAAAGACAGTACCAAAATAAATCAGATCGACGAATCGACTGATTATTTCACAAAAAAAGAGAAAAAACCAAAATCAGCATGGAATGAACTGGATTATCTGGCAGATTCGATCCAAAAAGCCTATGGTGTAGAGATTATTTATGAATTTTCACCGCGCACTATCACAGGAAGTACATTTTTTGTACCGGCCAGGTATGATCAGGCGCTGGAATATACAAAAGTGATACTGGACAAAATATGGCTGAAGACACTTAAAGAACGTTTTCCGAAATTCTTTAATACAGAGACACCTATAGAATTTATCATAGTGGGAGGATTTGTACACTTCAATGATATTACCGTATCGGCATCAGCTGCCGGAGCAGGACTTAATGCGCAGTTTTACAGATTAGGTATGGGAGGGGTCAACAACTTCAGCAAGACGAATAAAAACTGGTTAAGATCACATATATCGACCTTATTTCACGAGCATGCACATCAGATTGATCACAAAATAGGTCGTGGTCATATCTATGATCGTATATCCCAGGGAGAATACTACGGACTTACCTATGGAAGCCGTAGCGACGCACAAGCAAACGATGATGGCTTTTTTACAGCATATGGCGGATATGCCCCGGAGGAAGATTTTGCAACTACAGTAGAAAGTATTACCCTGAAACCTAAAAGTGAGATTCAGACTATCATAAGTAAGAATCCCAAGCTGGAAACCAAATATAAAATGGTATATCAGAAGTATCTGGATATGGGTATAGATTTGCATGAACTGCAACCCATATTAGACTCACTCGTCTATCAAGTTAACTATTAATAAGTACGTTATGATTAAGAAATTATATATATTGGGTTTGGCGGTTATCGGATTACTCTCCTCTTGTGAGAAGGATACGATTACAAACTCCTACTTTGATGATAATCCGGAAAGAACAGCCAAACTGACACAAGAATTTAAACAGTCGCTCCAGAATTCCAAAAACGGATGGGTGATGATGGTCAAGTCAAGCCTGAGTAACAATGTCTACTCTCCGGTTGTCCTGAAGTTTGATACGGTAACCAATAAAGTGAATATAACAACAATTTATGGATACACAGATCCTACGGATTCATACTTCAATATTTCTGCAGGTATAGGTAGTCCCCAGATTACGTTTACAACCGGGTCGGTAATGACTTCTTTATTCCGTATCGGAGCACAGGCATCCGACATTACAGACCATGTATACAATGTCGTAAAGGTATCTGCCGATACACTGGAGATCCGCGGATACCGCAGCGGACGTGTCTATACCAAAGAAGGCGGGGTGATTTACAAGATGTTCAAAAGACCTGACAACTGGACCTGGGCAGATGCTGATCGTTATTTTGATCTTACAACTGCTACAGGTCGGACTGACTTGGTCAACAGAAGTGGTGACCTCGTTGTCAGATATGCAGATGGGTCTCCCGGAAAAACGTTTTTATTCCGTATAGGAGTATGGAATGATGCATCGATTGCTAACTATAGGACAGAAGATCCTTTTGTAACAAATATTTCAGCAAAGGGATTTCTACCGATGTACACTCCGTTGATTGATTATTATGAAAAAATACCGGGATCAACGAATACAACTTTACTGAGATTCACATGTACGTTTGGACAAAATGCGTTTTCCTTTTATCCATTTGATTTCAACGCAAATACAAATCAGAATGTTATAGCTTTCAAAGATAAAATCAAAACACATTATCTGATTGCCAAAGAAGTCAGAAAAAACGGGAGAAATGTAGACATCGATTTTGTAGCATATGATCAGAAAGGGAATGAAGCGGTAACTGCTACATATACACTTCGATAATAAAAATACTGTAACCTCAGATTCTTTAACCACCGAGAGGGTGTCTTGAAAATGTATGCTGTGGTCTGTGAAATCTGGATAAAAGAGTTGAATCAACAAAGATTGTAAATTCATTTTTTTTAAGACCAAACAGATCTGTGTTATGCTTTTCAAACACCCTCTTTATTTATAAATATCTCATAGAAAAAGTAGTTTCTCCAACATGAAAAAATTAGCATTCATCGCCATATTCCAGCTACTCTATATATTCCTGAGCTGTAAACAGGACGATCAGAAAGTAACTTTAATATTTAGTAACCCGATCATAGATTCCTGCACGGTAGACATCTATCACTATATCAGCGGAGAAAAGCTGTACAGTACTTCTTTTACCAATTTGACAGGCTCCTGGGTACTCGACTCGTTACCAACGGATATGTATGTATTAAGTATTTCCTGGCAAAGAAGGTATATCCCTCATCAGATGTACAGATCGAGCCGTAATAAACAAGATCTGAATGAACAATTTATACTGACTAAAAATCTATATCTGAATCCGGATCAGGAGACTGTTTATAAAGTGAGTCTGCATCCTTCACTCTATGACAGGGAGAAGATAGAACTGACAGAACAACCGACCATGCTGATCCTACCTAATAATTGTAAAGACTGTGTCTTGTCAGAGAAGTATTGGCATCTATATGAAAAGGATAAGAAGGCTAGAAAAAACCACGTAGATTCCTTGCAGAGCAAAATGTCTGAAGCTGTAAATAATTCAGACTATACACATGCCGGAGAGCTCAATAAACAGATACAAGCAGAGAGTCAATCCCGCGGTAACAGTTCGATTATGGAGCAAAGTCTGAAGCAGATGATACAACAAAATAACGAAAGCCCTGTAACGACATTCTTCGTTTTCCATGAGTTATACCTCTACAGAGATTTTGCAGCATACAAGTCAAGTTTTGATAACCTGGCAGCAAATGCAAGGAATAGTAAATATTACAATATGATACGTAAACAGTATGAAAAACTGTAAATATTAAAAAAGCCCAACCCTTTCGGGTTGAGCCTAAACTAACTAAACAATAAAACAATATATCCAAGAAAGCTTTTAAATCTGACCGGAATAAAGAATTTATAATTCTTTACCAATCCTTTTTATATATTTTACCATCGAAGACGAGTTCTTCATCAAACAATGTTTTTGCAATATCACTCATTTGTCTTTGCTGTCTTTGAAAATTACTCCGATTCGGATCCATCGCAAAGATCATATGTGCGCCATATCCTCCGTCGCGCAACCTTTTCAGATTAGCTGCAGTTGTATAATAACCTCTCGCAAATTCTTGCGAATACAATGCCATTCCTTTTTTAGACATCCCGGGATAATTTCCGGAAAGATCGGATGATCCTCCGTAATCATGAAGTCCATAATCTACAAACTGCCCTGGCTGTACTCCATCCACAGCATTAAAAGAGCGTGTTGAACTGTATACATATGCCAGTGTAAGTTTATTCGGCATTACTTTTTTTGTTTCATAAAAAAGTCTGGCTGCTGCATCAGAAGATGGATACACAAAACCGGGAGGCGGAGGGTATATTTCTTTAGAATATTCATCATCAAAAAATACACCATCCAGATCATAAGCATCACATACTGCTTTAAGCTCTTTTGCGAATTCACGTGCAGTATTATCAGATAAATTAGCGACACCTGCACGGTCATGATTCCCCAGTATGCTGAGCACGACTTTAATACCACGATCTTTCAGCGGTTTTAGATATTTCATTCGATTATCCAACAGATGCTGCACATTCGGATTGTGATATACATACACCTTACCCGTTTCCTCATTGTAGTTAATATTGGAAGAAAAAAGGATGACCATATCAATCAAGGGCTTACCACTGTCTTTTAATGTAAAACTCAAGTTATTCAATGGATTAGTGTCATTTACCTCCATACAACTGATAATTTCAATACCGGTAGATTTGGCTGCACTTGGAATCTTTGAAAGATCCTTAACGAAGACAAGGTAGTCTGATTCCTGTGCTGACAGTAATGCATTCCCGCTATTTATAGTGGTTCTTACCGGAATAACATAGGATACATCACTGCTTAGAGAAGCTCCGGTTTTCACCTGAACTTCTATTTGTGTGGACTTATTTTCACCCTTTGCGATTTGTAATACTCCATTATTACCCAATGTCAGTAACTCTTTTGGAAACAAGGCATGAGTTGTCCCATTTTGCTTATTATAGTTATCCAATACAGCTTCATTATATGCAATAGATGCGGTGACAGCATCAGAAGCAGCTTTGGAAAGATTGAGTTGAAGTGTTGTCGTCCCACTGTTTCGGAATTCGAGACTGCCTGTATTTATTTTGCCTTCTCCATTAGTAATAAATGCTAACGCATCTTTACTACTCTGGAAGCCCGCTTCATCAACTGTTGCCACTTTGACCAGCTCCTGTTTACAGGAAGTCATCCCTCCTATCGTGATCAGAGATAAGATCACAAACAGACAGATTTTATTATAGCTGTGATTTTTCATTACCTTATAATTTTTAGATTAACAATTTTATTTTTTTGCCGGCAGGGATACGGGAGTCCATTTGATATCCTTACCTGATTTTGACGTCAGGTTATTACCATTTCCTGTATAATCCTGTACTGTATTTCCGGCTCCTTCATTACATTTCCAATAGGCTACCAAACCATTACTTTTGGGATCTACCTCATATGGACTACCGGCAATTTCCTCTTCAGTGCGGACAACATTCCATATTCTGCATTCTGCAAATTCACCTGCAAAGAACCGGTCATCAGCATAAGACCGGCCTATATAGAATCCATCCTGTCCATTCACACCCAGCGAGATAGGTGCCAGTGATAATGTTCCTTCAGACTGGACTTTGCCATTGACGTATATTTTGATAGCTCTGCTCGTCCGGCTGTATGTAACTGCTATATGTACCCATTCATTTGAAGGCAATCCTTTATTGGAATCTCCCCCCGGAAAATTACCTGAACTTGTAGCTATCTGGATCTGATTGGATGGAAAACCGGCATCTCCAAGACGAATTAAAAAACGACCCTCAATACCCATTACAGAACTGATCATCCTGTCATAATTACGGGCTCTGACCAGTGTTTCTATTGTAATCTCTGACAGATTATTGACCACTCCGGGATTAGCCCACTGGTTAATATGCAGATAGTTTTCTTCCAGATCTGCCACCACATTGATAAGTGCAGCACCTTTCAACACATAGTAAGTGGTGCGGGCACTTTGTAAAATATCGATATCTGCACTGGAAATAGTCACAGGCAATACATAGATCTGTTCGCGATCCAACATATTTATTTTATCAAAGTAAACGGTCACATCATTCGATTTTACACTTCCGGCTGGAATCTGTGCAGATGCCTGAGGTAACCGGTAATTCTCTTTTGGCAACATGATCGCTTTATCGTAGTAGGCGGCATTATATTTCTCAACCAATGATGCATCTACATTATAGGCAATGTTAACATCTCTGGTCTCCGGTCTGGCTATAGATGCCTGCAATTTACGCTCATCTGAAATCAACGTTGATTTGATAAGAAGATTTTCAACCTTAGGAACAGCATTAAATACATTGTTTGAGAAGATTTCTTCATTTTTACAACTGACAGCGAAAGTCAGGATTGAAAAAAGCGCTATCTGGATGTATATATATAAACTTTTCATATTTTAATCATTTAATTATAGACGGATTTAGAGTATAAATAGCCTCACGGGTGTACTGATATACTTTATAGGTATTAAAATAATCATTGTTCATATTGTATATACCCAGTCCCGAAACCGTATATCCGCTATGTGTCGCTGCAGCCCAACCGGCAGTTACACCCAGCGCACGAGAACCATCCGAAAATATTCCGGTCTTGGTATCCGTTTTATCCAGAGAAACAGTAGAAGCTGTAACAATAAAACGATCTGTAGGTACACCTTCCACATTTGTCATAAGGATATTATATGACAACCTATCCTTACCCTTTACATCCAGATCAGGAAGTATTATATGTAAGCAGGAAGCAAGAATAGTTTTATCTGTCAGATTCTGCGGATATCCTTCAAATACAAGGACTTTACCTTTATTGGCATTATACCACTTGCTAACAAGATCCATATAGATCTTTTCCCGTTTACTGTAAACCTCCTTATCACTGTCTGTCATATGTGCGGTACTTTTCCCTCTGTAGCCTGCTATAATTCCGTCATATTTATACTTGTCGATTAATTGCAGAGTATACTGTAAAGTATCCGATAGATAGGTTTCAAAATCCTTTTCAGAACCGGTTAATTTACCAGCCTTTTTGAGTTCGTCCATTCGGAGATCATAAGCCAGTTTAGTACCGTCATAATCGAATCCGAAGATCACTTTTGTACCCTTTTCATTTCTAAGAGCATCCATCTGCTGCAATTCGCGATCTATCAGTTTATCGGGTGATTTCAACACCACAAAATCTACACTATCCGGTACATTTTCAATATGTTGCCCTCTGTTAATCGGTGTTTTCACATGATTATCAAACCAACCATAAATAACCTTATGCTTTGAATTCTTGTATGCTTTCAAATTAGCAAGATAAGCAGCATAGAGCTCAGGGTTTTGCGTCCTGATGTCCGGATCTTCTATTTTGACAGTCTCTGTTTCCGTCCATTTTTCACAGGAAACCAATATAAGGGTCAGTGCCCACAGACAACATGTGGAGAAGACCAGTCTTTTCAAATTAATTTTTCTTTTCATAATCCTCTTATATTACTTTTTTGCCCACCATAAATCAGTTCCCATTTCATCCAATCCTTTCAGATACGAACTCACGGCATTTTGCACATTAGCAGCATTTTCGGTGTATTCGTCTTGTGGATAAGGAAGTCTGCGTGCCATACGTTGAGAGTTTACGCGTCCGCCACTGTTATTCTGCAATACACTCATCAGTTTAGGATATCCCGTACGACGGTATTCCGTCCATGCTTCAATACCTAATGGGAAGTTTGCAATCCATTTTTGGGTAATAATACGTTCGAGATTCTGTTCCATATCAGATGCTGAATTCCATTTAATGGTAATCATACTGGTAGAACCGGTATTCGAAGATGCTCCTAAAGGATCTATATAAGATACCGGAACGCTTCTGCTGTCATCTATATATGCAGTTGCACCCGCAGCACCCCATTGATTAAAGGACAGATTAATACCCGTTTTATAGAACCCTTCTGCCGGAGTAGATCCTGTCATAGCTGCTGTACCCATGTTCCAGCCTCGCAGTGCTCCCTCAGCTCTTAAAAATGCTACCTCTGCAGCATTCATCCAGAGTACCTTATCTGTATTACCTACATTCATATTGGTATATCTCTTCACGTTTTCACCACTGGGAATAGAAATTCCTGAACGCAACCCTATATATCCGTTTGTAATATTTCCGGTAAATGTGGATACGGTAAAATATTTTTCACGTCTAGGATCTTTGTATCCATTCATATAAGAAGTAATATCTGCCGAAATACGGGAATCTCCATTGTTATATTCATACATCACTACCCTGAACGGATTTTTAGTAACAGGCTGTGCAAATGCATTATCATCATTTGAGACCATAGGACCTATTTCATGCTGTACTGCTTCCTCAGCCTTAGTTTTTGCCAGCGTTGGGTTAGCAGACAGAATGCGCATAGCCAGTCTTAACTTTAAGGAGTTTGCTAATTTGACCCACTTAATCACATTTCCTCCAAAAACAATATCAGCCTTAGGTGTAAAATTCTCGGTACGGCGTAGTGTTAATACAGCAATCGCGGCATCCAGTTCAGCAAACATTTTCGTATAAACCTCTTCCTCGGAATCGTAAGGAGCATTCAATGCACCCTCCGCACCTATTTTTGAATATGGAATAGGGCCATATATACTGGAAACTCTTGAAATAGATAGTACCTTAATAATATCAGCTACCGCTGCAGGAATAGGATCCTGAGTCACACTTTTTACCTTTACATTCCGAATAAAAATATTTGGAATTACATCGTTGAACGGTACTCTAAGCCAGTTTTCTTCCGGATTATAGGTTGCAAAATTTTTGCCGTTAAAGCCATTATTGGAGTCTGAAAGATACCCTCCGTAAGAACCGCCAAGCAGGCATTCGGTAAACTGGCAGGTATTTACATCCAATGGCACTACCCAGGCCTGCATACCTGTCAACGCTGAGGCAAGGATATAGCCATCGCGTTCTACTTCTTCCTGAGTCGAACCTTTCGGATCGGTATTGTACTTTTCAAAACTCTTGGTGCAGGATTGAAGGACCAGCATGGCACCAATGAGATATATTGTGAGTGATTTATTCATTTTCATATCCATCTCTTTTAAAATTTAAGTCTGACATTAACTCCAACATTCCTTGTACTTGGCGTCATAAAATTGTCAATACCCTGATAATAATTTCCTGTACTTGCCGTAGATTCAGGATCATATGGTGCCTTGTTATAAATCATCCAAAGATTACGTCCTACCAGTGTAAGTGATACTTCACCAAGATTCCAAAAACGATTTTTAGGGATAGTATAACCAATACTTGCTTCCTGCAATCTCACATTTGTTGCACTATATGCATAGTATTGCGGCAATCCGCTTTTACCTCCGATGGTTGTATACCAGGTCTCTGCATCTACCAAATCGCCACCATTAAGCATGACACCACCGTTTTCTCTTGCCAGAGCAGATGCTTCAGATACTCCATACTGATCCAAGGCAGCTTGTGTCGCAGAATAAACGATTCCTCCCAGACGCGCCGAGAACATAAATCCGGCTCTGAAATTTTTCCATGAGAAATCATTTCTCCAGGCCATATTGGCTTTCGGAAAAATACTACCTAATTTGATATCACCAGCTTTGTTGTTTATCGCTACTCTTCCATCCTGATCGATATAAATATCCCCATTGCTATCCCGTTGAAGATCTGACAACGAATACATATCACCAAGTGTGCCTCCTTCTTTCAATATAAAGCGTGCCTGAGAAAGACCTCCTACATCCAGCCGGTCCTTATTAATAATAGCTCCGGTCTCCGGATGCTGGTAGTTACGTACCAGTTCCAGAATCTTATTTCTGTTGGCACTGAAGGTATAATTGGAAGCCCAATTTACATCACCCCACTGTTTTTGATATCCCAATCCCAGCTCTATCCCTCTGTTTCTCACACTTCCGGTCTGTACATACAATGTAGTGTACATAGAAGACACGGAGATTTTAGGGTCAAAAGTCTGGTTGTAAGTCTTCGTATCATATACACTCAGATCAAGATTAAAACCTTTGAGAAAACGGGTAGAAATACCCAATTCCCAGGAATCTGTCCGTTCAGGTTTCAGATCCGTCATAGGATAGTTAGTCTTATCCTTATACTGCTGGATTGTTTCATCCCAATCATATACAGGGTTGGCAATAAAGCGTGGAAAAGGTAAACCAATAGAAGCAAATGAACCCCGTAATTTCAGGTATTCGATTTCCTCCGGCATAGAAAATATCTCGGAAAGAATGATTGAAGTTCCGACAGATGGATAGAAAAATGAAGTTGCCTTAGATTTAGGACCGGCAAGCTGTGAAGCCCAGTCATTTCTTCCGGTCAATGTCAGATAATATGCCCCTTTATACCCCAGTTCAGCACTCGCAAAGATAGACTGTGTCTGATCCCGCCATCCTTCATCCCGATGTTTGGTATTTTCATAATCTAACTGTGCTATATTAAATTTGTTCGGAATACCGTTTGGCCGTATAGGACCCCGGTTCTGAATAAAATTCTGACGGGCATCAGTCAAAATAGCCCCCACATTGGCCTGCAAAGAAAAGTCATTGAATGTCTTATTGATGTTGGCCATAAAATCAGTGTACAACTGCTTGTCTTTTATTTCTTTTATACCATACAAGCCATTTTCAGATCCTTCAGCAAGTGTTGTATTTGTAGAAGCGTATAATCTTTCAGAATATTCAGTATCTGCGTTATCGATGCGTACACGCGCTGCAAGACTCAGCCAGTCTAACACTTTATACTCCAGATTTGCATTAAGCATATATCTGTCCTTACTATTATTGCGCAGATTACGGTAATTAATCCAGTATGGATTTTGTCCTGTAAATTCATTCAGTCCCTGTGGCCAGTATTGGGTATATATCTTACGCTGAGTATCATACCGTTCATACATTTTGATATCATTCCAATCGTCGCCGCGAGGAAAAAGATAAGCCGTCACAAGAGGATTCGAATAGGTCCCCTGATTAGTCATATTCTGATCTTGCTGCTTGATATAGCTCCCTCCTACATCCAATGTCATCTTATCATTTAAAAACTTTGAAGTATTACGGAATGTAAAATTGTAACGGTCATACTTGTTATTCGGAATTATACCTTCCGAGTTGACTGCCGCAGCAGATACATAGGTTTGATTTTTTTCATTTCCGGTAGAAAATGAAATATTCTCGGTCGCAATAACTCCTGTTTTGAAATAGTCCTTATCGGGAGAATAACCCATAAAGTTAGAGGAATTGAGCGGTTTACCCCAGCTTCTATCATTTGTATTCTGAAACAAGCCGCTTCCCGTACCAAATCTGTTCTGGAATTTAGGTAACACAAAAGCATCTAATATTTCCGTATTCTGGGACAGAGAAAGTGTAGTTTTACCTATTTTCCCCTTTTTAGTATTGATGACTATTGCACCGTTGGCAGCACGACTTCCGTATAAAGCTGCGGCAGCGGCTCCCGTCAGTACAGACATGGATTCAATATCTTCCGGATTGATGTCCGCAATAGATTCTGATGTCCCTGATGAGCTGAATTCTTTGCCTTCTTCCCCACTGTAGTTGTGAATAGGAATACCATCAATTACATATAATGTATTATTGGTCTGATCGATAGCCTTTGATCCGCGCATAACCACTTTGCTGGCACCTCCGATACCGGAAGAGCTACTGTTTATCGTTACACCTGCTACTTTTCCTGAAAGCGCATTGATGAAGTTTACATCTTTAACACGTGTCAGATCGTCTTCCTTGACCTGTTGAACATTGTAACTCAAGGCCTTTTCCGACCGCTTTATACCTAAGGCAGTCACGACCACGGCATCCAGCATATTATCTTCTGCTGCGAGGGACAATTCTATAGGTTGAGCTGTAGAGGTAATGGTATAACTTTTGGCCTGATAACCTACAAAACGTATCTCAAGTACATCATTCACTTTGGCCTGAGCCAACGTAAAACGACCTTCTGCATCCGTAGATATCCCGATGTTAGTTCCTTTTATAGACACTGAAGCTCCCTGTAAAGGCTCTCCCTTATCATCCGAAATTTTTCCGGATACCCCTTGCTGAAACGAATTAGCATTTTTAAGTGAAGAAGCTTCTTCCGTCTGAGTAATTTGGTTAATCAGGATAGTATTATCTTTGATCTTATATTGAAGACCGGATTGATCAAGCAGAGTATTCATTACTTTATGAATATCTGCCTCATCAAATTCTACATTAAGTATTTTTTTATCATTAAAGATCTGATTAGAGTATAAGATATTATATCCAGTCTGCTTATTAATAATTTTAATAAGTTCTGATGCTCGTATTTTTTGCTTTTTAAGGGTCACTACACCTTGTCCGGCAGCCGAAATAGAGCAATAGGTGACCATTAAAGCCACGCACGTAGCCCGGGCTAGTTTAAAAAAATTTAACCTCATGATTTTTAAGAAGTAATTTAAATTGGTTATTTAAAGAGTATAATTGCGGTGAAATCTGGTAATTAGTCTATCAGTCCATAAGCGTTAATTTTGGTTTACAATAATTGTTCGGTTTATAATTTTGAATTTCAATGTACTTGTACTCTGCAGTAGTTCAAGTACTTTTTCTACTTCAGCGTATCTGGATATTTTACCGCTGAATGTGATGTACCTGCTCCCCTCCTTAGCATATTGTACATCTACATTGTACCATCTGGACACTCTGTTCAGAATAGATTGTAACGATTCATCCCGGAATACGAATTCATTATTTTTCCAGTCAACAAAGTCTTCTGCATCAACCTGACTGATAAAGATATCCTTGCCTTTGACATGTGCCTGTTGACCTGGTGTAAGTATTTTTTGATTATTGATCTGAATTCTACCTTCCAGTAAGGTTGTGATATTATTAGACAGATCATAGGTATTGACATTAAAGACTGTCCCCAGAACTTTGATTTCCTGTCCGTTACTCTGAACAATAAAAGGACGCTTTTTATCTTTTGCGACAGCAAAATAGCCTTCTCCTTTAAGCTCTACTTTCCGGAGATCGCCATCAGACATATCTGTCGGAAACCGAAGCGAGGACGCCGCATTGAGTGTCACTTCTGAACCATCTGAAAGCTCAATCAGGAATTGCCCTCCTCTAGGTGTCTCAATTACATTATATTCGCCTCCTGTTACACCTCTCTGTACTACATATTTTAATTGACCGTCGGCAGTTTTCTGAATAGTTATGCCTGAAGCCAGTGTCGAATGTTCAGTTGTGAGTTCGATTTTACGTCCGTCAGCAAGTGTCAATGTAGCCTGATCCGATCCGGGTACAACCTTATCTGCTATTTTCACCGGTGTTTCCTGTTGTCCGGTTTGCGTCTGCCATACAAAAAGTGTGGTCATACTCATGATAAGAACTGCCGCCGCATATGGCAGATAACGCTTCAGACTTCTGTATATAGATTTATTGCTGGTAGAAGAAGATATTTTAGCATCCAGTTGTTCCCATAGAAATTGCTTTTTTTCTGCAGACAGCACAACTTTATCCGTTTCGGGAAGCGCCTCTATCCATAACTCTAACAGCATTCTCTCCTGTTCAGAGCATGTATTATTTGCATACTTCTCTACTAATATATCTATAGTATTATCATTCATAATTGGCGAACTAACACAATGATGTTGCACAAGTATGCCTTAGGGAGTAGAAAAAAATAAAATTATTTTTCGGATAGCAGATAACTGATAATTACGATCACTTCAGCCTGTCTCGGACTGATCTTAGAGCGAAAGATTTTCAGGACATTATTAATCTGCTTCTTAACCGTTTTTTCTGATAACTGAAGTTCTTCTGCAATTTCTTTGTGTGAGAGGAAATCCTGTCTGCTCATCCGAAAGATCTGTTGCATCTTAGGCGGCAGCTTAGCGGTTTCTCTTTCGATAAAATCCCGAACTTGTTTTTCCTGAATAACATCCAGAACAGGATCATAAAAGGGATTGAGATAGGTCGCTAAATTTTCGATGTATTTGTCTCTCGTTTTTTGTTTCCGAAGGCTATATAGCATCTGCTTGCGTACAGACATATACAACCAGGCTAGAGGTGTATCCAGGCGCAGATCATGTCTGCGCATCCACAAGGAAGCAAATACTTCCTGTACAAAATCATTAGCCTCCTCTTCATCCGTATGAAGACGTCTGGCATACTGTATGAGCTCCTGAATATGCCGCAGGTACAAGGCTGTAAAACCGGCATAATCATCCTGACCAATTAAAATCATTAATTGTTGATCTGAAAGCAGGTTATAATCAGTTTCCTTTGGCATAATAATAAACACAATACAATCTGTGCATGGAATCCAAAGATATAAATATTTTATAATTTGAAAAAAGAAGCATGGGGAAGGAAAAAATCTTTTACAATTTAAATAAAGAAGGGAAAAGGAGGGGGACACCTCCTCTTCATTTACCTTCTCTATGTTCTGTGCCACCTGTTCACCTTTACATACGTGGTCAGAACACTCAACTATAAACCACCATAAAACTCGTTATAAAATAATAATGCCACCACAACCTGTGGTTATAATTTAAAAAAATTAATCATTCAGGCTTTTTCCAGCTTTACCTTCCCGGCTACCAGAGGTTTACGGTTCACAAATTCCTGGTGAAACAAGATAATGCCTTTGAGATGATGGAAGAGTATCAGTGTTTTTTTATCCCGTGTAAAAAGCTTGATGTATCCCAATACTGGATTATAAGTTGCATCAATAATATCATCCCAATGTGCTATCTGCATCTTACCCAGATTACTGTAACACATAATATATACATGATTATATTGCACCTTATGGAAATAATACAGAGAAAGGCTATGAACACCACATACACCAAAGATCAAAAGCAGAATGACTGCAAAGGTCATCTCGGTCATATCCATACGGCCATAATCATATACTGCCCCTCCTACAATTCCGGCACACATCATCAGACAAAAATACCCCAGATATACATGTACAGGATGAACACGCATCACAAAACTACCATCTTCCATACTTTCCATTACAGAAGATGACTTATTAATAAATCGATACAGGAAATAACAAATAATTCCTGTTATACTCATGGTAAGAATGCTTTGCATATCGATTACATAATGGTCCCAGATAGTCGGAATTAATAATTGCTTACAGATTTAAAAAATACAAATACCATATTTTCAATCTGTTGTTAAAAAAGAGGGGAAAAAGAGGAGGCTATTCTCCCCTTTCTTATCCCTCCATTTTTTAAAGTCCTGAATTGCGTATCCACCCAAAGAATGCACATGATTGAAATCAATATCATCAAAATGACTATTGACATACTATAACATATCAGAACATTTTATAAACACTACAAAATTCGACATTAATAATGATGTCCACCACAACCTCAGGTTATAATTTAAAAAAGATAAGTACGGAAAGCTGAAAAGAAAAGTCAGCCATAATGAAGCATTTTATAAGCAGAAGGAGGAGTTATCTCTACTCCTTCTGCTATTTCCTAAATCGATTCTGTGCGGTTTATGCACCGAGGAAGCACAGACGTAGGACAAAAACCAACGCACCGAGATTATGACTATTCTTAATGTGACGATGGTCAGAACATTTTATAAACATAGCAAACATCGCTATTAAAATTGACCTCCGCCACAACCACAGGTTGTATTTTCAAAAAGATGAATATAAATTTCATATCGAAAAATCCGATGCGATATAAGGAATAAAATTAAGATTCTGAACAGGCCGTATTAAGAGGAATTAATACCTTATCACAGTGATATAGCCTTTATTGACATGTACTTTCCCGCTCGGCAATTCTACCTCCAGGATATAGAAATAGGTGCCCTGATTGAGCCCTACAGCACTCCAGTCATTCTGATACTGATGAGAACGGTAAACTTCATTACCCATTCTGTTGAAAACAGTCAGTTTATTTCTTGCATTAGTATCCAATCCTTTGATAACAAAGAAATCATTCTTACCATCACCATTAGGGGTGATAATATTAGGTATATTCAGGAATACAATATTAACCGTTGAGCTGGCCTGATTATCTTCAATCGCTGTATCCCTCTCGCGGGAGGTGACTTTACTCATAGTAATAGCATTTCCTTCAGAAATAGCTTCTACATTTATCCAGAGAGAAGCAGACCCTCCGGCTTCCATCTCACTTATTTTCCATATCAGCTGCCTGCTGCTTGCCTGATAAAACAATTCTCCCGGATAGGTACCGGTTGGACCTACATATTCAATTTCACGTGGTATATTAAATGTGATGGTCAATTCATGTGCAGCTTTATTTCCATTATTCAGCACCATAAGCTGATAATTATAATTACGTCCTACCATTACGGTATTTGCATCAGGAAGATTACGTATTTCGAGATTTACCTCCACATCTTCTCCAAACGGATCAACAATGATTTCAACCGGATCAGAAAGATCCGAATTACAGCCTTCACCCAAAGCAATAACCGTATAAATTCCCGCTTCTGTTACAATAATTCGCTGATCATGGAATCCATTAAGAGGTTCATTGTTCTTAAACCAGATATAAGAAAGCGCATGTTCGGCATCGGCCCGTAAAGTAACTTTCTTCCCTTTGACAATATGCAAAGTCTGTCCCTGTTGCGCCGTTGCTTCTGAAAAGAGAAGCAACAGGGCAACTAGAAAAGATAAAATATATCCGGACAGACGTAGCATCTTGTATTAATTTATATCGGTTAGTCTGTGACTGCCTCGATAGTAATATGTGGTTTACCTGGTGTAGGTGTTACCGTAATAATCAGATCGCTTGCTCCGTTTACCGCAAAATCCCTGTAGATTACATAAGGTCTGTTACGGTTAGCCGGATCATCAGCAGAAAGTCCGTTACTTCTATCCTTAATGGCATACTCCGCCTCTACGAGAATTTTGTACTTTCCGAAAGCTGATATCTGCGGAAAAATAGAATTAGCAGTACCGGTCAATGCAGTTACCCCCGTTAAAGTACTTGGGTCGAATTTAGCATCATCAATACTTGCACCAGCCAAAGGAGCATTGGCAGCATCTACTTTAACTGCATACCAACGGTAGTTAATGGTAAAATCAGTTACAGCCGGAGTAAGTCCGCTGGTCACAAAAGAAGGTGTAGCCGTCACCTGCACTTTGGCTTGTGTATTAGAGCCAGAAGTTTCAGATTCACAAAAGGCAAAATCTGTAGCTCCGCCAGCTAATACCCCAGCAGAAGCAATATTCAATTGAGGCAATACATATACTACAAAGACCTCTTCCTGCGGTGTACAAAGCGCACCTACAGGAGCATTATCAGGGTTTACAACACCTTGAACTTTAAAGTAGTGATACCCCTCTGTCAAACCGGTCAACGGTAATCTGTTGTTATCCGTACTTGCATCTTGTGCCACAGAATAACCTCCGGCAACTAAACTTGGATTAAATGCAGCACCTGAAGCTGCTGCTGCACCTGAAGTACCCATATAATACCAGGTGTAATTCGTAAATCTTAATGCGGTACGAGGTGTAGGCAACACACTCACATCTTCATTCAGCGCAGCTACCAGTGTCAGAGACGGACCATTGGTTGCCGGATTATAAAACAAGACAGAGTTGACAGTTTCGTAAGCCGAAGTACCATTGGTCAGTACCGGAGTGATGGCCGTAACACGACCTGCATCTGTTACAGAAGTGGAAGGTCCTACATTTAAAGGCGGGTTACTGATACTTTGCCCCCATACGACTGTTCCTGAACATAAAAGCAAAGCGATCACGCCGGCTCTTATTTTTTGAATTTTTCTTTTCATATTGATTACTTAATTGATGTTAATATTTTGTTGATTTTCCATAGTTATTTAATTGACAATATTTTGAATAGTTAAATGCGGCTTACCCTGAGCGGGATATATATTGATACTAAAAGACTGTAATGATCCTTCGCAACCATTTACCGAATTGTAAATGGACACCTTACCTGTATAGACACCATATGAAGCATTTGCCGGAACATTGACCGTGATAGCACTTCCAGTAAGATTTGTCCAGCTGGTTACATTTTGGAAAGAAACAGGTGTACCCGGATCCCAGGTGATTTTATATTGATTACCGCCATTGGCGACCACATAAGGCAGGGATGCATGGATATCTCCTTCACAAATTCTCGGAGAAGGAGACAATGTTATAGATGGTAAAGGATTGATTGTCAATGTCACAGCAGTACGGGTAGAACTCGCACAACCTGTTGTTTCATTAAAAGCTTCGACATAATAAGTAGTCGTAACAGTAGGATTAGAAATAATATAATTAGGTCCCGTATTCAATACCGTACCCCCGCCAGCTGAAGAATACCAGCGATAGGTAATTCCGGCCACCGGAGAACTTACAGACAGCAGCACTGACGTGCCTGAACAGGTCGCTGTATTCGGCACTGTTGGTGCTACAGGTAAAGGATTGACGGTCAATGTGACAGCCGTACGTGAAGTACTCACACAGCTGGCATTTGAGGCTTCTACATAATACGTCACCGTAACTGTAGGATTAGTAATCGTATAATCCGTCCCCGTGAAGAAAGAAGATCCACCTGTAGAAGTTGTATACCAGCGATAGGTCGCCCCTGCTACCGGAGACGAGACAGATAACGTCGCTGCAGTTCCGAGACAAGTAGCTTTCCCCGGCACTGTAGGAGCTGCTGGCAGCGGATTCACAGTCAAGGTCACTGCCGTACGTGCACTCACACAGCCGGTAGT
>NZ_DIDX01000005.1:0-135 GCF_002418355.1 Sphingobacterium sp. UBA5789 | reverse complement strand
ATAGCTATTTGCTGTTGTCAATGTTGTTCCTCCGGAAGCAACCGTATACCAGCGATAGTCAATGCCCGCAACTGGAGAACTGACCGTAAGTGTGGCTGAAGTACCGGCACAGGTCGTCACATTGGGAATCGTAGG
>NZ_DIDX01000009.1:37594-37770 GCF_002418355.1 Sphingobacterium sp. UBA5789 | reverse complement strand
CAAGGTTACTACAATAGAAATGGGGCTGTCCAAAAAGCTTGGATGGCCCCATTTTTATGCGATTCTCACAAGGGTTATACTTGACTTTTTAGACACCCTCTTTTTATTATTTGACAAACGGATTCCCTCTCATTTTTAAGGAGAACCTGTTCTGACATGTCGGAAGGGTTAGGGAG
>NZ_DIDX01000009.1:0-37391 GCF_002418355.1 Sphingobacterium sp. UBA5789 | reverse complement strand
AATAGAAATGGGGCTGTCCAAAAGGGTTGGATAGCCCCATTTTTATGCGATTCTCAAAGGGTTTGGCTTGACTTTTAATATCTTAAAAGCTATATTAGCTTTTTCAATAACGTATTCCAGCCTACCAGGTCACTTACGATTCTTTCCAGATCCGCAATTGCTACACGCTCCTGCTTCATGGTGTCGCGGTCACGGATAGTAACGGTATTATCTTCCAGAGACTGATGATCTACTGTGATACAGAAAGGTGTACCGATAGCATCCTGACGACGGTAACGTTTACCGATAGCATCTTTTTCATCATACTGGACATTGTAATCCAGTTTTAAAGTAGCCATGATCTCACGTGCTTTTTCCGGAAGACCATCTTTTTTGGTCAACGGTAAAATAGCTGCTTTAACCGGAGCAAGAGCAGGAGGGAATTTCAGCACTACACGGGAATCCTGTTTTTCGTCTGTAGAAAGATCTTCCTGTACCAGTGAGTTACATAATACAGTAAGGAATAAGCGGTCAAGTCCTATAGAGGTCTCGACTACATAAGGAATGTAGTTTTGATTGATCTCCGTATCAAAATATTGCATTTTCTTTTTAGAAAATTCCTGATGTTGTTTCAGGTCAAAATCTGTACGGGAATGTATACCCTCTACCTCTTTAAAGCCAAACGGGAAATTAAACTCAATATCTACAGCAGCATTTGCATAATGTGCTAATTTATCGTGATCATGGTAGCGGTAGTTATCCGGATTAAAACCAAGTGCTAAATGCCACTTCAGACGTGTTTCTTTCCATTTGTTGTACCATTCCATTTCAGTTCCAGGTCTGCAGAAAAACTGCATTTCCATTTGTTCAAATTCACGCATACGCATAATAAACTGACGTGCGATCACTTCATTACGGAAGGCTTTACCAATCTGAGCGATACCGAAAGGAATCTTCATACGACCTGTTTTTTGCACATTCAGGAAGTTTACAAAGATACCCTGAGCAGTCTCCGGACGCAGATATACCTGCTCGGCACCATCGGCCATAGCGCCCATTTGAGTTGCAAACATCAGATTAAACTGACGTACTTCTGTCCAGTTTTTGGTTCCGGATACCGGACATACAATATTATGTTCTTCGATGATCGTTTTCAGTCCTGCCAGATCATCCGCATTTAATGCTTTGTTCAGATCTGCTAATAAAGCAGCTGCTTTATCTGTCTTTCCGTCAGCTTCGTAACGCGCTATTTTATCCTCGATCAACTGATCCGCGCGGTAACGCTTTTTCGAATCCTTATTGTCGATCATAGGATCATTAAATCCATCAACGTGACCGGAAGCTTTCCATGTGGTCGGGTGCATGAAAATGGCGGCATCAATACCGACAATATTTTCATTCAACTGTACCATAGATTTCCACCAGTACGTCTTAAGGTTATTCTTTAATTCAGACCCTAACTGGCCATAATCGTATACAGCGCTAAGGCCATCATATATTTCGCTTGATTGGAATACAAAACCGTATTCCTTTGCGTGTGATACTACACTTTTAAAAAAATCGTCAGTCTGTTTGCTCATAAGAGGCGAATATAAGAAATATTTGATATTTAGATAATAAGAGTTGGACTTAAGATGTGTTCTTTATGTCTGATATTAACATCCCTGCTACTCTGTTTTCTTCATTTATTTAAAGGTAAAGATCCCGAATCTGTTGAGAAGCATTTTTGTTATCTACCTTTTTGATGATTTGTTCGATATTTCCTTTTTCATCGATAACAAAGGTTGTGCGTGCTGTACCCATATATTTTTTACCATACATATTTTTTTCTACCCATACACCATATTTCTCTACCAAACTTTTATCCTCATCTACCAATAACTGAAAGGGAAGGTCATGTTTAGCTGTAAATTTCTGGTGTGAAGATGCCGTATCAATACTGACTCCCAAAATCTCAAACCCCTCTTTTTTCAGCGATTGATAATTATCTCTGAAATTGCATGCTTCTGTTGTACAACCCGGAGTATTGTCTTTAGGGTAGAAGTATAAAATAACTTTCTTGCCCTTGAAATCTGAAAGATGAATGGTTTCCCCGTTCTGGTTTTTGGCACTGAAATCCGGTGCTTTGTTTCCTGCTTCAAGTGTTGACATATGTGAAAAATTTAAGACTTAAAAGTAAAAAATATAATGCTGATCTACGAATAAAGGCAGCAGATTATGCTCATTAATTAAAAAGAGTGAGATTTCATCTGTCTAATCTGTGTCTGTTGGCATTCCTGCCGGCTGTCTTATTTCGTGAAAGTCGCTTCGTATATTTTCGTGTTATCTTTCATGTCTTTTACCTCCAGTCTGAATGTGTGCCTGCCTTTAGGCAGCGAAGGTTCAAACTGATGCCATACATGACGGTTTTTAGGGTCATATTCCATCAGTACCCATTTGTCGTCAATATATGCGTTGAAGGTTTGTATACCGGACAGGTTATCAGATATGGTAAAATCGATCTTAGACTGATTTGCAAGATTTTTACCGTTTGTCAGGTTTCGTGCTGTGATGACCGGAGCTACTGTGTCTACAGCAATATAATAACTGCCCATGTCCCGAAGGGAGGTAACAACCCAGCCATTTTCATAACGTCCTCCTTTTGACCGGCCTCTTTCATCAACAATAATAGCCTTGCTCTGTAGTGAAGCCGGTAGAGTTGCATCCGGTTTGATACTCAATTTGTAATTGTCCAGCAGCGGTACCATATCGTTGTGGACACGCTGTAATGTAGAGTATCCTCCTCTTGGTTTTCCTCCCTGAGAGTAGTTCAGATAAAGATCATTATAGAGCACTCCCTTAGGAACAGCTATCCTAACATTGTCTGCAGCATAATTGTTTTCCTGACCATATTTGAATACGGCTGTCCCGGTCTGCGGTTTTCGGCTGATATTGAACGTCGGATTTTGCTGTACATTAAAACTGATTCTGCTGGTATTACCATGCACGTCCTTGACGATATAATCAACTTTATGCACATTGTTATCCTTTAGTTCGATAAAGCCCAGATTATTCAACTGCTTGTAGATCGGAGCGGTATTATTCGGGTCCTTAAAGCTTTTTTGAATTTTTGCCTGCGTCTTCATAAAATAGGGATAATCTATATATGAATTGAGCGCCCGGGAAGTTGCAAATGATAACTCCTCAAAGACCACCGTACTTACCGGAGCATCATCCAGCAAGAGCTCAATGGAATAGACGCCAAAGCTAAAGTTTGTTCCTGAATGCCTGTCAATGGTATTGATTCCCAATCCGAATTTTCCATTAACCGGTATGGGAGCACCTCCGGCTAATCCGTATGTGCCGCTTCCAATAGTTTTGATACCCTGATGTCTGCGTGGGGTGTTTTCATCAAATACATCATTTCCGATATCGTACACCGTGATTCCCCGGATCACAGGTGCTACATTATCTTCAAAGTACAATCCGAAAAGCTGCGAATTAAGCGGGTTTTGGGTTTTGGTATCTCTTATTTCAAAATGAAGATGAGGTCCGCCGGATCCGCCGGTATTTCCGGATTTGCCCAGAAGCTGCCCCTTTTTCATGACAACCTTATTACGTGGCAGCTCTATATCCACATCAAAGCTTTTCTTTTTATACTGTTCGGCTTTGACAATTTCGCTGAGCTGATCATTGAAGCTATCCATATGCAGATATACAGAAGTATACCCGTTCGGATGATCCACATATACCGAGTTACCTCCACCGCCGATCTGTACACGAACTCTCGATACATAGCCTTCAGCGGCACTATAGATCGGGATTCCGATTCGCTGTTGTGTTCTGTAATCGTTTCCGGCATGAAAATGCGTGCCTCTCAGTTCTCCGAATCCTCCGGAAGCCTGTGGCGTAATATCCATTGGCTGTCTGAAATAATTTTGCGGATATGTTCGGGATTTAATGATATTTTGGGCTGATACAGACGCTGTTGTCAATGCCAATATCCCCATATATATACTTAGTTTCTTCATTTAAATTATTTAATCAGGCAGGTAAACACGTTTTTTTCTTCTATAAATCCTTCGAGCCGATCTCCTATAGCGACTGGGCCGACTCCTGCGGGTGTTCCTGTGTAGATAAAATCTCCTTTACGTAAAGTAATGTACTGTGAAATAAAGACAATCAGCTGATCGTATGAAAAGATCATATCTTTTGTATTTCCGGATTGCACTGTTTCTTTGTTCTTCTGAAGACTAAAGCTGAGTTGGGCAGGATCCGCAAATGTCTCTTTAGGTATAAAAGAACTGATCACTGCCGAACCGTCAAATGATTTGGCCAGTTCCCAGGGCAATCCTTTCTCTTTATGTTGTTGTTGAATATCCCGTGCGGTAAAGTCAATACCAAGACCAATCGCATCATAATACGTATGTGCAAATTTTTGTGATACATGTTTGCCTTCTTTACAGATACGAAGTACAACCTCGACTTCGTAATGAATCTCTTTAGAAAACTCGGGATAATAAAAATCTTTGTTGTCTTTTAACAGCGCTGTATCCGGTTTCATAAAGATAACAGGAGTCTTCGGTACAGGATTATTAAGTTCTTTGGCATGGTCAATATAATTACGACCTACGGCTATTATCTTCATATTAATTGAGGTATAGTGCTAAAGTGTTAATGTGCGTATACTCAACAAACTTACCCAAACTTGCTTTTTTTCACAAGTATTAGTTTTGTTATGTAGCCAGAGACCTTACCATACAGATAGTGTACTTCGGGATCAAATCCTTAGTTTACCAGTTCAAAAGCCTTAGCTTTGTATCATGAATAAATTTAAAGCTGTATTTTTTGACCTGGACGGTACCCTTATTGATTCGGAATATTTTTACTTCCAAAACTGGCAACCTATTCTGGCGGAAGAATTTGCTGTCTATATTACTTTTGAAGACTGGATCCGTCATTTCGCAGGACACACATTGGCCTTCAATGTGGAGACAATGAGAAAAATCTGGAATATAGATACTACCAATGAGTACATGTGGAAGCGCACCAGAGCAGCTTATGCACAGTCGGATATGCGAACCATAGCATTGATGCCTTATGTAAAAGAAATTCTGGAGCATCTGAAAGAGCAGCAAGTCAAAATCGGATTGGTTACTTCCAGTTTCATGACCACTGTTGATACCGTATTGGGGCATCATGATCTGCTCTCTTATTTTTCGCTGATTGTGACCAGAGACGATGTACAGTCTCCTAAACCAGATCCGGAGCCTTATCTTCTGGCCGCTGAGCAGGCCGGCTTAGATCCGAAAGATTGTGTCGCAATTGAAGATACCATTACAGGTACGAAAGCGGCTAAGGCTGCTGGTTTGTATTGTGTGGGAGTCTCCAAACAACCCCTGGAGCGTGAAAAATTAGCCGTTGCAGATCAGTTGTTCACAGATCTTCGTGAAGTCTGGAACTACCTTAAAAATAATATCTCTTAAAATATTAGGGAATGTCTTGAAATTATTACTGGCTTTAATCGATTTAGCTTTTTGATTTTTGTTAGAATATTTCTAATATTACAAATTATAAACATCATGTTATGAACCGAAGGACTGCGGTAAAACAACTTTTTATTATTGCTGGAGGGCTGGCGTTGTTGCCTTCCTGTCTGCGGGAGCAGGGTGGAACGTCTATAGATCTGCATACAATCAAGTTATCTGCTAAGGATGAAGAATTCCTGGCTAAGCTGGTGGATGTACTTATTCCTGAGACAGATTCTCCGGGTGGTAAAAAGTTAAATCTTCATCTCTTTATCATGAAGATGGTAGATGATTGTCATTCACCGGAAGATCAAAAAGCTTTTCTGGAAGGACTGGAGAAGAACAGGTCTGATCTGGATGGTGCTGCGGCAGATAAGATCGGAGCCTATTTCAAATCCGAAGAAGAAGCAAAGGAAAAGAGTGCTTTTTATAAGATATTCAAAAAAAGAGCCACTCAGGGATACCTTAATTCTGAATATGTCATGAAGAATAAACTAATTTATGAATTAGTTCCGGGCAGGTATAATGGTGCAATGAAAATCAACGCATAAAAAGAATCAAAGAAAATGGCAAATATAAATACGGACAGCGTAAAGAACAGAACATACGATGCTATCGTCATTGGTTCGGGAATAAGTGGTGGTTGGGCTGCAAAGGAACTATGTGAAAAAGGATTAAAGACATTGGTACTGGAAAGAGGACGTGATGTAAAGCATGTCAAGGATTATCCTACTACCAATCTTTATCCCTGGGAATTTGAACACCGCGGAGAGATGCCGTATCAGGTGCAGCAGGAAAATCCTATTGTAAACCGTTGTTATGCATTTCATGAAGATGCTGCACATTTTTTTGTCAAAGATCAGGAGCATCCTTATGTACAGGAGAAACCATTCGATTGGATCCGTGGCTATCAGGTTGGTGGAAAATCTCTGCTATGGGCCAGACAGACACAGCGTTGGTCAGACTTTGATTTTGAAGGACCTGCCCGCGATGGATTTGCCGTTGACTGGCCTATCCGTTACGCCGATCTGAAACCCTGGTACGATTATGTCGAACGTTTTGCCGGTATTGCAGGAGATAAAGATGGTCTTCCGGAGCTTCCGGATGGAGAATTTCTTCCGGGCTATCCGCTGAATATAGTAGAAAAGTATTTTCAGCAAACCATGAAGAACAAATATCCAGAGCGGAAAGTGATTTCTGCGCGTTGTGCGCATTTATCCAAACCTAATAAAATTCACCTCGATCAGGGACGAGTACAATGTCAGAATCGTACACTTTGTCAGCGAGGCTGTCCCTTCGGAGGTTATTTTAGTTCTAATGCGTCCACTATTCCGTGGGCAGCGAAGACCGGAAATATGACGCTGAGACCTTTCTCTGTAGTACATTCTATTCTGTATGACGATACGAAGGGAAAAGCGGTAGGCGTAAAAGTAATTGATACAGAGACTAAGGAAGAGATGGATTTCTTTGCAAAGGTAATCTTCGTCAATGCAGCAGCGTTGAATACGAATCTGATCTTGCTTAATTCCAAATCCAAACGCTTTGAAAACGGTCTGGGTAACGACAGTGGTGTATTAGGTAAATATGTGGCTTTTCACAATTACAGTGCACGTATATACGCAGAGTACGAAGGTTTTATGGACTATACTACCGACGGCCGTAATCCTGCCGGAGGAGGATATATTCCACGGTTCCGCAATCTACATAAACAGGAAACAGATTTTCTGAGAGGATATGCAGCAGGATTTGGAGCATATCGTTCAAAGAGTGCTGATCAGTCCGGATATGGCGAATCTTTCAAAAATAATCTCCTGAATCCTAAATATGGATTATGGGGTGTAGGATCCCACATGATGGGCGAGACTATTCCGAAAGAATCCGGTCAGGTAACATTAGACAGTTCTCAAAAAGATGCATGGGGAGTTCCGTTGTTGAAAATTGCAGTTGAATACGACGACAATGATGCAAAAATGAAAAAAGACTACCTGGAGCAGATGACAGCAATGTTTGAAGAAGCCGGATTTACCAATATCAAGCAAGATGACCATGGTCAGGCACCGGGACTGGATATCCATGAAATGGGAGGAGCACGCATGGGTAATGATCCTAAAACTTCTGTCCTCAACAAATGGAATCAGATACACACCGTTCCCAATGTATTTGTGACAGATGGTGCAGCGATGACTTCTACTTCTACTCAAAATCCCTCCCTTACCTATATGGCCTTCTCTGCCAGAGCTGTGGATTATGCTTTGCAGGAAATGAAGAAAGGAAATATTTAGAATAAAGTGAAGTCTCTTGTGACAGAAGCGGATCCCGTTACTTTCTGAAAATGCTTCCTGTTTCCCGAGTCAGATAAAGCTATTTTTAACTCTATATAAACCCCGTCTTAATACATATTAAGACGGGGTTTTTTGTTGTTTTAACTTCTGAAACTTGAATAAGTACTTGTAGCATAGGTTATATGTTATATTAAAAACTGAAAAAGAATAATGGTTTATAAGATTTAAATCTTAACTTTAGAATAGCCATATGAAAATAAACCGATTTTAATTTTTTCCTGTATACGTGAATACTGGTTCTTTATGCACCATGAAGTAAAACGTTTTAGTAAAAAAGAGAAATCACCATTATAAATTGTAAAACTACCTGTTGAAAAATAGAATGCATAAGGAGGTACTGCTGTATCCCTTTATTGCGTCTATTTGATAAAACGTTTTAGTAAATTTTAACTATTTGTCAATTTTTTTCAAACATATACTAACTAAACATGAATCATTACAGTAAACCTTTACGGCCTGCGGGTCGTCGGGCAAAATGGTGGGTAGTCCCGCTATCCCTGCTCGCATTAAATTATGCTTATGCAACAGACGGTACAGCAGAAAACCGTGTTGTTCATTACAAACAAACCTATTTAAACAAATCGGAACAGGAAACAGTAACCGGAAAAGTAACCGATGCCGAGACAGGTACTCCGCTGGCGGGGGTAACTGTCAAACTGAAAGGTTCGGCTATCGGGACACAAACGGATCAGGATGGTAATTTCAGCCTGGAAGCCAAAGTCGGGGGAACGTTAATCGTCTCTTATATCGGTTTTTCGCCTGTAGAAGTGCCTATTACAACCTCCTCTGGTATTGCGGTCAAACTGAAGCCAGAGAGTGAATCCCTACAGGAAGTCGTGGTAGTAGGGTATGGAACACAGAAAAAGAGTGAAGTGACTTCGGCTGTACAGACGGTACAGGAAAAGGATTTTAATCAGGGAGGCATGCGTAATCCGATGGAACTGGTGCAGGGAAAGGTAGCCGGCCTTAACATTACAAGAGCACAGGGCAGTAATCCAAACTCCGGAACGTCTATACAATTGCGGGGGATGGCGTCTTTGAAGGGGTCCAATTCGCCGCTGATCGTTATTGACGGTATTCCAGGAGGTAGTCTGGATCTGGTCAAACAGGGTGACATAGAATCTATAAGTGTGTTAAAAGACGGTTCGGCAGCGGCGATCTATGGTACCCGTGGTAATGGCGGGGTCGTATTGGTTACCACCAAAAAGGGTAAATCCGGAACACCCCAGTTTGAATATTTTACGTACGGACAAAAAGAGTTTGTAGACAGCAAACCTACTATGCTGTCTGCGGATCAGTTCAGAGAGTATGTGGTCAAAGGTCTTAACCGTCCGCAATCTGACCTTGGAGCCAGTACAGATCTGTTTGACGAACTGATTGACAAGAATAATTTTTCCCATTTCCATAATTTTATAGCGAGTGGTGGTGGAGATAAATCCAACTACAGAGCTTCGATCAATTATGAAGATGCGAATGGTATCGCTAAACAGAATGGCAGAAAGCAGTTTGGAGGAAGAATCAATTTTTCTCAGACAGGTCTGAAAGACCGCCTTACTTTTTCCGGAAATATAGCCGCCAATTTTAATAAGGCTAATATGTTAGGAGGCAAAAAGGCTGATGACAGTGAAAATGTGCCGGACTTCGAACAGGCGATTCAGCGTAATCCTACCGCTCC
The DNA here is from genome assembly GCF_002418355.1 of Sphingobacterium sp. UBA5789. NCBI lineage: Bacteria > Pseudomonadati > Bacteroidota > Sphingobacteriia > Sphingobacteriales > Sphingobacteriaceae > Sphingobacterium > Sphingobacterium sp. UBA5789. Next base: position 27,888 of record NZ_DIDX01000009.1, on the reverse strand, counting down.
GATATATAATCCGGATGGAACATTCTATCAGACGCAGGAATACAACAACTACAATCCGATGAGCCGCCTGGCACATCGTATAGACGAACGCAATCAACAAACTTTTTCAGGAGATGCAAAATTGAAGCTGAAGATTATCGATCCCTTAAGCGTTTCGGTATTCGGATCCTATGTGAGGGACAACTGGAATGACAGGCGTTACCGTTCTACACTGGATTGGGATCAACGTCTCAATACGGACTACAGAGGTACCGCATACGCCTATAAAAAGAATGAGCTGAACTGGACCAGAACCATTGAATCGACTATTGACTACAACCAGACTTTTAATGAAAAACACACCATTACCGGATTATTGGGCTATAGTTATCAATACACAGGTTATGAGCGTTTTGAAATGTCTAATAACGGATTTACGACCGACGGTTTTCTGGATTGGGATATGAATTCCGGAACGGCTCTAACCAATGCGCAGCTTCCGAGACCAACAATGGGCTCTTTTAAGGAAGATAATACTTTGGTGGCTTTCTTTGGTCGCGTCAATTACAACTATGCGGACCGCTATTTTGTAAGTGCTATTTTACGCAGAGAAGGTTCGTCCAGATTCGGTGCTAATCATAAGTGGGGTAATTTTCCTGCGATATCAGGAGGGTGGACAATCTCAAATGAAAGTTTCTTTGGTAGTAAAGAAGTGCTCAATGATCTGAAATTAAGGGTTGGATATGGAGTGACGGGAAATCAGGGTATTCCAAATTATCAGTCTATTCTGAGATTGGGTACGGGAGGAGTATATCCGCAGGATGGTATTTATTATCAAACTTACGGCCCTGCCGCTAATCCAAATCCGGATCTGAAATGGGAACAAAAAGCAGAAACAAATATCGGGGTAGACTTCGGATTTCTGAATAACCGGATCACAGGTTCCATTGATGTATACAATAGAAAAACAAAAGACCTTATTGATGAATACCGGGCACAGCAGCCGGCATATGTACAGTCCAAAATATGGTATAATGTCGGACAGGTAGACAACAAAGGGATTGAGCTGCAACTGTCAGCAACCGCTGTCAAGAAAGAAAACTTCTCCTGGAATGTGGATTTTACCGGAAATTACCAAAAGAATAAACTGGTGAAGTTGTCGAGTGAGATCTTTCAAAGTAACTGGCTGGAATTCGGAGGATTGCCTTCCCCTGGAAATCTGGGTAATGCCATTCGTCTGGAAGAAGGAGGTGAAGTCGGATCTTTTTATGGAAAACGGTATGCGGGTCTGACTGATGACGGGAAATGGTTGTTTTATAAAGCTGACGGAAGCACAGGTACAGCAGGAGAGATTACCAATGATGACCTGACGTATATCGGAAACGGTGTGCCTAAGTTCAATGCATCTTTAAGCAACCGCTTTTCCTATAAAGGATTTGATCTCACGGTATTTTTCAGAGGTAAGTTCAAATATGATATTCTGAATACAGCAGATATGTTTTTCGGAAATCAGAAATGGCTGCCGAATAACGTACTGGAAAGTGCTTTTACAAAACACGCCAATATCAAAGACGATCCGCAATATTCCGATTACTATTTAGAGAACGGAAGTTTTGTGAAGCTGGATAATATCACATTGGGGTATAACTTTAAATTAAAGACAGATTATATCCGCAACCTGTATGTATATGTGACAGGTCGTAATATTGCTACGATTACCAGTTATAGTGGTCTTGATCCGGAATTACAGGATACAGGATTTGCTTCAGGAATAGATTCAAGAGGATTCTATCCGCGTACTAAATCATGGTCAGTAGGACTTAATGTTGGATTTTAATAGGGAATAATCATGAAATTACTAAAAAATAAATATCTGGCGTCTGCCTTTGGGGTAGGAGTCGCGTTATTCGGATTACAAGGCTGTACCAATCTGGACGAAAATCTGTACAGCACGTTGAAAGAAGAGAGTTTCTATAAGAATAAACTGGAAGTGATGCAGGCCGCTTTACGTCCGTTTACACATATGCAGGCCTGGCTGGCTCCAACCGGAGGAAGTGGTTATTATTATCACTCCGAATTGAGTTCTGATCAACTGGCCTGGCCACAGAAGGGACGGCACGGCTACGATGGCGGAGATCATTTTCGTCAGCATTATCACACCTGGACCATTACGGAAAACAGAGTGTTAAGTGCGTGGGAGCTGTTGTGGGGAGGCGTCGGTTATGTAAACAATGCACTTAGTGATATCTCTGCGCTGGATATACAGAAAGTAGGGATGACACAGGAGGAGATGAATTTTGTACTGGCTCAGTTAAAAGTACTTCGTGCATTCCATTATATGAAAATTATGGATATGTGGGGAAATGTTCCTGTCGCTCTTGAAGTCTCTCAAAGTCCTTCCAATCTGGCGACTAAACCCCGTAAGGAAGTTTTTGATTTTATAAAGAAAGAACTGGAAGAAAATGTACCCAAACTGCCGCTCACTTCCGAACAAAATATCGGACAGGTGTCTATGGCTGCCGGATACGCCATGATGGCCGAGCTGTATCTCAATGCGGAGAAATGGAATGGTACTCCTATGTGGGATGAATGTATTGCTGCATGTGATAAGATTATCTCCGGACAGGCGGGCGGTATTGGAGGTGCTCCGAAGTTGTCTCCGGATATTAATACATTATTTGCGAATACCAACAGTGCCAATCCGGAATCTTTATTCCAGTTTCAGTATAGCCGTAAAGCCGGATTTACGTTTGACTGGGGAGGTTTCTTTATGGGGTATGATTATATGAAAGAAGCATTGGATGTAGGATATGGAGGCTGGAATGCATTTGTGGTCATTCCTACAGCATTTGATGCCTATGCAGCCAATGACATCCGAAAGAAAGACTGGTTTCTGTATGGACCACAATATAAGTATGGAACAACTACACCCGTGTTGGGGACAGAGGAATATTCCGGCAAGCCGCTATCATTTGTTAATTCTATTCGTAGAGAAAGTGAAGGAGATCTGACCAGTGAAGGAGGAATGGCTAAAGGGGAAGAGAATTCCGGAGCACGCTTTAATAAATACAAAAGCGGTCGTCTGAGCGATGTCAACTATCAGGAGAACGATTATATTCTGTATCGGCTTACCGAGATCTATTTTAATAAGGCGGAAGCATTGATGCGCAAAAATAACGGAACGGCAACAACAGAGGCTGTGTCGTTAATCAATGACTCGAAGAAAAGAGCATTTTCCGCTGCGGATTGGCCTGCAGTTCAGTATTCTGTTGCTACGCTTACATTGGACGAGTTGCTGGCGGAACGTGGAAGAGAGTTTATCTTTGAGGGCAAAAGACGTACAGATCTGATTCGCTTTGGTAAGTATACTACCGCTACCTGGTGGGACCATAAACCGGTAAACGATGCCAACAGAGAATTATATCCTGTGCCTCAGGCACAATTGGCTATTAATCCCAATCTGCAACAAAATCCCGGATATTAGATAATCGGGTCTGTTTTATTAAAAAGAATCGGGTACCTGCACAGTGATGCGGGTACCCGATTTTAGTTTATATTCTTATGATCAAGTATGGAAAGCAGCAAATGCTTTCCTCACCCGGAATAGGATGTATATACCAATAGTATTCTTCTTACAAGCTTTTCTCGACAAGCGCTAATGCTTTATCCAATTGTTCTACTGTAACAGTCAGATGCGGACGGAAGCGTATACTTTTGTCACCACAACCCAGAATAAGAAGCTTATTGTTCATAGCACGCTTCACGAATTCATCTCTTTGCTGCTCTGTCTGGAAATCAAACGAAGCCAGAAGTCCTTTTCCTCTTACATTGGAGAGCTGGCTGTGGCTCTTGGCGAGCTGTTGCAGTTTTTCCAGTAAATATTCACCCAGACTTTCGGCATGCTGAACCAGATTTTCCTGTTCGATGACCTCCAGTATTAACTTGAAACGCATCATGTCGACAAGATTTCCTCCGAAGGTGGAATTAATACGGCTGGATTCTTTGAATACATGCTTTTCGACACGGTCAAATTTCTCACGATGTGCCAATACACCACAGACCTGAGATTTTTTTCCAAACGAGATCAGATCCGGAATAATTCCGTAATGCTCATATGCCCACATTTTCCCCGTTAATGCAAGTCCTGTCTGTACTTCATCCAGAATCAATAAAATATCATGTTCATCACATATGCGTCTCAATTCCTGAAAGAACTCCGTACGGAAATGGTTATCACCGCCTTCAGCCTGAATAGGTTCCAGTATCAGACAGGCTATGGCATCCGGATTTTTGGCAATAGCGGCTTCTATTTCGTGAATAGCCTGTTGCTCTGTTTTTATTGTCTCAGCAATACTTTCTTCTACTAATGGGAAGTGAAGCTTAGGATTAGTAATCCTCGGCCAGTCAAATTTCGGGAAATACATGTATTTCCTTGGATCTTTTGTGTTAGTCAGGGATAAAGTATATCCGGTACGACCATGAAAAGCCTGTTTGAAATGTATCACCTGATTGCCTTCCTGTTGTATACCACGTGAGATGTTTAATCTGGTCTTCCAGTCAAAAGCAGCTTTCAGCGCATTTTCAACAGCAAGTGCACCTCCGTCAATAAAAAAGCAATAACTTAATTCCGTAGGAATGGCCACACGCTCGAAGGTGTCTACAAAATCCGCAAATTCTGTGGGATAGATATCCGAAAGAGCCAGCTTATTGATGGCAACTTTTTTTAACAGTTCGCTATTCTTAACGATATGCGGATGGTTATAGCCGATAGGCGAAGAGGCAAACATGCTGAACATATCCAGATATTCATTCCCCTCGATATCTACGATATAGGAGTCATGTGACTTTTCCAGGTCTATCACTAACGGGAGTCCGTCGGCCAATATATGTTTTGCTAATCTCTCGTGTACTGTCGCTTCTTTTATCATAATCAGTATTTAAAATAGGGTTATTCGTTTATAGATCGAACTTGATGCCTTGTGCCAGCGGTAGTTCTGTTGTATAATTAATCGTATTTGTCTGTCTTCTCATGTAAAGTTTCCAGGCGTCCGAGCCGGACTCACGTCCTCCTCCTGTTTCTTTTTCACCTCCGAATGCACCGCCGATTTCGGCTCCCGAAGTTCCGATATTGACATTCGCAATACCACAGTCTGATCCTTTGTTGCTCAGGAATAATTCTGCTTCGCGCAAGTTGGAAGTCATTATGGCAGAAGAAAGACCCTGTGCAACATCATTTTGAAGCGCTATAGCATTTTCTACATCTCCGCTATATTTGATAAGATAAAGGATAGGAGCAAATGTTTCGGATTGTACAATATCAAAGTGATTTTCTACCTCTGCGATGACAGGCTTTACATAGCATCCACTTTCATATCCTTTGCCTGAAAGCACGGCGCCCTCTACCAATATTTTACCTCCCTGTTCCTTTACTTTGGCAATAGCCTGTGTATACATGTCTACAGCCTGCGTATCGATCAATGGTCCCATATGATTCTTAACATCCAGCGGATCTCCGATTTTGATCTGTTTATAGGCTGCAACCAGAGCGTCTTTTACTTTTTTGTAGATATCTTCATGGATAATCAGCCTTCTTGTACTGGTACAACGCTGGCCTGCAGTTCCGACAGCTCCGAATACAGCACCTATGATAGTCATCTTCAAATCTGCATTCGGGGTTACGATAATTGCATTATTACCCCCAAGTTCCAGTAAGGATTTTCCGAGACGCTCTGCTACCGTTACCGCTACAGCTTTACCCATACGTGTAGATCCTGTTGCCGATACCAGTGCCACACGTTTGTCTGCACTGATCCATTTACCGATTTCAGCATCTCCACTTACTACAGATGAAATGCCTTCAGGAAGATTATTCTTTTTCAGAATATCCGCAATGATATGCTGACATGCGATAGCGCATATCGGTGTTTTTTCACTCGGTTTCCACAGCACTACATCTCCGCATACCAGAGCCAGAGCCGCATTCCATGCCCATACCGCTACCGGAAAATTGAAGGCTGTAATAATTCCCACAATACCTAACGGATGATATTGATCATACATGCGGTGTCCCGGACGTTCGGAATGGATCGTATTGCCATATAGCTGACGGGACAATCCAACTGCAAAGTCACATATATCGATCATCTCCTGTACTTCTCCCATTCCTTCCTGGTATGATTTTCCCATTTCGTAGGAAACGAGCTTGCCCAAAGTAGGTTTTAAAATACGTAACTGCTCACCCAACTGGCGGACGATTTCCCCACGCTTTGGTGCCGGAATATCTTTCCAGGCCAATGCCGCTTTCTGTGCTGTTTCTATAACTTTATCGTATTCTTTACGTGTTGTACAAAGCACTGCAGCAATCTCTTTACCGTCTACCGGAGAGAAAGATGTGATTTTATCGCCTTTGGCAAACCATTTCGTCCCGGTAGAAGTGCCCGGATTTTCAGATTTTATGCCTAACAGGTCTAATTCTTTTTTGATCATGGATATAATTGTTATTCGTTTGTTTTTTAAAATTAGGGAATTATTTTCTGAATTTATAATGATTTCATGAATAATATTTGTTTCTAAAGAAGTCTTAATATTTCCTATCTTTAGTTTTATATTCATTTTTCAACATATGAAATATCCATGTAGTGCAGACTGCACAAACACCAATGAATATAATTTGGATATTTCATACGGCCATTGAAAATCAAATTATAGACATATGAAAGAGGTCGATTATTTTCAGATAGACGAGTTACTGTTAGAAGAGCAGCTCATGATACGCAATACTGTTCGCGAATTTGTGAACAAGGAGATCCGCCCGGTCGTAGATGAGGCAGCACAGCAGCATAACGATATACCCGGCCTGATGCAAAAACTGGGCGCAATAGGTGCGCTCGGACCCTATATTCCACAAGAGTACGGAGGAGCCGGACTGGATCAGCTTTCTTACGGACTGATTATGCAGGAGTTGGAAGCCGGAGATTCGGCTGTCCGATCTGCTGCTTCTGTCCAGTCTTCTCTGGTTATGTTTCCGATCTACACCTACGGAAGCGAGGAACAGAAGCGTAAATTTCTGCCAAAACTTGCCACCGGAGAACTGATTGGAAGTTTTGGACTCACGGAGCCCAACCATGGTTCTGACCCAGGAGCAATGGAAACCCGTCTGTCCAAAGACGGGGACGGGTATATACTCAACGGAGCCAAAATGTGGATCACCAATGCTCCCGTGTGTGATCTGGCAGTCGTATGGGCACGGGATGATGAAGGAAAGATAAAAGGCATTATTGTAGAAAGGGGGATGACTGGTTTTACCACTCCTGAGACGCATAATAAATGGTCGCTGCGGGCTTCGAAGACAGGAGAGCTTATATTTGAAGATGTACGTATACCGCAAGCCAACATACTTCCTGAAGTCAGTTCTATGAAAGGGCCTTTGTCCTGTCTCAATTCAGCGCGTTACGGCATATCATGGGGAGTCATAGGTGCAGCAGTAGATTGCTATCAGACTGCTCTTCGCTATAGTCTGGAGCGACAACAATTCGGAAAACCTATTGCATCTTACCAGTTGCAACAAAAGAAACTGGCGGAATTCTTAACTGAAATTACAAAAGCACAGTTGCTGAGCTGGAGATTGGGAGTACTTAAGAATGAAGGAAAAGCGACCCCGCAACAAATCTCTATGGCCAAACGTAATAATGTGAATATGGCACTGCAGATCGCCAGAGAATCCAGGCAGATGCTGGGAGCAATGGGCATCGTGGGTGAATTCCCGATCATGAGACATATGATGAATCTGGAATCAGTTATTACCTATGAGGGCACACATGATATCCATCTGTTGATAACAGGACAGGATATAACCGGGATCAGTGCTTTCTAAGAGTTGATAAAGTTTATAGGGTTGATAAAGTTTATCAGTATAATATCTTAATTGTGTCAGTTGGCGTCCCCGCCAACTGGTATTTGGGGCAGACCTACCCGGGTAGCCCGGTCTAATAAGAAGTATAAATTAATATTAATACCCTGCGTCAGTTGGCGGAGACGCCAACTGTTTGGATAATAATTTAGCCATTGAGCGGATATAAAAAACATTTTCGGAATAGAAAGGTTTCACAAGATGGCAGCGAACCTACAGCAACAACAACAGAAAACGATTCAATTTTTGTCTTAAAGTCTTTATCGCTTTACCAAGATGTGCTTCTACCGTCTTTTCTGATATATTCAGTGCTGCAGCAATATCCTTTTGAGACATGTACTGTTCACGGCTCATCCGGAAAACAAGCTGACACTTTTCGGGTAATTCACTGATACTTTTATTCAGAATTTCCTTCAGATCCAGAAATGCTAACCACTCCTGAGTAGAATCATCGAGGTTACGGGAAGTGATACTGTCGGCATATTTCTGTTGATGGTAAAGCTTGTCCATTACCTTAATGATACGGTATTTGACAGATGTTGCCAGATAGGCATTAAGACTTGTGTTGATCTGAAGATTCTCTCTTCGGTTCCACATAGACACAAAAATCTGTTGTACAATTTCTTCTGCCTCTTCCGGATCATGAAGTTTCTTTGCGGCAATATAAAAAAGCCGTTTCCAATACCTATTATAGATTTCTGTAAAAGCAGCATGCTCACCCCGCGTCAGTGCATTGATCAGGTCAGAATCAGTATATGCAGAATAATTGGTCATGATCTTTGATGATCCATTTTCAATATAGTAGAAGTCACTGTGCAAATCTGCACAATATTTTGAAAATAATCTAAGAATATTATCTCAGGGATATATTAATTTTTCTAAAAAATTATATCCTCCAGATAAAGAAAAAGATAAAATAATTTAAAACCGAGTAAGGGATTTGTATTTCACAGGATACATACTATTAAATAAGGCTATATATGGAGACTCCGCAAGATCAGGAAAAATATAAAAAACTCGCCTCAAAATGGTTGGATAAGACAATTACGGAAGAAGAAATCCGGGAATTCAACCTTTGGTACGAAAGTGATCCGGATAAGGTCGTAGAAATTCCGGATTCATTTGCGCAGCACGAGGAGCAGCTGGAGACCCGAATATTCGAGCGTATAAATACACAAATAAATACAGTGCGCATCTATCCGTTATGGAAACGCATCAGTATAGCAGCTGCTGTTGTATTGTTGCTGAGTGTCTGTCTTTATGTATACAACTACAGCGGATCTCAACATATCCCTATTGCCCGGATTACCCCACAGGACAGTATTCTTCCGGGTAAGAACGGTGCAACGCTGACCCTGGCCGATGGAAAAAAAATAAACCTTTCGGATGTAGAGGCCGGAGAGCTTGCTATGGAAAATGGGACACGTATATCCCAAACGGAAGACGGTCAGCTTCTGTATGATGCTGGCTCTGCAAACCCGCACGCAGCAGGGTTGAATACGCTAACTACAGCTAAAGGAGAAATGTATATGATGATATTGCCGGATAAATCCAGAGTCTGGCTCAATGCGGCCTCCTCTCTGACGTTCTCACCGACAATTAATATGCACAGCTCGCGTGAAGTAACCCTGACAGGGGAAGCTTACTTTGAAGTGGCTAAAGATAAAAAACGACCATTTATCGTGACCACAAAACAGCAGAAGGTAACGGTACTGGGGACACATTTCAATATCAGCAGTTATTCGGATGAAAGAGACGTTAAAACCACACTGATAGAAGGATCGGTTAAAGTCAATAATCTTTCTTCCAAAGCTTCCATCATACTCAAACCGGATCAACAGTCCGTCGTAGATGGAAAAAGTATACAAGTACAACACGCTGATGTGGGTGAAATACTGGCATGGAAAAACGGAGATTTTGTTTTTGGAGGAGAAAGTTTTGAAAAATCAATGCATAAAATAGAACGGTGGTATGATGTGGAATTTGTGTATAAGGATCCGGATATTAAAAATATACCATTAGACGGTTGGGTTTCAAGGAACAGCACGCTTTCTGAAGTGTTAAGGAAGATCGAACTTGCTGGAAATGTCAAGTTTAAGAGGACAGGAAGAAGGATTCTGATTGTAAAATAAAAACGGACAGAAAAGTAATAATAAAAGAGGTCAGAAGTGCAGCAAACACCCCTGACCAAAAGGTAGATATCAATTATAAACGCTAAAACACTTAAGCTTCGAACCTGTAAGTGCTTTGACTAATTAATACTTAAAACAAATGTATAAAATTTACACCTATAAATTGATTTTTATGCGTCTTAGCACTGTCGTATTATTTCTGTTTTTTATGCAGATCTGTGCAGCAACATACGGGCAAAAAGTAACATTGCGTGAAAAGAACAGCTCTGTAAAAGATGTCCTGTATAAAATCAGGCAACAGACTGGTTATGACTTTTTGTTTGACAGACATCTTGTCGAGGATCTGGGGACTGTAAAAATATCGGTTAAAAATGCCGGTCTGGATGAGACCATGAGCAGGCTTTTAGCTAATACAGGACTGACATATACCATCGAGAGCAAATTTGTGCTGATCAGAAAGAAGACAGCTTCGGATGTAAACAAAAATCTGCCAGATATACAACAAATGGATGTGCGGGGGCGGGTAGTAGACTCTCTGGGTAATTCTTTGCAAGGAGCGACTATAGCGATATTTCACAAAACCTCTTCGGAAAATACACAAACAGGAGATTTCTCAATGACTGTCAAAGGACGTATGGCCGCTGCGGTTACAGATAAAAACGGGGAATTTGTGCTGCATAATGTTGCTGAAAATACAATGCTTTCCATCTCTTATATTGGTTACGAAAATTATGTAACCAAACCGGCCGCTAATCTGGGTATTATACGTATGAAGCTGGCCGGCAGGCTGGAGGAAGTAGTGATTAATACTGGGTATCAGCATATCTCCAGGGAGCGCAGTGCTGGTTCATTTGCGAAACCGGATATGGAGGTGCTGGCTAACAGAGCCACCAGTCCCAATGTCCTGCAACGTCTGGATGGACTGATACCCGGTCTGGTGATTAATAACTCCCCTACAGACGGTAAGCAGCAGTTTCTGATCCGCGGATTAAGTACATTATCTACTGCAGATAATTATACCAATGCCTCACCACTATTTGTAGTAGACGGGATCGCGGTAGCGGATGTATCTTTTATCAACCCACAGGATGTACAGGATGTATCTGTCCTGAAAGATGCTACAGCGTCCTCTATCTGGGGAGCCAGAGCTTCCAACGGCGTGATCGTGATTACTACCAAAAAAGGGTCGAATAATCAGAAACTGCGGATCACATATGATGCTTTTGTCAATATACAGGGCAAACCGGATATTACCTATTTTCCGGTACTGGACAGCCGGCAATATATACAGGCCTCCAGGGAAACTTTTGATCCGAAAAACACAACTTATAACCCGAATATCAATGTTTTCCTGGGTGGTCTTGGCTATGCGCCAGACCGTCAGATCCAATGGGATGCTGTTAAGGGGTTAATCTCTGCTGCACAAAGAGATGCGAAGCTGGACAGCCTGGCCAGTATCAGCAACCTGAATCAGATGCGGGATATTTTTTACCGGCCTCAGATGCTGACCAATCATACGCTTTCTCTTTCCGGCGGAACAGATCGATACAGCAATTATACCTCTCTGGCGTATACCGGTAATCAGGACTATACACCAGGAAACAGAGACAATACCTTTAAGATCAATACCCGCAATGATTTTTTGCTTGGTACTCGTATCAAAGCCTTTTTTATTGCCGATCTGACCAACCAGCGTACAGGCTCTAACCGGGCAGTGTCACCGGACAACCGTTTCCTGCCTTATCAGCTGTTCCGGGATCCTTCTGGTAATAATATAGATATGTCTTATATGGGAATTCTTCCGGGAGAAGCTATTGAGCCGATAGAGAGTTTAACAGGCCGGAGTCTGCGCTATAATCCACTCAGTAATGCACATACAGGTCGGAACACAGGCAACTCGTTTATTGCCCGTGTTACTTCTGGCCTTGCAGTTAATCTGTACAAAGGCCTGCGTTATGAAAGTGTATTCGGCTACATCAGGGGTACCAGCCGGATCACAAGCTACGATGACAATACCAATTACAACCAGAATATACAGTTGCTGCGTTTTGCTCAGAACACAAACGGCACGATCAGATACCATCTTCCCAATACCGGAGGGCGGTATGCGGTATCCAATAGCGCGGATGAAAACTGGACTTTCCGCAATCAGCTTGTCTATACCTATATTTCCGGAAATCAGCTTCATCAGCTGGACGCATTGGCGGGTTACGAAGAGCAGGAACAAAAGAAGACCAGTAGTAGCAGTATTGTATACGGTTATGATGAAAATTCACAGGTATCAGCATTACTGGATTACTCTGTGTTGAGAAGTACAGGAATAGCCGGAATAATACCCTCATTTGAAGGGAATACGAAATTAAGTGAGGCACCTTTCCTGCAATCAGAGGCAATTTTCCGTTTTCGATCCTATTATGGCAATGTAGGGTATACTTTTGGCAAACGGTATACTGTCAATACCAGCTGGAGGCAGGATAAAAGCAATCTTTTCGGAATCAATAAATCCGCACAGCGCAGGCCGGCATGGAGTGTGGGTGGAAAATGGACGCTTAATAATGAGACGTTTATGCAGGATATCAGCTTTATCAAGGAGCTGTCCGCACGGATAACCTATGGTATCGGTGGCAACTCGCCTGTGCCGGGCAAAAGTGCAAATCAGGATATATTTCTGCCTGTATCCAATACACTTGTCGCCGAGGGGCAGGGGTATACATTGCTCACTGCCGGTAATAAAAACCTGACCTGGGAGCAGACCCGTACGCTGAATGCAGGTCTGGATTTCGCTATTCTTGACCACAGGCTGAGTGGTTCGCTGGATTACTATCAAAAAAAATCAACAGATCTGATCGGACCGCTGGAAGTCAATCCGTTGACAGGTATTACGACTATTGTAGGTAATGTGGGTAGTATGACCAATAAAGGTATAGAAGCTGCTATACGTTCCGTGAATGTTCATACAGCTGATTTTCAGTGGAACACTTCGCTGACCCTGTCCTACAATAAAAATAAGGTTACGAAAGTAAACTCATTAATCATTCTTAATACCGGACTCAATAAAATTATGACCCGTTACTGGGCTGGTTCTCCTGCTTTCTCCGCATTCGCATTTGATTACGCTGGTCTGAATGCTGCAGGAAATCCTTTGGTCAGGCTTTCGGATGGCAGTATTTCCTTGGGTATGGATGATGACGGGACACCAAAGGCTAAGGATGTCTTGTTTATGGGGGTATTCCAGCCGGTATGGAATGGCGGCCTGTCCAATACTTTTAGCTATAAAAGTCTTTCTCTGAATGTCAATATGATTTACAATCTGGGACATGTTATGTTTCGGGATGTTAACCGGACATACAGTGAATATTTTTCAGGAAACGGCTTTATTGTAAGTCAGGATTTTCAGACCGGGAATCTGCATGCCGATTTTGTGAAGCGTTGGCAGCAGCCCGGGGATGAAAAGACAACAGATATACCGGGCTTTAAGACTCTCGAAGAAGAGATGGTAAGAGCTACGTATTATTATATTCTTGGAAACACGAATGTAGTTTCAGCCTCTTATATCAAGATGCGGGATCTGACTCTGAGCTACACCTTTCCGCAATCGGTTATCCGGAAATGGAAAATAGAAGGCTTAAGTGTGCGGGGGGGCATGACCAATGTGATGCTTTGGAAAGCCAATAAACAGGGTATCGACCCTGAATTTCAGGAAGGACGCTATGGCTCGAGGAATATACCAGCGGGGCAAAACGCAGTTAATTTAGGGGTTCATTTAATTTTTTAATAATACAAAGCATGCTTTACACGAAACATATAATTAAAATATCAGGACTCATACTGCTGATGAGCGGCTTTTGCTCCTGTCGAAAAGACTTTCTGGAAGTGGTCCCAAAAGGTGTTGTTATTTTATCCAAAACATCAGATTATGAATTGGTGCTTAATGATCCTGATCTAAATAAATTGGGGCATGCGCCGCAGATTATGATGTCTGATGAGTTGGCAGGTTATGAACCTTTTTATAATCCTGGAGCCGTATCTAGTGGTGTTATAGATATAAAAGCTTTTGAATACAAAGATGATATTTATCTGCCTGCCGATAACATCTCTGAACTGACAAACCTGCAAAAACAGTTGTATATCTATAATAAGATTATCAATGAGGTTATGGGTTCTGAAGGGGGAAGTGATGCGCAGAAAAAAGCCATCCGTGCGGAGGCTTTGGCCAGCAGAGCGTGGGTATACTTTACACTTGTCAATTACTACGGCAAGCCCTATAATGCGACAACAGCTACTTCGGATCCGGGTATTTTTCTGGTCAAAGATGCAGAAGTGACACAGACCTTTTTTAAACGTTCTACGGTAAGGGAGGCTTATGATCAGATTATAACTGATTTGACCGACGCTCTTCCCGTTCTGCCTGCCCGTATGACTAGTAGAGGCAGAATGTCTAGGTTAGCAGCAGAAGCTATATTTGGGAAAGTGTATATGAATATGCAGCAGTTTGATAAAGCACTGCCTTTGTTTAGCTCAGCTATCGCTAAATTTTCAAATGCCACCATACCGGTACGGTTGTATGATTTTAATACTGTTTTTGGTGAGGGAGGTGCTTTTTTTCCGGCTGATCCGTTTACCGGTCCTAACCGGAATAATCTGGAAATGGATGAAGAGGTAGTATATCTCAAGCAATTTATTAATTTTTATACTTTTTCAATCTCGGGATTCCCCCTCAATCCGCAAACAAGTAACCTGTTTGAAGAGGCAGATTTGAGGCTCAACTTTTTTACTTCCTCATCTTATCCGCCAACTGGTGAAGTCTATCCGCTTAATATGAAGCGTGGATATGGACGGTTAAATAATAATATGGGTATAAACGTGCCCGATATTATCTTGTTAAAGGCCGAGTGTGAGTCTCGGACAGGAGACTTGCCGAATGCGGTGAAAGATCTGGAAGCTTTCCGCAAGACAAGAATGGAAAATACGGTCGCAGACGCAGAAAAAATTCCGGCTAATATCACATCGGATAAAGAGGCACTAACCAAATATATTCTGGAGGAAAGAATCCGGGAATATGCCGGTACAGGAGAACGCTGGTGGGATATGCGTCGGCTATCGGTTGATGAGACGTACAAATCGACCGTAGGTATGATGCATTATGTGTATGATGAGATAGGAAAAATTGTAAAATCCTTTCCCTTAAAACCGGAAAGACTGACCTTTCGTCTTCCACCGTACATTATAAATGCGAATCCCGGCATAGAACAAAATCCATAAAAGAGAGCAGTATAAGTGCTGAGAGATAAAATAAATTAGATATGAAATACTTATGTTTTCGAAAATATGCAGACCGTGCCAGATTAGTGCGGACATGGCGCGATATGAGCAAATCAAGTTCCTTTGAAGGGAACAAAACAGGCCAACATAAATCCTGCTCTGCCAAGGATATAATCACAAATAAGTAATATGAAAAAATTAATAATAACCCTACTTTGCATATATGCCGGTATCTTGTCAGCACAGACAAAAACAGCCCGGATATGTCTGGACATAAGACCACTGTCATCAGACTCTGTGGAATTATACCTTGAAGAAGGAAAAGTAACTACAGTCCACGTACTAAAGCCGGGTAAAAATGGAGTGTTTGAGTTTTCTACTTCATTAACGCATGGAGTAGATGGTCAGTTGATAATAAGTAATCCTGTAAATATAACTATACCCGTATACCTGGAGCCGGGGGATGACCTGCTGATACAGACAGACCTGAAAGGTAATGCCCAATTTTCCGGTAAAGGCAAAGACAATGCAAACGTGTTATATGAATTGATTGATAAATATTCCCGAAACTATGAAAAAGTAGATAAGACAAAAATATCAGCACAAGTCTATTTTCAACAAATAGCACAACTGGGTAAAGATAATATAGCCTTTTTAGAGGCTCATAAGACTAAGGTTACAAAAGGTTTTTATGACTATCAAAAGATTAAATTTTATTATAGAGCACTGTCAGAAGATATTTTTTATCCGAAAGTCTACAGTAAAGAATTTAACAGGAAATTATCAGAAATTATGCCTTCAGGTTATCCGGATATACTAAAAAAGGTACAACTTTCAGATAGTCTGTTGACTCATCCGGAATACTATCATTTTATAGCCAGTTCCATGATGTCTTGTCTTCTTGTTCATCATCTCTTCCAGTTAGGAATGATAGATAGTATGGCCGGTATGAGTAATGAGGAGCAACTAAAAATTGTCTACGATCAGGCAAAAAAACAACTGAGTGGTAAAGTTCGAAGTACGGTGATGTTTACAGTTTTAAATGCTTTATTTATTACTTCCGAAGATGCCAAAGTATACAAGCCTTTTTTAGATCAGTTTGTCTATGACGGGGGTAGTGATGAAGATGCCGCCGAGTTACTTCATATATATAATACGACAATAAAACTTACTGTAGAAAAGGAACCTCCTGTATTTACATTGGACGATCTGGAGGGAAAGAAGGTTTCGTTAAAAGATTTAGCGGGCAAAGTGGTGTATATAGATTTCTGGGCTAGCTGGTGTTCACCCTGCAGAGCAGAAATGAAGAACGGTGCACCAGTGCTTCATGCCAGACTGGCCGACAACAAAGATATGGTGTTTTTGTATATCAGTATTGATGATAGTGAAGACAAATGGCGTAAGGCGATTAAAGAGGATCAGATCGAAGGTATACATCTGCTATCAAAAGGAGGAGTTAAAAGTCCCGTGGCCAGGGCATTTAATATTGCAGGTGTTCCCCGTTATGTCATTATAGGCAGGGATGGAAGAGTTATCGATAGCGCTGCACCAAGACCAAGTGAGAATATTACATATGACAAATTAATGGAGGCATTGACAACTAACTAATAAAAAAAATAGGACTACTGAGATAGAAACTCACTCCCTTGAATATCAGATAGGGAGTAGTTTCTTCTTTAATAACAAATTCGTACACACACATCTATCTAACTAATAAAAAAAATAGGACTACTGAGATAGAAACTCACTCCCTTGAATATCAGATAGGGAGTAGTTTCTTCTTAAATGACAAATTTCGTACACACACATCTATCTAACTAATAAAAAATAGGACTAGTTAGAAATCCGCTCCCATCAATATAATAATAAAGGGAGCGGTTTCTTTTTTCACAAACGGTACTATCGGATCAAATCCCCTTTCTTAAGTTTCTTCCATATCCTGCATATTTTTTAAATCAATCTGTAAAGTTGTTTCTCGTGCTTTTATAAATTTACGTAAGGACAGATTGCAGTCTTTTCTGAGTGTGTTTTTTCAACTAATGCGGAGTGTCGTAGAGCTGGGATAAAATAATAAACCGGACTAAGGTTTTTTTGCTTTACAGGAGACATTCTATTAAGAACACCTGAATATAAACCCATATAACCATAGAGAATAACCGGATACAATTTAAATAATTGAAAATCAGGAGAGTTGTATCAAGATAGTGTGCTTTGATCCAGAAGGATTTTTTTTATTAAATAGATAATAATGGACAGATAAACAGGTCAGCAGTGCAGCAAACACCCCTGACCAAAAGGTAGATACCAATTATAAACGCTAAAACACTTAAGCTTCGAACCTGTAAGTGTTTTTACTAACTAATACCAATGCAAATGTATAAAATTTATACTACTGAACGGATTTTCATTCGTCGGAGGATTTTCTCCTATTCTTTCTTTTCCCGGTGCCGGTCTATGCCTCAACCTACAGACAGCGGATAACTCGTCTCATGATTAAATTTTTTTTCTACTCCCTATACCAGAACAGAGTGTCTTATCTATACAGGTGACAAAAATATTGAGAGTTTAATCTTAAAAAAGAAAGAATGCATTTGTCATTTCACGGCTTACATAAAGCTAAAGAAGAAAAATCAACAGGTTTAATTTGCGGATAATTTAACGGAAAATGGCTGTTTACAGCACATATGCTGATCAGGAACTGATGCTTTTGTTAAAGCAAGGCAATCACGCCGCTTTTACAGAAATCTACAATCGGTATGCGGTTGTATTGTATCTGCATGCCCGCCATATGCTGGGACAGGATGAAGAGGCCAGAGACGTGATACAGGAACTGTTTGTGGGTATATGGAATAAATATGACATGCTGGATTTTGATCTGCAGTTGCGGGCTTATCTGTATCGGTCAGTCAGAAATATGATACTAAACATTATACGACATGAAAAGGTAAAAGAAAATTACCTGACTGAACTGGGAACATTTGCGACAACAGAGCCGGTAGAGACAGATGAGCTTATCCGGTATAAGGAGTTGAAGCGGCTTATTGAGAAGGAAATTGAACGAATGCCTAAAAAAATGAAAATTATTTTCCAAATGAGTCGCAATCAAAACCTTAGTCATGCTGAAATTGCAGAACAGTTGGGTATTTCGAAAACTACCGTCAAAAAGCAGGTCAGTAATGCTATTAGTCAGCTAAAAAAGAAATTCAATAGTTCAATTTCCTGATAGACAGCAAAGAGTCTTAATTCTTAAAATTCCTATAAAATGTAGCAGGATATTGTCGCAAGAAAATCGGATAGAGTGCAGCCTGTAATCATAACAATAAATAGAAAAAAAATCAATCTTTTTTACTCCCTGTGTTACATCAGCGTGTCTTATCAATAGCGCACATAATAGATGAATAGTTTAATCATGAAAAAAGAAGAAGTCATAGCTTTATTGGATCGCTATCAGAACGGAACCTGCAATGCTGATGAAAAAGCACTTGTCGAATCCTGGTATAATGCACGTGCAGAAAAAAATATTTCCTTCGTCCAGAAAAAAAGTGTGGAAGTGAGCATAAAGCAGATCTGGTCTGATATTCTGGTGGAGGCTCCCGCACCGGGACGATCCAAATCAGGGCTGCTCGTTATACTTGTTGCTGCTGCGATGGTTTTAATTGTTTCAGGAATATTCTTTTTTAGAGTTTCCGGCCATAAAGATGAACTCGTTTCCAAAACATCTGATAAGACTTACGATATCGCTCCGGGAGGCAACCATGCGATATTAACGACCGCAGATGGTAAATCCATTAATCTGAACACGACTAAAACAGGACTGGCTATTAGTCAGACAACAGTAGCCTATACCGATGGCACAAAAGTAGATGCTTTGGATATGGATGCAAAGAATGAAAATGCCCATCCCCTTCAGATTTCTACGCCAAGAGGGGGGACGTACTCTGTTATTTTACAGGACGGAACCAAAGTCTGGCTCAACGCTGACAGCAAACTTGAGTTTCTTTCCAGTTATAACCATAAAACGCAAAGAATCGTTACGCTTAAAGGGGAAGCCTATTTCGAAGTCGCAAAAGATAAATCAAGACCTTTTATTGTGAAAAGTGAGGGGCAGAATGTAATAGTATTGGGCACACATTTTAATATCTGTGCATATAAGGGTGAAGAAGTAAAAACAACTCTGCTTGAAGGTAGTGTAAAAGTAAACGGACGGACTTTGAAACCCGATCAGCAGGCGATTTTAAAAGACAACAAAATAAACATTGCACAGGTGGATGCCAATGAAATGGTAGCCTGGAAAAACAATGATTTTATATTCACCAAGCAGAGCCTTTTCAGCATTATGCAAAGCATTTCACGTTGGTATGATGTAGATGTAAATTACAGCAAGGATGTAGATCTGGATCAGACGTTCAGTATGCTGGTATCCAAACAAAAGAACTTATCTCAGGTACTGCTTGGTATGTCAAATACCGGAAAAGTAAAATTTGAGATCAAAAATAAAACCGTACAGGTAAGCAAATAGGTATCCATCTACCCCAACTTTACAGCCCTGCAACTCACACAAACTATAAACCCTAACCAATGAGAAGTAATATGAAAACAGACAAAAATGATCCGTAATGTAAAAGTATAATAAGTCATTAAAAAGCTGATAGTGCGACCAACACTACCAGCCCATATAATTTAGACTTATTCATTAAACGCTAGCCAGATTGTGATCAAACCAATTATTTAATGAACAACTGTGTATTGCTGCAGCGTTCATCTGAACAGCAATACACACTAAAGGAGTAAAATTATGAATTTTTATATTAAAAGCCTATTCCGGCTCAAACGGGATGTGCTAAAAATAGTGTTGATAATGAAACTTATCGTCATTCTGTTAACAATATCAATTTTACAGGTAAATGCGCATAGCTACGCACAAAAAGTGACCATCAGACAACACAACATTGCGCTTACAAAAGTGATCATAGAATTGCGTAAGCAAACCGGATTTGACTTTGTATACAGTGACAAGATGATGGAAAATAAAAGTCCGGTCAATTTGGATTTAAGTAATGTATCTATCCGTAAAGCATTAGAAGTATGTCTTGAGGGTCAGGATTTAACTTTTGAAATCAATAGCAACATTGTAACCATTAAAGAAAAAAGTGTTCCATTGGAAGACAGGATCACAGTAGCCACAGTCGATATTGATGTACGTGGACGTGTAGTAGACTCTCTGGGCAATCCTTTACAGGGCGCTACAATTAGCCTGATTAGCAGTACCTCATCCGAGAATAAGAAAACAGGAGATTTTTCAATGACGGTTAAAGGACGTAAGGCTGCTGCAGTTACAGATAAAAACGGGGAATTTGTGCTGCATAATGTTGCTGAAAATACAATGCTTTCCATCTCTTATATTGGTTACGAAAATTATGTAACCAAACCGGCCGCTAATCTGGGTATTATACGTTTGAAGCTGGCCGGCAGGCTGGAGGAAGTGACCGTTAATACAGGTTATCAGAGTATCTCCAGAGAGCGCAGTGCAGGTTCGTTTGCAAAGCCGGATATGGAAGTACTGGCCAACAGAGCTACCAGTACTAATGTTCTGCAACGTCTGGATGGACAGATACCCGGGCTGGTGATTAATAACTCCCCTACACGTGACAAGCAGCAGTTTCTGATCCGGGGATTAAGCACATTATCTACAATATATAATTATACCAGTGCCTCGCCACTATTTGTAGTAGACGGTATTGCGGTATCGGATGTATCTTTTATCAATCCGCAGGATGTACAGGATGTATCCGTCCTGAAAGATGCTACAGCGTCCTCCATCTGGGGAGCCAGAGCTTCTAACGGCGTGATCGTGATTACTACCAAAAAGGGGTCGAATAATCAGAAACTGCGGATCACATACGATGCTTTTGTCAATATGCAGGGCAAACCGGATATCAGCTATTTTCCGGTACTGGACAGCCGGCAATATATACAGGCTTCCAGAGAAACATTTGATCCGAAAAACACGACTTATAACCCGGTGTATATTCCGGGTGATGGAGACGGTGGCTATGCGCCAGACCGTCAGATCCAATGGGACGCCTTTCGCGGACTGATCTCTGCTGCGCAAAGAGATGCGAAGCTGGACAGCCTGGCCGGTATCAGCAACCTGAATCAGATGCGGGATATTTTTTACCGTCCGCAGATGCTGACCAACCATACACTTTCTCTTTCCGGCGGTACGGACCGATACAGCAATTATACTTCTCTGGCGTATACCGGCAATCAGGACTATACACCGGGAAACAGAGACAATACCTTTAAGATCAATACCCGAAATGATTTTTTGCTTGGTACTCGTATCAAAGCCTTTTTCATTGGAGACCTGACCAACCAGCGTACAGGCTCTAACCGGGCAGTGTCACCGGACAACCGTTTCCTGCCTTATCAGCTGTTCCGGGATCCTTCAGGTAATAATATAGATATGTCTTATTTAGGAATTCTTCCGGGAGAAGCTATTCAATCTATAGAGGATTTAACAGGTCGTAGTCTGCGCTATAATCCACTCAATAATGCGCTTACGGGTCGAAGTACAGGCAACTTGTTTATTGCCCGTCTCACCTCTGGCCTTACGGTTAATCTGTACAAAGGCCTGCGTTATGAAGGTGTATTCGGTTACATCAGGGGTACTAACCGGATCACAAGCTACGATGACAATACCAATTACAACCAGAATATACAGTTGCTGCGTTTTGCTCAGAACACAAACGGCACGATCAGATACCATCTCCCTAATACAGGAGGGCGGTATGCGGTATCCAGCAGCGCGGATGAAAACTGGACCTTACGCAATCAGCTTGTCTATGCCTATACTTCCGGCAATCAGCTTCATCAGCTGGATGTATTGGCGGGTTACGAAGAACAGGAACAGAAGAATATTATTAACAATAGTATAGCATACGGTTATGATGAAAATTCACAGGTTTCGACATTGCTGGATTACTATGTGTTGAGAAGTACAGGAATAGCCGGAATAATACCCATACTTGAGGGGAATATGAAATTAAATGAGGCACCTTTCCTGCAATCTGAGACAATATCCCGCTTTCGCTCTTATTACAGCAATGTGGGGTATACTTTTGGCAAGCGTTATATCTTTAATGCGAGCTGGAGGCAGGACAAAAGCAATCTTTTCGGGATAGAAAAATCCGCACAGCGTAAACCCGCATGGAGTGTGGGCGGAAAATGGACGCTTAGCAATGAGGCGTTTATGCAGGATGTCAGCTTTATCAAGGAGCTGTCTGCCCGGATAACCTACGGTATCGGTGGAAACTCCCCCCGGGCAGGAATAAGTGCAAGCCGGGATGTGCTCTCTCCGATGTCAAATCCGTTTGTACCCGGACAACAAGGCTTTACTATACTCACTGCCGGCAATAAAAACCTGACCTGGGAGCAGACCCGTACACTGAATGCAGGCCTGGATTTCGCTATCCTGGATCGCAGGCTGACTGCTTCGCTGGATTACTATCAACGGAAATCGACAGATCTGATTGGTCCGATGGAAGTCAATCAGTTGACTGGTTTTACCTCGATCACAGGCAATGTAGGAAATATGTCTAACACTGGTCTGGAAGCGATGATTCGTTCGGTGAATATCAGTACAGGTGATTTTCAGTGGAATAGTTCGCTGACCCTGTCCTACAATAAAAATAAAGTCAGCAAAGTAAATTTATTCTTCGAAGTCGTTACCGCAAAAGACAAAATGAGAACACAGTATTTACAGTATTTCCCTGCTTTTTCTGCTTTTGCCTATAATTATGCGGGATTGAATGCGGAAGGAAATCCTTTAGTCAGGCTTTCGGATGGCAAGGCATACTTGGGTATGGAAGGAACAGAGATTCCGATGGCAAAGGACGTCTTGTTTATGGGCGTATTCCAGCCGGTATGGAATGGCGGCCTGTCCAATACTGTTGGCTATAAAGGTCTTTCTCTGAATGTCAATATGATTTACAATCTGGGGCATGTCATGTTTCGGGATGTAAATACGGTATATTCAGAGCGTCCTAAGGGAGCCGGTTTTATCGCAAGTCAGAGTTTTCAGGCCGGGAATCTGCATGCAGATTTTGCAAACCGCTGGCAGCAGCCCGGGGATGAAAAGATAACAGATATCCCGGGATTTACAACAATAGGTAAGGATGCAAGCAGGAGTACGGATTATTATAGATATAGTAACCGGAATGTAGAGTCCGCTTCTTATATCAAGATCCGGGATCTGACATTGAGTTATACATTTCCGCGATCGGTTACGGGAAGATGTAAAATAGAAGGCTTGACTGTACGGGGGGGCATGACCAATATTATGCTGTGGAAAGCCAACAAATTTGGCATCGACCCCGAATTTCAGGAAGGACGCTATGGCTCGAGGAATATACCAGCGGGGCAAAACGCAGTTAATTTAGGGGTTCATTTAACTTTTTAAAAATATAAAGCTATGATATTTATAAAGCACATAATCAGAATGGCGCGGCTAACAATGCTGATAACCGTTTTTTCTGCCTGTAGCAAAGATTTTCTGGAAGTAGAGCCTAAGGGTGCTGTTATTGCCAGCAAAACTTCAGATTACGAACTATTACTGAATGATCAGGTCCTTGGAGTGATTGCGAGAGCCTCGCATATCGTCATGTCTGATGAACTGGCTGGTTATCAGCCATTGTATAATCCGGAAGGCGGAATAGGTAGTGTTAATGATCGGAAAGCATTTGAGTATCAGGATGATATATATCTTCCTGATGAAAACTTTTCAGAGTTGAGTCAATTACAAAGGCAATTGTACAGCTACAATAAGATTATCAATGAGGTGATGGATTCCAAAGAGGGTAGTGATACACAAAAAAAAACCATCCATGCAGAAGCTTTGGCCTGCAGAGCCTGGGTCTATTTTATGCTGGTCAACTATTATGGTAAGCCCTATACTGCAGCCACGGCAGCATCAGATCCTGGCATTTTTCTGATCAAAACGGCAGATGTGACACAGACTGTTTTTAAACGGAGTACGGTAAAGGAAGCCTACGATCAGATCATAGCTGACCTGACCGAAGCGATTCCTCTGTTGTCACCCCGGATTGTCAGCAGATATCGCATGTCTCAGTCTGCAGCAGAGTCTATACTCGGAAAAGTGTATATGAATATGCAGCAGTTTGACAAAGCTCTGCCTTTATTTAGCTCAGCTATCGCTAAATTTTCGAATGCCATTATACCGGTGCGGTTGTATGATTTTAATACCGTCTTTATTCCCGGAGGTGCTTTCTTTCCTGTAAATCCGATTACTGGTCCCAATCGGCTTAATCAGAATGTGGATGAAGAAGTCGTCTATCTCAAGAAATTTTTAAATTTCTATAGCTATTTTTATTCCGGTATTCCGGTCAGTCCCCGGACAGCAGGCTTGTTTGACCAGGGAGATTTGCGGCTCAATTTTTTTACCAGATTACCCTTCCGGTCAACCGGTGTGGTTTATCCGCTTAATATGATGCGTGCTTATGGACGGTACAATAATATGGGTATAAATGTGCCGGATATTATCTTGTTGAAGGCCGAATGTGAGTCACGGACAGGAGATCTGCTCAATGCGGTCAAAGATCTGGAGGCTTTCCGAAAAAAAAGAATGAAAATTACCGTCGCAGATGCGGAAAAAATTCCTGCAGATATTGCATCGGACAAAGTGTCGCTTACGAAGTACATTCTGGATGAAAGAATCCGGGAGTACGCTGTTACCGGGGAGCGTTGGTGGGATATGCGCAGGCTATCGGTTGATGAGACCTACAAATCGACAGTGGGTATGATGCATTATGTGTATGATGCGAACGGCAAAATCGTAGAGTCCATGGCCTTCCCCTTAAAACCGGAAAGACTGACCTTTCGTCTTCCGCTTTACACTATTAATACAAATCCAGGGACAGAACAAAATCCATAAAAAAGAATGGTGAAAATATAGTGACGCACACAATCACAGAAATACTATAGAACCATTTAACAGAAAACACATTACTCCTAAGAAGATAACTAAGTCTGGATAAATCAAAAATGAAAAATAGATAACATGAAAAAACTAATCATAATAATAGCTGTACTCTGTATGTGTACCGTTATAGTATCGGGACAGACAAAAAAGACTATGCTCCGCCTGGATCTGAAACCATTGGCAGCAGATTCGATTTATCTGGTTCTGGAAGATAAGAACAGGGAAATAATTAAACTAAAACCGAACGAAAGAGGGATATTTGAGTTTTCCACTTCTTTGGATCATGGGGTAGATGGCCAGATATCAATTGATAATCCGGTTAAAGGGTCACTATCATTGTATCTGGAGCCAGGAGATGACTTACTGATCAAAACTGATTTTAAGGATAATACCTCCTTTTCCGGAAAAGGGCATGAAAATGCAAAGGTATTAAAGGACTTGATGGATCTGTTTAGTACAAATTGGAAAAAAGTGGATGCAACAAAAGCTCCTTTGAATATTTTATATGAACAGTATGATGAAATGAATCAAGCCAATCTGAATTTTTTGGACACCAACAAATCCCGTGTGTCCAAAAGTTTCTACGATTATCAGCGAATCAAATTTTATTATCAAGCCCTGAGTATGAATATAATAATGCCAATTATGTTGAGTCGGGGACAGAACAAAAAATTGAGCGAATCACTGCCCTCAGGTTATATGGATATGATGGATAAGGTCGAATTTTCAGAAGCTCTCCTGTCTCATCCTTCTTACAAAGTATTTGTGAAGGGTAGTTTGCCGATTTTCTTACGCTACCGTCAACTTTACGAATCTGGAAAATTGGATAGTGCCGGTAAACAGAGCGAAGAAGAGAAGTATAAGATGGAATATGAAATGTCAAAAAAATACCTGTCTGGTAAAGTCCGAAGTGCTGCCATGCTATCAGTGTTAAGTAATCTTTTTATTAAAAGCAAAGATGTAAAAGTATATCGGTCTTATCTGTCTAAATTTGTCGAAGATGGTGGCAGTAAAGACGACCTTGCAGCTTTACAGGATACTTATGATCAAGCCATAAAACTAGCTTCAGGAAATGAACCTCCGCCTTTTGCACTGGACGATCTGAATGGAAAGAGAGTTTCTTTAAAGGATTTTGCAGGTAAAGTCGTGTACATCGATTTTTGGGCAAGCTGGTGTTCCCCTTGCCGGTATGAGATGAAAAACGGAAGTCCTAAATTGCATGCAAAACTGGCTGATAACAAAGACATAGTGTTTCTGTATATCAGTATAGATGATAACGAAGACAAGTGGCGTCAGGCGATCAAGGAAGATCATATCGAAGGTATACATTTGCTTGCAAAGGGGAATACAAACAGTGACTTTGCCAAGGCATTCAACATTTCCGCTATACCACGTTATGTGATTATTGGGCGGGACGGTAAGATTCTGGACAATGATGCACCAAGGCCAAGTAATGATATTACCTATGACAAATTACAGGAAGCTCTTAAAACGCAGTAGCATAAAAATTAGGACTGGGAGCCGTTCTCCCTTTGAAAAAGGAGAGCGGTTTTAATTAGGTGTTGTCATGATATATATATAATAAGGGACTAATTAGTTTTTCAGTCCCTTATTTATTGCAGAAACATCCGGTATTTTTGTATTTTAGGACTTTCCATAAAAACAAAACCTGATGAAAAGAAAAGTATTCCTTTATATATGTACTGCTTTTTTAATGGCCGGAGGTTGTTCCGTAAAGAAAACCAAAGAAAATACGGATACATCGACACAGGAATGGAAGTCCCTGTTCAATGGCAAAGATATCAATGACTGGAATGTCAAGATTCACCATCATGATTTTGGGGTCAATTATGGACATACCTTTCGCGTTCAGGATGGTGCTATCCAGGTCCGATACGATGAGTATGGAGATTTTAATGAGCAATATGGCCACCTTTATTATAAAACGCCCTATTCCTATTACCATCTTAAACTGGAATACCGGTTTGTAGGTGAGCTTCATCCAGGAGCACCTGATTATACCTTACGTAACAGCGGCGTCATGTTTCATTCGCAGGATCCGGCGACCATGCCCAAAGAGCAGGACTGGCCAATCTCGGTGGAGATGCAGTTTCTGGGCGGGCTGGGAGATGGAAATCCCAGACCGACCGGTAATATGTGTTCCCCCGGAACGCATGTCATATATAAAGGAAAGATCGCTGCTTCACATTGTCTCAATTCTACTTCTAAGACGTACGACGGAGATCAGTGGGTGAGTGCGGAACTTATTGTACTTGGAGATTCGCTGATTACACATATTATTGAGGGCGATACTGTCTTGCAGTATTCCAAACCACAGATCGGAGGTGGAGTTGCCAATCGCTATGATCCCAAGTTCAAAATTGACGGTCAGTTGCTCAAGAGTGGGTTTATTGCTCTTCAAAGCGAAGGACAGCCGGTAGATTTCAGAAATATCCGTATAAAGGATCTTTCTGCTGAGTATAGGCATTAATAAGTTATGAAGAAAGCAAGAAGGACTGTTGGAGCATAATAAAGGGCTGTTTTGACTATTTGTAGATATATGTTTTCATTTTATACTTCAAGTTATCAGTCAGTTAAGATTATTA